>JBNMHR010000006.1:0-73355 GCA_050872865.1 Faecousia sp. | reverse complement strand
GTTTTCCAGCATAACACTGTTGTATTGTTCTCCATAGGATTTAGACATGTCGGATGAATGGTATGCCGGGGGGGGGATTCTCAAGGGGGGATGGCTTGGAGCGAGACTTCAATGCCCCCCTTGAGCCGGCTTCTTATTGATTTTCTTGCCGGAACAAGAAAACCACCGCCGGAGGCGGCCACCTGTCAGCGTGATATTTGTTCTGAATAAATCGGATTCCCGACAAGCATGGAATGAAACGCGATTCACAAATGATCAACTCATGTAATTGTCCTGGAAAATTGTAATTCCCTCTTGACAAACCGTTCTAAAGTGGGTAAAATAACCGAGAATATGCAAAGACAATGCGGAAACCAAGCAGTGACCGGGCCTTTTCAGCGAAGGGGAGCAGGTGTAAGCCCCTAGGAGTACGGACTGCGCGCCATTTCCGGCGTCCCCCGGGAGGACCGGGGCGGGGGCTCCCGTTACAGAGCAGCTAAGATGTCCGCTTTTTGCGGATAATTAGGGTGGTACCGCGGGTATATTATCCCCGCCCCTAGCAGTAGGGGCGGGGTTTATTATTTGCATAAAAGAGATATTTGGAGGTTAGATAACCATGGATCCCAAGCCTTACGGCGTAAACGAACTGCGGGAAATGTTCCTCTCCTTCTTCGAGAGCAAGGGCCATCTGCGCCTGCCCAGCTTTTCCCTGATCCCTCAGAATGACGCGTCCCTGCTGCTGATCAACTCCGGCATGGCGCCTATGAAGCCCTACTTCACCGGCGAGGTGGAGCCCCCCCGTCACCGGGTCTGCACCTGCCAGAAGTGCATCCGTACCGGTGATATTGAGAACATCGGCAAGACCGCCCGTCACGGCACCTATTTTGAGATGCTGGGCAACTTCTCCTTCGGTGATTACTTCAAGCGGGAAGCCATCCACTGGAGCTGGGAATTCCTGACCGAGGTGGTGGGCCTGGATAAGAACCGGCTGTACCCCTCTATCTACGAAAACGACGACGAGGCCTTCGACATCTGGAACAAGGAAGTGGGCGTGCCCGCCGACCGGATCTTCCGCTTCGGCAAGGAGGACAACTTCTGGGAGCACGGCTCCGGTCCCTGCGGCCCCTGCAGCGAAATCTACTACGACCGTGGCGAAAAGTACGGCTGCGGCAAGCCCGGCTGCACCGTAGGCTGCGACTGCGACCGGTATATGGAAGTATGGAACAACGTGTTCTCCCAGTTCAATAACGACGGCCAGGGCAACTACACGGAGCTGGCCCAGAAGAACATCGATACCGGCATGGGCCTGGAGCGTCTGGCCGTGGTGTGCCAGGATGTCAACAGCCTGTTCGATGTGGATACCGTTATGAACATCACCAACAAGGTCACGGAGCTTACCGGCGCTTCCTACGGCCAGAGCGTGAAGATGGACGTGTCCCTGCGGGTCATTACCGACCATATCCGGGCCTCTACCTTTATGATTGCCGACGGCGTTCTGCCCAGCAACGAGGGCCGGGGCTACGTGCTGCGCCGTCTGCTCCGCCGGGCTGCCCGCCATGGTAAGCTCCTGGGCGTGAACCATCCCTTCCTGTATCAGGTGGTGGAGACCGTGGTCCACGAGAACGAGAACCACTATACCTACCTGCGGGAGCGCTGCGCCTATATCACCAAGGTGGTCAAGGTGGAGGAGGAGAACTTCGCCCGGACCATCGACGGCGGCATGAAGATTTTTGCCGACATGCTGGCTGAGCATAAGGCCAAGGGCGAGACCGAGTTCTCCGGCGCCGATGCCTTTAAGCTGTACGATACCTACGGCTTCCCCATCGACCTGACCCTGGAGATGGTGGCCGACGAGGATATGACCCTGGATCAGGAAGCCTTTGAAAAGCTTATGAAGGAGCAGAAGGAGCGGGCCAGAGAGGCTCGGAAGGCCCTGGGCGACCTGGCCTGGGCAGGCATTGACCTGGGCCTGGACAACACCCCCACCCAGTTCGTTGGCTACGACTGCTTCAATTGTGAGGCAAAGGTTCTGGCCATCTGCGAGGGCGACGAGGTCTCCGGTGCCATTTCCGGCGGCGAGACCGGCATCCTGGTGCTGGACAAGACTCCCTTCTACGCCGAAATGGGCGGCCAGGTGGCAGACCACGGCGTGATCATGCTGGGTGAGAGCCGCTTTGAGGTCACCAATGTCCAGAAGGACAAGGGCGGCAAGTACCTGCACTACGGCAAGCTGAACCGGGGCACCATCCATGTGGATGATGTGGTCTGCGCCTCCATCGATGTGGACCGCCGGAAGGCCATTATGCGGGCCCACTCCGCCACCCACCTGCTGCAGAAGGCCCTGAGCAGTGTCCTGGGCGACCATGTGCACCAGGCCGGTTCCCTGGTAGAGCCGGACTACCTGCGCTTCGACTTTACCCATTACTCCGCCATGACTCCCGAGGAGCTGGCGAAGGTCAATTCCATCGTCCAGAACGCCATTCTGGAGGGCTACCCCATCGTTACCCGGGAGATGCCCATTGAAGAGGCCAAGAAGATGGGCGCCACCGCTCTGTTCAGCGAAAAGTACGGTGACGTGGTCCGCGTGGTCAACATGGGCGGCTACTCCGTGGAGTTCTGCGGCGGCACTCACCTGGACAACACCGCCAAGGTGGGCCCCTTTGAAATCGAGAGCGAGTGCTCCGTGGCCTCCGGTGTCCGCCGGATCGAGGCCTATACCGGCAAACTGTGCCTCAAGAAGCTGGAAGCCAACCGGGCCCTGCTGGGGGAGGCTGCTTCCCGGCTGAAGGTCAAGCCCATGGAGCTGGCCAACAGGATCCAGTTCCACATGGACGAGATCAAGGAGCTGCGCCGGAACATCGAGCAGTATCGGGCCAAGGAGGCCGCCGGAGAAGTGGACCGTTTCCTCTTCGGCGCCCACGAGGTCAAGGGCCTGAAGGTCATGACTTCCGTCCTGCCCAAGGCCGACCCCGCCAAGCTGCGCCAGATGGGCGACCTGCTGCGGGATAAGGAGCCCAACGTGGTGGCCGTGCTGGCCTCCGTCAAGGACGACAAGCCCACCTTCCTGGCCGTCTGCGGCAAGGAAGCCGTGGCCCGGGGCATCAAGGCCGGGGAGCTCGTTAAGATGGTCTGCGCCACCTGCGGCGGCTCCGGCGGCGGCAAGCCCGACAGCGCCATGGGCGGCGGCAAGGACCTCATCAAGGTCGATAACGCCCTGGCAATGGTGGACGATTTCGTAAACGAAAAGCTGTAAATAAATGCTTCGGCGCAGCCCCTAATAAGGACTGCGCCGAATTTTTTTGTTAAAGCTCGCTGATGGCAGCGGTAATGGACATTTCACGGATGCGTTTTGCGGGGATGTAAACGGCGGCTGCTACGGAGCACAGAACGAAACCTACAATTACAGCGAGGCAAAGCCAGGGAATGGTGCAGGAAATGCCAAAGTAATGGGTGATGAGCGTTGTAAACAGGAGCCAGTAAAGAGGCAGCCCCAGAACAAAGCCTGCCAGGATGCCCAAAAGACCGTAGCTTAGGGCCTCGGCTGCGATCATCCGTGTAAGCTGACTTCCGGCCATCCCGATCGCACGCATGATACCGTACTGTTTTGTACGGGCAGAAACACTCATGGAAATGCTATTGATCATATTAAAAAGAGAAATCAGCCCGATAATTGCCAGAAAGCCGTATACAACGATCCTGGAAGCCAGATAGGTAGCAGCTTCCTGGATATTTTGCTCCCGTATATCTGACATGACGATTTCATCGGTGGAAAGTCGGGCGATTTGCATGACGGTATCCTCCGTTGCGGAAGTGTCCAGCAAAATACCCACCATATTATAGTTTTGCACACCGACCAGACGGTCAAACAGTGCCTGCGGGCAGATGACCGTTATCTCATCCGGGAACATTCCTTCCGAGAAGGCACCTGCAATGGTAAGGCTTTTACCGCCGATACAAAGGGTATCCCCAACCTTTAGTGGATTCTCCTTATTATAGATGGTCATTGCTTCACTGCTGTCAGGAGCAGGATCTGCCATCCTGCCTGCCACGACAAGAGGTCTGCTTTTGTCCATCAGAAAATCATCGTAGGAACCCAGCACGACTTGCGATATTTTGTTCCGGGGATCGCTGGCGGGAAAACCCGTAAGGCCGGTTGCGCTCCAGACGTTTCCAACGCCGGGAACGGTGCGCAGCTGCCGGACCATATCCCGGGAGAATACCTGTTCGTTTCCATAGCCGTTTAAGAGAATATCCGGCTGCCAGGGGGCTTGACCGGGCAAAAGCAGACCGGCGAATTTGAGCAGAACGGAAAAGGAGAGCGCCAATATAATACTGAGCGCAAAGGAAGCGGTCAGCAGAAACAGGTTCTTTTTACCGGAAACGGCATGGTGAACACCCAGGGACCATTCGATTTTCCAACGACGATTGCTTATAGCAGGATGGGAAACGGAAAAACGGGTCTCTGCGCCGGAGACTGCTGTCACAGGGGAGACCTGAGATGCTCGCCGGGCCGGGGACTCCGCTGCCAGCAGAACCGTGACAATACCCACCACGATGCCGCTGATGGACCCGACGGGACTGATTTTAAGAACGGGTGTTGTAGAGAACTCACCGCCGATGCCATAATGCAGTGCCCCGCAAATACTCCAGCTGGCAAACGTGCCGAGCAGAACGCCTATGGGTACGGCTGTTTTGCACCAGTTCAGTGCTTCTAAACGAACAAAACGAATGACCTGCGCCTTGCTCATGCCAATACAGCGCATCATTCCAAAAAACTGGGTCCGCTGTGCCAGGTTGCTGTTCATGCTGCCGGAGATCATCAGGACTCCTGCCAGAAGCACCAGCACAAACAGGACTGCGGCAAGACCGTAAACATTTTTGGCGGCATTGCTGCTGCTTTGCCCGGCGACAGCCATTACACCGGTGTTTTCGGCTACCGCATTTTCCGGCAGCTGATACACTTTCATCAACTCCGGGATCGCTTTTGCAGCTTTTGCTGCGCTGGTAAACTGGATACAGTAGGAGGTTTGAAGCCCTTCGATGCCATTGTGTTCCGTCAGAGTGGCAAATGCATCCCGGGGCAGATAGGCATCCATCAAGGAGTATTGCCCGGAATAGTAGCCTTTTTCTACGCCACCCAAACCGGATACTGTAAATTCGCTGCTTCCGGATGGGGTGTCCAGGACCACGGTATCCCCAACCGCAATCTGAAGAATATGCGCCGCATTGGCGCTGAGCATGATTTCGTCCGTTTTTTCTGGAAAGCGCCCCTCGATGGTATCAGAGGTGTTCATTGACAGATAGGCTTCCTCAATGCCATAAAGAACCACCCTTTTTCCATTCAGGCGGTAGGGCAGTTCTCCGTCCGGGTTGAATATGGTGACTGCGCCAATGGAAGCTACATCCTCCCGCCTCGAAATTGCTAGGGCTGTTTCTTGAGAAATACCTTCCAATTTTATGTGCCAACTGCCGTTTTTGTCAGTCATTCGGTCACTTTGGGTCCGAATCATCATATCGGACACGCTAAAAATGGCCGTAACCAGAAACACGGCGATCACAATGCATAAAACCGTCATCCGGTTCTGCCGTTTCCGCACCTTTGCGGAAATGGGGACCAGGCTCAGATAGCTCTTCATTCCCGGCACCTCCCAAAATCGGTGAGATCGCCGTCGGATACCTGCAGCACCCGGTCCGCCGTCTGGGCGATGCCGCGGTTGTGGGTGATCATCAGGATGGTCTGTTCATATTTCCGGGAGGTCTGCTTCAGCAGGGAAATGACTTCCCGGCTGTTTTGGGTATCCAGGTTGCCGGTGGGCTCGTCCGCTAAAATGAGGGAGGGTCGGGTGAACAGGGCCCGGCCGATGGCGACCCGCTGCTGCTGGCCGCCGGAGAGCTGGCTGGGCAGGTGGTCCCGGCGGTCCCGCAGGTTCAGCACGGTCAGAAGCTCATTCAGATACCCCTTGTCCGGCTTCCGGTAGTCAAGCAAAACCGGAAAGAGAATGTTCTGCTCTACGGTCAGCTCCGGGATCAGGTTGAAGGCCTGGAAAACAAAGCCAATGTTCCTTCTGCGGAAAATGGTCAGCTCCCGTTCCTTCATGGAAAAAATGTCTTTTCCGTCGATCAGGACTTTTCCGGAGGTGGGGAAGTCCAGCTCGCCGATCATGTTCAGCAGGGTACTTTTGCCGGAACCGGATTCTCCCACAATTGCCACATACTCTCCCTTGGGGACGGAAAAACTGACATTTTTCAGGGCCCGGACGGCGGCGTCTCCGGTGCCATAGGTCTTACAGAGCCCCTGGACCTCTAATAAATTCATGGTGTGATTCTTCTTTCAATGTTTTTTTCGGATGCGGTTTGGTCTCCGCATCAAAAGAATAACACTGAAATATAACACTTCCCCTACGGCAAGCCTACAATTCTGTAGGGATCGGAAAAGTCATCGCAAACCGGGTACCTTTTCCCAGAATGCTGTCAACCTCGATGCTGCCGTTGTGGGCTTCTACGATGGCCTTTGCCAAAGGAAGCCCCAGGCCGATGCCTTGGGTATCCTGGGAGAAACGGCTGCGGTAAAACCGCTTAAAAATGTGGGGCAGGTCCTCCGGGTGGATGCCGTGCCCGTTATCTTCTACCGTGATTTGAACGGCATCGGGCAGGGCCTTCCAGGCAATGCGGATGACTGCCCCTTTTTCCGTATGGTCCAGAGCGTTTTTCACCAGGTTATCCATGGCCTCCGCCAGCCAGTCCCGGTCACAGGGGAGGAAAACCTTCTCCGGGCCGGACAGCAGGAGCGTTTTGCCTTCTTGCCCGGCTCTGTAGGCAAAATGCAGCCGGACATCCTGGGATAGATCCGAAAGATCCTCCTTCGTTTTATGGATCACAATGGAACCGGCATCCAGCCGGGTGATTTTCAGCAGGTTTTGTACCAGTGTTTCCATCCGGTCGAGCTCCTGCTCCGAAAGGGCAGCAAATTCTTTTACGGAAGAAGGCTCCAGACTCCCGTCCTGCAATAGGCCGTTGTAAATATTCAGTGCCGCCAAGGGCGTTTTCAGCTGGTGGGAAATATCGGAGATCGTATTTTTCAAAAATTCCTTCTCCCGCAATTCATTGTCCGCATGGGCATTCAAAACGGCCGCCAGGGAATTAACGGAGTGAAACAGCCGGTAAATGGCCCCTTCCTCTTCGCAGGGGATCCGGGCGTTGGGATCACCGGCAAGGCAGGCATCGATCTGGGCAGCTGCCTGTTCCAGAATGCTGGCTTGTCTGCGCAAATAGCGGAAGAAGATTACAAAAGAGGCTCCTGCAGCTGTCAGGGAAAGCAGCAGCAGCCCCCAGGAAAGCTTCCGCTCCGCAAGCCACAAAAGCCCTTCGGACAGCAGGAGAAATACTGCCCAAAGGGCGGATAGGGAAAGAAAAAGGCGTTTTGTCTCTTTGTTTGCAAGAATATCCATACCGGCACCTCAATGGAGCGTATTCCATTTGTAGCCCATTCCCCGGACGGTCAGGAGCATTTTGGGATTGCCCGGATCATCCTCAATTTTCATTCTCAGCCGCCGGATATATACGGTCAGGGCGCTGCTGTCGATATAATTTCCCTCGCAGTCCCACAGCTGGGCCAAAATGCGATCCTTAGACAGTATCACGTTGGGATTTTTCAGGAACAGGCATAACAGCTTGTATTCCGCAGCAGTCAGGTTCAAAGGGATGCCGTTCTTCAAGGCCTGCCCCTGCAGCAGCAAAACCTGGATCCCGTTGGACTGCAGCTGGGTATCCGCCGCCTGGAATGCCTTTGCCCGGCGCAGCAGAGCGTTGATCCGGGATAAAAGCACACCCAGCTTAAAGGGCTTTGTGAGATAATCGTCCCCACCCAGGTCCAGCCCCATGACAATGTTCGTTTCTTCATCTGAGGCGGTGAGAAAGAGAATGGGCACCTGGGAAACTTCCCGTACCGTTTTGCAAAAATCAAACCCGGAACCGTCCGGTAAAGACACATCCAGCACCAGCAGATCAAAGCCGCCCATCTTCCACAGCTCGTTTGCCTCCCGGAGGGTCCTGGCGACCCGGGTCTCAAACCCCTGCTTTTGGAAAGCAAAGGAAAGCCCGCTGACCAGGCTCAGGTCATCCTCTAAAAGTAGTATCCGATCCATATGTATGCCTTTCATGGTTACGCCCCGGGAAAACCCCGGAGCGAAATTTTATGCAGGAACGCTCAATTCATACAATTCATGGGGTGCAATGTCCTGCCCATGGGTCCATTCAATACCAACACCGCCGGGGAGAAGAGATACAGAGCAAAAATAGGCGGCATCCTTCAGTTCTCCGTACCAAGAACCGGTTATATAAGGGGAGACATCAAACAGGCGCTTCTCTCCGGTTTCATATGTCAACAACAATTTATGGCCCTCTTCGGGGTACACAGAGGTTAGTTTGGGCTGAAGCATCATATCTCCTCCTTTAAATATACCACGAGTATATCCGAAAGACAATAAAAATGCAAGACAAGAATAGAGTTCCGTAAAATGAAGAAGGAAACGGATTGACAAGCCCCCAAAACCGCGCTACTATTTTCCCAGGAGGTGGACCCTATGGACAAAATAGAAACCCTGCGCCAGTGGGTGCGGGAGAGCAAGCACATGGTGGCCTTTACGGGGGCGGGGGTCAGTACGGAATCCGGCGTGCCGGATTTTCGAAGTGTGGACGGGCTTTACAACCAGAAGTTTGAGTACCCGCCGGAGACCATTATCAGCCATAGCTTTTATCTGCGGAAGCCGGAGCATTTCTTCCGGTTTTACCGGGAGAAGATGATGCCCCTGGAGGTTGAACCCAACATTACCCACTACACCTTGGCCAGGTGGGAGCAGGAGGGGCATCTTGCCGCGGTGGTGACCCAGAATATCGATGGGCTTCACCAGAAGGCGGGGTCCAAGCGGGTGTATGAGCTTCATGGGTCTATCCTGCGGAACTACTGTACACGGTGCGGCAGGTTCTATCCGGCGGAATTCGTGAAGAACTGCGACGGAATCCCCAGGTGCGGCTGCGGCGGCATTGTCAAGCCGGATGTGGTGCTGTACGAGGAGGGGCTGGATGACAAGACCGTGGAAGGGGCGCTGGAAGCCATCTGTCAGGCGGATATGCTTCTGGTGGCGGGAACCAGCCTGACGGTGTACCCGGCGGCGGGGTTCCTGCGGTATTACCAGGGAAATCGTCTGGTCCTCATCAACCGGGATCCCACGCCCTACGACGACCGGGCGGACCTGGTGATCCACGACAGTTTGGGGAAGGTTTTGTCCCAGCTGTAATGATAAAAAACGCATCCCCGGGACGGTTCATTGCCATTTCTCGGGGATGCGTTTTTATTTGCTGTTCACGGCTACGGGCCCCTGGTGCCTGGCCGTAAAGATCTTCGTCAGGCTGGAAACCAAAATGATGCTGGCGGCCATGGTTCCGGCGGATTGGGCGGTGAGCAGGCCCTGGGCGGCGGCTGCGGTCATGGCGCCGTCTACCATCAGGCGCATGGTGTGGTAAATGCCCGCGCCGGGGATCAGGGGGATGATGGAGACCACCAGATAGCAGATGGTGGGATACCTGCGGACTCTGGCCATGATCTCGGAAAAGACGGCGGCCAGGGTGGTGCCCCAGAAGAAGGCCCATACGGCGCCGACCCCCAGCTTTAGGGCCACATCATATACCGCATAGGCTCCGATGCCCCCCAAAGCGCAAAGCAGGGTGCCGGGGCCGTGGATATTGAAGAGAATGCTAAAGCCCATGCAGCCCACAAAGGAGGCAAGGCATTGGATAAAAAGCCCATGATTGATTGCCGGGGCGCTTTCCGGCAGGCCCCACATTAGGCTCGCCACGTTCCGGGCCCCGGCGGAGCCTAAAGCCATGGCGCAGGCAATGAGCAGCACCTGAACACATTTGTTGATGCCGGAGCTGGTGTCCCCGTAGATCATGTCCCGCAGGGCGTTGGTAAATACCAGACCCGGGACCAAAATCATCATGGCCCCGATGATCACCGTATCGCTGTTTTGAAGGATGCCAACTGCGTTCAGCCCGTAGGCCACCCAGGACATAAGGAAGGCGGAGGTCAAAGTGCCAAAAATGGGGTTTACGTCCAGCCGATCCAAAAGGCCGCTCACAAAGAAGATGACGATGCCGCAGAGTCCGGCAAAGGCCGCGTCCAGAAGGCCGCAGCCGAAGAGCACGCCAAACCCGGCGGCCCCCAGGAAGTGGCCCAGCAAGCGCATGGCCGGGTTGTAGTGGGGGACGGAGGCGGTGACCTGACGAAACAGGGCCGCGGCCTCCTCCGGCGGGGGCGTTTCGGCGCAGATCTTCCGGGACAGGGCGTTGAGCCGCTCCACTGCGTCCAGGTCGTTGCCGTGGAAGCCCATCCGGCGCATCCTGGTAATGGGTTCGCCGGTGGGGGAGAGAATGCTGACGATCAGGTATCCCGGCACCGCCGCTACCTGGGGGTCCAGCCCATAGGCCAGCAGCACCCGGCGGACCGTATCCTCTACCCGGTAGGTCTCCGCGCCGCTGACGGCCATCCGGTAGCCCAGGTCGGCGGCAAGGTCTAAAAGAAGAAATTCATTCATAGGTTATCCTGAAAAACACCCCCGGAAAAATCCAGGGGTGCAGATGGTTTATGCTTACTTCCGGGCGAAGATCACGCCCAGGGTGTTGGGGCCGCAGTGGCAGGAGATGGTGCAGCCGGCGGTGGCGGTGATGACGGTGCCAAACTCTCCGCTGGCGGCGATCTGCTCCCGGACGGCGTTCAGGCACTCCTCATCGATCCGGGTATGGTCCAGGATGAGGACGGACCGGTCGATGTCGTCCCGGTTCTGCAGCTTGTCCTTTACGTAATTTGCCAGGCATTTATCGTAGCGGCCGCGGTACTTTTTGCCTACGCCCATTTTGCCTTCCTTCAGGTCGATGCAGGGCTTCAGGTTCAGCAGGTTTGCCCCCAGGGCCGTGACCATGGAGCAACGGCCGCCCTTGACCATATAGTCCAGCCGGTCCAGAACGAAGCTGGTCTCTACCTTCTCCGCGTACTCTTCCAGCTCGGAGACGATCTCGTCCAGGCTCTGGGCGGACTCTGCCAATTGGCAGGCCTTCAAAACCATAAGCCCCTGGCCGCAGGACAGGTTCCGGGAGTCCACCACCCGGACATTGGAAAAGCTCTGGGCGGCGATAAAGGCGTTCTGATAGCTGGAGGAGAAGCCGGAACCCAGGTTGATATGGATGATGCCGTCATATTCGCCGGAGAACTTTGCAAACAGCTCCTGATACACGGCAACGCTCCGGGCGGCGGTGGTGCACAATGCGCCGCCCTGGTCGACATGGGCGAAGATATCCGCCGGGGTGATGGTCACGTTGTCCAGAAATTCCTCGTTCTCTTTGACCACGATCAGGGGGACCAGGTCGATATGGTATTGTTCCAGCAGCTCCTTGGGCAGGTCACAGGTGCTGTCGGAGGTGATTTTAATGTTCATGGTGCATTTCCTTTCCGTGAGGCGATCGGGGAGAAGCGCAAAAGAAGCACTTGTAATCTCCCAAATACATGGTAAAATAGTACCATACCAAGGGAAAGGTGTCAAGAGGGACGCTATTTCCAAATTTTCATTTTTGGAGGGCAACTTATGGAAACGATCATTCATGTAGAAGGTATGATGTGCACCCACTGCGCCGCCCGGGTGGAAAAGGCCTGCATGGCCGTGGCCGGTACCCAGAGCGCCAAGGTAGATCTGAAGGAGAAGACCGTCACCGTTACCGGCACTGCCACGGAAGCGGCTCTGAAAAAGGCCATTGCCGACGCCGGATACCAGGTGTAAGCCTATGCGGGAAGAATTTACCATTCCCTCCGTTGGAGTGGGCAGGCTCCATGTGTGCCGATGGACCCCGGAGGGGGAAGTAAAGGCCGTGGTGCAGATCGTCCATGGCATCGCGGAGTTCATTGAACGGTATGATGAATTTGCGGTGTATCTCAATTCCCTGGGTTATCTGGTGGTGGGAGAGGACCACATGGGCCACGGCCAGTCCGTTGGCAAGGAGGGAAAGCAGGGCTATTTCCACGGTGGCTGGTTTGCCGCGGTGGAGGACAGCGTGAGCTTGCTGCACAAGACAAAGCAGGAATACCCGGGTGTGCCCTATATCCTCTTCGGCCACTCCATGGGCTCCTTTATGGCCCGGACCATGCTGTGCAAATACCGGGACTTGAGGCTTGCCGCCGCCGTCATCTGCGGCACCGGCTGGCAGCCGAGAGCACTTTTACCCGTGGCCATTGCCGTGTGTCAGGCGGTCTGTAACCGGGTGGGGGAGGAGAACCCCAGTGAAAAGCTCCAGAACCTGGTATTTGGCAGCTACAATGCCCATGTGGAGCACCCCAGAACGGAGTACGACTGGCTGACCCGGGACAAAAAGACGGTGGACGACTACATTGCCCACCCCAGCTGCGGCTTTACCGCCAGCGCAGGCCTCCTGCGGGACCTGCTGCGGGGCATCCAATATATCGAAAAACCGGAGAACCTGGCAAAAATGGACAAGGCTCTACCTGTGCTGTTTGTAGC
This sequence comes from Faecousia sp., assembly GCA_050872865.1. Taxonomy (GTDB): domain Bacteria; phylum Bacillota; class Clostridia; order Oscillospirales; family Oscillospiraceae; genus Faecousia. The sequence goes on along the minus strand of JBNMHR010000006.1, from coordinate 60,813 downwards.
CGGTGGGGAGGACCCGGTGGGTGCCTACGGCAAGGGCGTGAAAAAAGCGGCAGAGGAATTTAAAAAGGCGGGGATGGCGGATGTGACCACCCGGCTGTTCCCCCTGTGCCGCCATGAGATTTTGAACGAGATCAACCGCCGGGAGATTTTTGAATTTATTTCCGGCTGGATGGAAAAGAAGATCTAATTGTCCTATTTATTGGACACATACTCTGGTATCCTATGTTCAGATAACGAACAGGGGGACTGAGGATATGTTTACCATGCGATATGTAGGCGGCCACGTGCAGGTGTACGATCAGAAGGGAAATTTTATGTTTTCCGCCGACAACGAGCGGGAAGCCAGAGAGGAAATGGAAGACTATGCGGAATCTGCGGCTTGATATTTGCTACGACGGCACCCGCTACCGGGGCTGGCAGCGGCTCCCAGGGGCGGATAACACCATCCAGGGAAAGCTGGAAACGGTGCTTACAAGGATCTTAGGGGAGCCCATCGAGGTCTCCGGCTCCGGACGCACCGACGCCGGAGTCCACGCCGCCCACCAGATCGCCTCCTTCCATTGCGAAAATCCCATGCCCCCGGAGAAGATATTGGGGGAGCTGCGGAAATACCTGCCGGAGGACATCGGCATCTATTCCTGCCAGGAGGCGGCGCCCCGGTTTCACGCTCGGCTCAACGCCAGGGGGAAAACCTACCGCTACCGCATCTGGAACAGCACGGACCCCTGCGTGTTTGAGCGGCGGTACCTGTGGGTCAATCCGGAAAAGCTGGATATCAAGGCCATGGAGCAGGCGGCGGCGCTTCTTTTGGGGGAGCATGATTTTTCCGCTTTCTGCGGGAACAAAAAGATGAAGAAGTCCACCGTCCGGCGGATCGACAGCCTGGATATTTCGAAAAAGGGAAAAGAGCTGGTCATCACTGTGACGGGGGACGGCTTCCTTTATAACATGGTCCGCATCCTGGTGGGGACCCTGATAGAAGTAGGCCGGGGGGAGCGGGCGGCAGCGTCCATCCCGGCGCTATTCGGCGGCAAACGAGAACAGGCAGGCTTCCTGGCCCCGGCTCAGGGGCTTTGCCTGATGGAGGTATATTATTGAACATACAGATTTTTGGAAAAAGCAAGTGCTTCGATACCAAAAAGGCGGAGCGCTACTTTAAGGAGCGACGGATCCCCTACCAGATGATCGACCTGAAGCGCTACGGCATGTCCGGCCGGGAGTTCGACAGCGTCTTAAAAACGGTAGGCGGCATCGACAACCTCATCGACTGGGAGAACAAATCCCAGGAAGTGGTCAATATGAAATACATGTCCGACAGCCGAACCAAAGAGGATAAGGTCTTTGACGACCCCATGCTGATGAAGACCCCGGTGGTGCGAAACGGAAAGCAGGCCACCGTGGGGTATTGCCCGGAAATCTGGGCGGAGTGGAAATGACAACCTTACCCACTGTATCAGAGGCGTATGACCTGTATCAGGCCCTCCAGTTCTTCCGCAGTGTGGTTTGAAAAAAGGAAAAACATTGACAAATTAGATTTCTTTTCATATAATTATATTGCAACTGAATTATGGTTGCATCAAGGGGCGGATAGAATTGCCAAAGAAAGAGAAACTCCTGGAAAAGCTCATGCAAAAAAATATCCCCAAGAATTTTACAACTACGGAATTGGCCGCATTGATGGGTCAATGCGGCTGCACCAGGCATTCGGGAGGCCGTGGCTCAGCCATCATGTTCATTCATACCGCCTCAAACCGCAAGCTCGTTTTTGATGGGCCGCATCCGGGAAAAGAACTATATGGCTACCAAATCAAAATGGTCCGCAAATTTTTGAAAGAGATTGGCGAGCTTAGCGCATAAAAGGAGGCTGCTTCATGTCTAATATGTTGTCCTACAAAGGCTATCATGCTTTTATCGAGTACGATGCAGAGGATGAAATCCTTGTAGGCACCGTCTTTGGCGTCCGGGATGCTCTTGCGTTTCACGGGATGTCTCTCCCGGAGCTGACTGAAACATTCCATGATTGCATTGATACCTATCTTCAGGTATGTGCGGAACAGGGAATTACGCCAGATAAGGAGTATAAGGGGTCCTTCAATGTAAGAATATCCCCGGAGCTTCATCGTCAGGCAGCTTTGACCGCTGAACAGGAGGGGATTTCTCTGAACCAGCTGATCCAGCAGGCGATTGAAGAACATATTTCTCCCTCAACGGCAGCCCGATCGTATTAAACACCAAAACTACAAACTAACGACGCACAAAAGCAGTTCCCAAAACGGGGGCTGCTTTTTTGCATCCTTTTTTGAAATATCCAAAACCCAATCTTGCATTTTTTGCAAAGGCGTGGTATTCTAGGGAGGTATCGTCACGGACGGACTTTTGTTTTTGAGAGGGATCCTCTGGGGGCCGGGGATGGTGGCGGTGCTGCTGGGGACCGGGGCGGTTTTGACGGTTTCTACCGGCTTCCCGCAGCTGAGGCTTCTGGGAAAAGCCGGAAGGATCCTGGCCCGGTCCAGAGACCCCAAGGAGGTCAGCGCCCGGCAGGCTTTATGTACCGCTTTGGCCGCTACCGTAGGCACCGGGAATATCGTGGGGGTGGCCGGGGCGATCTGCCTGGGCGGCCCGGGGGCGGTATTCTGGATGTGGGTATCCGGCTTCCTTGGCATGGCCACTAAATTTGCCGAGGTGACCCTGGCCGGGGCCTATGCCAAAAACAAAATCGGCGGCCCTATGTATACCATCCAGCGGGGATTGCCCCCAAAAGCCCGTTTTTTAGCGGTGCTCTACTGCATTTTTGGCCTGGGTGCCGCCTTTGGGGTGGGGAACGCCACCCAGATTGGGGCGGTGATTTCCGGGGTCCATCAGGTGCAGCGTCATCTGGGGGTGACGCCCACGGGGCTGTTTGACTGGATCCTGGGCCTTACCCTGGCGGCCTGCGTTGGCGCGGTACTGCTGGGCGGGGTCCGGCGGATTGGGGCGGCGGCGGAAAAGCTGGTGCCCGGGGCATCCATTGGGTATATCCTTCTGTGCCTGCTGGTGGTATTCTCCCGGCGGGAGATGCTGTCGACCGCTCTGCGTGCTATCTTTCTGGGGGCCTTTTCTCCCAAAGCCGTTACCGGCGGGGCGGTAGGTTCCATAGCGGTGAGCCTGTCCGTGGGCTGCGCCAGAGGGATCTTTTCCAATGAAGCGGGGATGGGTACGGCTTCCATGGCCTATACCGCGGCCCCCGGGGACAGTGTGGAAAAGGGAATTTTGGGCCTGATGGAAGTGTTCGTAGATACTCTGGTGATCTGTACCCTGACGGCCCTGGCGGTCCTCTGCGGAAGTAGAACCATTCCCTATGGGAGCGACTTCGGGGGAGAGCTGGTGGCCGGCGTTTTCGGTACGGTGCTGGGCCCCTGGGCATCCATTGCCCTGACGCTTTTCTTATGTGTCTTCGCCTTTGCCACGGTGCTGGGGTGGGGACTTTATGGGGCCCGCTGTGGGGAATACCTCTTTGGCCCCGGATTTTTAAAATGGTTTCCCTGGCTGCAGATGGCCGGGGTGGTGCTGGGAGCGGTGCTGGAAAGCGAAAAGGTGTGGCTCCTGGCAGAAATCTTCAATGCGCTGATGGCCGTTCCTAATCTGATTGCGCTGATATTCCAACAGGGCAAGCTGAGGGAATTGGTTTTCCAATATAGAAACAGGGCGTAATGCCCATGGAGGGATACAAATGCAAATTTCCATCAATGCCAACCGATGTGAGCCGTCTCCAATGCGAAAGTTCCACCCTCTGGCGGTGGCAGCAGAGCAGCAGGGGAAGAAGATCTATCACCTGAATATCGGCCAGCCGGACATTGCCACCCCCAGCGCCTATTATGACGCCATCCGGGCCTTTGACCATAAGACGTTGGCCTACGATGCTTCCCCCGGCAACCCCAAGCTTATCGGGGCGATCCAGGGCTACTACAAGCGTCTGGGCGTGGATTTGGATTCTAAGGATATCCTCATTACCACCGGCGGCAGCGAAGCTCTGCTTCTTACCTGTCTGAGCATTCTGGACCCCTATACCGAGGTCATTATTCCGGAGCCCTACTATCCCAACTACACCACCTTTGTCCATGCGGCCGGCGGCGTCATCCGGGCTCTGCCCACCAATCCCTGGGAGGGCTACCGCTACGCCAAGCGGGAGCGGATCGAAAGCCTCATTACCAAGAACACCCGGGCGATCCTCATTACCAACCCCGGCAACCCCACCGGTGTGGTGCTGGACGAACAGGAAATGCGGATGATCGCCGACATTGCCAAGGAACATGACCTGTTCCTGATCTGCGACGAGGTGTATCGGGAGTTCTGCTACGACGAAAAGTTCGGCGTGCCCACCATGGCCCGGTTCAAGGACATCGAAGACAATCTGGTGATCATCGATTCCGTCTCCAAACGGTTCTCCGCCTGCGGCGCCCGGGTGGGCTGCGTGGTGACCAAGAATCAGGAGCTGCAAAGCGCCATCCTGAAATTCTGTCAGTCCCGTCTGTCTGTGGCCACCATCGACCAGGTGGGCGCGGCGGCATTGTACACCGTGGACCCCGCCTTCTTCCGGGAGTGCAAGGCCGAGTACCGCATCCGCCGGGATACGGTGATCGAAAAGCTGCGCCAGATCCCCGGCGTGGTGGTAGAGGAGCCTATGGGGGCCTTCTACCTGATGGCCAGTCTGCCGGTAGACGACGCCGACCGGTTCCAGCACTGGCTGCTGGAGCACTTTGACGACAAGGGCGACACGGTGATGTTCGCCCCCGGCGCCCCCTTCTACGAGACCCCCGGCAAGGGCATTAACGAGGTCCGGATCGCCTACGTGCTGAAAAAACCGGACCTGGAGCGGGCTATGGAGGTTCTGGCTAAGGGCATCGCCGAGTACCAGCGGAAGGTCATGCACGTGGTACCGGAGCCTACAAGGTAAAGAAAACAGGCATTCCAGAAACGGAGTGCCTGTTCTTTCACATTCCACGCACCCCTAACGCATATACTCCTTACCAAGGGGGAATGGGGAATGCGAAAAATTGCCTTTTATGCGCTGCTGGCGTTGACTCTGGGGGTGTGGCGAATGGACCCCTTTTTCGGCGGCCTGGTGCTGGCCGGGGGAATTGCGGAATGGATGGTTGCAAAAGAATCGGACATCTGGTAGAATAAAAACAAAAAGAAAGGTCACGAAGCTATGGAGATCATTTATGAGGACCCGGATGTTTTGGTATGCATCAAGCCTGCCCGGATCCTTTCTACCGATGAGCCCGGTGGACTGCCTGGTTTGGTGCGGGAGGCTCTGGGGGACGTCAAGGCCGATGTGCGGACGGTACACCGGCTGGACCGGGTGGTCAGCGGGCTGATGGTACTGGCAAGAAACGCCAAAAGCGCCTCGGAGCTGTCCCGGCAGATCCGGGAAGGGACCTTTCAAAAGGAATATCTGGCGGTGGTCCACGGGGCCCCGGCGGAACCAAACGGGGACCTGACGGACCTTTTGGGCCGGGACAAGGCCAGGAAGATGACCTATGTTGCCAAGGAGCCGGGGAAAGGCATTCAGGAGGCCCGGCTTTCCTATTGGAGTTTAAACAGTCGGGAAAACCTGACCCGAGTCCGGGTGCGGCTCCATACCGGCAGGACGCACCAGATCCGGGTCCAGTTTGCTTCCCGGGGAATGCCTCTGGTAGGGGAGCGGAAGTATGCCGAACAGAATGATCCCTGCGAAATTGCCCTGTGGTCTGCCCACCTGGGCTTTACCCACCCGGGGACGGGAAAATGGATGGAATTTGACAAGGAGCCGCCCCGGGTGTATCCTTGGACGGAAGTATAATACAAGGAGTATGGAATGAAGCACTACGATTTTTTCCAAAACAGCGAATGTGAATATTTCCCCTGCCACAAGGGGGCCAACAAGGAGACCTTTAGCTGCCTGTTCTGCTACTGCCCCCTGTACGCCCTGGGGGAAAACTGCGGGGGCAGCTTCCGGTATACGGAAAAGGGCATTAAGGACTGCACCAACTGCCTGCGGCCCCACATCCGGGAAAATTACCCGGAGATCACCGGAAAAATGCATGAAATTCTGGAAATGGTCCGGAAGAAATAAAAAGGAGAGACGGTTATGCATAAAAAATTAGGCTTTGGCTTTATGCGTCTGCCAATGCAGGGCACAGAAATTGATATTGCTGAATCCTGCAAAATGGTAGATCGGTTTCTGGAAAAGGGCTTCCGGTACTTTGATGTGGCCCGGGGCTACCTGGACGGAAAGGCGGAGGGGGCCATCAAAGCCTGCCTGACCAGCCGCTACCCCCGGGACCGGTACATTCTGACGGACAAGCTCTCCGAGAACTTCTTTAAGACCCAGGAGGACATCCGCCCCTTATTCCAAAGCCAGCTGGAGGACTGCGGGGTCGAGTACTTCGATCTGTACCTGATGCACGCCCAGAATAAGAAGAACTACCCCCAGTATCAGGAGGCTCACGCCTATGAGACCGCGCTGGAACTGAAAAAAGAGGGAAAGATCCGCCATTTGGGCATTTCCTTCCACGATACCCCGGAGTTCCTGGACAAGATCCTGACGGACCATCCGGAGGTAGAGGCGGTACAGCTGCAGTTTAATTACCTGGACTACGAAAGCCCCGCCGTCCAGAGCAGGGGCTGCTACGAGGTTTGCCGGAAGCACGGCAAGGCCGTACTGGTCATGGAGCCTGTAAAGGGCGGCCGCCTGGTGCAGCTGCCGGAAGCGGCGGCAAAGATCCTGGACGAGCTCCAGGGGGGCAGCTATGCCAGCTATGCCATCCGGTTTGCCGCGGGCTTTGAGGGCATCGAGATGGTCCTCTCCGGCATGAGCTCTTTGGAGCAGCTGGAGGACAATACAAGCTTTATGGCCGATTTCCAGCCGTTGAATGATGCCGAAAAGGAAGCGCTGCACAAGGTTTGCCAGGTGTTTGCGGGGATGAATCTGATCCCCTGTACCGCCTGCCGGTACTGCGTGGCCGGATGCCCCATGCACATCCACATCCCGGACCTGTTTGCCGTCATGAATGCCCGGAAGCAGTATGAGGACTGGAACGGCGTTTATTACTACGGCATCCACACCACCCAGGCGGGGAAGGCTTCCGACTGCGTGGGCTGCGGCCAGTGTGAGGAAATCTGCCCCCAGCACCTGCCCATCCGGGAGCTTCTGAAGCAGGTGGCCCAGGTATTTGACAAGGAAGAAAACTAAATGCTATCTAGCGTAAAAGGACAAAATAGAAGTTCCTACATAGGGGACTATGTGCTCTTCGATTTGGAGACCACCGGCATTTCCTGCCGCAATGACGATGTGATCGAAATTTCCGCCCTGCGGGTCCGGGGCGGCCAAGTGACAGACAGCTTTTCCAGCCTGGTAAACCCCGGGCGGCCCATTCCCTTTGGTGCCAGCCAGGTGAATCACATTACGGACGACCTGGTGGCCGGGGAGCCCACCATGGAGGAGATCCTGCCGGAATTCCTGGATTTTATGGGGGACGATGTGCTGGTAGGCCACAACATCGCCCGGTTCGACCTGAATTTCCTCTACCGGGACTGTCAGCGGCGCTTCGGCCTGGTGCCGGGGAACGACTATGTAGATACCCTGCTTTTCGCCCGCCGCCGCTTGCCGGGGCTAAAAAGCTATGCGTTAACGGCCCTGGCCCAGCACTACTGCCTGAATACCTTCGGCGCCCACCGGGCCCTGAACGACTGCCGGATGAACCAGCAGGTGTTTGAGCTTCTGGCCCGGGAGCCGGAAGCGGAGCAAAAATGCTGCCCGGTATGCGGGGCTCCTATGGTATTGCGCCGGGGCCGGTTCGGTAAATTCTATGGCTGTACCGGGTATCCTGTGTGCCGGTATACGGAAAACGGGTAAGAATATGCCGCTGCGGACAGGAAAGCCCCACCGCCTGTCTGCGGCGGCTTTTTGGAGTCTTTTTTGAAATCTTGCATTTTTTGCACAAAAAAGGGAAAGTGCCAAAGAGACTTATGGGCGCCGTACCCGGTAAAAATTGCCGGAACCCACAAAGAAAGGGCTGTCAATCCCCAATTTTAGGAGCAAACTTCACAAGAAACCGGCGGCAAAAATGGGCTTTCTGGGCAGACTGGAAAAAAATCAAAAAATTTTCCATTTTCTCATTGATTTTAGGGAAAAAGTATCATACAATAGGGGCTGTATGGAAAGGGAAACCGGTGAGCGCATTGTTGAAAGGGTGATGGAAATGCTCAATGTTGTACTGGTGGAGCCAGAAATTCCCCAGAACTGCGGGAACATTGCCAGAACCTGTGCGGCCACCGGCTGCCGGCTGCATCTGATCCGCCCCCTGGGGTTTGACATCTCCGAAAAGGCCGTCAAGCGGGCGGGGCTGGACTACTGGAATCTGGTAGAGGTGCTGGATTACGAAAACCTCCAGGACTTCTTTGCCAAAAACGACGTAAAGGAAATGTGGTGCTTATCCACCAAGGCCCCCCGGTGTTATACCGAGGCAGAATTCCACGACGGTGCCTATCTTTTCTTCGGAAAAGAGACCAAGGGCCTGCCGGAGGATTTTCTGGAGGCCCATCGGGAGAGCTGTGTCCGCATTCCCATGCGGGAGGAAGCCAGGAGCCTGAATCTGAGCAACGCGGTGGCGGTGACGGTGTTCGAAGCTCTGCGCCAGCTGTCCTTTCCACATCTCAAGGATTTTGGAAAAATGCGGGATATTTCCCGGTAATTTGGAGGAATCATTATGAACTACAATAAGAAATCCATCGAGGATATCGACGTAGCCGGTAAGCGGGTCCTGTGCCGTTGCGACTTCAATGTCCCCACCAAGAATGGCAAGATCACTTCCGACAAGCGGATCGTGGCCGCTATGCCCACCATCAAGTACCTGGTGGACCACAATGCCAAGGTCATTCTGTGCTCCCACATGGGCAAGCCCAAGGGCGAGTGGAAGCCCGAGCTGAGCCTGCAGGTGGTTGCTGACCGGATCTCCGAGCTGCTGGGCAAGCCCGTTATCATGGCCAAGGACGTGGCCGGTGAAGACGCCAAGGCCAAGGCTGCCGCGCTGAAGGACGGCGAAGTGATGCTGCTGGAGAACACCCGCTTTGAGAAGGGCGAGACCAAGAACGATCCCGAGCTGAGCAAGGCTCTGGCCTCTCTGGCCGACATCTTCGTGAACGATGCCTTCGGTACCGCCCACCGTGCCCACTCCTCCACCGCCGGTGTGGCCGACTATCTGCCCGCCGTCTGCGGCTACCTGGTTCAGAAGGAAGTTTCCATCATGGGCAAGGCTCTGGCCAATCCCGAGCGTCCCTTCGTTGCCATCCTGGGCGGCGCCAAGGTTTCCGACAAGCTGAATGTCATCAATAACCTGCTGGAGAAGGTAGACACCCTGATCATCGGCGGCGGCATGGCCTTCACCTTCCTGGCTGCCAAGGGCTACGACATCGGCAAGTCCCTGGTGGACAACGAGAAGATCGACTACTGCAAGGAAATGATGGCCAAGGCTGAGGCCAAGGGCGTGAAGCTCCTGCTGCCTGTAGACGCTGTGGTTGCCGCTTCCTTCCCCGACCCCATCGACGGCGAGATCGCTGTTGAGACCGTAGCTGCCAATGCCATCCCCGCCGACAAGATGGGCCTGGATATTGGTGAAAAGAGCCAGGCTCTGTTTGCCGAAGCTGTAAAGACCGCTAAGACCGTTGTTTGGAACGGACCTATGGGCGTGTTCGAGAACCCCACCCTGGCCAAGGGCACCATTGCCGTGGCTCAGGCTCTGGCCGATTCCGATGCTGTGACCATCGTTGGCGGTGGCGACAGCGCTGCTGCCTGCGAGCAGCTGGGCTTTGCCGATAAGATCACCCACATTTCCACCGGCGGCGGCGCTTCCCTGGAGTTCCTGGAAGGCCTGGAGCTGCCCGGCATCGCCTGCCTGGAAGACAAGTAAGTTCATATTCTGCACTCCGGAGGACCTGCCTGGGGTGGGTTCTCCGGGGTTTCCCATGCCCCCGCATTCTGAATCTGTAGATTACATTCTTTTTAGAATGTAGACATATAAGCAACAAGGAGAAATCAACCATGAATAGAAAGTATCGCAAGACTGTCATCGCCGGTAACTGGAAGATGAACAAGACCCCCTCCGAGACCAAGGAGTTCATGACCCAGCTGAAGGCCATTATGCCCAGAGGCCGTTGGTGCGATGTTGCCCTGTGCGTCCCTGCTGTGGATATTCCCGCTGCCGTCCGTGCCGTCCGTGAGACCCGCATCGGCATCGGCGCCGAGAACTGCAATGCCAACGCTTCCGGCGCTTACACCGGCGAGATCGCTACCAACATGCTGGTAGACGCCGGCTGCAAGTACGTCATCATCGGCCACTCCGAGCGCCGCGCCATGGGCGAGACCGATGCCGATGTCAACGCCAAGGTCCTGGCCGCTCTGGATGCCGGCCTGACCCCCATTATGTGCTGCGGCGAGACCCTGGAGCAGAGAGAGTCCGGCATCACTACCGAGTGGATCACCATGCAGATCAAGCTGGGTCTGGCTGGTGTTCCCGAGGAGAAGATCCGCAAGGTCATTATCGCTTACGAGCCCATCTGGGCCATCGGCACCGGCCGTACCGCTACTCCCGAGCAGGCTGAGGAAGTCTGCGAGAGCATCCGTACCGCTGTCCGCAAGCTGTACTCCTCCAAGAATGCCCGTGCCATCTCCATCCTGTACGGCGGCTCCATGAACGACAAGAACGCCTTCGAGCTGCTGGCTCAGCCCGACATCGACGGCGGCCTGATCGGCGGTGCTTCCCTGGTGCCCGAGAAGTTCGTAAAGATCATCGAGGCAGCCAACCAGCCCAACGAATAATCTTCGCTTTTAGAAGGGAGAAAACGCCGAAAGAGGGGTTTTCTCCCTTTTTCGCATCAAAGAGGTAACCAATATGAATACCTTATTTTTATCCGCCAATGCCCAGGAGACCCCGGAAATTGCGGCAACGATCATCCGCAATGGCGGCTTAGTCGCCATCCCCACGGAAACCGTTTACGGCCTGGGGGCCAACGGACTGGACGAAAACGCGGTTTTAAAGATTTTTGAGGCCAAGGGCCGCCCCCAGGATAACCCCCTGATCCTCCATGTGGCAGAGCCTAAGGAAATGGAACGCTTCTGCCACGATATCCCGAAAAGTGCCTACCTGCTGGCAGAAAAGTTCTGGCCAGGGCCTTTGACCATGGTGCTGCCGGTGAAGGACATTGTGCCCAAGCGCACCACCGCAGGCCTGAATACCGTGGCCGTCCGGTGCCCGGACAGCGACGTGACCCGGAAGATCATTGCCCTGGCCGGAGTGCCCATTGCGGCCCCCTCCGCCAATATTTCCGGCAAGCCCTCCACCACCACCGCGGAGCATGTGCGCCACGACCATGACGGGAAGATCGACGCCATTGTAGACGGCGGCCCCTGCCGGGTGGGGGTGGAATCCACCATCGTGGACCTGACCGAGGACCGGCCCAGGCTTCTGCGGCCCGGTGGGATCACGCCCAAGCAGCTCATCGAGGTTTTGGGAGATCTGGTCATCGATAAGGCCGTTACTGCCCAGATCGACAAAGACGCTGTGGTCAAGGCCCCTGGCATGAAATACCGGCACTATGCTCCCGTGGAGCCCCTGGCCATTGTGGCCGGAAGCCGAGAGAAGGCGGCAAAATACATCCATGCGCACTTTGTCCCCGGGGACCGGGTGCTGTGCTTTGAAGAGGAGTTGCCCCTGTACCGGGACTGCGACCCCCTGGCCTATGGCAAGGAATCGGACGTAAATACCCTGAGCGCAGGGCTCTTTGCCGCTCTGCGGATCCTGGATGATCCCAGTATCCACCAGGTATACGCCCGGTGCCCGGTAGGGGATGATGTGGCCTATGCCGTTCAGAATCGGCTGAAAAAGGCTGCGGCCTTCCACATCATCGATGCGGAGGAAGAATCATGATCCTGGGGATCACCGGCGGCACCGGCTGCGGGAAAACCACCTTACTGAATTGTATCCGGGACCGAGGCGGCCTGGTTTTGGACTGCGACGAAGTGTACCACCGACTGCTGAAAGAGGATGCGGGCCTGCTGGAAGCCATTGGCACCCGTTTTCCGGGGACCGTGGAAGCAGGGAGCCTGGACCGGAAGAAGCTGGGCAGCCTGGTGTTTTCCGATGAAGGGGCCCTGATGGACCTGAACGCCATTACCCACAAAGCGGTAAAGGCGGAGGTGGTGCGGGCCCTGGAAGCGGAAAAACCAGGCCTTGGAGCCATCGATGCCATTGCCCTGTTTGAAGGGAACCTGGCTGAACTTTGCGATAAGACTGTTGCGGTGACGGCTCCTTTGGAGGACCGGGTGAAGCGGCTCATGCTCCGGGACAACATTTCGGAAAGCTATGCCCGCAGCCGGATCCGTGCCCAGCATGACGAAGGCTGGTTCCGGGAACGGGTGGACGTCGTTCTGGAAAATCGGGGAACCGCCCAGGAATTCCGCAGAAAATGCGGAGAGTTTTTGGATACCTTGGGTATCCTGTTAGAGAACAAAGCTTAGGAGGAATATTATGACTGCACAAGAACTGCGGGAAGCGCTGCTGTACGCCCCCAAGAACGGCTACAGCGAATATACCGACGAGAAAAAGGAAGCCATGAACGCCTATGCCAAGCGCTACGCTGCCTTTATGGATGCCTGCAAGACCGAACGGGAGGCCACGGCCTGGGCGACGAAGGCTGCCATTGCCCACGGCTTTAAAGAAGCTGTCCCCGGTATGGAGGTAAAGCCCGGCGATAAGATCTACATGAACAACCGGGGCAAGAGCTTCCTCATCGCCGTGGTAGGCATCGAGCCTCTGTCTAAGGGCGCCAACATCTGCGCCGCCCACGTGGATTCTCCCCGGCTGGACCTGAAGCCTCAACCTCTGTACGAGGATTCCGAGATCGCCTATTTCAAGACCCATTACTACGGCGGCATTAAAAAGTACCAGTGGACCTGCGTCCCCCTGGCCATCCACGGCGTGGTTTGCAAGGCCGACGGCACCGAGGTCACCGTGACCATCGGCGAGGACGAGAACGACCCCATTCTGGTGGTTTCCGATCTGCTGATCCACCTGTCTGCGGACCAGATGAAGAAGACCATGGCCGAGGGCATCACCGGTGAGCAGCTGAACGTGATCCTTGGCTCCGAGCCCCTGGAAGGGGAGGGCAGCGACCTGGTGAAGCTGAACATCATGCGGCTGCTGAACGAGAAGTACGGTATGGTGGAAAGCGACTTCCGCACTGCCGAGCTGACCATGGTCCCTGCCGGAAAGTGCCGGGAGGTGGGCCTGGACAGAAGCCTTTTGGGCGCCTACGGCCACGACGACCGGGTCTGCGCCTACGCCGAGCTGGAGCCCATGCTGACCCTGCCCACCCCCAAGCACACCGCCGTGTGCATCCTGGCGGACAAGGAGGAGATCGGTTCCGTGGGCATCAGCGGTATGCAGAGCCATGCCTTTGAATACTTTATGGAGATCCTCTGCGACGGTCAGGGGGTAAAGCTCAGCCAGTGCTTCGCCAATTCCTTCTGCCTGTCTGCCGATGTTTCCAACGCCTTCGACCCCACCTTTGCCGAGACCTGCGACCGGCGGAACAACAGTGCCCTGAACTACGGCGTGTCCATCTGCAAGTACACCGGTTCCCGGGGCAAGAGCGGCGCCTCCGATGCCTCTGCCGAGGCCATGCAGCACGTCCGCAGCACCCTGGACGCTGCCGGTGTCAAGTGGCAGATCGCCACCCTGGGCAAGGTAGACCAGGGCGGCGGCGGTACCGTGGCGGCCTATATGGCAAACCGGAACATTGTCACCGTGGATGCCGGTGTGCCGGTGCTGTGTATGCACGCTCCCATGGAGCTGGTGAGCAAGCTGGACTGCTTCGAAACCATGCTGGCCTGCAGGGCCATTTACCTGGCGTAAAATATTTGGGACTGTAAAAAACGATGTCATTGCGAACCAGTGCCGCAGCACTGGTGTGGCAATCCCCCGGTTGAAGGAGAAATAGGTTGGTTTTGCAACCGAAATCCTCAAATATCCGGGAGATTCCCACGCCAGTGTGCGCACTGGCTCGGAATGACATTTTTTAGAATGCGAAAACCCCCGCTGTTACGGCAGCGGGGGTTTCCTGCAAAAGGAATAGAAAGAAGAGAGGTAGAAAAGAGGATCTACGGAGAGGAAAGGAAGCGGCTCACGGCTTCCGCAACCTTTCTGACTATTAAGATACCGGGGGATTTTGAACAGCGAATAGCAAAATTGAAAACAGAATTCAACGAAAATGTGAACAAAGGATTTTACTCCAGTTCCAGGTCCTTGGGGTCGAAGCCCTCGAAGATGGGGATCCAGCCCTCTTCCTTGGCGGTGGTAAAGTCCTGGGGGCTGCGGATGGTCCAGCTGATGCCCTGGATGCCCCAGAGCTTCCGGCAAAGGGCATTGCTGGTGGTTTCCCGGTCTTCAAAGCGATAGGCGATGAAGTCCGGCCTGGTTAAAAAGTTTTCCAGATAGTAGGTGGTCATGAACCGGGTAAGCCAACTATAGGTCTTATCCCGTTTCAGGGCATTTTCCGCCAATTGGCCCCGGATGATGTTGGGATGGTGCTTTCGCAGATACCGGATGCACCGGGGGTCAAAGGACTCGATGCAATAGTCTCCCTGGTAGTTTTCCAGCATTTTGCACACGGCTTCCGTCAGTTGGTCTCCGTTTTTGCCATGGGTCTTCAGCTCTATGATGAGCGGCGCCTTCCCGGCAAACAGATCCAGCACCTCCTGGAAGGTGGGGATTTTTTCCTGGGTGCCGCCCAGGGAATAGCTTTTCAGGTCCTCTGCGGTCAGTTCCTCCAGAGTACCCTTCTGGCCGGTGGTACGCATCAGATCGGAGTCGTGCATCACGGCCAGGGTGCCGTCCTTCAAAAGATGTACATCCAGCTCAACGCCGTAGCCTCTTTGCAAGGCGGCCCGGAAGGCGGCCAGACTGTTTTCCGGCTTTTGGGCATCATGGAGCCCCCGATGGGCATAGGACCAGCCTTTGAGCGGTTCCAGCCCCGGCTGCCCCGTTCGGCCCCGGACGGCAAAGACGTTGACGACCATGCAGATAAGCAGAATGCCGATCAAAACAAACATACCATCGCTTCCTTTTTTGTAATGTTTGATGGGCAGTTGTGGAACCTCACCATTTGTGTATCCATATTATAATCCTTTTTGTGCGGTTTGTCCAGAGGTTTCCAAAAGACGGTGGAGATAATTCAGCACTCTTTTTTTATCCAGAGTCCACAGGGGCGCAACCAGGTCCTTGCGGGCTCCGTCGCCGGTAATACGGTGGACGACCGTATTTTCCGGGAGAAGGGAGACGCATTTTTGAAGGATGCTGCCGTATTCTTCCATGGTAAGGCACTGAAATTCGCCCCTTAGGTACATTTCTTCCAAAGCGGTGCCCCGGAGTACATGAAGAGTATGGAATTTTACGCCATCTGTTCCGGCGTCTACTGCTGTCTGGGTGGTAGCCAGCATATCAGCTTCCGTCTCTCCCGGAAGGCCTAAAATGATGTGGGTCACCACATCCAGTCCGGCTTTTTTCAATCGCCGGACAGCGTCGATATATTGGGCGGTCTCATAGCACCGATGCATGTTTTTTGCGGTCGCATCATTGGAGGTTTGCAGCCCCAGTTCTATGGACACGGGTTTGATCCGATTCAGCCTTTGCAGCAGGGAAACGGTTTCCGCTGGCAGACAGTCCGGCCGGGTGCCGATGGAGAGGCTAACGATCTCCGGCTGGGCGATGGCTTCCGTAAAAAGGGCCCCCAATTTGGGCAGAGGGGCGTAGGTGCCGGTATAGGACTGAAAATAGGCGATGTATTTGCCGGATTTACATTTGCTGCCCACTCTGGTCTTGGCCTGCTCCAGCTGTGCCCGGATCCCCTGGGTGTTCTTCTCCGCAAAGGCACCGCTGCCGTCCCCGGCACAAAAGGCGCAGCCGCCAAAGCCCAGAGTCCCGTCCCGGTTGGGGCAGGTGAAGCCGCCATCCAGGGAGAGCTTATACACCTTGCAGCCGAATTTTTCATGGTAGTAGTCGTTGGCAGTTTTCATAGGGGCCTCCCGGTCGTTTTTCGTATACAATACACGAATCCTTCGCAAAATGCAAGAACAGGAAAAAATATCGGAACGATAGCGCAAAGAATACGAAAAATTGGCGCGTAATAGAATTGTAACATTTTTGAGAACGCCAGGATCCCCGCTTGAAAGCCCGGGAAACTGTGCTATAATAAAAACAAACTGAAAAGAACACGTAAAGGCGAGGAAAGTGTTATGAAAAAAATGCTATTGGTTGTGAACCCTTATTCCGGGCAGAAGAAAGCAGCCAAGATGCTTTCGGAAATTGTGGCAATTTTTAACCGGGCAGACTATGCCGTCCAGGTGTATATTACAGCGGGCCCCGGAGATGCCACCAAAGAGGTGGAGCGGCTTTGCGGAGAGGTGGACCTGATCGTCTGCTGCGGCGGCGACGGTACCTTCAACGAGACCATTTCCGGCCTGCTGCAGGCAAATTCTCAAACGCCGGTAGGCTATATCCCCGCGGGCTCTACCAACGATTTTGCCTCCAGTCTCCACCTGTCTACAGACCTTCTGGAGGCGGCCAAGGAGATCGTAGAGGGGCAGCCGGTCCCTTACGACGCGGGCCTTTTTGGGGGACGGGTCTTTTCCTATGTGGCTTCCTTTGGCGCCTTTACCCGGACCAGCTATACCACCCCTCAGTCCATTAAAAACGCCCTGGGCCATACGGCCTATGTATTGGAGGGCATCCAGGAGCTGTCCCAGATCCGGAATGAGCATATTAAAATGATCGTAGACGGGGAAGAGGTAGAGGATGATTTCCTCTTCGGCGCCATCTGCAACTCCACCTCTGTAGGCGGCATCCTGACTTTGGACCCGGAGGTGGTGGACCTGCAGGACAACAAGCTGGAAATTCTGCTGGTTCGTGCCCCCCAGAATCTGGCGGAGATCCATGAATGCATTCTGGCGGTCCAGAGTCAGAAATACAACTGCGCCATGATCACTTTCCGCTCGGCCACCCATATTCAGATTTTTGCGGATCCGGAAATGCCCTGGACCCTGGACGGCGAACGGGAGGACGGCCATAGTGAAGTGGTGGTCTGCCCCAAGCACCTGGCCTACCGGCTGATGAAGAGGCAGTAAGATGCACAATTCAACGCTTTGCTATCTGACCCGGGGGGATGAAGTATTGATGCTCCACCGGGTAAAAAAGAAAAACGACATCAATAAGGACAAGTGGATCGGCATCGGCGGCAAGTTCGAGGCAGAGGAAAGCCCGGACGAATGCCTGCTGCGGGAATGCTTCGAAGAGACGGGCCTGACCCTGACCTCCTGGCGCTGCCGCGGGGTGGTCACCTTTTTGCAGGAGCAGGGGGAAGGGGAGTATATGTACCTTTTTACCGCAGACGGCTTTGAAGGGGATACTCACGAATGCCCGGAAGGGGACCTGCAGTGGGTCAGCCGGGAATTTCTGTACAGCCTTCCCATGTGGGAAGGAGATAAAATTTTCCTGGACCTGTTGTGGCAGGACGCCCCCTTCTTCCTGCTGACCCTGCGCTACCGGGGGGATGTGCTTACCCAGGCGGTGCTGAACGGAGAAGTGATCCGTACACTTTGATTTTTATCCCGGGCCGGGTTTCCGGCACCGGGATTTTTAGGAGAGAAAGCCATGTGGCAGCAGTCGGAAAACGCCCGGTTGGAGCGGGAATTGTCGGCATATACCGGTGCGGACCTGATGAAAAAATTTCGCACGGCCCCCCGTGAGAGCCTGCGCCTGGCAGCGGCCCTGCGGGGCCTGTTTGCTTTGGAGGCGGCACCTACGGAGGATCGGCCGGTGTATCGGGAGTATCTTTCCCGCCGCCCCATCCCGGCGGTGACGGCCCTGGTGGAGGAAAACCGGATGGGGGATTTGGAAGCCCTGTGGCCTTTTTTGACCATATCCGACAATACTCTGGAGACCCTGCTGCAGTCGGCCGGAGAGCTGGGCCGCCCGGAGGCCATTGTGTTTTTCCTGCGGGAAAAGGCCCGGCGGGGGACCTTCCATGACCGGGATTTTTCCCTATAGGAGGCGCCATGAATGAGCTGACCTTCCGCGTTCTGACCGCCTGCCGGGGAGAGCTGATGGGGCTCTATCCGGCTCTGGCGACGGCCTTCGGTTATTTGCCCTGGGAAACGGGGGCTTCTTTCGGTACGGACGGGCAGAAGCTCTCTGTACCGGATGCCATCTGTAAGCTGTACGCACAGGATCCGGCCCAGGTGCGCAGGGGCTATCTGCATACGCTGTTGCACTGCCTGTATCTGCAGATCAGGCTGCCGGAAAAGGTGGACCCCAAAGACTGGGGCCTGGCCTGCGATATCTATGTGGAGACCTTTTTGGACCATTTGGAACAGCCCAGACTGGGGGCGCCTTCGCCAGAAAAGCTTCAAATGGAAGCGGCTCTTTCCGGCACCCCCTGGCAGATTTTGGAAAAGCTGGGCACCTGCCCCTGGACCCGGGAGGAACTGGACCGGTGTTTCCGGGCAGACGACCACAGCCTGTGGTCTAAAAAGCTGCCTCCGGAGACCGAAAGCCGGTGGATGGGTTTGTCTTCCGGGGGCTGCGGGACAGGTCTTGGAAATCGGGGCAGTGTTTCCTTTGGCTTAGAAGAGGAAATCCGCCCGGACACCCGCAAGCGGGACCTGCGCCGATATTTAAGCCGCTTTACAAAGCAGGGAGAAGTCCTGGAGGCAGACCCGGAGAGCTTTGACTATATTTTCTATCATCTTGGCATGGAGCACTACGGAAATCTGCCGCTGTTGGAGCCTCTGGAATACCGGGAAGTGTGGCGGATGGATACCCTGGCCATTGCCATCGATACCTCCGGCTCCTGCGATAAGGAGACCGTCAAGGCCTTTCTGGGGCAGGTATATGAGATCCTGTCCAACCGGGAGAATTTCTTCCAGAGAATGCAGGTGGTGTTTTTCCAGTGTGACTGCTGCCTGCAGGATACCACCTTTATCCATAGCGTGGACGAATGGATGCATTATCGGGAAAGATTAAAGATCATCGGCCGGGGCGGCACGGATTATACCCCGGTGTTCCGAGAAATTCAGCGGCTCCGGGAAGAAAAACGGTTTCCAAAGCCAAGGGCGCTGCTGTATTTTACGGACGGGGATGGGGTCTACCCCCAGAAGCCGGACTATGAGACGGCGTTTCTGCTGGCGGGCCCCCAGAAAAACAGAGAATTGGTACCGAAGTGGGCCACGGTACTGGAATTGGAGGAAGAGCCATGCACATAGAGGAGGCAAAGCAGGAGCTGAAGCGAACCCTGCAGGTGTATCTGCAAAAGGATGAAGAAGGGGCCTATCTCTTTCCCCGGGTCCGGCAGCGGCCCATGCTGCTGATGGGCCCTCCGGGGATCGGCAAAACCGCCATTGTGGAGCAGGCTGCCCGGGAGGCAGGGCTGCCCCTGGTTTCCTACACCATGACCCACCACACCCGGCAAAGTGCTGTGGGCCTGCCCCAGATCCGGGAAAAGGAATACAAGGGCAAGTCCTATTCCGTGACGGAATACACCATGAGCGAGATCATCGGTGCGGTGTACGATGCCATGGAAGAAACCGGAAAAAGGGAGGGGGTCCTGTTCCTGGACGAGATCAACTGCGTCTCGGAGACCCTGGCCCCTACCATGCTGCAATTTCTGCAGAACAAGACCTTTGGAAACCATGCCCTTCCCATGGGCTGGGTGATCGTGGCGGCGGGAAATCCGGCGGAGTACAATAAGTCCGTTCGGGAATATGACATTGTGACCTTAGACCGGGTAAGGGTACTGAACGTGGAAGCGGATGTGTCCGTCTTTTTGGACTACGGCGCGGCCCGGGGGCTCCATGGGGCGGTGCTCAGCTATCTGGGGCTGAAGCCGGAACGGTTTTACCACGTCAGCCGGGAGGAGGACCGTCCCAGCTATGTGACCGCCCGGGGCTGGGAGGACCTTTCCGCGCTGCTGAAAAGCTATGAGGCCTTGGATTACCCTGTGGCGGAAGACCTGATGGAAGAATACCTGAACCTGGAGGACACCGCCCGGGATTTTGGCAGCTACTACCGGCTTTACCGGAAATACGGCAGGGACTACGATGTAAAAGCCCTCTTATCAGATGGCCCTGCGGATGCGCAGCTGGATCTGGCAAAGGCCGGGGACTTTACGGAGCGGTTTACCTTAACGAATCTCATTCTGGAGCAGCTGCGGCGGCTGGGCTGGGAATACAAAAAGCTGGACAGCCGGGCGGTTGCCCTCCATGGCTGCCTGAAAGCCTTTTTTGGCCAGTCCGGCAGCCTGGAAGAGTTTATAAACCAGCGGCAGACGGCGCTGAGAACAAAAAAGGCTTATCATCTGATCACTTTGCAGGAGCAGCGGCAGGAGGAGTGGCTGCTGGAGACTTTGCGGCAGTATGCGGCCACAGCTCAGGAAAACCGTCTGCGGAACCGGGGACAGCTGGATGCATTTCTGAAAGAGGCATTTCAAAAGGAGTTGGCTCCCAGAAAAGACCGGGTGGATATTTTGGGAACAGCCCTGACCAAAGCCATTTCCTTTTTATCCGAATGCTTTGGGGATGGTCCGGAGCTGACGCTGCTATTGACGGGGATCACGGACAGCAAGGATTTGATGGACTACATAGCAAGGCATGGCTGCGAAGCCTATTTGTCCCTGAGTGACCGGCTTTTGTACCAGCACAACGAGGCGGAGCTGCAAAAGCTGTGCCGGGAAAAAGAGTAGATCCATTTCAGCACTTGACAATTTGATTGTCAAGTGCTATTATTTTGTCCATAAATGAACAATCCATATTTGGAAGGAGACACGAAAATGATCGCTCCCTTAGAGCTGTCCCGGAAAATACATCTGGGCTATAAATGTATGCAGAAACAGGTGTGCAAAACCTACGGGATCCCGGAAACGGCTATGGATATCCTGCTGTTTCTGGCAAACAACCCGGAATATACCTCTGCCAGAGACATTGTGGAGGTGCGGAACCTGAAAGCCAACCTGGTATCCATCCATGTGGACCGACTGGTGCGGGAAGGGTACCTGACCCGCAGTGAGGTGCCCGGGGACCGGCGGAAGCATGCCCTGGCCCTGACGGAAAAGGCGACCCCCATTGTGGAAGCCGGCCGGAAAATGCAGGAGGAATTCTTTGAAACCATGTTCAGCGGCATCGGCCAGGAGGAGCGGGAAAGCTGCTTTGCCACCCTGGGGACCATCGGGCAGAACATGGATGCCATTTTGAAAGGAGCAGCAAAATGAAAATTCTGATTACGATCCTGGTCACCTTTTTTGCCGGTATGGGCGCAGGCCTGGGCACCGGCTTTGCGGGGATGAGCGCCGCGGCGGTGATCAGCCCTATGCTCATTACTTTTTTGGGCATGGACCCCTATATGGCGGTAGGCATTGCCCTGTCTTCCGATGTGCTGGCCAGCGCCGTGTCGGCCTATACCTATGGGAAGAACAAAAACCTGGACATTCGCAACGGCCTTATCATGATGATGAGCGTCCTGGTAGTTACGGTCATCGGCAGCTTTGTGGCAAGCCTGCTGCCTTCCCAAACCATGGGCAGCTTCTCCGTGTTCATGACCTTCCTGCTGGGCATCAAGTTCATCGTAAAGCCCGTGATGACCACCAAGGAAGCCATGCAGGGGGTATCTCCTAAGAAGCGGGCCATTCAGTCTCTGGTTTGCGGCTGCCTCATCGGCTTTATCTGCGGCTTCGTAGGGGCCGGCGGCGGCATGATGATGCTTCTGATCCTCACCAGTGTTCTGGGATATGAACTAAAGACTGCCGTTGGTACCAGCGTGTTTATTATGACCTTTACGGCGCTTACCGGTGCCATCAGCCACTTTGCCATCGGCGGGGCTCCGGACTGGACGGTACTGATTTTGTGCGTGGTATTTACCCTGCTGTGGGCCCGCATTGCGGCGGTGTTTGCCAACAAGGCTACCCCCAAGCAGCTGAACCGGGCTACCGGTGTGGTACTGGTGATTTTGGGGATCGTTGTGATGGGTTTTAATCTCTTGACCTGAGAACGCAAATAAAAAGCGTGCGCTGCAGTTTTCCGCAACGCACGCTTTCTTTATGCCGTCTTACTTGGCAAACGCATCTACCGCCAGCTTAAAGGCGCCGTAAGCCTCTGCGTCGTTGCCCAAAGAGGCCAGGGCAAAGCGGACCGCCGAAGCGGCATGGAAGACGTACTTGTGGAAATAAGGCTCAATGCCCTTTAAGAGCATGTCTCCGGCCTTGCTGACGCCGCCGCCGATGACCACGGCCTCCGGGTCCACCGCGGAGCAGACGCTGCCCAGGAACTGGCCCATGTAGTCGTAGTACCGGTCCAGGATCTCCAGGGCCACCGGATCACCGTTCTTTCCGGCGTCAAAAATATCCCGGCAGGTCAGGGGGTCGATGCTCCGCAAGGCAGAGGGGGTATCGTCCTCAGAAAGCCGCAGATCAGCCAAACGGACAATGCCGGTGGCGGAGCAATACTGTTCTACGCAGCCCCGCTTGCCGCAGCCGCAGACGGCGGTCTCCTTGGGGTCCAGTACCATGTGGCCCAGCTCGGCGCCGGAACCGTGGGCACCGTGGAGCAGCCGTCCCTCTACGATAATGCCGCCGCCGACACCGGTACCCAGGGTGATGAAGACCACGTTCTCGCAGCCCTGGCCGCCGCCTTTCCAGTATTCGCCCAGAGCGGCCACGTTGGCATCGTTGCCGGCCTTCACGGGCAGGCCTGTCAGGTCCCCCAGCTCCTTGGCAATGTTAAAAACGCCCCAGCCCAGGTTAACGCAGCGGTTGACGGTGCCACTGGCATCT
The DNA here is from genome assembly GCA_050872865.1 of Faecousia sp. Classification (GTDB taxonomy): domain Bacteria; phylum Bacillota; class Clostridia; order Oscillospirales; family Oscillospiraceae; genus Faecousia. Next base: position 37,923 of record JBNMHR010000006.1, on the reverse strand, counting down.
ACGGGCCCGGGAACGCCGATGCCCAATCCCAGCAGGGATTCCTTGGGGATCGAGTGGGAAGCGCAGTAGTCCTTTACGGATGCGGCAATATCCGGCAGGATCTGTTTTCCGCCGCCGTCGGTGACAGTGGGGATCTCCCACTTGTCCAGCATCTTGCCGGTTTCATCAAAGTAAGCGATCTTGACGGTGGTGCCGCCCAGGTCTACGCCAAAGCCATATTTCATAGGGGGTTACCTCCTGAATAAGTTGATAGAAATATTATACAATAAGGAATCGCAAAAAGAAAGAGAAAAAGAAGAAAAAGAGAAGGGATGGAACCTTTAAATCTTAACAATAGGTAAATTTTTCCAAGGAAAAGATTAAAAACAGTTTAAGATAGGTGACAAACAGCTATCAATGTGCTACAATTCTGTTACAAATGAAATTGAAAGGATGATCGCAATGCGGAAGTTCCTAACATATAGCGTAGCAGCGGCCCTTGGGGCCGCTCTGCTGGCAGGATGCACGGCACAGGCAGACGGTGTGGCGACGCTGCCCCTCAACGAGGGCACTACCCCGGTATTTACCGCCCGGGCAGAAGCGGCCCTTGCAGACGGCGGGGCGCTTTCCGCCGCCATTGCCCCCGGGGCGGTGGTGGAGCTGGGAAAGGGTACCATCGAGATGACGGGAGGTGTCCTGGAGGATACGGCCTATTGCAGCTGGGAGAACCTGCCGGATGGCTTTCAGCTGGTGATCCATGATGCGGACAACCTGACCATCCGGGGAGCAAGCAGCAAGGATACCGGTTTGGAAACCGCCTGCGCTTCCGCGGTAGTGCTCTCCTTTCAAAACTGTAAAAATCTGACCTTGGAGGGCTTTTCCGTCAGCCATGTGCAGGCGGCGGGGGAGAGTGTGGGCTACGGACTGCATTTTCAGGACTGCGAAAATGTAAAGCTGCAGGATGTGGGCACCTATGGACGGAACCATATCAGCCTGGTGACCGACAATACAAAGAACCTGACGGCAGAGGGCTGTATGTTCCAAAGTGCGGACGGGGAAGGCGTATCTTCTCTTGGAAGCACCGGCATCCGGCTGCGGAACTGCACGATCTCCGGCATTGGCAGTCTGGCCGAAGAGGCGGCGGGGATCACGGGCTATACCGCGCTGTATGCCGACGGCAGCGGAGATATCACGCTGGAAGGCTGCACCGTTGCGGACAACCGATTCCAGAATATTGCGGTGGCGGAAGGCGCCCAGGTGATCCTTGAAAATTGTACCGTTGAAAAGAACGTTCTGAAGGGCTGCGGTTTCCTGACCGGAAGCGAGGCTCCGGCGGAGTGGGGAGATACAGGCGCCGAAGGGTCTATTGTTCTTAAAAATTGTACCGGTTCCGAAAACCAGGGATCCCGGTGGCTGCCCGTCGTCGGCTCTTCCATGGTGATGGATGATACCGGCCGGGAGCTGATGGAAGTGGAGATCAGCCAGGCTCTGGGAGAGCTGCAGGCGGAAAAGGCCCAGACTGTGGCGCCTCAGGAGGAGACGGTGGTCACCACGGTGGAGGAATTTTTGGCGGCCATTGATTCGAATATGAAAATAATCGTCGATGTGCCCTTGCTGGACCTGAGTGAGGCGGATACTACGATTTCCGGAGACCACTATTTATGGGAAGAGGTTTTCGACGGGGTCCAGCTGGTGATCCATGATGCGGACAATCTGACCATTGTGGGCAAAGGCGGCAAGGGTGTGAATACTGTTTCCGCGGTGCCCCGGTATGCCCAGGTATTGACCTTCCGGAATTGTACCAACGTATCCGTAGAAAATCTGACGGCGGGCCACACCAAGGAGCCGGGCTACTGCGTTGGCGGCGTGCTGCTGTTTGAAAGCTGCACCAATGCAAGGGTCAGCAAATGCGGCCTGTACGGCTGCGGCACCATCGGCGTCCAGGCCAACGACAGCCGGAATGTGATCATTCAGGACAATGAGATTTACGAATGCTCCTACGGCGGCATCTCCCTGAACAATGTGGCAACCGCTTCCATGGACGGAAATACCTTCCGGGACCTGGGGGATGAATACGGCGGCTTTGTCTACCAGGTGTTCTCCGATTGCACAGAAATCACCTTCGAGGGCAAGCGGGTGGTTCCGGGTACCCAGGAGGCTTATACAAAGTAAGAAGTATATCGGCCGGTCACTCGAGAGGGATCGGCTGATATTTCTTTCATGGTAAAATTTACAAAAACTTTCTCAAAAGTTTCTGGTATTCTAGAGCGGATTCATTGACAAAGAAATGGTATCGTGCTATAATTCCACCGTCTGAAAGGAATATAAAAGCAGCGCAAAGGTGTCGCCCTTTTTGTGTCAGAAGGGGCGGTGAAAAGGGAATCCGGTGAAAGTCCGGAACGATGCAGTCACTGTGATGGGGAGCTTTCTCCGGCCCCTTCGGCAAGGTCCTGCCGAAGGATCAGCACCACTGGGAAACCGGGAAGGGGAGAACGCGTGGAACCGAGTCAGGAGACCTGCCTTTGCGTGGATTCTCCGGTTTGCTGTACACAAATCGATCTTCCCGCTGGGTATTTTAGATACCGTGATGACAGGAAGCGCGGCTGCGGAGAGGCAGTCGCTTTTATGTTTTTTCGGCAAAATTTTCGATATATTCGAAAGAGGGATTTTATCATGAAAAAGATACTTGCACTTGTCCTTTGCCTGTGCATGGCCGCTTCTATGGTCGCCTGCGGCGGCTCTTCTGAGCCCACCACCGCTGCTACCGAGGCTGCCACCACCGAGGCACCCACCACGGAAGCCACGACCGAGGCGACCGCTTCTCAGGAAGAGCTGGATCAGGCCGCTGCCGACCATGTGGCCCAGCTCATCGACGACATCTATGTCCAGACCCGCAACGAGAACACCGATCAGCAGTGTGAGGAAGCCAAGGCTGCCTGGGACGCTCTGACCGACGTTCAGAAGGAACTGGTGGAGGGCGAGGAAGCCAGCCCCGAGTACTTCGGTCTGGATACCGGCGATGCCTCCAAGGATGATCCCCGGAACCAGGACGACATCGGCGAGAAGGAGCTGCTGGTGGTTTCCTTCGGTACCTCCTTCAACGACAGCCGTGTAGCCGACATCAAGGGCATCGAGGATGCTCTGGCCGAGGCTTTCCCCGACTGGTCCGTCCGTCGTGCCTTTACCGCCCAGATCATCATCAACCACATCCAGGCCCGTGACGGCGAGAAGATCGACAACATGGAGCAGGCTCTGGACCGTGCCGTTGCCAACGGTGTGAAGCAGCTGCTGGTGCAGCCCACCCACCTGATGCACGGTGCCGAGTACGACGAGATGGTAGAGGCCATCGAGGGCTACAAGGATAAGTTTGAGTCCGTCATCATCTCCGAGCCCATGCTGGGCGAGGTCGGCTCCGATGCCACCGTCATCAACGCCGATAAGGAAGCCGTTGCCAAGGCCGTTGTAGAGGCTGCCCTGGCCGCTTCCGGCTACGAGACCACCGACAAGGCCGCCGAGGACAACACCGCCTTCGTCTTCATGGGCCACGGTACCGCCCACGTTGCCAAGGTGACCTACAGCCAGATGCAGACCCAGATGGAGAAGCTGGGTTACAAGAACGTGTTCATCGGCACCGTGGAAGGCGAGCCCGAGGAGACCTCCTGTGAGTCCGTCATTGCCAAGGTAGAGGAGGCCGGTTACACCAATGTGATCCTGCGGCCCCTGATGGTGGTTGCCGGTGACCATGCCAACAACGATATGGCCGGTTCCGACGACGACTCCTGGAAGACCATGTTCGAGGCCGCCGGCCTGAACGTGACCTGCCAGATCGCCGGCCTGGGCGAGATCCCCGCTGTGCAGCAGCTGTACGTTGCCCACAGCACCGACGCGCTGAACGCCGCCAAGTAAGTTTTTTTCCTGCCTCTCCCGGGGGACCTCCCGGGAGAGGGTTTGTCTATCGGAACCGTTTTGAAAGTGCCGAAGCTTCGGCATTTTCAAAGCTGCTCGGAGAAACCGGGAAGCTTATTAGAATGTGAGGGAATGAAAATGAAAAAAATCGTTGCGTTTATTCTGAGCCTGGCCATGCTTGGCTCTTTTGCCGCCTGCGGTCAGACAGCTCCCGCGGAAACCACTCAGCCGGAAACCACCGCCGCCGTTACGGAGGCCCCTGAGACCACCGCCCCGGAGACCACAGAGGAAGAAACCGTAGCGGCGCCTGCCCTGGCAGACGGCGTATACACGGCGGACTTTGATACCGACAGCTCCATGTTCCACGCCAGCGAGGCAGTCAACGGCAAGGGAACTCTGACGGTGAAGGACGGGGAAATGACCATCCATGTAAGCCTGGCATCCACTTCCATCCTGAATCTGTTCCCCGGCACTGCGGAGGAGGCCCAGAAGGAGGGCGCGGAGCTGCTGCAGCCCACCGAGGACACCGTGACCTATTCCGACGGCCTTTCCGAGGTGGTTTACGGCTTTGATATTCCTGTTCCCGCCCTGGACCAGGAATTTGATCTGGCTCTCATCGGCAAAAAGGGCAAGTGGTACGATCACAAGGTCTCCGTGTCCAACCCGGAGCCCAAGACCGTGGCCGTGGCAGACCTGGCCGACGGCACCTACGAGGTCAACGGCACCCTGGAGGGGGGCACCGGCAAAACGACCCTTCTGACCCCCAGCACCCTGACCGTGGCCCAGGGCAAGGGCCTGATGAAGGTCCAGCTCAGCAGTGACAAGTATGACTACATGATCGTAAACGGGGAAAAGTATGAGCCTTTGAGCACCGAGGGCGGGTCCATGTTTGAAATTCCCGTGGAGGCCCTGGACGTGCAGATCCCCATTACGGCGGATACCGTTGCCATGAGCACCCCCCACGAGATCGACTACACCATCACCTTTGACTCTGCCACCCTGGTGACGAAATGAAAAAGCTTCTGTTACTTTTCCTCTGTGCTTGCCTGATGCTGTCTGCCTGCGGAGCTGCCGAAACTGACCCCCAGCAGACGGTGGAGGCGCCCCGGGAAACGACTCAGGCGGCTGCCTTTGATTCTTTGCTGTTTGAAACCGTTATGCCTCTGTCCTATGCCACCGGTTTTACGGTGTCCTACAGTCAGGAAGGGTATAAGCTCCTGACGCTTGGGGAAGACCAGACCTATCTGGTGGTAGGGGAAACCCTGCCGGTGCCTACAGGGGTGCCGGAAACGGTAACGGTACTGCAGCAGCCCCTGGATAAAATCTATCTGGTGGCCACGGCGGCCATGGACCATTTTGTCAAGCTGAATGCCCTGGATAGTATTATTCTCAGCAGCCAGAAAAAGGACAGCTGGTACCTTCCGGAGGCCAGGCAGGCCATGGAGGAGGGGAAGATCGCCTACGCGGGCAAGTATTCCGCCCCGGATTACGAGACCATTCTTGCTTCCGGCTGTGACCTGGTGATCGAAAACGCCATGATCTACCACGCCCCTGAGGTGCTGGAAAAGCTGCGGGGATTGGGTCTGCCGGTGCTGGTAGAGCTATCCAGCTACGAAAGCCATCCCCTGGGCAGAATGGAGTGGATCAAGCTCTTTGGGGCTCTGGTGAACAAAGAGGAAGAGGCCACCGCCTATTTTGACAACATGATGGAATCTCTATCGCCCGTCCTGAACCAGGCGCCTACGGGGAAAACCGTGTCCTTCTTCTACATCACCACCTCCGGCGGCATCAATGTCCGGCGGTCCTCCGACTATGTGTCCAGCGCCATCCGGCTGGCCGGCTGCGAAAACATTGTGTTCGGAGAGGACCAGGCGGACCTGGGCACCTCTACCATGACGGTGCAGATGGAGGCCTTTTACGAAGGGGCCAGGGATGCGGATATCCTGATCTACAACAGCATCGTGGAAGGGGAGCTGGATTCTCTGGATGCTCTCCTTGCCAAGATGCCTACCCTGAAGGACTTTAAAGCGGTCAAGGAAGGCAATGTCTGGTGCCTGTCCAAGAATTTCTATCAGGAGACCATGTCTTTGGGAGAGTTCATATTGGATGTGAATAATGCCGCTACGGGAAGCGGCGGCCAGATGCGGTACCTGAAACGGCTGCAATAAAAAATAGGGAGATGCGCACATGAACAAAAAAATAAATCGGCTTCTGTGGGGATTTCTCCTGCTGACCGTACTGACTCTGGGCTTTTCCCTGTGGAATCTGTGCGCCGGTTCCGTGGCCATCCCCGCCGGGGAGATCTGGGATATCCTTTTTGGCGGTGCCGTATCGGAAACAAACCGGAATATCATCTGGTCCATCCGCCTGCCAAGGCTTCTGTCTGCCCTGGTGCTGGGCGGGGCCTTGTCCGTATCCGGCTACCTGTTGCAGACCTTTTTCCATAACCCCATTGCCGGGCCCTTTGTATTGGGTGTGTCTTCCGGGGCCAAGCTCACCGTGTGCATTTCCATGATCCTGTTCTTTTCCAGCGGCAGGGCTACCAGCTCCGCAACGCTGATCCTGGCGGCCTTTGCCGGGGCCATGCTCTCCATGGGCTTTGTGCTGGCCATTTCCCAGAAGGTCAAACGAATGAGTATGCTGGTGGTCTGCGGCGTAATGATCGGCTACATCTGCTCGGCACTGACGGATTTCCTTGTCACCTTTGCCGACGACTCCAACATTGTGAACCTGCACAACTGGTCCGTTGGCTCCTTCTCCGGCCGGACCTGGTCCGACGTGGGGACCATGACCCTGGTGTGCGGCGTGGCCATCCTTTTGAGCTTCCTTTTAAGTAAGCCCATCCGGGCCTATCAGCTGGGGGAGGTATATGCCCAGAATATGGGTGTGCCTCTGAAGGCTTTCCGGGCGGCGCTGATATTGCTCAGCAGCATTCTCTCCGCCTGCGTCACCGCCTTTGCCGGTCCCATTTCCTTTGTGGGCATTGCGGTGCCCCACCTGATGAAGCGGCTGTTTGGCACCGCGGAGCCTATGGTAATGATCCCCGCCTGCTTTTTGGGAGGCAGTGCCTTCTGCCTGGGCTGTGATCTCATTGCCCGGACGGCCTTTGCCCCCACGGAAATGAGCATCAGTTCCGTAACGGCGGTTTTCGGTGCCCCCATCGTCATCTACATGATGCTCCATAGAAAGGGGGCAGAGGAATGAGCAGCTATTTGCAGACCCAAAATCTGGAGGTGGGCTACGACGGAAAGGCTCTGATCCAAAACGTGTGTCTGGAGGTCCAAAGGGGAAAAATCGTGACGCTCATCGGCCCCAACGGCTCCGGCAAGTCCACCATTCTAAAAACCATCGTTGGCCAGCTTTCGAAAGTGGCCGGAACGGTTTTGGTAGAGGATCAGCCCATAGAGCGCTTATCCCGCCGGGATATTGCCAAGAAAATGGCCATTGTCATGACGGAACGCATCCACCCGGAGCTGATGACCTGCCGGGATGTGGTGGCCACCGGCCGGTACCCATATACCGGGGCCCTGGGCCTTCTTTCCGAGGAGGACAAGCGGATCGTCCGGGAATCCATGGAACGGGTGAATGCCTGGGAAATTGAGGACCGGCCCTTTTCCGCCATCAGCGACGGCCAGCGCCAGCGGATCTTACTGGCCCGGGCCCTGTGCCAGCAGCCGGAGATCATCGTCCTGGACGAGCCTACCAGCTACCTGGACATTCGCTATAAGCTGGAGCTGCTGACCATTTTAAAGAGCCTGGTGCGGGAGCAAAAGATTGCGGTGCTGGTGTCCCTCCATGAGCTGGACCTGGCAGAGCGGGTCTCGGATACTGTGGTCTGCGTGGCCGGAAACCGCATCGATAAAATGGGCCCGCCCAAGGAGATTTTCACCCCCAGCTACATTGCGGAGCTTTACCACATGGAAAAGGGAAAATACGACCCCTGCTTTGATACGCTGGAGTATGTGCCGAAGTAAGGATGTCTGTTTGTAAGTATTTATGACAGCTTCCCGCTCTGAAAAATCGGAGCGGGAAGTTTTTTTACCAGAAAAGAGAACCAAGCGCTTCTTTTTACGGTTATGATAAGGAAGGGAAGTGAATGTATGGAGGATCGGGAAATTGTAGACCTATACTGGGCGCGGCAGGAAGCGGCCATCCGGGAGACAGAGAAGAAGTACGGGGCCTTTCTATCCAAAATCGCCTATAACATATTGGGCAGCTTGGAAGACAGCTCCGAATGCGTCAACGATACATATCTGGCGGCCTGGAACGCCATGCCGGAGTACCGGCCGGAGCGGCTGCCCGGCTTTCTGGCAAAAATGACCCGGGGGCTGGCGATCGATGTTTTCCGGAAAAGAACGGCCCAGAAACGAGGGGCCTCGCAATACACCCTTTCTCTGGAAGAGCTGAGCCAGGACGTGGCGGGGAACAGCGGGGCAGAGGATGCGTTGGATGCGGCGCTCCTGCGGGATGCCATAGAGGCATTTGTAAAGCAGCTGCCAAATGAGACCCGCCGGATTTTCCTGGGCCGGTACTTTTTCTTTGATTCGCTAAAGGACATTTCCGGGTATACGGGGGTCCCGGAGAAAAAGCTGAAGGGGATCCTGTACCGGACCCGGCAAAAGCTGCGGAAATACCTGATAGAGGAGGGCTTCGAAGTATGACCGGGGAACAAATTTTAGACGCCATTGGCGGCTTGCCGGAGGAAACGGTTGCCGACGTGCGGCAAAAAAAACCCGGTGGATTTCGCCGCCAGATCGCCGCGGCGGCCTGCGCCCTATTGCTGGTTACCCTGTGCCTGACAGCGGAGGCGGATACAGGGTCCGTCAGCAATCTTTTGGCACCGCTTTTTGGAAGCAGCCGGACGGAATTGACAGACAGCATCGGCATCCCCCTGGGGGCCAGCGTAACGGCAGAGGGCTATACCCTGACGGCGGAAGCGGTGATTGGGGACCGTTACCTGGTATCTACCGTGTATACCCTGAAACGAAACGACGGGCAGGCCCTTCCGGAGAATATCGCTTTTGAAAGCTGGAGCAGCAATTCCAGAAGCGGCGGGAGCGGCTCCCTGTCTGTGACCCGGGACGAACAAGACCCGAGTAGAGCCCATGTGGTTGAAGAATGGGAGAGTCAAAACTTCCATTTGGGCAAGCTCAGAAGAGTCCAATTTTCGAATCTTGTGGAGGATACGGAGAATGGAGAACGGATCCGTCTTGCCGATGGCCCTTGGGAACTGTCCTATACCCTTCGTTACCCGGATACCACGGAAAATATTCCGGTGGAAAAGGTAGAGATCGTTGACTGGGAAGGCAAACGGTTTCAGCTTCAAAAGCTCCTGCTATCCAGAGTGGGGTTACATCTGAAACTGACCGCTTTTGAACCGGATGTATCCAAAACCGGATTTTTTAATTCCAACTCTCTCTCCGTCGGTCTGCGCATGGCAGACGGGACCATAGTGCCCATTACGTCATGGGGCGGCGGTGGAAACTACAGGCAAGGCCAGAAGAAAACAACGGTTTCACTCAATTTGCGATTTGATGTACCGCTGCAAAAGGAAGAAATTCGGGCAATCGTTATTTGCGGGGTGGAGATCCCAATCCAATAAAAAAGGAGCTGTTAGAAAAGATGTCATTGCGAACCAGTGACCGATGTCACTGGTGTGGCAATCCCCCGGTTGAATGGAATTGGCCTGAATTTCATGCCAACAAGTTCAAAGATTTAGGGGATTCCCACGCCAGTGTGCGCACTGGCTCGGAATGACAGAGCTTTTCTAACAGCTCCTATTGGTAAAAGGCTTATTTCAGTTCCGCAAGCCCGGCGTTGATCATTTCCTGCAGGCTCATGAGGATGCCCAGCTTGGCGTGGTACCAGGTGAGGCCGCCCTGGAAGTAAACGGCGTAGGGCTCCCGAATGGGGCCGTCGGCGGAGAGCTCGATGGAGGAACCCTGGACAAAGGCACCGGCGGCCATGATGACCTGGTCGTCGTAGCCCGGCATATCCCAGGGCATGGGGGCGGCAAAGGAATCTACGGGGGCAGCAGCCTGGATACCCTTACAGAAAGCGATCATGCCCTCCCGGGAGCCCAGCTCTACGGCCTGAATGATGTCGTGGCGGGTCTCCTCGGCACCGGGGACGCAGCGGAAGCCCAAGGGTTCATACAGGGCGGCTGCAAAAATAGCGCCCTTTTCCGCACTGGCTACCACGGTAGGGGCCAGGAAGAAGCCCTGATACAGGGCGGTCATCAGCCCTAAGTTGGCACCCACCTCCTGGCCCAGGCCGGGGGCGGACAGCCGGTAGGCGCACCGGCGGACGCACTTTGCGGTGCCGCAGATGTAGCCGCCAATGGGGGCCAGGCCGCCGCCGGGGTTTTTGATCAGGGAGCCAACCACCATATCGGCCCCTACATCGGAGGGCTCCATGGTTTCTACGAATTCGCCGTAGCAGTTGTCTACCATAATGGTCACATCGGGCTTGCACTCCTTGCAGAAGGCAATGAGCTTACCGATTTGGGCCACGGAGAACGTGGGCCGGGTGGCGTAGCCCTTGGACCGCTGGATGGTGATGAGCTTGGTCTTTTCATTGATGGCGGCCCGGATGCCGTCGTAATCAAAGCCGCCGTCGGGGAGCAGATCTACCTGGCGGAAGGAGACGCCGTATTCTGCCAGGGAGCATTCGCTTTTCCGGATGCCGATGACCTCTTGCAGGGTATCGTAGGGCATACCGACAGGGGACAGAAGCTCATCTCCGGGCAGAAGGTTGGCGCTAAGGGCCACCGTCAGGGCGTGGGTGCCGCAGGTGATCTGGGGCCGCACCAGGGCCGCCTCCGTGTGGAACACATCGGCATAGACCTTTTCCAGGGTGTCCCGGCCCACATCGTCGTAGCCGTAGCCGGTGGTACCGGCAAAACAGGCGGCGCTGACCCGGTTTTTCCGCATGGCTCCCAGTACCTTGGCCTGATTGTATTCCGCAATGGCATCAATGGCGGCGAAGCGGTCCTTTAACCCCTCCAGCGCTTTTTGACCATAGGCATAAACTCCGGGGGATACGCCCATTTCCATATACATATTGGTTAATTCTTCCACAGAAATTCACTCTTTTCTATATTTTTCAAACTAAATGATTATACGGGAATTTTTATGGAAAGTCAATAGTCTGGGGAAATCCCATCTATGTGAAATTATTCATATTTTATCTTGCAATTTCGAAAAAGAAGTGTATAATAAAAACATCTTTTCTGTGGCACACCTAGGGTATAAAAGGAAAAGCTCATTCTTACGGCGCAATTTTAAAATAGACGTGTTTCAAATTTGAGCGTTTTCAGCCACGGCGTGGGGCAGAGGGAACCAAAGAAAGAAGGGCTTTCTATGAGCAAACTGACAAGCGTTCTAAAATCCGTCGCGGACAAGTACAATTCCGTCAGCCTGATCCTGCGGATCGCCTTGGGCCTGGTGCTGGGTACGGTGCTGGCGCTCCTTTGCCCCGGGGCCACCTGGCTGGGGGAACTGGGCAACCTCTTTGTAGGCGCCCTGAAGGGCATCGCGCCGGTACTGGTGTTCGTATTGGTGGCCGGTGCCTTGGCCCAGGGCTCTTCCAAGCTGGACCGGCGGTTCGGCCTGGTGATCTGGCTGTATCTGCTGACTACCTTTATTGCCGCTGTCCTTAGCGTGATCACCAGCCTCCTGTTCCCCCAGACACTGGTGCTGCCTGAGGCGGCCACAGCAGATGTGATCCCTCAGGGCCTGGGCGAAGTGATGCATACCCTGATCTCCAACATGGTAGCCAATCCCTTTACATCCATCACCACCGGTAATTACATCGGCATCCTGACCTGGGCCTGCCTCTTCGGTCTGGCCATGAAGGGCTACGGCAGCGACACCACCAAGCGCTTTATGGTGGATATTTCCGAAACCGTTTCTCAGATCGTCCGGTGGGTCATCAATCTGGCCCCCTTCGGCATTCTGGGCCTGGTGTTTACCAATGTAGCCAGCAACGGCCTGGCGATCTTTACCCAGTACGGCAAGCTCCTGCTGCTGCTGGTGGGCACCATGCTGTTTATGGCGCTGATCATCAATCCTCTGATTATTTTCCTGTACCTGCGCCGGAATCCCTATCCTCTGGTGTTCCGCTGCCTGAAGGAGTCCGGCCTGACCGCCTTCTTTACAAGAAGTTCTGCCGCCAACATCCCCGTGAATATGGCTCTGTGCGAGAAGCTGGGGCTGGATAAGGACATGTATTCCGTGTCCATTCCTCTGGGTGCCACCATCAATATGGACGGCGCGGCCATCACCATCACCATTATGACCATGGCGGCGGCCAATACCCTGGGAATGCAGGTATCCATTCCCGCGGCCATTTTGCTGTCCGTTCTCTCTGCCCTGGGTGCCTGCGGTGCTTCCGGCGTGGCCGGCGGCTCCCTGCTGCTGATCCCCATGGCCTGCGCCCTGTTTGGCATTGGCAACGATGTGGCCATGCAGGTAGTGGGCGTTGGCTTCATCATCGGCGTCATCCAGGACTCCGTGGAGACGGCACTGAACTCCGCCGGTGACGTGGAGTTCGCGGCCACCGCCGAGTATGCCCAGTGGATCAAGCAGGGAAGAGAACTGCCGGAATTCATGGGCGGGAAAAAGGCAAAGAAGTGATTCAATAAAAAAGAAGGCACGCCGCATTTGGTTTTGCGGTGTGCCTTGCTTTTTTAATTTAGAAAACTTAGTCCCTTCTCCGGTCTCTTCCGCCGAAGAGCACGACCAGCCGCAGCAGCTGGGCCAGGGCGGTGGCGGTGGCGGTGACGTAGGTCAGGGCAGCGGCTTGGAGGGTCTTCCGGGCACCGGCCTCTTCCTCCTGGGTCAGAAGGCCGCACTGGGAAATGGCCACCATGGCCCGGTGGCTGGCGTTGAACTCTACAGGCAGGGTCACCAGCTGGAACACCAGAGAAAGGCCAAAGCAGGCGATGCCAAGGTAAACCAGAGCATAGCTCAAATCCCCAAAGGAGGAAACCAGCAGGCCGATAATGATCAGGGGCATGGCCAGCTTGCTGCCCAAATTGGTGGCGGGGATCACGGCAGCCCGGATACGGATGGGGGCATAGTCCTGAGCATACTGCACCGCGTGGCCGGCCTCGTGGCAGGCAACGCCAATGGCGGCGGTGGAGCTGCTGCCGTAAACGTCATCGGAAAGGCGGATCACATTGGTCCTGGGGTCAAAATGGTCTGTCAGGCTGCCGGAAATTCGCTCAATGCGAACGCCGGTCACCCCGTTGGCGGACAGGACCCGGGCGGCAGCTTCCGCACCGGTGAGCCCCCGGCGGTTATACTGCTGGGAATAGCGCTTGAAGGTACCGTTTACATTGGCACTGGCCCACAAAGACAAAATGACACAGGGCAGCACCAGGACGATATAGGTCCAGTCGAAGCCGTAATAATAGGGCATAAAATCACTCCTTGAAAGGTTCTTTCCTTACATTTTACCCCATTGGGGCCTGATTGGCAAGGGGAAAGGGCAGTGGAAATCAAGAAGATTTTGTAAATTTAAAGAGGATACACTGTAGGGACAGCTACCAGACGTCCGAAACCTATCAAAACAAAAACGGTATGCTGAATGGTATAAACCCACCGCTTTACCATTCGTCGTACCGTGGTGGAAACGATCCTCTTTCGGGGGGCTGGCAGCCGCCCTGACAGCACGAAGCTGATTGTTCACAATTTGTTCATTTAATGAGCGCCCATGACTGGTATACTGGAGAGAGTCTTTTAGAAATGAGTGATGCGTATGAAAGATCCCAGAAGGGAACGATACATCTATGGTATGCTGGCGGGCTTTGGGGCCATCAGCCTGAGCATCCTGTTCTTTTTCCTGCTGTTCCGCCTGCAGGGCGTGGGGAAGGTATTGGGAGAGCTCAGTGGGATCCTGGCACCCTTTATCTATGGCGGCGTGATCGCCTATTTGCTGCGGCCCCTGTGTAATGCTTTGGAGGCCTTTTTCCAGCTGCGGTTTCCTAAAAAACTGAAGCGCTTTGCCAACGCCACCGCCGTGATTTCAAGCCTGGTCATTGGCATTTTGGTGATTTACGCTCTTTTGACCATGGTGCTGCCCCAGCTGTACAATAGCTTTTTGACCTTGTGGGAGGTAGTGCCTTCCAAGCTGGATCAGCTGATCCGCTGGGCCAATAAGACCTTTGGGGAGGACGAGCGGCTGGTCAGTCTGATGAACAGCATTTACGAAAACTATTATACCGATTTCACCAAGATCTTCCAGGAGTTGACCCAAAGCCTGAAAGACCTGGGCAGCCAGGTGACGAATATTCTTACCGGCGTAAGCACCGGCGTTATGCGGGTGGGCAAGTTCTTCTACAACATCCTCATCGGCCTGATCGTTGCCATTTACGTACTCCATGGCCGGAAGCGGTTTGGTCGCCAGGCCACCTTGATCGTCCGCAGCCTGCTGCCGGATAAGTGGGCAAACCTGGTACTGGAGGAGGCCCACTTTGTGGACCGGATGTTCGGCGGGTTTATCGACGGCAAGATCATAGACTCTGCCATTATCGGGGTATTGTGCTACGTGGGCTGTATCGCCCTGCGGATCCCAAACGCCCTGCTGGTGTCGGTGATCGTAGGCGTGACCAATATCATTCCCTTCTTTGGTCCTGTCATCGGTGCCGTCCCGGCAACACTGCTGATTTTGATCGAAAGCCCGGTCAAAGCACTGACTTTTGTGATCTTTGTTCTGGTACTGCAGCAGCTGGACGGCAACGTCATCGGCCCCAAGATCCTGGGCAACCGGACAGGCCTTTCCGGCTTCTGGGTCATGTTCTCCATAATCCTCTTTGGCGGAATGTGGGGCATTGTGGGTATGGTTATTTGCGTGCCTTTGTTTGCGGTCATCTATGATGCTATCCGCCGCCTGGTGATCCGGGGCCTGAAACGGAACGGCCATGTGGAGCTGTGGGAGGAGTACAGAAGTGCCTACCCGGAAGCGGAGGAAGAGAAGAAAAAGTAAGGAAGAGTGAAGATGAATTACGCGACCATCAAAAACTGTGATATTGCCAACGGCCCGGGGGTAAGGGTCAGCCTGTTTGTCTCCGGCTGCACCCACCACTGCAAGGGCTGCTTTAACGAGGTGGCCTGGGATTTTGATTACGGTCAGCCTTTTACGGAAGAGGTCCAGCAGAGAATTTTGGATATGATGAAGCCCGGATATATCAAGGGCCTGACCCTTCTGGGCGGGGAGCCCTTTGAGCCCCAGAACCAGGGGGCCATCGTGGAGTTTCTGCGGAAGGTAAAAGGTGCCTATCCGGAAAAAAGCATCTGGGCCTTTTCCGGCTACCTGTTTGAAAAGATCACCTCCGGCACCCTGGGAGACTGGGACACCACCAAGGAATTTTTGAGCTACCTGGATGTATTGGTAGACGGACCCTTTGTGGAGGAAAAGAAAAACCTGAGCCTCCGCTTCCGGGGGTCGGAAAATCAGCGGCTTATTGATATGCCAAAGACTCTGAAGGCAGGGAAGATCGTTCTGTGGCAGGATTGGCAGGCCCAGGGAAAGGGGATCAAGGAATGGAAGCAATAAAGGTCAAAAAGCTGCGGCCCAGTGCTGTATTGCCTACTTTCGGTTCTGCGGAGGCGGCGGGAGCGGACCTGTACGCCTGCCTGGAAAGCCAGGTAGAGATCGCCCCGGGGAAAACGGTATTTATCCCTACAGGCATTGCTATGGCATTGCCAAAGGGCTATGTAGGCCTGGTGTATGCCCGCAGCGGCCTGGCCTGCAAGCAGGACCTGGCCCCAGCCAACAAGGTCGGTGTCATCGACAGCGACTACCGGGGAGAATTCATGATCGCCCTGCATAACCACGGTACCGAGACCCGGACCATCTCCCATGGGGACCGGGTGGCCCAGCTGGTGGTGACCCCCATCCTGCACCCCAGCTACGAGGAAGCAGACACCCTGGACGACACCGACCGGGGCACCGGCGGGTTTGGGTCTACGGGAAAGTAAAAAAATGCCAAAGGAAACGGGAAATCCCGAATCCTTTGGCTTTTTTCTTATCTTTTTCCTTTTGCTCTCGGGGCAGGCTTTCCACCCTGCTTCGGGGAGGAAGGCTTTGCGGGCCTTTGCGGGGCCTTTTGCCCGCGGTTCATGGGTTTGGCGGCCGCTTTTGCGGGGGCCTTGGGATTGGGCTTTCCGGGCAGCTTGGCACCGGATGTATAGCTGCCGTTTTTCGGCGGGATGGCCCGGATCAGGCACTTGGGGCCGGAACCGATCAGGTCTTCCCGGTGGGCGGCGATCAGGGCCTCCCGGACCAGGTAGTAGTTCTTGGGGTTCCGATACTGGATCAGGGCCCGCTGCATGGCTTTTTCGTGGGGATCCGTGGGCACATATACTTTTTCCATGGTCCGGGGGTCCAGGCCGGTATAGTACATGACGGTGGACAGGGTAGAGGGAGTGGGGTAGAAGTCCTGGACCTGCTCCGGGTTGTAGCCCATATCCCGGATATACTCCGCCAGCTCCACGGCCTCTTTCATGGTAGAGCCGGGGTGACTGGACATCAGATAGGGCACCAGGTACTGGTCCATGCCGTACTGCTTGTTGAGGGCAAAGTACTTGGAGACGAACTGATTGTATATGGCATTTCTGGGCTTGCCCATCCGGCACAGCACCGCGTCGGAAACGTGCTCCGGGGCCACCTTCAGCTGGCCGGAAATGTGATACTGTACCAGCTCCTTAAAGAAGGTATCCTTCTTGTCCGCCAGCAGATAGTCAAACCGGATGCCGCTGCGGATGAAAACCTTCTTCACTCCGGGGATCTTCCGCAGTTTCCGCAGAAGGGCCACGTAGTCGCTGTGATCGGCGTTCATATTCTTGCAGGGGGTGGGGTACAGGCATTGCCGGCCGCCGCAGGCCCCTTTGGTCATCTGCTTTTCGCAGGCCGGGTGCCGGAAGTTGGCGGTGGGGCCGCCTACATCGTGGATGTATCCCTTAAAGGCCGGGTCCTTGACCATCTGTTCCGCTTCGGCCAGAATATTTTCATGACTGCGGACCTGGACGATCCGGCCCTGGTGGAAGGTCAGGGCGCAGAAGGAGCAGGCGCCGAAGCAGCCCCGGTTGCTGACCAGGCTGAACTTTACCTCTTCAATGGCAGGAACGCCCCCGGCCTTTTCGTAGCTGGGGTGATAGGTCCGGCAATAGGGCAGGGCGTAGACCGCATCCATTTCCTCTGTGGTCAAGGGCTTCTGGGGCGGGTTCTGGACCACGAATTCCTTCCCGTAGCGTTCGGCAAGACGTTTGGCGGTAAAGGGGTCGCAGTTACCGTACTGGATTTTGAAGGACTCGGCATAGGTCCGCTTGTTCTTCTGGATCTCCTCAAAGGCAGGCAGCACGATGGTGGGCAGGCTCTCGTCCAGCTCCCGGGTTTTGAAGACGGTGCCGTCGATATAGGTAATGTCCTTTACGTTCATCCCGGCGTTCAGGGCGTCGGCGATTTCTACGATGCTCTTTTCGCCCATGCCGTACATGAGAAGGTCCGCCTGGGAATCCAGGAGAATGGACCGTTTCATGCTGTCGGACCAGTAGTCGTAGTGGCCCAGCCGCCGGAGGCTGGCTTCAATGCCGCCGATGAGGATGGGTACATCCTTGTAGGTCTGGCGGATCAGGTTGCAGTAGACGATGGTGGCATAGTCCGGCCGCTTGCCCATGACGCCGCCGGGGGTAAAGGAGTCGGTTTTACGGCGGTGATGGGTGACGGGATATTGGTTCACCATGGAGTCCATGTTGCCGCCGCTGACGAGAAAGCCCAGCCGGGGCCGGCCGAACACATCGACGGACTGTGGGTCCTTCCAGTTGGGCTGGGAGATGATGCACACGCTGTAGCCCTGGCTTTCCAGGATCCGGCTGATAATGGCGTGGCCAAAGGAAGGGTGATCTACATAGGCGTCACCGATGACGTATACGAAATCGGGCTGCTGAATGCCCCGCGCTTCCATTTCTGCGCGGGTAATGGGTAAAAATTCCATTCGTTCCTCCGTTAGATGCCCATGGACCTGACTTTGTCCATGAGTTTGTTATAAATGCGCGCCTGCATCCAGGGTTCGGAAACGGCGTTTGCCACTTCCTCTACCGGGAACCAGCGAACGCCGCTGTTTTCGTCGGACTTGATTTGGAGCTGCTCAGATGGGTCCGCCTCCAATAGATAGGTCACATTCAGGTGTAGGTGGCTGGATACATAGGCCCCCCGCTTGACGTGGCCGTCTACCGTCAGGGTTTCCAAAGAGAAAATGTCCGGCGTCAGCAGGCGGAGATCCGTTAAGCCGCTTTCCTCCCTGGCCTCCCGCAGGGCAACGGCACAAAGATCCCGGTCCCCGTCGGCATGGCCGCCCATCCAGGACCAGGATTTGTAGATATTGTGGTATACCAATAGCACCTGCTTCCGGTCCGGGCTCACCACCCAGCTGGAAGCGGTCAGGTGGGCGACGGGATTATCCCGGGTGTAGAGCTCCTGCCCGCTTTGTAGCAGGGCAAGAAGCTGCTCCTTATCCCGGGCTTCCTGCGGGTTTACGGGGGTGTATCGGTTTAGAGCGCTAAGAAGCTCCATTATTTTTTGCTCACCTTCTTCTTGGTGCCGTCGGGCTCCAGAATATAGGTGTTTTCCAGCTGGCCTACCAGGTTTGCTTTTACGGAATCGATATAAATTTTGCGGAGCTTGGCTCGCTCTTCCAGCTCCTCCGGGGTCAGAGTGCCGGTTTTTGCTTTTTTTGCCAGCTCGTTGATGCGGGCAATGACTTCGTTCATGTTCATAATAAGATCCTCACACATATTTCTGAATCAGCAAGCTGATCCGGTCTTTTTTCGTTTTTCCGCCGATGGAGGCCAGGCGGATTTTTCCCAACCCTCTTACGGAGATCTTGGCCCCTTCGGCTACTGCTTTATCCGGCTTTTCGCAGGGAACGCCGTCCAGGGCTGCTTTTCCGGAGCGGATATACTCCGCGGCCAGGGACCTGCCGATGCGAAAGCCGGAGGAGATCACACTGTCCAGCCGTACCGAAGAGACGGTATCGCGGATCTCCTGGAATTCCGGTTGGGGGAGGGAAAGCCCCTGTAAAGGCACCTGCTTTAGATGCAGCACGGTCCTACCGGCGGAGCGGAGATTGTCCAAAATATAGGGGGCGATCTCCTGGGTCACGAAAAACAGGCACCGGCCCTTTTCTACCAGAATGTCGCCTATCGTCTCCCGGCTGATCCCGGCGCCCATCAGAGCCCCCAGAATATCCCGGTGGGATAGTGTATCTGCCTGGAAAAAGGTGCCTTCCAGGCAAACGACCGGGCTGTCCTCTTCATATAAAAATTGCGCCTCCAGATACTCCGGCAGGTAGACGAGCATTTTTCGCTCGGCATCTTCGTATCCGCCAAAGGCGAAAAGCCCCGGCTCCTCCCCAAAGAGGTACCGGGCCAGCTCCAGCTCCCGGGGGGACAGAAAATGGGTCTGCCCGGGGATGCTTTTCCGCATGGCGGCCGTGATCTTGTCCCAAAGTTTGGCCAGGAGCAGCCGGTCCTCCGGCGTTTTTGCGATTTTTTCAATGGCGGTTCGTTCCATTTTTGTGTTCAACTTCCCCTTTGGTCCATTTACCGGCCATTATAGCACAGAAAAAGAAGGATGGGAAGAAGTTTTTCTTGTGTATCGGGGGAAAATTGTGTATAATGGGGTACAAAATCGAATCCACGGAGAAAGGAACAAGAAAACCATGGTCATTGGCATCATCGGCGCCGGAGCTTCCGGCATGGCGGCGGCCATCCAGGCGGCGGAGGACCCCAAAACCCAGGTGCTGCTGCTGGAACGGCAGGCCCGGGTGGGGCGAAAGCTCCAGGCCACCGGAAACGGGCGCTGCAACCTGACAAATCTCCACGCCCTAGAGGGGGGCTACCACGGAGACGGGGCGGATTTTTGGCGGTATGCCCTGGAGCAGTATCCTCCGGAAAAAGTGCTTGCCTGGTTCCGCTCTCTGGGTCTGCTGACTGTGGCGGAGGCCTCCGGCCGGGTGTATCCTTTCTCGGACCAGGCCAATTCCGTGGTGGATGTGCTGCGGTTTGCGCTGGAAAAGCCCAATATCCGCCTGATGGCAGGGGCAGAGGTGACGAAAGTCAAACGGGTCGGGTCGGGCTTCTGGCTGGAAACGGAGGAAGAAACCTACCTCTGCGACAAGCTCATTGTGGCCTGCGGAGGCCTGGCAGGCAGCAAATTGGGGGGCGGTATGTCCGGCTATCAGATCCTAAGAAGCCTGGGCCACCGGTGTACCAAGCTGCGGCCTGCCTTAGTCCAGATCAAAACCGACTGGCCCGGGGTGGCTTCCCTGAAGGGCGTCCGGGTAGAGTGCAAGGGGACGATCTACCGGGATGAAACGCTTTTTGCGGAAGGTGCCGGGGAGATCCAGTTTACGGAAATGGGCCTTTCCGGGCCTATGATGTTTGAGCTTTCCCGAGATGTGTGCCGGGAAAAGGGCAACTGGGTATGCGTACTGGACCTGCTGCCCATTCTCTCTGAAGAAGATCTGCTGGAAACCCTAAAACAGCGGAGAGAAACGGCGCTGCCCAATGGGGAACTGCTGACGGGGATCCTCCATAACCGGCTGGGCCGGGTCCTGGTCCAGTCCTGCAGCCTCAGCCTTACGGGAAAAGCGGCGGACCTATCAGACTATGAACTCCGGGAACTGGCCCAAAAGGTAAAGCGGTTCCCGGTGCACCTGACGGAGCCTTTGGGCATGGACAGCGCCCAGGTGACCGCCGGTGGGATCATAACGGAAGATTTTTGCGATACGACTATGGAAAGTAAACTGGTCCCCGGGCTCTACGCCTGTGGAGAAGTGCTGGATGTGGACGGGGATTGCGGCGGCTATAATCTGCAGTGGGCCTGGGCTTCCGGGCTGCTGGCAGGAAGGAATGCGGGAGGAGCCAAATGATACGGATTCGGGATATTTCTCTGCCCCCGGAGCATGACCAGGGGGCACTTTTATATGAGGCGGCCAAAACCCTGGGGGTCTCCGGCTCTGAGATCGCCAAGCTGACCCTGGTACGCCGGTCTGTCGACGCCCGGAAGAAGCCGGAGGTAAGGGTCATCTATACCATCGACGTGGCCCTGAAGTCCGGGGAAAACCGGGTATTAAAACGGTGCCGGAACAAGCGGGTAAGCGCGGCTCCTGCGGTCTTTTATCGGGTCCCCAAGGCAGTCCCCGGGGAAGACCGGCCGGTGGTCATCGGCTTTGGCCCTGCGGGGATGTTTGCGGCTCTGGTGCTGGCCCTGGCAGGGAAAAAGCCCGTCGTGCTGGAACGTGGACAGGATGCCCTGACCCGGCATAAAAAAGTGGAAGAATTCTTTGAGACCGGCCGGCTGGACCCCCGCAGCAATGTGCAGTTTGGAGAGGGCGGCGCCGGGACCTTTTCCGACGGCAAGCTGAATACCGGGGTCAATAACCCCAGGATCGGCTGGATCTTAGAGCAGTTTGTGGCGGCAGGGGCCCGGGAGGATATCCTCTACGACGCCAAGCCCCATGTGGGAACGGATGTATTACTGGAGGTCGTTCAGAATCTGCGCAGGCGCATTATCTCCCTTGGAGGAGAAGTCCGCTTTGAAAGCCAGGTGGAGCGGCTGGAGATGGAAAATAGCCGGCTGACAGGTGTGGTTTTGACCACCGGAGAGGTGATTCCTTGCCGCCAGGCGGTGCTGGCCATTGGACACAGCGCCAGGGATACCTTTGAGAGCCTTTTAAACCAAGGCGTTCCCATGGAGCCAAAGCCCTTTGCCATGGGCGTCCGGATCGAGCAGCGGCAGGAAGATATTGACCTTGCCCAGTACGGCCGCCCCAGAGGGGTACTGCCTCCGGCGGACTACAAGCTGGTGCAGCACCTGGAGGATGGTACGGTATATACCTTCTGCATGTGTCCCGGCGGCTATGTGGTGGCGGCAGCCTCCGAGGAAGGGCGCCTTGTTACCAACGGCATGAGCTATGCGGACCGGGATGGGGAGAACGCCAACGCGGCCCTGCTTGTCACCGTGAACCCGGAGGTATTTCCCCACGAAGGCCCCCTGGGCGGTATGTACTGGCAGCGGGAAATCGAGGAGGCGGCCTTTGGACTTTCCGGAAGCTACCGGGCCCCGGCTCAAAAAGTAGGGGACTTCCTGGCGGGGAAGGAAAGCAAAGGCCCCGGAAAGGTGATGCCTACCTACCGCCCCGGCGTTACCTGGACGGACCTGCATCAATGCCTGCCCCGGCGGATCACCGGCGCACTCCAAGAGGCCCTTCCCAAGCTGGACGGGAAATTAAAGGGCTTCGGAGATCCGGATGCGGTGCTCACCGCTCCGGAGACCAGAAGTTCCTCCCCGGTGCGGATCCTGCGGGATGAGACCAGACAGTCGGCCATCCGCGGCCTCTATCCTACGGGAGAAGGGGCCGGGTATGCCGGAGGCATTATGTCCGCTGCCATCGACGGAATGATGACCGCAGAAAAGATGTTGGAAATGTAAAAATTTGCCGCCGTAAGATTTTCCCTCTTTACGGCGGCAAAAGTTTTTTGTACAATAGGGTGAAAAGAATAAATAGGGATTTGTTGAACTGTCATTGCGAACCAGTCCGCAGACTGGTGTGGCAATCCCCAAAGGTTTTAGACTGTCTGCAGGTCGGGCGTCTCCTATCCTCTCCAGACTTGGAGAGGATAGGGATTTTTCCCGCCGGTGGGCTGGTACCATTCATCCGGGGGATTGCCACGGCAGTGTGCGCACTGCCTCGCAATGACACATACAACTCCCCATTTGTTCCTGCCGATTTTATAGAAAGCGGAACCGAAAATGAAACATAAGAAGTCTGCATTTTTCATGATCGCACTGTCCGCCATTGCGTCAATGGTATTTTTACTGATCTGCTCCCTGAGCACCACGCCACTGCTGCAATACGCCCCCGGCCAGGACTCGGCCTTTTTTCGGCTGGTAGGCGTGGGCATGACAAAGGGACTCCTGCCATATCGGGACTTTTTTGATATGAAAGGGCCTTACCTCTTCTGGATCCAGTACCTGGGGCAGCTGATTTCTCCGGGGCGGCTGGGGATTTTTCTGCTGCAGTGGCTGGCTATGTCGGTAAGCGTCTTCTTTTTTCTCCGATGCCTGGGTTTGGCGGATGAAAGATGCCCTTTGTGGGGCTGCCTGCTTGTGCTCCTTCCCTTGGGCTATGTGATGAGCTACACCATGACCGGCGGCAATCTGACGGAAGAATGGTCCATGCCCTTTTTGAGCGTTTGCCTTTATCTCTTCCTTTGCTGGCTTTGCAAAGCAAAAACCCGTCAAGCGGAAGCCCAGGACCATCCTATCTGGGCAGGCTTCTTCTATGGTGCGGTGTTTGGCATTATGGCACTGATCCGGGTCACCAACGCGGCGCTGGTTGGTGGGATTTTGCTGACGGTGACCTGTGACCTGATCGTCTGGAAGCGCTGGAAGAATCTATTGGCAAACGCCGGGATGTTCCTTTTGGGCGTGATAGCCGGGCTTTTGCCGGGGGTCCTATGGTGCCTGGCCAAGGGAATTCTTGGGGAGATGCTTTCTCAGGTGTTCTTCTTCGGCTTTGCCTATTCCGGGGAAAGTGGGCTTCTGGATAGTCTTTATACCATGGGCCCGGTCCGGTGGTGCCTGCTGCTGCCGCTGCTGCCTTTGATCCCGCTGGTACTTTTCCGGGAAAAGGACTGGCGATGCTGGCTGTTCTTTGCTGCATCGGCTTTTACCACGGTTCTTGCCGCGCTGATGGGGAACGGCTACTGCCACTATTTTGTATTGGCCATTCCCAACCTGGTGTTTGCTGCCTTCCTGTTTGCGGAAGAGCATCCAAAAGCCAGGGGCGGAGTAAAGCGACTGATTTGCCTGGCACTGGTGCTGGCAGTGCTGGCGGCCCAGTGGCCTCTGTTTCGGCCCCGGGCGCTGGAAGAAGTGCGCTACGCCATGTATTGCGCTCTGACCCATACGGAGGACCGGGAGGACTTTGATGCAGTCCAGGCGATCGTAAACCGGATCCCCGAGGGAAAGACGGCGTATGTGTATGGCTTTCCTTCCTGTTCCGCCTTTTACATCCAGGCCGGACTCCTGCCGCCAAACAAATACTGCGACTGGCAGCCCCACTATATCCAGCTGGACCCGGAGATCGGCCACGAAATTGAAAGCTATCTCCGCTCGGGAGATGCCGATTTTGTGGTGACACCGTTGGAGGAAACAGAGCCGGAGCAGATCCGGGCGGTTCTGGAAGAAAAATATGGATCCGTGTACACGGCGGGCAATTACCGCCTATGGAAGACAAAATAAAGGGGTGTTTTTTATGAAAATGTTTCAGAAATCTGTAGTGATTTTGACTCTGGGCGCAATGCTTCTTGGAATGACAGGATGCGGAAAATCCCAGGAGAAAAGCTATGAATCGGCCAGAAACCTGTTTAACTATGGCCAGTATACCGAGGCCCGGAAGGCTTTCCGGGACCTGGAGGGCTATCTGGACAGCGAAGCTATGGTCACAGCCTGCGACTACCATTTGGCCATGAAGCAGCTGTCCGAAGGGGAGTATTTAGGTGCCTCCGCGGCCTTTGCGGCTCTTGGGGAGTATGAAAACGCCAAGGGCCTTTCGAAAGCGGCGGCGCAGCTGGCGGCCTTGGAACAGTACGATCAGGGCGATACAGCCTCGGCGTTGGAAGCATGGAAGGGTACAAAACTGGCGTCGGATCTGGAAAACGGCCAGGAGTCCAAGCAGGAATTGAAGGACGTAGTGGGCACTTGGGTGTATACGCTGGATAGCATTCCCTATTTCCAAAAAGAACTGGAAACCCAGGCCCAGGATCAGAAGCTTTTTGACAAAGATTTCTGCAAGGATTTTGCCTTGAAGGATCTGTCTGCCAAGGTGGAGCTGACCATTGACGAAGACGGATTGGCGGTGCTGACCCTGACGGAGGAAGACCTGGACCGGCTGCAAAAGAGCTATATATCCCAGTTCCAGGATGATTTCGGGACATTTTATGATGGCGTTGTTGAGGCGGAGATAAAGGAAATGGAAATTTCCCGGGAGGAATTCCTGGACAATTACGATGTCAGCGACAATGCAGGGGTGTTTGAATCGGATTATGACATGTCCATGGCGGACTTTGAGAAACAATTCAATGGGGATGGAGCGGTTTTGTCTATGAAGGAGCTGCTGAACGGCTCCGGCGTGACGCTGTTAAAAGGAGCGTCGATCACCATCCGCTTTCCGGACAGACAGTGGGATGTGACGCTGCCTAAGGACGGCAAGCTGGAGCTGACCGACGGAGAAACGACCCTTTCCTTTACCAAACAGCCCTGAAGAGAATCGTATAATTCTGCCAGGGATGGCAAACAATACCTCCGGAAATCTTTTTCTGGAGGTATTGTTCTATGAAAATAAAAAGATCCCTTTGGGCAGCACTGCTGTGTCTTCTATTGCCGGTATCTGCCCAGGCGGCCCAGGTAGACAGCGGAAGCAGTTATTCCTTTGGCCCCCAAGACTTTGGAGAGGAAACTGCGGGTATTTTCCTGACGGAGCTTCCCAAAAACGGAAAATGCTTTCTGCAGGAGCGTGTGCTGCGGCCGGGGGATGCCTTGACACGGGAACAGCTGGAAAGCATGACCTTTGTGCCGGAGCTGACGGAATCGGATACCCAGGCCCAGATATCCTATCTGCCCATTACCGATACCTGCGGTGCCCAAACAACATTGAGCCTGGGGATCCGTGGGAAGGAAAACAAGCCTCCGGAGGCGGAGGACAGCAGCCTGGAAACCTATAAGAACCTGGCAAATACCGGTATGCTGTCTGCCCGGGACCCGGAAGGGGAGAAGCTGACCTTTTCCGTTACCCGCCAGCCCCGCCGGGGAACGGTGGAGCTAAAGGAGGACGGCAGCTTCACCTATACCCCCAAAAGCAATAAGGTGGGGGTGGATTCCTTTGCTTACACCGCCTCGGACCCCCAGGGGAAAACCTCCCGGGAGGCTACGGTGACCATCACCATCCTGCGCCCTACGGAGCCGGATGATTATGCCGATACTCAGGGCGCGGATTGCTTTACGGCTCAGTGGATGCGTTCTTCCGGCATCTTTACGGGGGAGACGCTGGCAGGCCAGCGCTGCTTCCAGCCGGAGAAGGAGGTGACCCGGGGAGAGTTTTTGACCATGGTGGTAAAAACCCTGAGCATCCCCGTAGAGGATACACCCCACATGGAGGAGCTTTCCAATCTCCCCAGATGGCTTCGCCCCTATGCCGCTACGGCCCTGCGTTCCGGATTGACGGAAAAGGGGATCTGGAAAACCGGCAGCTGGGACAGCGAAGAGACCCTGACCGGTGCTGACGCGGCGGCTTTGCTGTGCGGCGCTTTGGACCTGGACGGGGAAGCGGAAGACTGGATACAAATGCTTTCAGACCGGGGCATCGATCTGCCGGATACGGCGGTGACCAGATCCCAGGCGGCGGGGGCCCTGTATCGGCTGAGCAAGCTCGTATAAGATATGCAAACGCCTCTGCCAGGATCTCGGGCAGAGGCGTTTGTGTTAGGAGATAAACTGAATATCATGCTCCGAGCGGATGGCGCCTTTCAGACCCTCCGTTGCGTAAAGCGTACCGTCGTCCGTAATAAAAACCGCGTCAAATTCCTCCCGGTGGCTGCGCCAATAGTCGCTGGCCCCATCCAAGCCCATGATGTACAGGGCAGTGGACAGTCCGTCGCCCAGGGTGCCGCTGGAGGAGATGATGGAAACGGAGCTGAGGCCGCTTTCCGCCGGGTACCCCGTGCGGGGGTCCAGAATGTGGAGATAGGTCTTGTCGTCCTGGACAAAATAGCGCTCATAGCCGCCAGAGGTGATGACTGCTTTGTCTGCAATGGAGACGGCACAGTACAGGCTGTCCCCAAAGGGATCCCGGATGCCGATGTTCCAGGAAGAACCGTCCGGCTTGGTGCCCAGGCACTGGACATTTCCGCCCAGGCTCACCATAGCGCTTTGAATGCCGTTTTCTTTCAGAATGTCCGTGACCTGTTGGGAGGTGTAGCCCTTGCCGATGCCGCCCAGGTCGATGCTTTGGCCGCCATCCAAAACGGTGTGGCCGGTATCCGGGTCAAAAGAAATACGGTCGGACCCCATAAGGGCCATGGCCTTTTCCAGTTCAGCCTCTGTGGGAACGTGATAATTCTTGTCGTAAAAGCCCCAGAGCTTGACGAGGGGGTAAACCGTCACATCAAAAAGCCCCTGGGTGTTTTGATACAGCTGCAAGGCCTGATCCAAAAGGAAGGCGGTGTCCGGGCTCAGATCCCAGGTACCATCCCGGTTCAGCCGGGAAACGTCGCTGTCTTCCTTACCTACGCTGAGCAGGTCGTCCAGCCGCTCAATTTCTGCTTGCGCTTTTTGCAGGGCAGCTTCCCGGTTTGGGCCGTAGGCAGTCAACTGCATGACGGTATCCATCGAGGTCAGGTAGATGCTGCTGCTTTCGTTTTTCTCCCGGTCCCCGGCAGAGCAGGCGGATAAAAGAAAGGAAAGGAGCAGAAAGAAAGATAAAAATCGTTTCATGAGTTCCTCCGGAAAAGAATAATTTGGGCACTTCCTGCAAAAATTGTGCAGGTTGCTTGCTGATTATACCGGAAATTCAGAGAGAAGTAAAGAAAAAGATAGGGCATTTTAAAAAATGTTGTTGCATTTAGAGGAAAAATGAGATACAGTATTTATAATTAGTCCGGCCGGAACGGATATGTTTTGGTCCGCTATGGAGTTGAAGGAGAGAATAGATATGACAAACCTTTATCTTGGTGTCAATGGCGGTGGCATTCGCACGGAACTCCGTGTGGCGGATGAAACAGGAAAGGAACTCATTTGTATCCAGGGGGGACCTACCAGCTTTAAGGCGGTGGGCAATGCGGCGGCTTTTGCCAACATGCGGGATCTGGCCCGGCAGATGGAGGGCCTGGGAGTCCGTCCCCGGCTGATCACCAGAGGTGTGTGGGGCATGTCCGGCTGCGATACCCCCCAGGACCGGACTATCTACGAAGCTATGATCGAGCAGGCGGGCTTTGTGCCGGAAAAGACCACTGTGGTCAACAATGCGGAGCTGCCCTTCTGGGCGGCAGCGGATCTGCCTGGGGTGGCGGTGATCGCCGGTACCGGCTCTGTAGTCATGGGCATTGGCAGCAACCGGGAGACCATGCGCATCGGCGGCTGGAATTATGCTTTCTCCGATCTGGGCTCCGGCTACTGGATGGGCTCCCGGCTGCTGCGGGAAATGGCCCTGTGGCTGGATGGCTGCCGGGAGGACTGCTTCACCTTCCGGAAGGTAGAGAAGAAGCTCCTGCCCCAGGGCGGTACCCGGGAGGATATGCTCTATCGGCTGTCTACCCTGACCCGGGGAGACGAGATCGCTTCCTATGCTTCCATCGTTCTGGAAACAGCGGAGTCTCCTTTGTGTAAAAAGCTGCGCCAGCAGGCGGCGGACTATCTGACGGATTATGCCGGACGTATGCTGGAGAACCTGCGGGCCAAAGGCGAAACGGACCTGAAGATCGTTCTGGCAGGGGGCCTGATTTACAGCGAGTGCTTCCGGGATCAGGCGGTAGCGGCCATGGAGAAGCACGGCGTACCCGTGATCGTCAATACGGTGCCCCCGGCAGAGGGCGGCATCCGCCTGGCCAAGTGTTTGGGATAATTTTGAAAAGCCGAAGGTTTTGCGCCTTCGGCTTTTTTTTGACGTTTTTTCGCCAACCCTCGTGCTAAGATATTCCTTACAGCAAAACGGAAAGGGAGCGTCGGCATGAGGAAAACACGGAAACATTTGGGATGGAGACTTTTGATTGGAGCGGTGATCCTGCTGCTTTGGACCCCGCCACTGATGCGTCTGGCAGGAAATGTGCAGGGGCAGACTCCGGAGTTTACGGCACCGGAGCCCCATAGCGCAGACGGGGAAGCCCTTGTTTCCATCCTGGAAGAAACGGGGGAGAAAGAAACGCAAAGCCTGGAAGACTATCTGGCAGGGGTGGTTTTGGGCGAGATCCCGGCGGATTTTGAAGAGGAAGCGCTGAAAGCCCAGGCCGTGGCGGCCCGTACTTATACAAGGAAGACGCAAAAATCGGGTATCAAGCATGGGCCTGGCAGCCTGTGCCGGGACCCGGGCTGCTGCCAGGCCTATTGGGACCCCCAGGATTACTTAGATCGGGGCGGGGACCCGGAAAAGCTGGAAAAGGTCCGATCTGCCGTCCGGGACACCGATGACCTGGTTCTAACCTACGATGGGGAGCTGATCGAAGCCACCTACTTTTCCTGCTCCGGCGGCCGGACAGAGGATGCGGTGGCAGTATGGGGGACGGACTATCCCTATTTGCAGGCTTTGGATAGCCCAGGGGAGGAAGATGCCATGTATTTTCGGGACACAAAGTTTTTGAGCCGACAAGAGCTGGAGGCGGCCCTGGGGATCACGCTGCCGGAGGACCCTTCCCAGTGGCTGGGAACGATGTCGCAGACCTCCGGCGGCGGGATCGACTGGCTGGAGCTGGGGAAAAGGCGCTTTTCCGGCACCGAGCTCCGCAGCAGGCTAAATCTCCGCTCCACCGCCTTTACGGTCACCCCCCAGGAGGAGGGTCTCCTCTTTGAGACCCGGGGCTACGGCCACCGGGTGGGCCTGAGCCAATACGGCGCCCAGGCCATGGCAAAAGAGGGGGAAGACTTTGCCCAGATCCTGCAGCACTACTATCCGGGAACGAGTATTGGAAAATATGTTGAATTGTTCACAGAAAAATGATAGAATACTTGTATATCCTGACGAGAAGGTGATTCTATGCAACTAAATATCGACGGTAGAAGAATAGAAGCGCAGAAGGGTCAAAGCCTGCTGGAGCTGATCGGACACTTGGGGTTAGATGCGCAAAAGCTGTCCCAGCGGCCTCTGGCGGCCAGAATTGCCGGAGAGGTATTCACCCTGAATTATATCCCCCTGCGGGATCAGGATGGAGAAGGGGACCGGCCCTCTATGCGGCGGGCCATGGCTGCCTCCAATGGGGATATCCACCTGCTGCGGATCCGGGACTCTGCCGGCCGGGATGTGTACATCCGCACCGGCCAGTTTGTGATCTTCCTCGCCCTGCGGCAGCTGTGGCCGGAGGCGGAGTGCACCATGGACTGCACCCTGGGCTCCAGCGTTTTTATCTCCGTAAATAAGACTCAGGATTTTTCTGTGGCCAGGCTCAAAGCCCAGGTGGAGAAGATCGTAGCCCAGGACATTCCGCTGCTTCGCCGGAGAGTGCCCAAGGAACAGGCCATTGCCCAGTTTGCCGCCGAAGGCCAGCCGGATAAGGCCAGACTCCTGGGCTGGCGGAAGGGCGACTATTGCAGCGAGTACAGCTACGGGGATTATCTGGATAATTTCTATGGGGAGCTGGCTCCCTCCACCGGCTATCTGACGGTGTGGGACATTTTGCCGGCAGACGGGGGCTTTCTCTTTGTGTATCCCGATGAGCTGGAGCCGGACCGGGTGGCAAAGCTTTCTCCTATGCCCCAGTTCTTCAGCGTCTTTTCCGAAGGGGAGCGCTGGTGCCGGCTGATGCAATGCGAAAACGTGTCGGACCTGAACGACCTGACGGCCTCCGGAAAGATAAGGGAGCTGATCCGGGTGAATGAAGCCCTCCACGAAAAGCGGTTTTCCCAGGTGGCGGATATGGTCTGCTCCCGGGGGGCCAAGGCGGTGCTCTTGGCAGGTCCCAGCTCCTCCGGAAAAACCACCTCTGCCCACCGGCTGGCGACCCAGCTGCGGGTATACGGCAAAAAGCCCATCCTCATGAGCCTGGACGACTATTACATCGACCGGGATAAGATCGCCCCGGGCCCCGACGGAAAGCTGGACCTGGAGCACATCAATACCCTGGACTGTGACCTGTTCCGGCAGGACATGGGGAAACTGCTCATGGGCGAAGAGGTCAGCCTGCCTACCTTTAACTTTTTGACGGGCAGGCGGGAATGGCACGGGGAAAAGCTGCGGCTGGAAGCGGACTCCGTGATCATTGTGGAAGGCCTCCATGCCCTGAATCCCCTGATGCTGCCGGAGAATGTAGATAAGAACCTGATTTTCCGGATGTACGTAAGTCCTTTGCTGCCTCTGAACCTGGATAACCACAACCGGATCCCCACCAGCTACCTGCGGCTCATCCGGCGGATCGTCCGGGACTACGAGACCCGGGGCTCCTCCGTCCAGCGGACCGTATCCATGTGGGAATCCGTCCGTCAGGGGGAGAAAAAGTGGATCTTCCCCTTCCAGGAAAATGCGGATGTGATCTTCAACAGCTCTACCCTGTATGAGCTGGCTGTTCTGAAAAAGCACATTTACCCGCTCCTTTCCCAGGTCCAGCCGGAGGACGACTGGTTCGACGAGGTGCGCTACATTGAAAAGCTCCTGGACTTTGTACAGGAAGCGGATGTGGACGACGAGATCCCGCCCACCAGCCTGATCCGGGAATTCATCGGCGGAAATACCTTCTATAGATAACAAAAACCCTTGCAGCGAAAGCTGCAAGGGTAAAAATTTCTGTTTAACCGGCGACGGGGGGGCAGGGATACTTGAGGATCAGGGATACTACCAGGCAAAGGAAGATGCACCCAAACCCGGTCACCATCCAAAAGCTGCGGCGGCGAAGCAATTCACCGGTAATGAACAGCCAAGCCAAGGACAGCAGGGAAGCCAGTGTGGCCACAATGGCACTGATGACCCGAACTACCGTCCACCCCTGGGACGAGAAGACAAGAAACAAGACAAAAACCAGCGCATCGGCGATGAGTATCCTGCTCATCATGCGCTCCAGTTCACGATATCGATTCTTCTTTCCCACAGTGCATCCCTCCGGCGGACAATTTACTAGATGTATCTTATCACAACCCGTCGGAAATTGCAATCGTTTTGAGATATTTCGTTAATTTATTTTATTTCTGCTTGCGCCTATGGGAATTCAATGGTATAATGCAAGAAATATGTGTCAAAGTGATCAGGTAATGGGAAAAATACCCGTTACCGGAAGAAAAGGAAATGTGTATGTCTCAGCCTCAATACCATTTGCAGGGCGTCGTTCACGCCAGAGGCGACACCATGGAGGACTTTGAAGGCCCTCTGGATGTGATCTTTCTGCTGCTGAGCAAAAATAAAATCGAAATTCAGGATGTATCTATTACGGCGATTTTAGAGCAGTACCTGGCATATCTGGATGAAATGAAGCGGCTGGATATGGAGATCGCCAGTGAGTTTATCACCATGGCCTCTCACCTGATGCTCATCAAAACCAAGATGCTGTTGTCCGCGGCAGAGCAGCAGGAGGCCCAGGACGAATTGGAGGTTCTGCGCCAGAGCCTCATTCAGCGCCGCCGCCGGGAGGCCATGGAGCAGATCCGCCTGGCTGTAACGGAGCTGGAGCCCAGAAACGAGATCGGCTGCTGCATCTTTACCAAGGAGCCGGAACCTCTGAAAAAAATAAGCGGCTACCGATATCAGCACGACGTGAAGGACCTTTTGCAGGCCCTGGAGATGATCGCCGAACGGAACCAGCGGCAGCTGCCTCCCTCTACCCAGAATTTCCGGGGCATTGTGGGCAAGGAGCCCTATCCCGTGGGGAAAAAGTCCCGGGAGGTGCTGCGTCAGTTGATTTTGCGGGGCGTGGAGCGGCTCAAGTCTCTGTTCCGGGGAAACAAGACCCGTTCCGAGGTGGTGGCCACTTTTTTGGCTATTTTGGAGCTGTGCAAAACCAATGCGGTGCGTCTGGAAGACGATGCTTCCGGGGAAAATCCCAATGTCCGACTGATGGACAAAGAACAAACTGCGGAAGGAGAGATGCCTTAAATGGAACAAGAAGAACTGACCCGGATCCTGGAGGCCATTCTCTTTGCCGCCGGGGAGCGGGTAGAGGTCAGCCGGATGGCCCAGGTGCTGGATGTAGACCCCAGGGATATTGTGCAGGCCCTGGACAAGCTGGCGGATGACCTGGCCTATAATCGCCGAGGCATCCGTGTTCTGCGGCTGGAAAACGGCTACCAGATGGTGTCTTCCGGTGAAATGGCGGATTACATTACAAAGACGCTGGAGACCCGGAAGCCCCCAAAGCTTTCTTCCTCCCAGCTGGAGACTCTGACCGTCATTGCCTATTACCAGCCGGCTACCAAAGCCATGGTAGAGCAGATCCGGGGAGCGGACAGCAGCTATTCTGTGGCAGCTCTGCTGAACAAAAAGCTCATCGAGGAGGCGGGACGCCTGAATGTTCCCGGCCGCCCCATCCAATACCGGACCACACCGGACTTTTTGCGGACCTTTGGCCTGAGCTCTCTGGAAGAGCTGCCGCCCATTGACAAGATCGCCTTCGGAGAACCCATCGAGCTGCCGGAGGAGGCACCCGGGGAGGCGAAGAACTGATGGGCTGGCTGATTTTCCTGGGAATTTTGATCCTTTTGGGCTGCCTGCCCTTGGGCATTCGGCTTCGCTACGGAGAGGACGGTTTCTTTGCGGCGGTCCTAGTTGGGAAGATCCGTATTGCGGTATACCCCATGCCGGAATGGCTGGAAAAGCGGCTCCATAAGCCCCAAAAAGAAGCGGAAGCCCCAAAGCCTTCCCAGTTCCCCAAACAGGAGCCCCCCCAAGAACAGCAGTCCTCCGGCGGTTCTCTTACCAGGTTCCTGCCCTTTATAAAGCTGGGCCTCCGATTTTTGGGAGACCTTCGCCGGAAACTGCGGGTGGACAACCTGCTGTTTAAGGTGATCCTGGCGGGGGAGGACCCTTGCGATGTGGCCGTGAATTACGGCAGAGCCTGGGCGGCGCTGGGAAACCTGATGCCCCAGCTGGACCGGGCACTGGTCATCAAAAAACGCAACGTGGAAGTAGAGTGCGACTTCCTGGCAGAAGAAATAAAAGTCCTGTTTGCCATGGACCTGACCATCACCCTGGGCCGTATTTTGGGCCTTGTGCTGGGGTACGGCTTCCGGGCGATAAAGCTATATATGAATTTGAAAAAGGAAAAGGCGGTGCAGACCAATGAGTGAAAAACTTCCCAATATGCTGGAAACCACCATTCAGAAGATCCGTGACATGGTGGATGCCAATACGGTGGTGGGGGAACCCATTACCACGTCGGACGGCACGACCATTCTGCCGGTGTCCAAAATCAGCATCGGTTTAGGCGGCGGCGGTTCCGATTTTGCCAGCGCCAAGGCCGCAGCCGGACAGATGCCTTTTGGCGGCGGTGTCGGCGCCGGGGTAAAGGTGACACCGGTGTGCTTCCTGGTGGTCAAAGAGGGCAATGTACGCATTCTGACCATTGCGGAGCCGGCCAATACCACGGCAGACCGGATCGTAGAAATGGTGCCGGAGACCCTGGACCGGATCGGTTCCTTCCTGGATACCCGGAAAAATGCGGAATAATTTGCGCCTTTCCCGGGCAGACTAGGCCGGGGTGAGAAGTATGCGAAGATCATTTGCAAAAACGGCAGCCTGCATTCTGGCTGCCGTTTTGCTGTTGCCGATAAAAGTACAGGCCCTGTCTGCCCGGCGGGCCATCGCGGTGGATGGGGTCACCGGAAGGATCCTCTATGCAAAAGCAGAGGATGACCAGGCACTCATCGCCAGCACGACCAAGATCATGACGGCGCTGGTGGTGTGCGAGCAGTGCAATGTTTTGTCCCGATTCAGGATCCCCAAGGAGGCGGTGGGCATCGAGGGTTCCTCCATGTATCTGAAGGAGGGGGAAGTGCTGACCGTTCAGGAGCTATTGTATGGCCTGATGCTGTCCTCCGGCAACGATGCCGCAGTGGCCTTGGCCATTTTCTGCGGCGGGAATCCTGCGGATTTTGTGGAACTGATGAATGACAAAGCCAGGGTATTGGGGCTTACCGGGACCCACTTCGCCAACCCCAACGGCCTGGACGCGCCGGATCACCATTCTACGGCCAAGGATCTGGCAGCTCTGGCGGCCTATGCCATGGAAAACCCCATCTTTGCCAAGACGGTATCCACAAAGACGATTTCCGCAGGCGGCCGGTATCTTCGCAACCACAATAAGCTCCTGTGGATGGTTCCCGGGGCTGACGGCGTGAAGACCGGCTACACCAAGGCGGCAGGCCGGGCCCTGGTATCCAGTGCCACCCGGGAGGGACGGCGGCTCCTTGCCGTGACCCTGGATGCGCCCGACGACTGGAACGACCACAAAAAGCTTTTGGAAGATGGTTTTGCCCGGTATCAGGTGACAAGAGTTTTATCCAAAGGGGATACCGTTGGTGTGCTTCCGGTGGTGGGGGGCGCAGGCAGCGTATCTCTTCTAAGTGAAGCGGATTTTGACTATGCCATGGCACCCCAGGACCAGCCTCAGACGGTAATTGCCGGAAAGCGCTTTGTCTATGCTCCGGTTGAAGCGGGAGAAAAGGCCGGGTTTGCCTATGTAATGCTGGGCGGAAAGGCTGTGGGCAAGGTGCCCCTGGTCTACGGGGAGACGGTAGAACAGACGGAGGTCAAGGCCTGGTGGAAGCGGATATGGAAATAGAAAAAACTTTTTTCATAATTCTGTAAAAAACAGTTGACAAATGTCGGTTCCTGCGATATAATACCCAAGCTGTCAGGGAAAACCTGGAGCGCATCTAAAAAAGATGCCTCTGTAGCTCAGTAGGTAGAGCAGCGGACTGAAAATCCGCGTGTCGTTGGTTCGATTCCGACCGGAGGCACCAAGTCATCTGACCTTAACGGTCAGATGACAGATGCGGGTGTAGCTCATCCGGTAGAGCGCCACCTTGCCAAGGTGGAGGTAGCGAGTTCGAGCCTCGTCACCCGCTCCAATAGGATCCCTTGCCCAATCGGGCGGGGGATTTTTTATGCCTATTTTAGGGCCCCCGCCTTCCATGGAGTCATAGAAGGCGGGGGCCAATGTTTTTGTTCGGATGGGGCTTGAATTACATCTGGAAAATGTTCCCCAATACGGCGCCCTGGCTGGTTTCCGGGGGCTTCAGGGAATTGTAGGCCAGGGCATAGGTGACTTCCAGCTTGGCCCGGAAGAAGTAGATAATGGCAAAGTCTGCCCCGGTGGACAGCAGGAAGAAGAGAATGGCTGCCAGATCTTCAGAAATGGGGAGCGCTACGCCGATCAGGTCAAGGAACACAACACCGTAGGAAAGCAGGGTGGACAGGATGATCAGGCCGTAGAACCACCAGAAGCTCAGGTCCAGCTTGAACATGGATAACCGGTTGCTTCGCATCATGATCTTGCTCTGCCGGATGGCGTACAGAGCACCGGCCTCCGGGTGATCCAAAAGCACATAGTCTGTCAGCCGGAACCGGTACAGAATGGGCACCACAAAAACAGCCATAATGATCAGGAAAATCACGGAGATGGGCAGCATGGCGCTGTACACCGCGTCCATGACACCGGCATCCAGAACAACACCAACGGCAGCGGTGCCCTCATTCAGGATACTGCCTCCGGAAAGCATGGGCTGCAGGGTTTCCAGCAGGCTGTTAGACAGGGGAGACAGGGTGTAGATGGTGGTGGCAAGATAGGTGGCGCCGATGGACAGTCCCGCTAAGATCAGCCCTTTCAGCATGGTCAGCCGCAGCAGAGGCCAGAACCGCTCAAAGCCCGTCCGCAAAGCGTTGGGGGAAGTGTACTGCCCCCGGCTGACCCGGAGCATTCCGCCCAAATACCCAAAGCCCAGACACATAGAAAGCACAAAGCTGATAATGGGCAGGATGCTGGACAGGGTGGACAGGAAGGACCGCAGCCCAATGGTGGACAGGCCGCCGGTTTGGGGGATCCTGCTGGAAATCAAAAGGTCCAGCGCCATAAAAAGCACGCTCACGCCGCAAACGGCCCCGGCATAGCAAAGGGAAAGCTTCTTTTCCTGAGTCGCTTTTTCCAGTTGCGCTGCGGCTTGCTGCTTCAGTTCTCGGTTTTGCATCATTTTTTCAAAAACCTCCAGTCTTTCTATATAGTTATAAACCATTCTACGGGAAATAGCAAATGAAATTTTTGTGAGGGTAGCTTTTTGGCGAAGATTTTGGTAAAATGGCTTCTAAAGAGGGGGGACCCAAATGGACTTGGGAGAAAAGATCTTAAAGGCGCGGCTGGAGGCAGGGCTGTCCCAGAGGCAGGTCTGCGGGGATGTGATCACAAGGAATATGCTGTCCCAGATCGAGCACGGGACGGCCAGGCCCTCCATGAAGACCCTGCAATATCTGTCCGGGGTCCTGGGCAAGCCGGTAGGGTACTTTTTGGGGGAAGCAGAGGAGTCTGCCAATACGGAGATCATGTCCCACGCCCGTGAGGATTTCCTGCAGGGAAAGTATGGGTTGGTGCTGCAAACCCTGGAGGACTACCGGGAGCCGGACCCCCTGTTTGATGCGGAGAAAGGGATCCTGGGATTCCTGAGCTGCCTACTGGGTGCGGAAAACGCCGCCAAAGAGGGCAGGGGACCGGTGAAGGAGAAATTCTTAAATCAGTCGGAACGGTTTTCCGGCCCCTACGTCGTTGCGCCGCTGCTGGCCTGCCGGGATTCTCTGCGGGATGGAAAAAAGCCCGCAGAAGCCAATGACTTGGACGGCGCCTTGCTCCAAAAGGCAAGGCAGGCCCTGGACGCCGGAAATACGGATCGGGCAATAAAACTGCTGGATGCGGTAGAAACGCCAGACAAGGAATGGTACCGTCTCCGGGGCAGCGCCGCTATGGCCCAGGGGGACTATGCAGAGGCCGAACAATATCTGGAACAGGGGGAGCCCAAGGCTTGTTTGCCCCTATTAGAGGAATGCAGCCGGGTCCAGGGGAATTTTGAAAAGGCCTACTACTACGCCTGTCGCCGAAGGGAAGAATAACCGGGACGATTATATATACCCAAAATATGTGAACACCCCGACAAATGGGGAGCTGTGGGGGTCTCTGTCATTGCGAGACAGTCCGCAGACTGTCGTGGCAATCCCCCGGTTGAATGGTGCAGGCTGACGGGCGGAAATCCCCTGCCCCCTCCTGCGTGGAGGGGGTGGCCCGCAGGCCGGGGGTGGAG
>JBNMHR010000005.1:0-78999 GCA_050872865.1 Faecousia sp. | reverse complement strand
TGGGGGGGGGGGTGTAGGGGACCAGGTACGAAATATTTCCTTGCCAAGATGAATGGCATTTCTTTGATATGCCCTTATTTTCTCAACAAACCAATCTAATATTGAACCGGGTCCCCTCCACCCCCGCCCACTGCGGTGGGCACCCCCTCCATGCAGGAGGGGGAAAGGATACTCAGGGCGGTGGGCCTATACCTTCAACCGGGGGATTGCACCCTTCGGGCATTTCACCACGCCAGCGTGCGCGCTGGCTCGCAATGACGTGTAGAACATCATACCACACATTTCCAATTTTTTCCACATTTCCCTCCCCCGCCCAGAATTTTCGACTTTTTCAGCGGTTAAAGCCAAACCACCGCGGCATATTAACAAGGCGGAGAAAGAAAGGAGGGCAACCCATGAAGCGAAAATTAAGCAGCATTTTCTTGTTATTATTTGTATTTATCCTGCCGTTTTCCGTCCAGGCGGCGGATATGCTGGTTCCCGTAGGGACCCTGGTAGGGCTGGAAATTCGCAGCGGCACAGTGACGGTAGCAGCCTTTGACGACCTGTACGGCGCAAACGCCAAGGCCGCCGGGCTGCGGATCGGAGACGAGGTCCGTTCCGTCAACGGCACCCCCATTACAGAAGCAGACCAGGTATCCAAGGCTCTGGAAACCGGCACCGGAACCGCAAAGCTGGGCATCCGGCGGGGCAGCAAGAATATGACCCTGGAAATTCAGCCTCAAGCGCAAAACGGGCAGCCCCTGCTGGGGGTCTACCTGCGCCAGGGGATCACCGGCATCGGCACCGTCACCTGGTACGATCCGGAAAATAATACCTTTGGCGCCCTAGGCCACGGAGTCAGCACCGGGAAGGACTGCCTTCTGCCCCTGAAAACCGGCAGCATCTACCCCGCCCAGCCGGTAGCCGCCCAAATGGGAAAATCCGGCACCCCGGGGCTTTTAAAAGGCAGAGCCACCTCCGAAATCCCCATCGGCACCATCACCCGCAACACCCCTCAGGGCATTCTGGGGAAATGTGCCCAGGGCTTTCCCGGCCGGGCCCTGCCAGTCGGGAGCTGGGAG
The DNA here is from genome assembly GCA_050872865.1 of Faecousia sp. GTDB lineage: Bacteria > Bacillota > Clostridia > Oscillospirales > Oscillospiraceae > Faecousia. Next base: position 77,935 of record JBNMHR010000005.1, on the reverse strand, counting down.
TCTTTACGCACCGGCAGCGCCACCATCCTCACCTCCGTCCGGGAGGGCCCACCCAAGGAGTATTCTGTGGAAATTCTGAAATTATATCCAAAAGACCGGCAGACCTATCGGAATATGCTTCTAAAGGTCACCGACGAAGAGCTGCTCAAATGCACCGGCGGCATCGTGCAGGGGATGAGCGGCAGCCCCATCTTGCAGGACGGCAAGCTCATTGGCGCGGTCACCCATGTTCTCGTCAACGATCCGACCTGTGGGTATGGGATCTTTATTGAGAATATGCTCCAGGCGGGATAAAACAATCGGCGCTCCCGGGCTGAGTTCCGGGAGCGCCTGTTCAATAAACTGGAATTTGACTTAATATCCATGATCAACATGTTGCCATTGTCCGCCATTTGTTCTAACTAAAATCCAATTCCAACCATTGTATGTACTATTTGGATTCAAAGAACCATTTCCTCCAGATGAATCGACATCGAATGAAGACTGCAAAACAATGACTTCATCTGCATTGTACCTATCTGCCCAATCTTGATGGTCTTTAGAACTGTCATCTCCTGCATAATAAATCTCTGTAAGAGTACATCCTTTCCAATCGTTCTTAAATTCTTTTTTTATGGTGTCAATAGCAGCGTTAATATCCTCTTCTGAATAAATTTCAGAATCTACATTATGCGTTTTAACTTCACCAACATTTCCACCGCAAGCACTCAAACTACATACAAGCAACATACATAGCATTATATATACAATCTTCTTCATACAAGACCTCCATAAATTTTGTTCGCATTTTACAATCGGCCAATAACCTATCTTTCGTATAAATTGCTTTCAATTTGGTGAATCAATATGCTGTGCGACCATCCATTTTCAGCTGTTTTTCGGATGTACCGTTCCCTCTGCTCCTCTGTTTTTACCTTGTACCAAATCCAAGTACTCGCCACTGTTCATCAGCATTTGCAAATCCTCCATTCTCATAGGACGAAACGCACCTTTTTCTCCGGATATTCTACCATACGGCGCAAAATAAAACAATCGGTTTTCTACAGTACAAATGAAAAGGGGTTCCAAACATATCGTGTTGTCCATAATGCCGATCACTCGTGTCAGGTTCGCCAATCTTGCAGGACGGCAAGCTCATTGGAGCTGTTACCCATGTTCTCGTCAACGATCCAACTTGTGGGTATGGAATTTTACCCAGAATATGCTCCAGGCGGAATAAAACAGTCGGCACCTCCGGACTGGTTTCGGGAGCGCCTGTTCCATAAACCGGCAGTTGTCAGTCCAAAATCAGGACGCCTGCGCAATCGGACATTTGCGTAAATGAAAGGTTTGGAAAATCTTTTCTCAGTTCCTCAACGACAAAGTAGATTTCATCATTATCCCATGTGTCTCCTGCCTTCAATTTACACTGTTCTAAGTCCTTTCGTGTTTCAAAGGCCACATCGCCGATTATAATTTTACCGTTTTCTTTTAAGTAGTTACGCAAGTCTAACAGGAAGTCGCTCTTTTGCGCATCCGTCAAATGATGCAGAGAGTATGTCGCAACAATATAATCATAACGAAAGTTGCGCAATGGTTCGACAAGCCCTTTTGAAAAGTCCCCCTGATATAACTGTGCATTTGGCATTTTCTCAGATGCCAGCGCAATCATTCTTGATGAAAAGTCCTGCCCATAAATGGAACAGCCTCGCTCGTATAGTTTTGTCGTTAATGTGCCTGTTCCAAATCCAATATCCAGCACAACGGCATTTCTGGCTCGCATGATAGTCTGAAAAATGAACCCAAGTACCTTTTTATAACCTGCAAAAGGGTATGTGTTTTCCTCATCAGAAATACCAACAGTTTTGTCATAACCATCAGCCCAAAGGTCGAACTCTATGTTGTTTAGCATACCTATTTCCTCCACAAATACCGATTTTTGAATGTAGCTACAAGCTTATCTAAGGCGGGTTCTAACTGTCAGCTTCCCTTTTTGCCTGTTTTTTGCTCCAATAATTGGATCGCGTCGAGATAATCCCGCTCAACCCCACTGAACGTCCGCGCCTTGTATTTTTTGTATTCAGTCGCTGCCTTGTCGATTGCCTGCTTGTGACTGATACTTCCGTTTCCGGACAGCAGCTTCTCGCCGCTCATAGTAAGAATGCGGTCCAGATGCTCTGACCAATCCTGCATTGTCATTGCCTGCTGCCGTTCCGCCTGGCGTTCCGCAAAATCCAGGTAGCCGGACACAAGCTGCCCCATGGCACGCAGTTCTTTTTCATCCAGATAGTTTTTGGCAACAACCGCCTCTTTCAGCGTGGGCTGGCTACCCGCAAAGGTGTTCAGCCCCATAAATTCTTTTTCCGCATCGGCCCGTGTGTAAATCACCTCTGCCGCTGTTTGGCCATGAACCGCGTAGTGGATCTTGTTTTGAACCTTCCGGAAAAACTGAACGGAAATTTCGGCCTTTGGGTCATAATCGATACTGGTTGCGTAGATTTCCAACACCTGCCGATAGAACACCTTCTCGGATGCACGGATGTCCCGGATGCGTTCCAGCAACTCCTTAAAATAGCCACCGCCACCCAAGTTTTTCAGGCGCTCATCATCCAGCGCAAAACCTTTTCGCATATATTCCTTCAGAATACCCGTTGCCCAGATGCGGAACTGTACCCCACGCTGAGATTTCACACGGTATCCTACAGAAATAATGACATCAAGGTTATAATAATCGACCTGATAGATTTTCCCGTCAGAAGCAGTTGTTGCAAATTTTGCAACAACTGTCTCCCGCTGCAATTCGCCCTCTGAAAAAATGTTCTTGACATGTCTGGAAATCGTTGATTTGTCACGTTGAAAAAGCTCAGCCATCTGATCAAGTGACAGCCAAACAGTATCTCCATCAAAGGTCGTTTCGATCTTTGTCAAGCCGTCTGCAGTAGTATAGATGACCATTTCTGAATTATTCTGCGCATTCTCCAAATATTCCATGTTCATTTCCCATTTCTTTCCTATAAACTGGAATTTACCTTCCTGATAAAAATTGTTCCAGGTTTCTTTCGTGATGATATTTTAACGCAGCCTTTTTATCTTTCTCTAGTAACGCATCATTTAAGTCAATTTGATTCAGGGATGCGATTGCAAAAGCGTAATGGATCACATCGACCAATTCATTGGCTAACTGAGAATTCAAATCTTCGTGATCCGATGCCTTTCTCCCATCTCGCTTATTTAGAACTTCAGCGACTTCCCCTACTTCCTCAACCAATTTCATAAACAAACTGGTATCCATACCGTTGCTCTTATAATGGTCATATAGGTAATCTTCATAATCTGTAATACTTAGCTTCATAATAATCCCCCATTCTCATGAAGCGAAACACACCTTTTTCTCCGGATATTCTACCATACGGCGCAAAATAAAACAATCGGTTTTCTACAGTACAAATGAAAAGGTTTTACAAGCATATCGTGTCGTCCACAATGCCGATCACTCGTGTCCGGCAGCCCCATTTCATAACCTGGAATTTGTCTATTTCTCCATGATATAATTTGTCAGTGTCATTCCATTTCGGATCACCGTTTGTTCCCGGATAACTTTATATCCCCGATGTTCAAAGAATGCTCTGGCCGTAATAGACGAATGGGTGGTGATTTTCTTTCCGCTCGCCGAATATTCCAGTTCATCGCAAATTGCGGATGCAATTCCTTCCCCTTGATGATTCGCATGAACAAACAACCTGTCCAGGTAGCCGGAGTCATCAATATCGCCGAAGCCGACGATTTCATCATCCTCAACTGCGACCACCGTATGATGCTTTAAGAATGATTCATCCCATTCCTTCAAATCCACGGTTCTGGTTGCCCATGCATCCAATTGTTCTTTTGTATAATCTTTTGCATTTACACTATGAACCGTATGATAAAATAACTTAGCCAACTGTCCGCAGTCAGAAGTTCTGTACTTTCTAAGGCGCATTTTATCCTCCAAATACCGATTTACAAACACGGGAGCGCCCATTGGCACTCCCATAAAACCATTCTTTCTCCTTATTTTCAGGAAAGGTCCATCTCCCGCAGAATTTCATCCAGGTTCCTGCGTCCGTACAGGATCCGCAAAATGTAGATGGTTTCTGCCTTTTCATCCGGGAAATAATACAGAATATAGTTTCCAATCTGCTTTTTGCGGATGGTCTTACAGGGCAGAAATTCGTTATCCACCAGTGAGCCGCTTTCCGGAAAAGAACAGGCTTCCGAAATAGCGTCCTGAAGCTTCTCCAAAAAAGCGGCTGCTGCCCGAGGATTGGAAAGCTGGACAGCCATATAGGATAGGATTCCATCCAAGTCCGCTTCTGCTTTCCCGGTCAGCCGATAGCCAAATTCACAGGCCATACTTTTCCCTCATGTTTTGGAGCACGGAGGCACCGTCTTTTGTATGGCCAGCCGCCACATCTTCCATTCCGGCGATCAATGCCTGGGCTTCGTACATCTTTCGCATGGTCCGCTCGTAATACTCAATATCCATGACCACCAGCCGCCCATATCCGTTTTTCGTCACATACACCGGCCCATTTTCCTCCGCACAGCGGCGCTCCACCTCAACGGTGTTTTTCAGGTCACGCATGGGAATGATCTGCATAATACCCACTCCTTTCATGTGGCTATATTATACCCTTAATTAAGCCACATTTCAAGTGACGGCCAAAAGATTTTTCCTGAATCTGTTGTCCATAATGCCAATCACGCCTGTCCGGAAGTCCTGTACTCCAGGCAGGATAAACAGCGGCGCCTCCGGGCTGGATTCCGGGAGCGCCGATTTGATCAATTAGAAGCTATTTTAAGTTGTGCCATTGGCGTTTTTTATATATTCGATCCAACTTTCCAAGCTATCTATCCCGAAATGCTCAAGCGCATTTTTGTAGCAATGAAACGCACTGGGGTGGTTTTTCTCCATCCATGTCAAGGCCTTTTTCGGTCCCAAATAAGGATGCTGCATGATATCGCAAAATATCTCCAAACTGTCAATCAGCACCCAATGCCACCGAAACATTCCTTCCGCATCATATCGTTTTGCCCGTGCCAACATTTTGATGCACCAATCCACATTTGCATCTATTTCTGCCTTTGTTTTTTGAGAACGGTTTTGCAGATAGGAACGCACCTTCCTTTGGAGTATTTTTCCTCGTTCCTCGTGATCCACAAGAATCTTTCCGTCAAAAACCTGGACGAAATCATTGCAATCAAATGCTCCATCAAAGTACGAAGCCGGATACACGAAAACATCTAGCTGAATGTTATGAACGAAAGATGTGTCATGGAATTGCTCGTGATCATAAGAAATAACCAACGCGTCAAAATCACTGTTCAAATCGTTTGTTCCGTTCGCATATGAGCCATAGAGGATCACGGAAAGGGGATTATATCTTTGTTTAATATATTCAACGATCTTCTCCACCAAAATCACCTCGCCAATAACTTGGTTTACCGATTCCATACCATACCAAATTCATTTTCACCTGTATTGCCGTCTATATTTTCAGATCGAATGCCAAATTCTTTCCGAAGATAAAATTGAATTGCTTTCTCATTCTTCTGATAAACGCTCACTCTCAATGTGGATCTGACTTCTTTCGCATGATTCAACAGCTGCGTTCCGATTCCTTTTGATTGCGCCGCTTTTTTCACGAAAATACCCTCAATATAGTTACCGTTCAATCCAAGGAACCCATCTATCTGCTTTGTACGGTCATCTTCATGTACATATACTTCTGCCTGGGGCAGCATCTCTTTCACCGCATTAAAATTGCTTTGCCAGTAATCAGCCGATATAAAATCGTGTGCCTGAAGATTCGTTTTCAGCCATATCCGCATCACCGCATCTATATCGCCATCAAGGTATTGCCGAATCATTTCATCATCTCCTCAAATTCCGATTTATAAATACGAGTGCACCCATCGATACTCCCATAAAACCATTCCTTCCCCTTATTTTCAGGAAAGGCTCATCTCCCGCAGAATTTCATCTAAATTTCTGCGTCCATACAGGATCCGCAAGATGTAGATGGTTTCTGCCTTTTCATTCTGGAAATAATATATCCTAAATAGTGCCACAAGTCAATAAACAGCAGAAGCTCGAATGCTTTGTGCAAGTGGCGCTTGCACAAATTCGTCAAATCGTGATTTAGTAAATTTGGATTTGGCTTTTTTAACGGCCGATTTTGTGCAGACACCGTCTGCATAAATTTCATGTACAAACAATGCAACTCACTTTCTCATATTCTGATTGACGGCAGGTAATCATTCCGTTATAATAGAGTAAGAATAAAGGAATCGGAGGGAACAACATGGAAATTCGATCCGCAACCGCACTGAGAAATGACTACGACGGCATGGTGCGCCTGTCCAAGCAGAAGCAGGAACCCATTTTCCTGACCCGGAACGGAGACGGGGAAATGGTTTTTCTCCCCATCGAGCTGTGGGAAAAGCGGGAAGCCGAGCTGGACCTTCTGGCGGAGATGCTCCGGCGGGAAAAGAGTATGCTTTCCGGAAGCAGGACTCATTCTCAGGAACAGATGAAAGCGCTGGCGGAGGATATCCTACGTGAAGATTGAATGGCTATCCGAGGCAAGCAGCGAATTCCGGGACTATCTGCTGTATTACAGAAATAAAGTCGGTACCAAATATGCCCGGGCCTTTTCCGAAAAAGTTCTGACCGCCGTTGGACAGCTGGGTGAGTTCCCGGAGCTGGGCGTTTTACGGCAGGATACGCTTCTGGGCAAATATGGCTTCCGGGCACTGTTTGTGGAACAATACGTGTGCGTGTACCGAATCGAAGAAGGCACCGTGTATATTTACCACTTTGCGGATGCCCGGAAGAATTACATTTATCATATCTTTGGGATGGAGTAAATACCGCCTAAAAATCAATCATATCGAGGTGCCAATGTGAACACCATCTTTTTGCACGGAATGGGACAGACCGCCTCCAGCTGGGAGAAAACAATAGCCTGTCTTCCCCATCAGGACGGCATCCTTTGCCCCGAATTAAGTCATTTTTTCTCTCCGGGAAACTGCACTTACAACAGCCTCTATACCGCATTTTGTACCTACTGCGATGGATTTTCAGAGCCCTTCAACCTCTGCGGCCTTTCCCTTGGGGCTGTGCTTGCCCTGCATTACACCATAGACCACCCGGAAAACGTAAATTCCCTGGTTCTGATCGCGCCGCAGTACAATATGCCAAAGTTTTTGCTTTGGGTGCAGAACCTGCTGTTCCAATTCATGCCGGAAGGTCCATTTCAGGACATTGGTCTAAAAAAGCTTGACTTTATCACCCTTACCAATTCCATGGCAGATATGGACCTGACCAGCGGCCTTGACCATGTAAAATGCCCCGTGCTGGCAGCCTGCGGGGACCGGGACTCTGCCAACAAAAAGGCGGCAAGGACACTGGCAAAGAAGCTGCCAAAGGCAGAATTTGTGACCATCCCCCATTCCGGGCACGAGGTCAATGTGGATGCGCCGGAAGCCTTGGCGTGTGCCATCAAACTGTTTTTTGCTCAGTCCCAGGCATCCATCTGAAGGAAATCCCGGATGTTCCGGTGCTTGATGCCATCTCTACTCATGTCCAGCTCATCCATGCTGACCACATATTTGGGGTAATTATCCTCCACCGCCCGGAACACCCCGAATTCCCGTTCTACCGTTGCCGGGTCGGCCAGCAAATAGGTGACCTGGACATACAGCTTTTGATTTTTCAGCTGACCGACAAAGTCAATTTCCTTCTCCCCTACTTTTCCGACCGTAACCGTGTAGCCCCGGCGCAGCAATTCCATAAACACGATATTCTCCAAAATCAATTGGATGTCCCGCATATTGCCGCCGTAAACAGCCTCCCGGATCCCATGGTCCCCGATGTAGTATTTTTCATTGGTGGACAAGATCTGCTTTCCCTGAACATCCTGCCGCTTCACCTGATATACCAAAAAGGCATCCATACAATAGCGGATATAGTTCAGCATGGTTTCCGGCGCAACTCTCCGATTTTCGCTCTTTAAAAATTTGGATAAGGATGTTGCAGAAAAGGTGGTGCCCACATTGGACATGACATAGGCAACAATGCGCTCCAAAAGGTCCACATCCCGGACCTTGTTTCGCTTTACAATGTCCTTTAGCGTCACGGAATTGAATAGATCCGTCAAGTATTGCTTTCCCGCCTCTTCGTCATAGCGAAGGTTGGCTAAATACGGCATCCCACCCGCCGTCAGGTATTCCCGGAAACAGGCCGAGTCGCTGCTGCCTGGCTGTACCGTCCTGTAGAGCTGGCAAAACTCCGAAAAGGAAAAGGGATAGATCACAAATTCTACATAGCGTCCTCCCAGGTAGGTCGCCAGCTCTCCGGATAAAAGCTTTGCGTTGGAACCGGTGATATAAATATCACAGTCAAATTCCACCCGGAAGGAATTGATGCACTTTTCCCAATCCGCAACCTCCTGGATCTCATCAAAAAACAGATACACTTTTCCTGAGAGCTGTTCCGCACGGTGCAGGATCTCATCGTGGAGGGCCTGGGCGGTACACAGGTACCCATATCGCATATCCTCAAAGTTGATGGAGATCATCTGCTCCTTCGCCACCCCGGAAGCCTCCAGCTCCTCCCGGATCAGCTGCAGCATCACCGACTTGCCGCTTCTGCGCAGACCCGTTAAAACCTTCACCAGGTCCTGGCCAATAAACGGCCGAATACGCCGCATATATTGTTCCCGTTTGATCATTTCGGTCCCCCCTATCGCTTTTATTGTAACACAGATATAAGTGATAAACAAGTTGAATTTCTGTTTTTATCAGTTATATCTTATAAAATTCATGTTTTCTGGTTTTTTATCTCTTGTATCTTATGAAATTAACATTTTGAACGCCCGTCAGAAAATGTTTGCTCCGACAAATGGGGGGTTGTAGAGCCAGTCTGTCATTGCGAGCCAGTGCGAACACTGGCGTGGCAATCCCCCGGTTGAATGGTATAGGCTGCAACGTTCAGAGTCCTTGTCCCCCTCCAAGCATGGAGGGGCGGGCGACGCAGGAGACCGGGGGTGGTTGAAAGGGTTCGGTATTTTGAGCGGTCGGATGAATGGAATATGTTCCATTTGGCCGTATTTTCTCAACAAGGCAATCTATTATCATACCGGGTCCCCTCCACCTCTGTCACTGCGTGACATCTCCTCCAGCAGGAGGCGAACAAAAATGCCGCCCGTCAGCCTGACCCATTCAACCGGGGGGCTGCCACACCAGTGTGCGCACTGGCTCGCAGCGACAGCCTTAACCTTATTTTCCAATCCAATTCCCCCTTGCATTTTCCCTCCCCTTCCTGTATACTAACACCATCGAACCGGGAAAACCCCGCGAAATTTTCGCGTTTAGATAGATATTCCCACCTTGAAAGGAGATGTTCATTATGACTCACACCGTAAGTCAAACATTCACACATCAGGGGGATCCTATCTTCTGACGATCCCCCGCACACTTGGGAGGATCTTATGAACCAAATCACTTTACAGAAAATCGATGAAACCAACTTTGTGGCTGCCTTTCAGCTAAAGCTGGGGCCGGGGCAGGAGCCCTTTGTGTCCCACCCCATCCGGAGTCTGGCCCAGGCCTATGTGTACTACAGCCAGTGTACCCCCTTTGGCATTTACCGGGGGGACACCATGGTGGGCTACGTCATGGTGATCTACGACTACGACCTGGCGGAGTACAACATCTGGCACCTGATGATCGATGCCGCTTTCCAAGGCCGGGGCTACGGAACCGCCGCCATGCAGGCCTGCCTATCTTACATCGCCCAAAAGCCCTTTGGGGATTCCGGCAAGGTTGTGCTGACCTGCCACAGAGATAATGCCGCCGCATTAAAGCTCTACCGGAAACTGGGCTTTACGGAAACCGGCAATGACGACGAGGACGAAATAGAACTTGCTTTACACCTGAACACCTAAAAAATTTTCCCCCATGCATTTGCATGGGGGAATTTGTTATTTCGCGCGAATATCCAGATGGTAATCAATGACCCCGGCCTCGGTATTTTCGATGCAGATCTCGTACACCAGGTCGATGGTGCCGCCGTCGGGGACGATGTCGTAGTAAACCCGGGTGGCGTTGACCGTCAGAAGCAGAGCGCCAAACTCCATCTGATACAGGGAGTCGTGGGGTACCCGCTCTTTAAAGACCATGGTAGAAGCCAGCTTGCCGGTACGGGACAGGGTGACCACTCCCGGCTCTACCCGGAAGGTGGTGGTAACGCCCTCCATGCCGGTTAAAGCGCTTTCCTCGTAGCTGATGTCCCAGCCGCCGTCCCGGAAGGTCATGGTGCCTTCGGTGACCAGCTCGATGGTCTCCGGCTCCTGGTCGGCATAGGTCTGGCGGCCGGTGATGGACAGGATGACGGGAGTGCTATTCATTATTTCGCCTCCATGGCCAGCTCCAGGAGCTTATCGATGAGCTGGCTGTAGGGCACCCCGCTGGCGCCGAAGAGCTTGGGGTACATGGAGATGGAGGTAAAGCCCGGGATGGTATTGATCTCGTTGAATACCACCCGATCGTCTTCCCAGGTGACAAAGAAGTCCACCCGGCTCAGGCCCTGGCAGCCGATGGCCTTGTAGACCCGCACGGCCATATCCCGGACCTTTTCCGAAACCTCCTCCGGAATGCGGGCGGGCACGTAGGCCACGGAGGTATCGGTAATGTACTTGGCATCGTAATCGTAGAAGTCCGCGCCGGAGTCGATCTCGCCGCAGACGGAGGCCACAGGGCTCTCGTTGCCCATAACGGCCACCTCGACCTCCCGGCCCCGGATGAATTCCTCTACCAGCACCTTGTCGTCATACTTTCCCGCCGCCAGCAGGGCCTTTTGCAGGTCCTCCCGGTCTGTTGCCTTGGAGACACCCACGGAAGAGCCGGTACCGGCGGGCTTGACGAACATGGGGTAGCTGAACCGCCCCTCCAGGGTATCCAGAGTCTTCTCCATCCGGCTGCCCATATCCGCCCGGCGGACCAACTGCCAGGCAGCCTGGGGGATCCCGGCGTTGTCCGCCACCAGCTTGGTCAGGGTCTTATCCATGGCCACCGCGGAGGCCGCCACATGGGGGCCCACATAGGGGATGCCCGCCAGCTGCAGCAGGCCCTGAATGGTGCCATCCTCGCCGTTCTCGCCGTGGAGCACCGGGAAGGCCACATCGATCCGCTCCCGAACCACGCAGTCCCCTTCAAAGGTCAACAGGCCCTGGCCCCGGATGGGGGAGATGGCTGCGGCCTTGTTGTCGGGGTGGGTAAGCCACCGGCCGCTGGGCAGGTCGGAATAGTCCTTGCCGCCGTACAGGATCCACTTTCCCTCTTTGGTGATGCCCACGGGAAACACATTGTACTTGGATTTATCGATATTGTTCAGTACCGATTCGGCGCTGCGCAGAGACACCTCGTGCTCCGGGCTCATGCCGCCGAAAAGAATGCAAACGCTGTAAGCTCTCATTTCCGTTCCTCTTTTCCCTTTTCTCCCTGGAGCAGAGCTTCCCCTGCCCGGAAAATATCACCGGCGCCCATGGTGACCACAATGTCCCCATCCTTTACGATCTTCGAAAGGGTCTCGGTCACATCCTGCAGCGTCTCGCAGTAGATGCTGCCGGGGATCTGGGCTGCCAGGTCCGCAGAGGAGATGCCAATGGTATTGCTCTCCCGGGCGGCGTAAATTTCCGCCAGAACCACCACATCCGCCTTTTTCAGCTCCCGGATAAAGTCGTCCATCAGTAGCTTGGTTCTTGTATAGGTGTGGGGCTGAAAGGCCAGCACCAGCCGATGGTCCCCCATGCCCCGGATGGCCTCCAGGGTAGCCCGGAGCTCATCGGGATGGTGGGCGTAGTCGTCGTACACCTGGGCCCCGTGGTAGGTGCCCTTAAATTCCATCCGGCGGCCTGCCCCGTGGAAGGCGCTGATGCCCTTGGCCACATCGCTGCCGGAGAGCCCCATGACCCAGGAGGTAGCCGCCACGGCCAGGGCGTTCATAGCATTGTGCCGCCCCAGGACCCCCAGGTCCAGGTGGCAGTAGTATTTCCCGTCGCACAGCACGTCAAAGTGCCGCCAGTCCTCGCTGATGTTGGCCGCGGTGACCCGGTTCCCCTCCCCCAGGCCAAAGGACACATAGGGGATACCCTCCAGGGCCTTGACGGTATGGGGATCGTCGCCGTTGGCGACCACCCCGTCGGTAGCCATGCCGGCAAACTTGTGGAAGGATTTCTGAATATCCGCCAGGTCCTTAAAGTAGTCCAGGTGGTCCGCTTCCACATTCAGCACCACCGCAATGGTGGGGAAGAAGTTCAAAAAGGAATCACAGTATTCGCAGCTTTCCAGCACGATGGTATCCCCGTGGCCCACCCGGTGGCCTGCGTGCAGCAGGGGCAGGTAGCCGCCGATCATCACCGTGGGGTCCGCCCCGGCTTCCATAAGGATGTGGGTCATCATGGAGGTGGTAGTGGTCTTGCCGTGGGTACCAGAAATGCAGATGGCGTTTTTATAGGACTTCATGATCTCGCCCCAGGCCTGGGCCCGCTCGAATACCGGGATCCCGGCAGCCCGGGCAGCGGCGATCTCCGGATTGTCGTTGTGGGCGGCAGCGGTACGGATCAGGCAGTCCGCACCGATGATGTTATTTGCGCTGTGGCCGATGTCCACATGGATGCCGTGGGCGATCAGTTCGTCTGTAGATACAGAGGAACTCATATCCGAGCCGGAAACGGTCATGCCCATTCCCTTTAATACAAGTCCCAGCGGCCGCATGGATACGCCTCCGATGCCCACCAGGTGCACATGGCTGCCGGGCTTCAGAAATGCGGAAATATCCTTATTTTTGTTCATGTATCTATCCCCCGAACAATGAAAAAATTAGCTGACTTGATACATTATACAACGCCCGGGGGATTTTTACAACTACGAATTTAGGGGAATGCGTTCTTTGGCACTTTTGCCGATAAAAAGGGGGTATTTGTCAAGGAAAATGCGGCAGAAATCGTCTTTTCTCCCGTCAGGGCACAAAGGCTGCCATTACCCACATGAACCCGGCGGCCTGGACAGCGGCAAGCAAAAAAGTAGCAAATTCAAACAGGAACTCTTTCATAATGGGTCTTCTCCCCTCTTTTCTTGGAATTCATCCCCATTATAGCCCCCTGTATCTGTCGAAATACCGCAAAAGTGTGGGCTGGATCCTCTGTTTTTTGTCTGATTCATAAATCTTTTTTAAGATTTTCGGTTGTTCACACTTTTTTTGAAAGCTGTGCTATAATTGGCCACGAAAAAAAGACCTCTTATGACACGAAAGGACTGTTTGTATGCGTGGAAAAAGCCACTGTCAGTTGGGCAGTTACCTTGTAAATACCTATTTCCCCCAGATCCCCAGCCGTTACCGCACGGCCTTTTTGCTTGGCTGCATCGAGCCGGACCGGAACCCGGCCACCTATCTAAAAGGCTCCATTCGCGCCCAATGGCTCCGGGGCCACAACTATGAAAACGCCAAGCTTTTTATGGGCCGCATTGCCCGCCGCCTGGAAGAAAAGCCCCGGTGGAACGCTTTGGACTACTACACCGCCGGAAAGCTGATTCACTACACCACCGACGCCTTTACCTACGCCCACAACGCCAGCTTCCCCACGGACCTGCGGGAGCACAAGGCCTACGAAGACCAATTGCAGATCTACTTTTTGAACTTCCTGAAATCCCACAACCAGCCTCCCAAGGCCCCCGGCCGCACCGTCATGGATACCATCCAGGATAACCACCGGGAGTACCTGCAAAAGGAGCCGGATATTTTCCGGGACGCGGTTTTCGCCTTCTCCGTCACCTGCTGCATTGCCAAGATGCTGTCGAAACGGCACGCAAGGGTGGCTGCGTAAAAAATAAGGACCTGTGTTTCCCTCTTGCGGGGATGCACAGGTCCTTGTTTATTTTTGAAAATCCTATCAAGCGCCTTTGGCCATGCTTTCGTAAACCGCCTTAGAAGGATATAGAGAAATATACACCGTTTCCCGCCAATCCTGAACGGTTGTCTCCGGGAAGCTGTGCTCCGCGGTACCGGGTGCCGGGGACCAGCGCAGCCGAGCGTAGCCCGCCTTGCTTTCCGCTTCCCAGGTCAATGCACCGTTTTCACCGCTTTCAGATGGCGCACCGGAAAGGCCCTTGTAGAGCTCTCCCGCCTGGAAGCCGCCGTACAGAGTTTCCACCAAGGAGACTGCCTTTTCCCAGTCCTCCCAGGCAAACACCGGCTCTTCCGGAAGGTCCATCGCCGTGCAAATCAAGGTCATGGTCCGATTTCCATCCACCAGAGCGCAGGAGACCGATACCCGAAGCAGATTTTCCCCACTCAGGGTATACAAAACGTGCCCCTCTGCCCAGGATTCGGTTCCCGCCGGGTCCAGGGTCCAGCCGAGTCCTTCCGCGGCTTTCTGCACTGTCTCTTCTTTCGGCGGGAAATCCGAGTCCCCCGGGGCAGGCCCACAGGCAGAAAGCGTCAGCAGCAGGGCCAGAAGCAAAAAGATGAAAAAACGCTTGTGTCTCATAGACGTGCCTCCTTTTTTTAAATCAATGCGTATCTCTCATTGATCATAGCATGACGGCGAGAAAACGGACAGGGGACTGCAGCTTCCCATTTTACGAAACGGTAAACTTCTTTGGGCGATACCCTCTATCCTTCCGATTTGTCTCATATTCCGGGACCGTGCCGGTGTAATCGTGGCAGGTCAACGGTAAGAAACAGGGGCAGGCTTAACGGACGGTTTTGTCACAGTAAACTCTCCCTCTCTGCAAGGATCTTCTATGCCGCCTGCTTTGCCTCCGTCCCAGCCGCTTTCAGATCGGCGTAAAGGCCATAGGAGCCATAGATATTCACCCGCAGGACAGCATTTTTAGAATCGGTGCTGCTTTGAAGCGGATTCCGGACAATGCCGTAGGATAAAACACAATACCCGCCCGAAAGCTGGGCTTCCAGCGTAAATGCAGTGGGATCCTCCGGCAGGGCCTGCTCCGCAAAGGCCCGGTAGACCTCTTCCCTATCCGCAAAGCCGCCGGAAAGGACGGTAGCAAAAACAATGCGGCTTTTCCAGTCCTCCCAGCAAATGGGCTCCGAAGTGACCTTCCGGTTGAAGGTGGTATACAGCACCGGCTCCTTATTCTGGGTCGCCGCCGAAATGCCCGCAAGGAAGGTGCTGTCCTCGCTTCTTACTACATACTGAACCGCTTTTGGGTCGCCGGAGGAGGTTTCGGATTCGGAAATAACACCCTCCAGCCCGGAAACGGCCAGGGCATCGGTGATTGCTTTCTCATCCAGGGCAGGTTTGCTTTGGCAACCGAATAGGAACAGCAGTGCAGAAAGAAGCAGGACAAACGATTTTTTAACAGTCACGGAAATGCCCCCTTTCAGAAGAACGCTTATGCATCTCTTTCTTAGATTATAGCATGACAGATAGGATTCGCAAAGAGGGATACACCTTTAAATTTACATTAAGGAGCCCCGGTTTCCCCGGAATCATGTATTTCCCTTTACAGGCTGTGTTCCAAACGTAAGCCCCATCCGGGAGACGGACGGGGACTTTTATTGGAGAAAACGCTTGTCACACATGCATCACCGACAGCGCCGAGGCGATGGCCTGGATGTTTTGCTCGCAGCATCTCGCCGCCAAGGAAAGCACCTGCTATCCTTAGTCCTTCAGGCCCCCAACGGGTACCAGATATACGCCGTCCTTCCGGCAGTAGGCCCATATCCAGCAGATGACGCCGCAAGGGCCTGTGTTTCCTTCTGACGGGAATGCACAGGCCCTTGTTTGTTTCCCTTACTGCACGGTAAATTCCAGTCTGTACCACTGCTGGTCATGGAATTTACGCATCAGTGTGTTCTTTTGCGTGCTGTCATACTGATCTATGATCTGCATATCCAGTTCATAGTCTCCGGAAGGCAGCTCCCCGTAGACTTCCGTAAAGTCCAAAAGGATCTGCGTTGTACCGCCCATTGTAAGCTCTGCCGCAGTGTCCGGTATTTCTTTGCCATCCAGCGGCTGTACGGCGGTCACCTCGGAGGTACCGGCATCTACTTTGTTGAGCAGATACATTTTTAGCTTCAGATTCCCCAGTTGCTGCCCGCCGGACTGGGTACAGGTGATCGTCAGCCCCGTCCGTGCTGCCTTCTGGACCTCAAAGCGTAATCCCCAGTCTTCATAGTCGATAAGGTCGCCGGACTCGTCCCAGGAATAGGAGAAGCTTGGTTCACTTCCGGCTCCATAAAGAACCGCATCCCGGATCAGGTGCTGTTTTCCATCCGGAGTTTCGTATATGTCATATACGCAGTGCAGGCTGAACTCCGGGTAATGGTAAGTAAATTCGGTCAACCCGTTTTGGGAGCTTGCCGCTTCCGTACAAATCCCCCGGCTGGCATCCAGCCTTGCCCAGGCGATCATTTCCTCCACAGAAACCGCGCCGCTTTTCAGCGCCTCCTCTATGGGCAGGACCTTCCCGTCAAGCTCTATGGTGACCTCATCCAGGTCCCATACCTGAAGCTCCGAATAATTTCCATCGTCAAGCGAGATGGTCTGCACACCTTTTTTCTGATAGTTCAAAACGGATAGCTTCAGCTTCCGGTTTTCCAGCTTTTCGGAGGGGGTAGGCTTGATTTCGGCAGTATCCCCATCTTTCCTGCTTTCCGCCGGAGCGGAGCCACAGCCGGAGACGGTAAACAATATGGCAAGAATCAGCAGAATGGATAAGCATTTATATCGCATGGAAATGTCCCCCTTTCAGAAGAACGCTTATGTATCTCTTTCTTAGATTATAGCATGACAAATAGGATTTGCAAAGAGGGCTGCACCTTTAAATTTACATTAAGAAGCCCCAGTTTCCCCAAAAATCATGTCATCCACTTCACATTCTGTGTTCCAAGCATAAACCCCCATCCGGCGGTATGCGGATGGGGGTAATATCATAAAGAAAACGCTTGTCACACATGCATCACCGACAGTGCCGAGGCGATAGCCTGGACGAAACCCAGCCGGGATAGACAATAACGCCCATTCGCTGGGAGAACCTGCTTTTCGGAGTTGATTCAGTACGAAGCTCGCATTATTTACGCATTCATTTCTGCTTCTGTGGTCTTAACAGGTGGTAACTCTATTCCAAAATTGCTGTATCTCTCTAACGAGTGCAGCCTTGTCTTGATAAACGTCCAAGTGTCGCGGTAATCCCCACATACAGAAAACGAGGATTCTTTCATAAAGTGTGTAAACCCATCCGGATCCTCTCCATACTTTAAATCAAACTCCTCTGCGCATTGGATCTTTTCCCATGCGGATATATTCGTTTTCCCGTGAAGCACATGATCTAAATTCAAAGAGAAATAGTACATGCTGTATGGAATTCCTGCAATTTGAGAGCGACTTGTAAGCTTATCGATATTGTTTCGTTTCCTTTTATTTCGCTTTACAATGTCTGCTCGATTGTGGGCTTGGATCTGAGTTTCTGTGTAATGCGGCGAATCTCCGCTCTTTAATGCATCATCTTCAACCACTGCCTCGTCCGGAATAAAAACTCCGTCCGTATCCGTAAGGTGAACGATGCGGCAAATATCGCCCTTTTTGTAGATGCTGCCCATAAATGCTTTGACCTGCTCCCACACGGCAGCTACGATTTTATCTGATGAAGTGAAATCACGCGTCAGAATATCCCCGTGCACAACCTGAAATTTTACTGTAGAGGAAGAAAATATGTGATTCAAAACAGTAGACAGGCTGGTTTCATCCGTAGGCCCCTCTACAATAAAGAGCATAACTTTCTTCTTAGCCATTGGGTACCTCCGAAGTTGACTCCTTCAGAGTGATACTTTCCATCTGTTTTCCAACAACTCTCATTGCATGCGCAATTTCAGATTCGCTGGTTTCCTCATACAGGGTCTCTTCGCGATTGCTCCCAAGGATGATCTCCCGGAGATACATAGAACGAAGGTTATTGGTAGCCCTTACACTTCCAATGCGAGTATACCGATCTTCCCTATTTGTTGTTGTAAAAACAATAGAGCAGCTTTCCAATGTTTCCAATGGATACAGATTATGCGAGGTAAAAATCAGCTGACCTTTGCCAGAATTTTGCATAATGTGGAGTATCTCTCCCAGCAGGTATTCATAGATCCCAGCATCCAGTTCGTCAATTGCAAGTGTGATGGAGGGATCATTGTACGCCGCAATCAACAAATGCAAAATAGAGGTGATTTTTTTGATGCCTTCAGATTCATATTTCAATGGCAGGCGGTGGATTTCTCCACCGTCAGATGTGAGTTCTCTCGCCAACTGAATTTTCGTTCCCTGACTGCCGTCTTCCCTTAGTTCTGTACCAAGCTCTACAAGCGTCAACGTTACCCCAGGAATGATCTTGCAGAGGACAGTGCTGATGTTTGATATAACTTGCCGCACGGTCCCTAAAAAACGATTCGGAACAGTCGTGGGTTGGTCGATCGGCAGTGTAAAAATGCCGCCAGCTGTTTCTGTCCTGAAATTAACCGGGATGGCTGCGTCCAAAGAAATCAGGCCATTGTTGCGATTCAAAATAACAAAAAAAGATGTCTTCGCAAAAAAGGCGATCTCGAATAGCGGGTCGATCTCATCATCGTGTTTTTGCTCCACATCGTGAAGCATCCTTAAAAACTCCGGTGAAAACA
This sequence comes from Faecousia sp., assembly GCA_050872865.1. Taxonomy (GTDB): domain Bacteria; phylum Bacillota; class Clostridia; order Oscillospirales; family Oscillospiraceae; genus Faecousia. Next base: position 59,229 of record JBNMHR010000005.1, on the reverse strand, counting down.
GGAAAGACCGATGTTCTTTCTGACACAGCAGCTTGGTCACACGAAGTTCATTCCGGTTCGCGCTCTGCTTCGAGCCGAACAAAGATTCTAATCTGACCTGGGGCGTAAACGTCTCACACGCTTCTCCGTGCATTACCTCAAAAATCGTTTTTAGCCGGGTACTCTTTTTCGGATCACTGCCAATCGTGACACATTTGATCGTTTCGTCGATGGTGTCTTCACTCAAAACGGCAGAATAAATCAACCGCCGTTTATATGATATAGTCCCATTATCTAGTCGAAGAATGCTAAATTCAAATTGCAGCTCCGCTTTTTTCTGCCCATAAGAAATACAATCAGATAGCGCCGCTCCTACTTTTTGCCCACACAGCAACGTCTTCAAAATTTCCAGTGCGTCAATAAACGTTGTCTTGCCGGAGCCATTTTGGCCGTAGATTCCAAGGACGTCTGCTTTGGGTGCGAAAATGTCGGGGCCATAATTGCAAGGAAACCGAATTTCTCCCGATTCCACATTTCTAAAATTTTTGATGCTTGCCCGCTGAATTCGAATGATCGGTGTTTCATTCACAGATATCCACCTCCAGGTTAAGTATACCAACCTTTGGGAAAAATATCAATATGAAATAGCAAAAACGAATAAAAAATTCAGTTTTCGTCCTCCGCTTTAAATTTCTTCACTGTTCAGAACATTGGAAAAAGCAACCGATTGGCAGGAAATCGATCCGATACCTGGCACCGCTTGTCACACATGCATCACCGACAGCGCCGAGGCGATGGCCTGGATGTTCTGCTCGCAGGTTTCCTGGTTTCGCAGGCAGTATTCCTGGAACAGGGCATCTACAACCACCAGCTGCGCCACCTTGGCCTGGACGGAGCCCAGCTGGAAGGGGCTTTCGTTGGAGCCGCAGCGCAGGACCACGGTAGAAAGCTTGGCCGCCGGGGACTTTTGGAACCGGGTAACGAGAATGGTCCGGATCCCCCGCTGCCTGGCAAGCTCCAAAATCTGCAGGCCGCCGGTGGTGGCGCCGGAGTAGGAGAAGAGCAAGATCACGCCCTTGGGGTCCATGGTGGCCACGGCGGAGATCTGCATATGGGAATCGTACACGGCTTTGAACTTACTGCTGACGGTAGAGAACTGATGGGCGCACTCCTGGGCCATAAGCATAGAGCCCCCGGAGCCGATGCACACCACCGTGGGGGCCTCTTCGATGAGCTCCACCGCCCGGGTGACCAGCTTCAGGTCCATCAGGTCCATGGTCTGGTGGACCGCGTCTACCAGCATCCGCCCGGACTCCTGGACCCGGCCGGCCAGCGTATCCATGGATACCGGCTTATGCTGGGGCGCCACGCCGGATGCGGACCGGCGGGCTAGCTCGATCTTAAAGGCGTTGAAACCCTTCAGCTTCATGCTCCGGCAAAACCGGGATACCGTCGCCTCCGCCACCCCACATTCCTCCGCCAGCTGGGTGATGGACATAAACTGGACCTGGGCGTATTGCAGCAGCACGAAGTCCGCCACCCGCCGTTCCGCGGCGGTCAGCTGATAATAGGAGGCTCGAATGCGCTCCAGAATGTCGGTGTTCTGTTCGTCCATAGCAGCGTCTCCTTATAAAATAAGTCTCGTCCTTGAAACTGTTTGTTTTTATCATAACACTGCAAGAAAATTATTTCAATAAAAAATTAAAAAGAAAATACTTTTCTTTATGGGCTGACAATCGGCCGAAGCTATGGTACAATACCCCAAAAAGGGGGCTAAATTATGTTTCGCAATTTATTGAAGCCGGACAGCGGCCTGATGATCACCCTGACCCAATTGACCGACACCATTTTCCTGAGCCTGTTCTGGATCTTGGGCTGCATCCCGGTGGTTACCATTGGCGCTTCCTGCGCGGCCCTGTACGACTCCGTATTCCGGGGCTTCCGGCAGGGGGAAAAGAACAGCTGGCAGCGGTTTTTAAAGGTCTTCAAGGACAACTGGAAGGAAGGAATTTTGCCTACGGTTTTCTTTTTGGCGCTTTTCGGCCTGCTGGTAAAGGGCATGGTGCTTGTATGGAACGCCGCCGTTGGGGGCAGCATCAGCTGGATGGTCTTTTCCGCCGCCGCCCTGGTGGCCGTGCTGCTTTTGGGCACCCTGAGCCTGCTGTTTCCCCTGCTTTCCCGGTTTGAAAACAGCCTGGGCGGGACGCTGAAAAATACATTCCTGTTAGGCTTTGCCCACCTGCCCAGGATCCTGGTGCTGGGCCTCATTCAGGCCGCCGCCATTTTCCTGTGCGCCCGGTTCGTTTTTCCCCTGTTCTTCCTCCCTGCCCTGGCTGCTCTGCTTTCCAGCCTGTTTGTAGAGCCGATCTTTAAGCCGTATATGCCGGTGGAGGAAGGGGAAAATATGGAATAAGCAATGTATTCAAAAAAGGCGTCCAAGTTTTCCGCTTGGACGCCTTTTGCCACTATATTCTATCCGGCATATCCAGCAATGCCGTAACTTGATCTCTCCGTCCGTAAATCACCATCGTGACCCACACGATCTTCTTTTCCTCGTCGATCAAATAATAAACAAGGAAATTCTTCACCGGCATTTTGTGGATCCCCCTTTTGTGCCATGGCTCTTCCTCCACAAAAGGGTATCTTGACGGCATATGATCCAGTTCCCTGATTTCACGCTGCAGTGTATCCGCCCAATTCCGTGCGGTTTCCGGTTCTAACAGAATTTTGGAAATATACTGTACTGTTTCCTTGATTTGCCTGATTGCCTGGGGTGTCAGCTTCACCTCGTATCCCATACTCAAATTTCCTCGCGGATTTGAGCAAATGCTTCCTCAACAGGCAGCCCCTGATCTGATTTGGCCTGCTTGTAACCAATTTCCATCATTTGGTTAAACTGCTCGTCGGTTAAGCTGTCTCTTGTAGGCAGTTTGGGGACTGTAAGGGAGTACGGGACGCCGCCCGTCATAATAATTTGTCTGTACAGTGTATCGATCAAAACCGAAACAGGAAGCCCGATCCTGTCCAAAACCGCCTCCGCCTGCCGTTTGATCTCGGGCTGCACACGGGCCGTCACATTTGCGCTTTTTGTTGCCATCATCAGCACCTGCCTTTCTTGCTTTCATTATATCATATTGTATGACGAATTGCAATACAATATTAGATGTTCCAAGGCCATCCATATTTTCCCCCTTCCTCCCCGCCCTGCTTTCCAGCCTGTTTGTGGAGCCGATTTTTAAGCCCTATATGCCGGTGGAGGAAGAAGCGCCTGTATAACCCCAAAATTATTTCGTCATAATGCTGTATTTAAAAGTAATTTTCTGTGCAATATAGAAAAGATTTTCATTTTCAGCCGTTTTTGGAAAATTATTTTCAATCCGTTGTTGACATTGATGAAAATTTGTTGTAGGATACTCCTGGACGTTGTGGGAAATACCGCAAAACAATTGCGTCCCGCTTCTCCACATTCGATGCCCAGGGCTTTGGGCCCAAGGCAATCATAATTCGAATCGTAACAGGAGGAAACATGATGAAAAAGTTGATCGCTATGGCATTGGCACTCGTCATGGTGCTGTCTATGGGTGCCTGCTCCGTGCAGAAGGCCGAGACGCCCGCCGCTACCACTGCCGCTCCCGCCCCCGCCGCTAACGAAGCTGCTACTGAGGCCGCTACCGATGCTGCCCCCGCTGCCGCTACCGAAATCAGCCTGTGGACCTACCCCATCGGTAAGTGGGGCGACCAGGCTACCGTAGAAAGCCTGCTGGCCGGCTTCAAGGACAAGTACGGCATCACCGTCAACGTCGAGTACCTGACCTATCAGGACGGCGACGACAAGGTCAACACCGCCATCGAAGGCAACGCCGCTCCCGACCTGGTCATGGAAGGACCCGAGCGTCTGGTTGCCAACTGGGGCGCCAAGGGCAAGATGGTCGACCTGTCCGACCTGTGGACTGCCGATGTCCTGGCCGACACCAACGCTGCTGTTGCCGCTGCCTGTAAGGCCGACAACGGTGCCTACTACGAGTACCCCCTGTGCATGACCGCCCACTGCATGGCCATCAACAAGACCGTGTTTGAGAAGGCCGGTGCCATGCAGTACATCGACGAGGATACCCACACCTGGACCACCGAAAACTTCCTGAAGGCTGTTGAGGCCGTTTACAACGCCGGTTACGAGAACGTTGGCGTCGTGTTCTGCGGCGGCCAGGGCGGCGACCAGGGCAACCGTGCTCTGATCAACAACCTGTACGGCGGCACCTTCACCGACGCTGCCCACACCAAGTACACCGCTGACTCCGCCGAGAACATCAAGGCTCTGGAGACCCTCCGCGACACCAAGGGCATCGCCTTCGATCCCGCTATCGTTGGCGGCGACGAGATCAACCTGTTCCGTCAGGGCGTCCTGCAGATGGCTACCTGCTGGAACATCGCTCAGCAGCTGTCCGGTGACAAGACCGACTCCGGCGACGAGATCATGTTCATGGCCTTCCCCTCTCAGAACGGCACCGACTCCAAGCTGTGCGGCGGTATCTGGGGCTTCGGTATCTTCGATAACGGCGATGCCGGTAAGATCGAGGCTGCCAAGACCTTCATCAACTACATGTGCAATGAGAACGCCAAGGAAGCCGTTGCCGCTTCTACCTACTTCCCCGTCAAGGCTTCTGTGACCGATGTTTACACCGGCACCGAGACCGAAGCCGTCATGAATGAGTACAACAAGCTGATGGGCCTGCTGGGCGACTACTACCAGGTCGTTCCCGGCTGGGCTACCGCCCGTACCGAGTGGTGGAACATGCTGCAGCGCGTGGGCGCCGGCGGCGATATCCCCACCGAGGTTGCTACCTTCGTGACCAACGCCAACGCTGCCGCTGCCGGCTAATCTCCGGTAACGCATAGACGTAAGGTTTTGGGCCCCCTTCCCTCTCTTCTGGGTGAGGGGAGGGGGCCTGTTTTCGCCAAATTCACCCCCGGAAGGTTCCGGCAACGGGCGGTGTGCCCGGGAAAAGCGGACATACCGTCCATTGCCTGAACATTCCCCTCACTCCGGAAACCCACCGGAGCTCATTTTGAAAGGAGGATCCCTTTGGCAACCAAGCAAGTCACCCTCAACAAAAAGACCCATCGGCTGGTGCTTCAGGAGAACATTGCAGGCTACTGCTTTATGCTGCCCTTCCTGATTTTCTTCATCGGCTTTGTGCTGTACCCCATGTTCATGTGCGTGTACACCAGCTTCTTCGATGCCACCATGGGCCGGGAAGACTTTTTCATCGGCTTTGGAAACTATGTAGAGCTCTTTAACGACCCCGTGTTCTGGAAGGCCCTGGGGAACACCCTGATCATCGTGTTCGTCTCCGTCCCCGTGACCTGTGCTTTCTCTCTGTGGGTGGCTTCCGCCATCAGCAAGATGCACGTGGCCGCCACCTCCGCCTTCCGCTGCATCTTCTACCTGCCTGTGGTCACCGGCTCCGTGGCCGTTACCGTGGTCTGGAAGTGGATGTACAACAACTACTACGGCATCCTCAACTACCTGGGCAAGGGCTTAGGCCTCATCGACCAGAACATCAACTGGCTGGGCGACCCCAAATACGCCCTGGGCTGCATCATCCTCATTCTGCTGACCACCTCCGTGGGCCAGCCCATCGTACTGTACGTGTCCGCTCTGGACAACGTGGATAAGTCTTTGGTCGAGGCCGCCGAAGTGGACGGCGCTACCGAAATGCAGGCCTTCTGGAAGATCAAGTGGCCCCAGATGATGCCCACCACTCTGTACATCCTGGTCATTACCACCATCAACTCCTTCCAGTGCTTCGCGCTGATCCAGCTGCTGACCTCCGGCGGACCCAACAACTCCACCATGACCATCATGTACTACATCTACTACAATGCCTTCAAGCTCTACCGCTACGGCTACGGCAACGCCATGGGCGTCATTCTGGCTCTCATTATCGCCCTGCTGTCCGCCGTCCAGTTCAAGCTTGGGCAGGAAAAGTAAGGGAGGAGGCAGGAATATGAACAACATCGAAAAGAACAAGGCAAAAGCCAAGGCCTATCGGATCTTCAGTGCCGTCATCGTGGTCATCTTCGCCGTCTTCTTCCTGTTCCCCCTGTACTGGATCATCACCGGCTCCTTTAAGACCCAGGCGGACATCCGTGCCACCACCCCCGTATGGATCCCCACGGAGTGGGTCATGGACAACTACACGAACCTTCTGACCAAGCGTTCCGCCCCCCTGTTTGAACTGTCCGTTGCCGGCTTCATCATCACCGGCCCCACGGTGCCCGCCGCCATCCGGTGGCTGGTAAACACCGTGTTTATGGCCGTGGTGTCCATGCTCATCACCTGCCTCACCGCCGCTATGGCCGGCTATGCCCTGGCCAAAAAGCGGTTCTACGGACGGACCGTGATCTTCAGCCTCATCGTCTGCGCCATGGCCCTGCCAAAGCAGGTCATCCTCATCCCCCTGGTCCGGGAAATGGCCGCCCTGAAGCTGTACGATAACATCTGGGCCGTCATCTTCCCCATCGTGGGCTGGCCCTTCGGCGTGTTCCTGCTGAAGCAGTTTGCGGAAGGCATCCCCACGGAAATGACCGAGGCCTGCCGCATCGACGGCGCTTCCGAGTGGAGGACCTTTACGGACGTCATGTTCCCCATGATCAAGCCCGGCGTTGGTGCCTGCGCCATCTTCACCTTCATCAACTCCTGGAATGACTACTTCATGCAGCTGATCATGCTGACCTCCAACAAGAACCTGACCATCTCCCTGGGCATTGCCACCATGCAGGCGGAAAACTCCACGGACTATGGTCTTCTGATGGCCGGTGCGGCTCTGGCCTCCGTGCCCATCATCATCGTGTTCCTGGTATTCCAGAAGTACTTCACCAAGGGCATCACCATGGGTGCCGTGAAGGGTTAACCAAACAAAATCCATCTAACGCAAACCAATTGAGAAGGAGATCTTTGAAATGACTGATATTTCCAAATTCCAGGGTATTATCCCTGCGTTCTATGCCTGCTACGATGCCGAGGGCAAAATTGATCCCGAAGGCGTCCGGGCCCTGACCCGCTGGTTCATTGAAAAGGGCGTGAAGGGCGTATATGTGGGCGGTTCCTCCGGCGAGTGCATCTACCAGGGCAAGGAAGAGCGGAAGGTCGTTCTGGAAAACGTCATGGCTGAGGCCAAGGGCAAGCTGACCGTCATCGCCCACGTGGCCTGCAACAACACCGCCGACTCCCAGGAGCTGGCCGCCCATGCCGAGAGCCTGGGCGTGGACGCCATCGCCTCCATTCCTCCCATCTACTTCCACCTGCCCCCCTATGCCATTGCCAAGTACTGGAATGACATCTCCGCCGCCGCCCCCAACACCGACTTCATCATCTACAACATCCCCCAGCTGGCAGGTACCGCTCTGACCGTGCCCCTGCTGAAGGAAATGCTGAAGAACCCCCGCTGCATCGGCGTAAAGAACTCCTCCATGCCCACCCAGGACATCCAGATGTGGCGTGACGAAGGGGCCATCGTCTTCAACGGTCCCGACGAGCAGCTGATCTCCGGTCTCGTTATGGGCGCCACCGGCGGCATCGGTGGCACCTACGGTGTCATGCCCGAGCTGTACCTGAAGCTCTACGCCTGCGTCAAGGAAGGCAAGCTGGACACCGCCCTGGACATCCAGAACGAGTGCTGCCGCATCATCTACAAGCTCTGCTCCGGCCACGGCAATATGTACGCCATGATCAAAGAGGTCCTGCGCAAGATGGGCTGCCCCGACTGCGGCTCCGTCCGGGCTCCCCTGGCTGAGCTCATCGAAAGCGACTATGCCATTGCCGACGAGTGCGTGGCCATGATCCAGGCTGCCAAGGCAAAGTTCTGCTAAACGCGCTCCCTTGTAAATAACTCCGGCTGTGAAAAGCTAGTCATTTGGAACCAATGACGGATGCTTTTCACAGCCGTCTTTTTTCTTTTCCAGGTTAGCTTCTGCTTACCACGTTCCTTTTGTATTTATGACACTTTTTTACTTTCATATCTCGTATTTTTGTAAGATTTTTCCCCCTCTCTGGAACCGATTGACTTTTCTTTTTTTCGTGGTATAGTAGGGAAAAAGCCAATGATTCACGAGAAATTGGTACATATTTGAAATGAAACGGAGAGATGAACATAATGTACTCTTCTGATGTTTACGATGCCCTGTCCCAGCGGCAGAAAAAGCTGGCCGTCGTGGGCATGGGATATGTGGGGCTGCCTTTGGCTGCGGCCTTTTCTCAGGTGTTTTCCGTCATTGGATTCGACATCAACGAAGAAAAAATCAAGGGCTATCAGGCCGGGATCGATGCCACGGAAGAGCTGGGGAACGAAGCGCTTTCCCGGTGCACCGTAGAATTCACCACCCGGGAGGAAGCCCTTCGGCAGGCGGCCTTTGCGGTGGTGGCTGTGCCCACGCCCATCAACGGCGACAAGATGCCGGACCTGTCCCCGGTCATTGGGGCCAGCCGCACCGTTGGACGGAACCTGCAGAAGGGGTCCATTGTGGTCTACGAAAGCACCGTGTATCCCGGCGTTACGGAAGAGGTTTGCGTCCCCATTCTGGAACAGGAAAGCGGCCTGGTCTGCGGCCGGGATTTTAAGGTGGGCTATTCCCCGGAGCGCATCAACCCCGGCGACAAGGTGCACCGGCTCCCAACCATCCAAAAAATCGTCTCCGGCATGGATATTCCCACCCGGGAAGATATCTGCAAGGTCTACGGGTCGATCATCACCGCCGGGACCTATCCCGTGTCCAGCATCAAAACGGCGGAAGCCATCAAGCTGGTGGAAAACAGCCAGCGGGATATCAATATCGCCTTTATGAACGAAATGGCCATGGTCTTTGACCTCATGGGCATCGACACCAACGAGGTGGTGGACGGCATGAACACCAAGTGGAACGCCCTGGGCTTCCGGCCCGGTCTCGTTGGCGGCCACTGCATCGGCGTGGACCCCTACTACTTTGTATACGAGGCTGCCAGGCTGGGCTACACCAGCCGCATCGTCTCCGCCGGCCGGCAGGTCAACGACCAGATGGGAAATTTCGTAGCCGACATGACGGTCAAAAAGCTTTTGCAGGCCAAGATCAACCCGCTGGAAGCCAAGGTTGTGATCCTGGGCATGACCTTTAAGGAAAACTGCCCGGACATCCGGAACACCCGGGTCATCGACATCATCCGGAAGCTGCAGGAATACGGCATTCACCCCGTGGTGGCCGACCCCTGGGCAGACCCCCGGGAATCCCGCCGCAGCTATGACATCAAGCTGACACCTATCGAGCAGATCCAAAACGCCGACTGCATCATCCAAGCGGTAAACCATCGGCAGTTCCAGGAAATGGGCTTTGACGGTTTATGTAAACTTTTCCGCACCGACGGTGCCCCCAGGGTGCTGATGGACGTGAAAGGCGCCTGGCCCGTGGAAACCCTGGAAAAATCGGAGGTGCTATGGTGGAGACTGTAAAAAGGAAGCGGGTCCGCAGCTTTGTTCTCCTGGCGATCCTTCTGGCCCTGGCCGCCATAGCCGCCGCCCTGTGGCTGTTCTATTACCACAACAAAATCTATTTTTCGGAGGCCACCGCCTACGTAGACGGCCGGATCGAAACGGACGACAGCGGCACCCAGCCGATTCTGGAGAAGCTGGCTGCCGCCACCCCTTCCCAGGTGGTGGCAGACCGGCCGGAGGGCACCGGTGTGGGACTGATGCTCATCGGCGCCTCGGAAGAGGACACCGTAAACGCCCAGGTGCTGAAGCTTCTGGAAGAAAAGAAGATACAGGCTTCCTTCGCCCTGTCCGCCTCGGAGGCCCTGGAGGATGAAGACCGGCTGGCCTCCATCCTGGCTTCCGGCGGGGAGCTCATCAGCAACGGTCTCACGGGGCAAAGCAACGTCCATACCCTGGATACGGAGACCCAGGTCCGCCTGATGGCCTCTTCCCGGGAGACCCTGTCCACCGCCGCCAATACCCGGGTGCCTCTTCTCTACTGCGAAAGCACCCTTTTGACCGGCCAGGTCCTCCGCTGTGCCGCCGCCTGCGGCTACAGCGCCATGGTAAGTCCAAGCCAGGCCCATGTATTGGACATAAACAGCTTTGCATCCCGGGAGGATGCCGCCGCCTTTGTGGCTTCTTTATCCGGCCAGTCCGTCATCGCCGTAGACCTGCGGGGGCGGAAGGACAGCATTGAATATGTCTACGCCGTGGTGGCCCAGAAGCCCGCCATTGATAAGCAGCCGGACATTGAAGCGGAAACCACCCCCGCCCCGGAGCCGGTGCCTCTGGCGACCCAGCTGGAATGGCTGCTGGACGCCCTGGATGCCGCCGGGATCAAACCTCAAACCGTAGGTTCCCTGCAAAAAACCGACGGGCTGACCTATCTGCGGACCCAGGCCCAGGCAGCGGACGCGGTTTTGACCCCGGTGCTCCCCTATTGCCTGACCGCGCAGCAAACGGTAGGCGTAGGCATCCTTGGACTTCCCGAAAATGCCGGAACCGTCCAAACCTATCTTGCTGAAAACCCCGGGGCCCTGACCCTGTTCCTTACTCCGGAGGAGGCCGGTTCCTTTTCTTCGGACCAATATCCCGGTGTGACCGTCGGCGGCGCCGTTTCCGCCTCCGTTCTGAACGGAAAAACCTCCGGTGAAATTTTCGATTGGCTCTATAACGCAGATCTGCACCTCCGGCAAACCGGTACCTATGAACCGGTATTTCTCCTGGAGGGGGATCTGGATGCTGATGTCCTTCATTCTCTCCGGGCCGCTGCCCAGGTGCTGAATATCTCTCTCATTTCCCCCAAGGCCTCTCAAGCGCTCCAGGCAGGGGCCCTGTGCCTTGCCAAAGAGAATACCCTTTCCCAGGTTGCCCAAGGCGCCAAAGAGGCCGGACTGGCCCTCACCGATCTGGCAGGTCTGGTCCGCAGCCCGGGGCAGATCGCCGCCCCCAGCGACAATGCCCTTTCCCGTTTGGAAAAGGAAAACAAGGATCAGGCCGTGGAAGCCCAAAACCTGGTATACACCACCGACCGGCAGACTGCTTTCCTGTTTTACGGAGTGGAGAATGCCGCTGCCGCCCGGGATGCCGGAGACATTCTCCAACGCCGGCATGGCCAAGGCACCTTCTGCGTGACCCTGAACGAGCTGATGAACTGCGGCGAAACCGTTGAGGCCCTTCTCTCCCAGGGCCACAGTCTGGCCGTTCTCTACGGGAAAGGCACCGGCTACGGCCAGACCTTCCGAGAGGTAAGCGCCTATCTTTCCGCCTGGGATGCCTATGCCCGCTGGCGCTATGGCGTCACATCCAAACTTGTATTCATGACCGAAACGCCCCAGGAGGAGACCTTACAGGCCCTGTCCGCCGGAGGGTATTCTCTGATCCAGAGTACCTATCTCATCGTCAAAAGTGAAGACCGGGAGATCAGTCCGGAGCAGGTCCCGGAGGCGCTGGAACGCATTCAAAATCTGCGGGTCATGCGGGGCTCCTTTGTCTGCTTCAACATGAACTACTATACCGCCGACCAGTCCGCCCAGGCCGGGACCACCGTTCTTGGAGCCCTGCTGAAGGGATTCCTGGAAGCCCATATCGACACCCTGGCCTACCGATCCCAGGAAACGGGGGAAATCGAAGACGGCAGCCGTTTCCGGCTGGTTTCCGCCGAAGCAATGCTTTCCAGCCCCAACCAATTCAGGGCCCTGGAAACGCCTCAAACGGACATCACCCTGGACAAGAATGTTCTGACAAACCTTGGCAGCGACGAGGAGCGGTTCGACTGGATGCAAAAGCGCTACTACGGCAACGTAGACATCCGGGTCGCCTCCAAGCTCCCCGGGTTTACGGGGATGGAGATCCCCCGGCTGGATACCAAAGGCACCCTGACCCAGGATAAGGTCCTGTTTCTGACCTTTGACGACTGGGGCACGGAGCAATCCGTCAATCCCCTATTGTACGTTCTGGAAAAGCACGGAGTCAAAGCCACCTTCTTCATCCGTACCAACTACGTGGACCGGGACCCCAACCTGCTGCGGGCCATCGCCGTGCAGGGGCACCAGATCGCCAGCCATACGGATCAGCACCTGCCTTTGTCCGATACCATGGAGGGCAACGAAAGCGTCGCCGTCTCCCTGACGGAGGAGGAGGCCCAGACCCTGCGGCAGGACCTGGTCACCGCCTACGACCGACTGTACCGCTGGACCGGGGACGTGACCGTAGACGGCAAGCCCGCCCTGTCCCGGATGTTCCGGCCGCCTACGCTGGCCGTCAGCAAGATCGGCCTTTACCAGGTATTTGATGTGGGCTACAGCTACTCCATTTCCGGCGACTTCTCCACCAGTGACTACAAGGCGGAAAGCTACGAAAAAATGCTGGATGAGCTCCATTTCCAGAGCATGGGCGGTGGAAAATATTACACCATCCATCCCGGCTCCGTCGTGGTCATGCATATGCAGGAGAATTCCAGGTACACCGCCCAGGCGCTGGATGCCATGATCCCCATCTGGCAGGCCCAGGGCTACAGCTTCGCCCGGATCGATGACTATTTGAAGGAATAAGAGGAACCAACCATGGGGCTGTTTCGAAAAAAACGCGACGTTACACTGTCCACCTTTGAAGGGGACATTCTTCTGGATCAGCGGAAGGATCGGCGGATTTTGCCGGATGTGCCGGATCCCACCGGACAGCGCACCTCCACCGACCGCCGGGGCAGCGACCGGGAGGTCAAAAGCGTGGAAGAGGCCATCCGCCGCCGGAAGTCCGGCCTCCGGTATCAGGCCGCCTTTCCCGTGACCCTCCGGTATCAGACAGCGGACGGAAAAAAGCACCGCCTGGAATGCCGGTCCCAGGATATTTCCGAAACCGGCATTCTGCTGCGGCTGCCGAAGAAAAATAGCCTGTCCCAAATCCGGAAGATCCACTTGCGCTTTGATATCCCCGGGGGCAGTATGCCGGAAGGCCACGAAATGAAGGTCAATACCGCCGCCTCCCTGGTCCGGCAGTTTGAGAAGGACGGAAGCTGTTTTGCCGCCTTCTCCTTTGCGGAGGACCTGGGCACCTACACCCAGCGGCACAAGGACCGATACCTGTATGTGATGAGCGTCCTCCTTCTGCTGCTCATTTCCATGACCGTGGCCCTGATGCGGGCGGAGAGCATCATCTATTTTAAGTACAATGCGGTTCTGTACAGCTACAGCATCATTGCCGCCCTGTTTCTTCTGAGCCGGTATCTCTTTGGCGCCCTGTATAAGCCGGTGCCCATCGACCCGGACTTTGAGCCCACCGTCACCGTCATCATCCCCTGCTTTAATGAGGAGACCTGGATCGGGCAGACCATCACCTCCTGCATGAATCAGAACTATCCCCCGGACAAGCTGGAGGTCATTGTGGTGGACGATTGCTCTACGGACCGTTCCGTAGAACAGATCCGGAAAACCATCGACCGGATTGCCCAGGCCGAAGGGGCCAGAATGCACATCCGGGACCGGCTCTCCTACATCGTCCAGGAGAAAAACGCCGGTAAGCGGGCAGCCCTGTGCCGGGGCGTGGACGTGGCCAAGGGCGAGTTTGTGATTTTTGTGGACTCTGACAGCTTTCTGGACCCCTACGCCGTGCGGAACCTGATCCAACCCTTCAAGGACCCAAAAATGGGCGGGGTGGCCGGGCGTACCGACGTGGCCAACACCTACACCAACGCCCTGACCAAAATGCAGGCCGTCCGCTACTACATCGCCTTCCGGGTGATGAAGGCCTCGGAGGCCCTGTTTGATACCGTCACCTGCCTGTCCGGCCCCCTGTCCTGCTACCGGACGGAGATCGTGAAAAAGCACGAGCAGGACTGGCTGAACCAGAAGTTCCTGGGCCACCGGGCCACCTTCGGCGACGATCGGGCCATGACCAACTTTGTCCTCCGGGACTACCGGACCACCTACCAGGATACGGCCATCTGCTCCACCATCGTGCCCAACAAGCAGAAGGTCTTCCTCAAGCAGCAGATGCGCTGGAAGCGGTCCTGGCTCCGGGAATCTCTGATGGCCGGTGCCTTTATGTGGCGCAAGGAGCCCTTCGCCGCCCTGAACTTCTACATTGGCCTGCTGGTGCCCATCCTTGCCCCCATCGTGGTGGTGTATAACCTGTTCTATGTGCCCTTTACCCAGCACATTTTCCCCACCACCTTCCTGGTGGGCCTGCTCCTGATGTCCCTGATGATGAGCATTGCCCAGCTGTTCTTCCGGAAGAGCTCTACCTGGTACTTTGGCTTTCTCTTCTGCCTGTACTACGAAGCGGTGCTTCTGTGGCAGATGCCCATTGCCTGGCTGACCTTCTGGAAATCCACCTGGGGCACCCGGATGACCCCCAGCGATGTAAAGGCCAGGCAGCGCCGGGGCGGACACCTGCGGAAGGGCCCCGCCGCAGAACCGGAAAAGCGCACCGGAAAGCCCCAGCATCTGCGCGGAAAGCGGGGAAAGCAGCATGTATAAATTTGAAACCAAAAAGGATATATGGAAGGTCATCCGGGCCATTCTGGAAGGGGCCGTCCTCCTGCTGGTGCTGGCCGCCATTGTGAAAACCCTGTGGGTCAACCGGAATTATATCCCCTACGACGCCGCGGACCAAAGCATCGTCAGCGGCACGGACCGGGGCTTTCTGGCAGTCTCCTACTTTGGCGTAGACCGGCAGGGCACCGACACCCTGATCTCCACTACCCAATTGGACGAGCAGCTGGGCCGACTCCACAGCCTGGGCTATGTGACCGTCCGCCAGCAGGACATTGTGGACTACTACCGCAGGGGCACGCCCCTGCCGGACAAGGCCCTGTTTCTCATGTTCGAGGACGGCCGCCGGGATACCGCCATGTTCGCCCAGAAGCTCCTGGAAAAATACAATTTCTGTGCCACGATTCTCAGCTATGCGGATAAATTTGCGGAAAAGGACCCCAAATTTCTGTCTCCCAGCGATCTTTCCGATCTGACCAAGGGCGGCTTCTGGGAGCTGGGCACCAACGGCTACCGGCTGTCCTACATCAATGCCTACGACCGATATGACCGGTTCCTGGGCCAGATGACCAGCGACGAATTTGTGCGGGTCAACGAATATCTGGGCCGGGACTACAATCATTACCTGATGGACTATATCCGGGATGAGGACCGGATCCCCGTGGAGAGCAAACGGGAAATGGAAAGCCGCATCACCCAGGACTACCGCTACATGGAAAGCATCTACGGAAGCCAGCTGGGCTATGTCCCCGCACTCTACTGCCTGATGCACTCCAATACCGGCCGGTTTGGCAACACCGCCGCCGTCAGCGCCGTGAACCAGGAGAACATCGAGGACCTGTTTTCCATGAACTTCAACCGGGACGGCTTTGCCCTGAATACCAAAAATAGCTCCATTTACGACCTGACCCGGCTGCAGCCCCAGGCCGCCTGGGGGAACAACCACCTGCTCATGCGGATCTGGGACGATCTGCCCGAAGAGCGGAAATCGGAGATCCAGTTCTTCCTGGGAGAAGCCGCCCAAAGAGACACCCCTTTGTGGGATCTGGAGGAGGGCGCCGTGGAGTACCGGAAGGACCGGATCCTACTCACCTGCCAGCCCCAGGGAGAAGGCATTCTCCATCTGAAGGGCAGCGATGCGGCAGACCTTTCCCTTTCCGTCCGGCTTCTGGGAAACCAGCTGGGCACCCAGTCCATCTACCTCCGGGCGGATGAGGAGCTGGAAAATTATATATCCGTGTCCGTGGAAAACAATGTGCTCATCATTTCCCAGGCGGATGGCGGGACCACCGAGCCTCTGTTTTCTATGGACCTGCACGACCTGGTGCCGGAAAAGGACCGGATCTCTATGGAAGAGGACAGCCGGGCCGCCCTGGCCGCGGAGTACACCATGCGGGGCCGCTTCGCCGCCAGTGCGGCAGACAGTGCCGTCTTCTATTCCGCCGCCCAGAAGGCCCTGCAGCAGCCTGCCCGGACCGTGGCCGAGGGGGCGGAGGAATACATCCCGGAGCTGCAGATCAACACCCAGGGGGATACCCGGCTGGACATTTCCCTGGTCGGCACCACCCTCCAGGTCTCCGTAGACGGCCAGGATGTGACCGGGCCCCTCACCGTTGCCCCCACCTCCGGCGGCATCGCCCTCAGGAGCCGCTGGGGCGGCTGGGGCTACAGCCAAAGAAACGTAGCCGACGACGTATACGATGCCGTATTCAAAGACCTGACCGTCACCTCCGTAAACACCACCCTCTACTCCAACCGGCTCCAGGGCCTGGATCTTATCTGGGACCGGGTCAAAACCGGCTGGAACACCACCCTCAACTGGTTCATCACCAACCTGTAGCAAGAAAGGATCTTCCCATGCCCCATTTTTTCAGGCGCCTGTCCCCTGCCCTGCTGAGCCTGCTGTTTCTATTGGGCTGTACCAAATCTGCCCCAGCCACGGAACCCCCTTCCATAGAGGACCCTACCGACCGGGAAATTCAAGCCCTTTCCGAAGAAACGGACCGGCTGACCCTTTGGACCGTCTACTGGGACACCCTGGGCAAGGCCGCCACGCTGCGCAATGCCGGGGATAAGATTTCCGAAGTGGTGCTCTTTGCCGCCTCCTATGAAGAGGACCAGGCAACCATCCCGGACGCCACCCTGCGGCTTTTGGAGCGGCTCCGAAATTCTTCGGAGTTGAGCCAAACCAAAATTTACCTGTCCGTGGTCAACGACCTGGTTTCCGGAGGCGAAACCAGCCAGAAGGACACAGAGCTCCTCTACCGCCTTCTGGGCACCGAAGAAAAAGCCAAAGCCCACGCCCGGGAGCTGGTGAACCTTACCAAGGCGCAAGGCTTTGACGGCATCGAGATCGATTTTGAAAAAATCCGGAAGGATTTGGATCTGTGGGAAAACTTTTTCTGTTTTGAAAAGGCTCTTCTGGAATACGCCGAAGAGGAAAATTTAGCCGTCCGCATTCTTCTGGAGCCCGGCACCCCGGTGGATAAACTCACCTTCCCGGAAGGCCCCCAGTATGTGGTCATGTGCTACAACCTCTACGGCGGCGGCACCGCCCCGGGGCCCAAGGCGGATGCGGCCTTTTTGAAGGAGCTCTGCGAAAAATTTGCCCCAGTGCCAAACCTGGGCTTTGCCCTGGCCAACGGCGGCTACTCCTGGACGGGCCTTTCCACAAAAGCTTCCCAGCTCCGCTCAGAAGAGGCCGCCCAGCTGGCTTTCGCCCAGGGCTGCACCCCGGAGCGGGACCCGGACAGCAGCGCCCTGTACTTTACCTACAAGGATGGGGGCCAGACACACACCGTCTGGTACGCCGACGACACTACCCTGGCCGCCTGGGCCAGGTCCCTCCGGGAGGAAATCGGTGCACAGGTTCCCATCAGCCTGTGGAGAATTTGAGAAAAGGGGAAAAGCCATGAAAGTTGTCCTTTTGCATGGAAGTATGCGAAAAAACGGCAATACGGCCCTCCTTGCTCAGGAATTTCTCCGCGGCTGTGCGGATCGTGGACATGCTGTGGAGAAAATCGAGCTGGCGGATAAGAACATCCGGGATTGCCTCGGCTGCGCCGCCTGCCGGAAAAATGGCGGAAAATGTGTTCAGCAGGATGATATGCAGCAGATCTACGCCAAAATGCAGGCGGCCGACGTGATCGTGTTGGCCTCCCCCGTCTACTTTTACACCTGGCCCTCCCTGATGAAGCGAATGATCGACCGCACCTTTGCCATTGAAAAGCTGCTGACCCACAAAACCTTCTATCTTCTCGCCGCAGCCGCCGCACCGGAGGAGCAATATATACACACCATGCTGGATTCTTTCCACCAATATGTGGACTGTTTCCAAGGCGAAGGGAACACCGAAGGCGGGTATGTGGTCGGCTATCACACCCGCCTGCCGGGAGAGATCCAGGCTTCCCCGGCTATGGCCCAGGCATACACGATGGGAAAAAACATCTGAATAGCTGCTATAGAAAAGAGCCCACCGGCAAAACGTCGGTGGGCTCTTTTTTCATGCCCTTCTTTTCAGCATCGTCTCGTGCATGGCAACCATCAGTGCCAATACGGCGGCCAGATAGAAGGGAAACAGTGCCATGGTGGTTTTCCCGGCCAGCCAGCCGAAGAAGGGGGGCATCAGGCAGTTGCCGATGTAGGCGCTGGCCATTTCCACGCCGATGATGGCCTGGGACTTGTCTGCCCCAAAGTGGGCGGGGGTGGCGTGGATCACGCTGGGGTAGATGGGGGCGCAGCCCAGGCCGATGAGGATCAGCCCCGCCAGGGCCATATATTCTCCCAGGGGCAGCAGCAGTGCCAGAAGGCCCAGGGCGATGATCCCCTGGCCAATGCGGATCATCTGGGTATCCGTCCACTTGGCCGTCAAAAAGCCTCCCAGGGCCCGGCCCACGGTGATGCCGATGTAAAACAGGCTGGCAAACCCGGCGGCGGTCTCCGGGGCCACCCCTTTGTGGAGCACCAGGTAGCTGCTGGCCCATAGGCCGGTGGTCTGCTCCAGGGCGCAGTAGCAGAAAAAGGCGATGAGGATCTCCCTGGCCCCGGGGATTTTCAGGATCTTCCCCAGGCCCAGCGCCTCTCCGCTTTCGGCTTCCATAGCCTCATTCCCTGCCGGTTTCATTTTCCACAGGGGCAGGCTCAAAAGAATAACGGCCGTCAGGACCATCTGGATCAGGCTGATGATCCGGTAGCCCATAGGCCAGCCGCTGCCCCCGGTGAGAGCGGCACCCATGATGTAGGGCCCTACGGAGGCCCCCACGCCCCACATGCAGTGGAGCCAGCTCATATGGCGGCTGGAAAAATGGAGGGCCACAAAGTTATTGAGGGCCGCGTCCACGCTTCCGGCCCCCAGGCCATAGGGGATCGCCCACAGGCACAGCATCCAGAATGCCCCGCTGACGGAAAAGCCGAAGAGGGCCAGGGCCGTCATCCCCACGCTGATGGCCGTCACCCAGCCCGCCCCTAGGCGCCGGGTCAGCCGGTCACTGAAGAGGCTGGAAACCACGGTCCCCGCGGAAATGATACAGAAGATAATGCCGGAATAGGACACCGGCACCCCAAAGCCCGGATACATGGATGGCCAGGCCGCCCCCAAAAGGGAATCCGGCAAGCCTAAACTAATAAAGGCCGCATAAATAACGGCCAAAAGCAAATGCAGCATCTTGCATTCCTCCTTTGTGTTTGCTACAATATTATCACGGTTTTTCAAAACCTGTTAGAAGAAAAACCTATAAATTTTATGACAAAATCACCAAAGGAGATTTTCCATGGCCCTGAGCATCTGTCTGCCCCTGGCTACCGACCCCCTAGGCCGGGAAATGACCGTCCACGGCACCGCCCTGTTCCCGGTGGCCTGCTACCACGACGATCTGGAGCGCATGGGCGTTCCCTGGCACTGGCACGAGGAGCTGGAGGTGCTGACCGTAGAAGCAGGCACCGTCCGGGTCCGGGTCAGCGGCGGCGAATATATCCTCCGCCAGGGGGAAGGGGTCTTTATCAATACCGGCGTTCTCCACGGCGTCTGGGCCCTGGAGCCCGGCACATGCCGCCTCCACTCCATTGTCTTCCACCACCGCCTGATAGGCGGCAGCGTGGACAGCATCTTCTGGCAGAAATACCTGGAACCTATTCTGGGGGATCCCAGCCGTGGCTGCATTCCCTTTGCCCAGGCCCCCTGGGAGCAGGAAGCCATAAACGCCATCGAAAACGCATGGAAGGCTACTGTCCGGGAATCCGAGGGCTACGAATTTGCCGTCCGGGAACAGCTCTCCCAGCTTATTTTCCTTCTGTCCCGCCATACCTCCGCGGCACAAAAATGCCCCACCGCCAAGCGGCAGCGGGACGGAGAGCGGATGAAGGCCATGCTACAATACATTCAGGCCCATATGGCAGAGGAACTGACCCTTCCGAACATTGCCGCCAGCGCCAATATCAGCCCCAACGAGGCCCTGCGGTGCTTCCGCAATGTGGTGGGGGCCTCCCCCATCCAATATGTGCGCCTTCTCCGCCTTCAAAAAGCGGCAGGCCTTCTTTTGTCCACAGACCTTCCCATTTCCGACATTGCCTACCAATGCGGCTTCCAGGAAATGAGCTACTTTGCCAAAACCTTCCGCCAGTGGCAGGGCTGCACCCCCAGCAGGTACCGGGGGCAGAAAAATACCGGGTAAGAAGCTGTATATAAGCACACACTTTAGAAGAGCCCACCGGCAAATGTCGGCAGGCTCTTTTTCACTAAATGAAATCAATTTTCAGTTGCTTCCCCAGTCCAGCCGCAATTCGAGCCAGAGTTTCCACAGTAGGACTCGTGGACCCACTTTCAATACGGCTGATATTGGACTGCCGGATGCCGGTTCTCTCCGCAAGGTCTTTTTGGGTCATATGTTGTTCCATCCTGGCTGCAATCACAGCGCGAATCGCCTCGTATTCCGGCTTTTGCGCTTCATATTCCGCAGCAAATTCCGGATCTTTCAGTTGGTCATTCAAGTATTTTTGAAAATCACTCATGGAGATACCTCCTCTCATAATCCGCTTTATACTTTTGAGCTAGCTCAATTTCAGCTTTTGGTGTACGCATTGTTTTTTTGACGAACCCGTTTGTTAGAATAATTTTATTATCTACAACGAAAAAATAAAATATCCGGGAAATATCACTTGCAAATTTGATTCTCAGTTCAAATAAACCATTTCCTACGGATTTAGAATGTGGCTCTCTTAGTGTATTTCCAAATTCTTCTAAGATGGAAAGGCTATGTAGCGCTTTCACGCGCATTTTCCTGTCCAAGCTATTCAAAAATTTCTCTACAGGCTTTTCCCCGTTTGGCAACTGGTAGAAATCAATATCAAACATGGCAACACCTTCTATCTGCCATTAGTATATTCCTTTTTTGATATACTGTCAAGAGAAATGCGATATACAAAAAAGTCATTGCAAACCGCTTTCCGTCTGCAATGACTTTTTTATTTGTTGATAAGCTCAGGAGACTTCTTCCAGGCCGTCCATGCCATCCATGCCGTCCATACCGAAGTCGTCGCCTTCGGCGGTGGTCTCTTCCTCGGTCTCGGTTTCGGGAGCGGGGATGAACTCGCTCATGTACACGTCCTCGGGAAGACCGGCCAGATAGGCAGGCAGGTTGATGATGATGCCGTCCATGCTCTGGGGCAGGCTGATGGTGTAGGTCGCTTCCGTCTCATCGCCGCCCTTTTCCTGGGTGATCTTCAGGGTCATGGTGAACTTGTTGCCGATGCAGGTGGACATGCCTCGCTCCTTATCGTAGAGCTTGGCGACCCGCTCGCCGTTTACATAGACCTCGGTCTTGTAGGCGGGTTTGTACTCGGTGCCGTTTACCTCGATCTTCTTGGCATCCAGGTACACGGTGTGGCCCCGGCCGATGATGGTCATGGCATAGCCCAGAGCCACCATCAGAGCAACGACAACAATTTGAATGATGAGGGTTCTCTTCTTATTCATGGCTTAGCCCTCCTCTTCCGCTGCCTGCTCGGCGGCCAGCTGGGCACCGGCGGCACTCTTGGCCTTCCGCTTCTTTGCCTCGTAAGCGACCAGCGCAACGGTAATGACCAGGTAGGATACGAACACACGGAAGTATTCGCCGATCATGGAGTCCCCGGTGATGGCAGCGCCGGTCTTGGGGGCCACGATGAACATGGTGTGGAACAGGATCACGCCCAGGAACACATTGCCGATGTTGGCCTTATCCACGCTGGCACCGCCAACCAGAAGGGCAGCGATACAGAACATACCGATCTGGGAGTGGGCGGTATAGGTGGGGAAGTTGCCTACGTTCTGCAGGTAAATGATCATACCGAAGCCCGCAAACACCGTGGACATGACCATTGCAATGATACGGGTACGGTTTACATCGATACCGGCATCCTTGGCCACTTCCATGTCCTGGCCCACGGCCCGCATATCCTGGCCCAGCTTGGTCTTCCGGAACCAGATGATAAACAGACAGGCCAAAGCAATGAGGATCAGGGTCAGTACCGGGATCTTCACGCCGCCCACATTGAAGGACAGCAGGTTATCCAGGCTCTGGCGCATATTCAGCAGGCTCACGGTGTTCCGGATGCCGTAGCCCCGGGGCAGCTTGATGGAGGAGTGCTTGATGGGGATGATAGGGCCCATCATATACAGCACCACCATCTGATAAACACCGCCCATAAAGTAAGAGATAAAGTAGCTGGTGATCATCTCCCGGCCCTTGGCCTTGTTCAGGATCTTGCCGATGAGCACACCCAGGCCCACGGAGATGGGGATGGAGATCAGTGCAGCCAGGACCAGACCGGGGATGCCCCAGATCTGCCAGTCAGACACAAAAATCAGACCGATCTGACCGGCCATAGCCCCCAGGGTCATACCGAAGTTCAGACCCATACCGGCCATAATGGGGATCAGCAGGCTCAAAATCAGGAATGCGTTTCTGCCCAGACGGGTCATGATCTCGTTGAGCAGGTATCCGGCAGAGAAGCCGGAGGTGGGGATGCAGTAGGCGCAGATCAGGATGAACATCAGGGGCACGGAGTTGTTGCCCAAAAATGCCAGAACCTTCTGGCCCAGGGTCTTTTCGCCCAGACGGGGGGCGTTGGATTTGTTTGCCATATCAGTTCTTGCCTCCTTCCGTCTTCCGGGTCAACGCATAGACGATCATACCGTTGGAAACGATGATCCGGATGATCTCACTCATGTCCATATGGATCAGGTTGTTCATAACGGTAGGCGTCATGGTCACCAGGCCCTGATACAGGAAGGTACCGATGATCACGTTGGTAATGGAGGCCTTGTTTACGGAAGCGCCGCCGATCAGAATGGCAGCCACGGCAGGCATAGCCATGTTGAAGGGGGCCATGTACAGCTGAACGAAGCCAAAGCCCTGCTCGTAAACCAGGATGCCGATGGCGCCCAGCCAGGTGGAGAGGATCACGGAAAGCATACGCATCTTATCGATGTTGATGCCCGCAGCCTTGGCGAAAGCCGGATTGGAACCTACGGCAGTCATGGCCGTACCGGTCTTGGTGTGCAGGAACGCCCACATCAGGAAGGCCAGCAGGGCAAAGAACAGCAGCGAGCCCGTGGGGATCACCAGGTTGATGCCGAACTTGTTCAGGTCGATGGCCAGGAAGTTGGCCAGCACCTTGTCGTAAAAGCCCTCCAGGGAAATGGTGGTACGCAGGCCCTTTCCGGCGAAGCCCCAAACCATCGTGGGGCTCTTGTAGGGCAGCAGCAGCCACATCATGCACATAAAGGACACGGCAGAGAAGCCCACATAGGTGGCGACCATCATTTCGCCGCCCTTGATCTTATTGAGCATCCAGCCATAGGCCGCGCCCAGGATCACCGCAAAGGGGGTGGCGAACACAATGGCCATGACAAAGCTCATGGCCCCGGTAAAACCGGACTCGATGGAGAGGGTGGCGCCCAAAAGGCCGGAGATAATGGCCAGGGGCAGGCCCATGTTCAGGCCGCAGCCGGAGTGGATCATAGGCACCATAGCCAGGACCATGATAGCGTTCCAGCTGAACCGGTTAAATACATTTGTGAACTGGGTCCACAGGTTGACCCCCGCAAAGGGGACCAACAGGAACATCAGCAGCAAAAAGCCTGTGATGATCATTCTGGGCACGCCATAGCTATCCGCGATGCGGCGAAGGAGGCCCTTTTCTTTATTCTTTTCCATATTTCGCCCTCCTTACTTGACCTGGCTGACCATCAGCGCGCCGAAGGCCTCGCTGGATTCGGTTGCAGGCAAAATTCCGGCGATCCGTCCGCCGGAAACAATGGCGATCCGGTCGCAGGTGGTACGCAGCTCCTCCAGCTCGGAGGAGATCATCACCACGGTGATACCGCTTTCCCGATTGAACTTTTTCAGAGCTTCCAGCACCAGGGCCTTAGCGCCTACGTCGATACCGCGGGTAGGCTCGGAGACGAACAGGAACTTGGGCTCCAATGCAAAGGCCTTGGCCAGGCACACCTTCTGCTGGTTGCCGCCGGAAAGCTCCCGGGCCTTCTGCTTGGAGGAGGTGCACTTGATCTTCAGCTCGTCGATGTACTGTTCGGTCACATCGTGGATGGCTTTCTCGTCACGCCACTTGATGAGGCCGCCCAGGTAGTTCTTCAGAAACTTGTTGTGGATCTGCATGGCGGGGAAGGCCACGTTCCATTCCAGAGTCTCGTCCAGCAGCAGGCCCACGCCTCTCCGGTCTTCGGATACGAAGGCCAGCTGCTCATCCAGGCATCTGCGGGGATTGTTCAGGGGAATGGGCTTGCCGTCGAACTCCACGGTGCCGCCGGCCTCGTACAGGCCCATAACACCGTTGGGAATACCCAGCTTGCCCTGACCTGCCAGGCCGCCGATGCCCAGGATCTCGCCTTCCTTGATATCCAGGTTCACGTTCCGGACGATCTCGCCGGGCATATCCACCCATAGCTTCCGGATGGACATAATGGTCTTGGCATCGGAATGGTCTACCACATCCTGCTTGACGGTGACATCCACATTCCGGCCCACCATGGCCTTGGTAATGCTATCCACATCCGTATCCTTGGCGGGGGTATCCTTTACCACATGGCCGTCCCGCATGATGACCACCTTGTCGCACACGGCCAGGATCTCATGGAGCCGGTGGGTGATAAAGATCACGGAAATGCCCCGCTTGGACATACCGCGGATAGACTCCAGCAGTGCCTCCGCTTCCTTTTCCGTCAGAACGGCGGTAGGCTCATCCAAAATCAGCAGCTTCAGCTGATCCTTGCTCAGCTCTCTTGCGATCTCGGTGAACTGCTTATGACCGACGGGCATATCGCTGATGCGCATATCCGCATCAATATGGACGCCCATCTTCTCGATGGCCGCCTCGGCGCGCTTGTCCATCTCTTTATAATTCAGAGTGTTCAGCCGATCTCCGAACACCTCTGACAAAATCGTCTTCTTTTGGGGCTCACGATTGAGCAGAATATTTTCCGTGGCACTAAAGCCGGGGATCAAAGAAAATTCCTGGTGCACCATGCCGATACCGGCCTTCAGTGCATCAAAGGGGGTGGCGAAATTGACCTTTTCGCCATTCAGCAGCACATCGCCACCGTAACCGCCGGTTTCCCGGATCACATCCATACCGAAGAGGATCTTCATAAGGGTGCTCTTACCGGCGCCGTTTTCACCGACCAGGCCCAAAACCTCGCCGGCTTCCAGAGTAAAGTTAATGTCTTCCAGAACCTGGTTCCCGAAGAAATCCTTTTTGATGTTTCGCATCTCCAACAGGGGAGCAGTATTTTTTTCCATAAGCAGTTCCTTACCTGGTAAAAACAGGGGAGAGAAAACCTCTCCCCTGTTTTTGTATTTTTGTTCCTTGGGACCTTTGTTTCGCTTACTTGATGGTGAAGTACTTCTCGGGAACCTCCACAGAGGTGGAGCCCATGAAGTGGCCGGGGTTACCCATGATGTAGGTATCCTGATAGACCAGGAACACGTTGTCCAGCTTCACGCCGGTGTCGGCATTGGTGTAGTTGGAGCCGTTCCACTGAGCCTTGGGGGAGAATACCTGGTAAGCCTTGGCGATATCGTCCACATCGCACAGCTCGCTCTCGCCCTGCAGAACGTTCTTGCAGTGCTCAGCCAGGCCGGCGGACATGGTGTAGCCGTAGGAGTAAGCCCAGGTGCCGAAGTGATCGGCGCCGCCCTTTTCACAGATGGCGGACTCGACCTTGGCCAGGATCTTCTCAAAGTCGCCAGCCTCTTCGGTCAGGTCCAGGCCCAGAGCGCCGGGATAGCCCATCAGAGGAGAGGGCAGGTCGGCCTCGATGAAGTATCCGCCGTACTCCAGCAGCTGCTTCAGCAGGGGCTCGGTGTGGGCATCGTTGGTGCAGAAGTAAGCGGCGTTCTGGCCGTACTTCTCGACCCACTCGGGAACCTTCTCCAGGATGTAGGCCTGAGCACCGGCGACACCAACGTCAGAGGTGGGGTCAGGAGCGGTCTCCAGGACGAACTTCATGCCGAACTCATCGCAGGCAGCCTGCATGATGGCTACACGGCGGGACATGGTCTCATAGGCCATGTGACGGGGGAAGGAGATGTGTACGAAGGTATCGCAGCCCAACTCATGGGCGGTACGGATGATCAGGTAGCCACGGGCAACAAAGTCGTTGTTGCAGGTCAGGTCGGCAGCGGAGCCGATCTCGGGCAGATCCTCGTGGGACTCACCGGCGACACAGATGATGTCGGGGCGGCGCTCCTTGATCTGACGGAAGGCCTCGGTGGTGCCGGGAACGGCCTGGTTGACGATGATGGCCTTCATCTCGGGATCATCGGACAGGTTGACGATGGTCTGAATGGTGGTCTCCAGCTCTTCGGTGAAGTTGTCGGGGTAGATTGCCAGGGTGACGTTCTCTTCGCCGTACATAGCCTGGAAAGCCTCAGCGCCGCGGCGGTCGTCCTCGGACTGAGAAACGGAACCGGTCACGATGCCGATGTGGAAGGGGTTGCCGTCTGCATCCAGCAGAGCATTGCTGTCGGCTGCGGGAGCCTCAGCAGCAGTCTCACCGGCGGCGGGAGCCTGGGTGGCTGCAGGAGCAGTGGTGGCGGCGGGGGTGCTGCTGCCGCAGGCTACCAGGGCAAGAGCCATAGCCAGGACCAGCAGGACGCTCATGAACTTTTTCATTTTTTGAACCTCCATCTTTTCCTCGAAAGATTTCATCCTGTGATAACAGGATGTTCATACTATAGTCAAAATTGCAGGGTTTGTCAACCACAAATTGCAATAAAATGCGTAATAATCCACTCCTCTTTCAGCTTTTGTAGGTTTCCACAAACAGAAATGAATTCAGAAACCTTTTTTTGTGTAAAAATGGTTTATTCTCATTTTCGTAAAAAAACATTTTTTGAACAGAAACAACCATCCGTTCTACAAACACAATTTCCACGGGCTATTGACACTTGTCCGCGTCGGTCAAGGGCAAAAAACCGCCTCCGGTCGAAAAGTCACCGGAGGCGGTTTTTATTTATGTATATTATTCATTTATATACCGTATGCTCTTTGCTTGCTTTTGCAGGATTCACTGCCACTTATCGCATAGAGCGTTGATCTGGTCCGCAAATTTCGCCGTATCCTTATTGGTTCGGCCCTTGAAGCTCCCCACAAGGGCGGTAAGACGGGCCAATGCAGCCGTCAGCTTGCCATAGATGCTGTTCTTCCGGGCGGCAGCCGGGCTTTCCGTCTTCTTGACCACCGGGATGCCCTCCGGCTCATATTCAAACCGGCCGGAAGCCAGATTGAAAATAGCCCCGGAGAAGGGCGCCGAAGCGTGGATGTCCAGTTTTTCCTGAATGAGCCCTGCAAAGAAGGTGGCCACGCTGTCTTCGCCGTGGTTCACAAAGACCTTTCTGGGCTTCTGACGGAACATTTCCAGCCAGTGCAAAAGCTCCTTCTGGTCTGCATGGCCGCTTTTTCCGGGCATGGATTCAATTCTGGCGCACACCGCCACTTCTTCGTTAAAAAGCTTCACGTCCTTTACGCCCTCTAAGAGGCTCCGGCCCAGGGTCCCTTCGGCCTGGTAGCCTACGAAAAGGACGGTGCAGTTGCTTCTCCACAGGTTGTGCTTTAAATGGTGGCGAATACGGCCGGCTTCGCACATGCCGCTGGCGGAGAGGATGATCTTGGGGGTGGGGTCCATATTGATGGCCTTGGACTCCTCACTGGTCACCGCCAGATGGAGCCCCGGGAACATCAGGGGGTTGATGCCCCGGTGGATCATATCCAGGGTCTCCTCATCCAGGCAGCCGGGGGCACACTGCAGGAATACCGCCGTAGCCTCGATGGCCAGGGGGCTGTCCACATACACCGGGAAGTCCATCCCCGCCAGGTTCTTTTCCTTGATCTCCCGGAGTAAATACAGCATTTCCTGGGTCCGGCCCACGGCAAAAGCAGGGATCACCAGGTTGCCGCCCTTGCCCAGGGTATCCCGGATGCAGTCCGCCAGAAACCGGGAAGGCTCCTGGCAATGTTCGTGGAGCCGGTCCCCGTAGGTGGACTCGATAACGGCGTAGTCCGCTTCTTCAATATAATCCTTGCCCCTTAAAATCGGCAGGTCCACATTACCCAGGTCTCCGGAGAAGACGATCTTCCGGCTGACCCCCGGCTCGGACAGCCAAATTTCAATGGAGGCAGAGCCCAACAGATGCCCGGCGTTTACAAATCGAATGTCGATGCCCTGGGCAATGGCAATCTTTTCCCCCAGGGGGCAGGGCCGGAACCGCTTCATACAGGCGTCGGCATCTTCCAAATCGTAGATGGCCTCCACCGGCTCCTGACCGGCCCGGGCGGCCTTTCTGGTTTTCCACTGGGCCTCCTGCATCTGGATGTGGGCGCAGTCCTTTAGCATAATGGCGCTGAGGTTCATGGTCTCGTCGGTGGAATAGATCCGCCCCCGGAAGCCGTTCTTGGTCAAAAGCGGCAGCAGCCCCGAGTGGTCGATGTGGGCATGGGTCAGCAGTACAAAGTCCAGCTGGCCGGGGCTTACCGGCAGGCTCTGGTTTTCAAAGCAGTCCTTCCCCTGCTCCATGCCGCAGTCCACCAGGCCCAGCACCCCGCCGCACTCGATCATGGTACAGGACCCGGTCACCTCATGGGTGGCTCCCAAAAATGTCAGTTTCATAGCGCACCTCCTTATATAATGATTATAGCACAGTCTTCTTTTGGCGGCCAGAAAATCGGGGGCATTTGGATGCATACAATTTTCGGAGAATGTCCGAAAAGCTTCTTCCGGAAGGAAGAAAACTCTGCCGTTTCTCCGGCAGTCGAAAAACCGCACAAACAGCACGCATTTTAGTGCGCTTCTTTTTGTGCCTGCTGGTCAATCTTCATAAAGCGTCCGAAAATTCAAAATACTTTTCTGTTGAGGATTGACAATTTTGTCCCATCTGTTTATAATGAACCCAGTTCCAACCGGGGCACACCCGGGATTTTAACGAACGGAGGAAACAGATATGAAAAAGTATTTGGCAATGCTTCTGGCCCTTGTCATGGTCCTGTCTCTGGCCGCCTGCGGCGGCACCAGCGAGGCCCCTGCCGCCACCACCGCGGCTCCCGCCGGTGATACGGTCGATGCCACCGAGGCGCCCAAGTCCGACAGCCAGTACCCCAGCTACTTCGACGGCATGGAGGATCTGATCGCCGCTGCCCAGGCAGAGGGCGAGCTGACCGTCTATGGCTCCTGTGAGGAAGAGTACCTGGCCGCCGCCTGCGAGCACTTCCAGGAGGTCTTCGGCATCAAGGTCAACTATCAGCGCCTGTCCACCGGTGAGGTCCAGGCCAAAATCGAAGAAGAGAACGGCAACCCCTCCGGCGACGTCTGGTTCGGCGGCACCACCGACCCCTACAACGTCTGCGCTGCCAAGGGTCTGCTGGAAAGCTACGACGCCAAGAACGCTTCTCATCTGATCAGCGACATGTATAAAGATGCCAATGGCCAGTGGTACGGCATCTACAAGGGCATCCTGGGCTTCATGGTCAATACCGACGAGCTGACCCGTCTGAACCTGGAAGCTCCCGCCGACTGGGCAGACCTCCTGAAGCCCGAGTATCAGGGCCTCATCTGGCTGTCCAACTACAACACCGCCGGTACCGCCAAGCTGGTCATCAACACCATGATTCAGAAGTATGGCCACGACGAAGGCATCCAATACCTGGTGGACCTGGATAAGAACATCGAAGTTTACACCAAGTCCGGCTCCGGCCCCTCCAAGAACGTAGGCACCGGCGAATGCGTCATCGGCATCGGCTTCCTGCATGACGGCATTACCCAGATCGTGGACAACGGCTACACCAACGTGGAGCTGGTCATCCCCTCCAGCGGCACCTCCTTCGAGGTTGGCGCCACCGCCATCTTCAAGGGCGCTGCCCACTCCAACGCCGCCAAGCTGTGGATCGAGTACGCTCTGTCCCCCGAGTGCGTGAACCTGGCTGCCAGCAACGGCTCCTACCAGTTCCTGGTCATCGACAACGCCACCCAGCCCGAGGTTGCCATGCAGTTCGGCCTGGATCCCGACAACGTCATGGACTATGACTTCGAGGATGCCAAGCAGAACATCGGTACTTACGTAGAAGAGGTCATGGCTGCTCTGAATGCCGGCGGCGCCGACACCGGTGCGGACCGCTTCAAGACCGAATAAGCACTACCCTATCGCCAACGGGAGGCGGCGGCAAAAGCCGCCGCCTCCTTTTTTATAGAAAAACGTTAGGAGGGATCGACGCCTATGGCAACACACCAGAGTGCGGCGCTGGACCGAAAAAAACTGATGGCCGACCCCATCATGATGACCACCATTGTGGTCCTGATCGCATTTTTGACCCTGTTTATTCTCTATCCCCTGGCAATTCTGCTGGTGGACAGTCTGGTAGGAGACGGCAGCTTCGGCATCAGCGTCTTCCAGCGCATTTTCGCCATGCCATCCTTTACCCGGGCCATTACCAATACCCTGAAGGTAGGCTTCCTGGTGGGTATTCTCTCCACATTGGTGGGCCTGCTCTTTGCCTATGTGGAAGTCTATGTGAAAATGGATAAGTTCGTAGGCGGGCTATTCAAGGTAGTTTCCATGCTGCCTGTGGTGTCGCCCCCCTTTGTACTGAGTCTTTCCATGATCATGCTCTTCGGCAAAGCCGGCATCATCACCCGGTTCCTGCTGAAAATTTACGACAACAGCGTGTATGGCTTCTGGGGCATCGCCGTGGTCCAGACCCTGACCTTCTTCCCGGTGTGCTACATGATGCTGAAGGGCCTGCTGAAAAACATCGACCCCTCCTTGGAGGAGGCCGCCCGGGATATGGGCGCCTCCCGGTGGAAGGTATTTACCAGTGTGACCCTGCCCCTGATGCTGCCGGGCCTGGGCAATGCCTTTCTGGTGACCTTTATTGAGTCCATCGCGGATTTCGCCAACCCCATGATCATCGGCGGCTCCTACGATACCCTGGCTACCACCATCTACCTGCAGATCACCGGTGCCTACGATAAGGCCGGCGCCGCCGCCATGGCCGTGGTTTTGCTGTGCATTACCCTGTGCATGTTTGCGGTCCAGAAATACTACTTAGAGCGCAAGACCGCCGCCACCCTGACGGGCAAGGCCTCCCGGGCCAGAATGCTCATCACCGACAAGAGCGTCAAGGTGCCCCTGACGGTACTGTGTGCCCTGGTTGCCCTGTTTGTCATCCTCATGTATCTGTGCGTCCCCATCGGCGCCTGCTTCCCCACCTGGGGCTTTAAGTTCTTCCCCTTAACCGGCAAATGGTTCAAGCTGGTGTTCAGCCGCTACCATGGCCTCCAGGCCTTCCGGGATTCCTTTATACTGAGCCTGATCTCCGCCCCCATTACGGCGCTGCTCAGTATGATCATCTCTTACCTGGTGGTCAAGCGGAACTTCAAGGCCAAGGGCTTTATCGAGGCCGTGTCCATGCTGGCCATGGCGGTGCCCGGTACCGTACTGGGCGTGGGCTATATCCGGGGCTTCTCCGGCGGCCTGTTCCATACGGGGCTGCTGCAGGGCCTGTACGGCACCGCGGGGATCCTCATTATCGTCTTTGTGGTCCGTTCCCTGCCCACCGGCACCCGCAGCGGCATTTCCGCTTTGCGGCAGATCGACAAGTCCATCGAGGAATCTGCCTATGATATGGGCGCCGACAGCTTCCGGGTCTTTTTGACGGTGACCCTGCCTCTTATTAAGGATTCCTTCCTCAGCGGGCTTGTCACCCCCTTTGTCCGCAGCATCACCGCCATCTCCGCCATCATTCTGCTGGTGACGCCCCAGTTCCTGCTCATCACCGTGCAGATCAACGAATTCGCGGAAAAGGGCTCCTACAGCCTGGCCTGCGCCTTCGCCACCATCCTCATCGGCATCACCTACGGCAGCGTGCTGCTTATGAATTTGGTGACCAAGTACTTCGGCACCAGCAGAAAAATCAAGGAGGGCAAGTAAGCCATGGAAAAAGTAAAAAAAGGTGTGCGCCTGGAGCACATTTCCAAAATCTATCAGGACCCCAAAACCGGCAAGGACTTCTATGCCGTCAAAGACAATTCCCTGACCATTGAGCCCGGCGAATTCGTCACCCTGCTGGGCCCCTCCGGCTGCGGCAAAACCACCACCCTACGGATGATCGCCGGTTTCGAAAGCCCGGACGAGGGCGAAATTTACCTGGGAGACCAGCCCATCAATGCCCTGACCCCCAACAAACGGGATACGGCCATGGTGTTCCAGAGCTATGCATTGCTTCCCCACTACAATGTTTTCGACAACGTGGCCTACGGCCTGAAACTGCGCCATGTGCCCAAGGAGGAGATCAAGGCCCGGGTCATGAAGATCCTGGACCTGGTGGAGCTTACCGGCATGGAGGGCCGCATGACCAATCAGCTTTCCGGCGGCCAGCAGCAGCGGGTGGCCCTGGCCCGAGCCCTGGTCATCGAGCCCAGTGTGCTGCTTTTCGACGAGCCTCTTTCCAACCTGGATGCCAAGCTCCGGGTGACCATGCGCACCGAGATCCGCCGCATCCAGCAGGAGGTGGGCATCACCGCCATCTACGTTACCCACGACCAGAGCGAAGCCATGGCCCTGTCGGACCGGATCATCATCATGCGCTCCGGCGTGGTGGAGCAGATCGGCTCCCCCCAGGAAATTTACTACCATCCCGTCAATGAATTCGTAGCCGACTTCATCGGAGAAGCCAACTTCCTGAAAGGCCGCTTAGAGAAGCTGGATAGCACCCGGGCCCAGATCAATATCTCCGGGGACATCTGCCACGTAGAAGCCCAGCCCGGTATGCAGGTAGGAAGCGACTATACCATCGTCCTCCGCCCCGAAGCCGCCTCCCTGGCGGAAGAGGGCGGCCTGCCCTGCAAGGTGGTCCTGTCCTGCTTCATGGGCAGCTACCAGAACTACCACGTGATGGTAGGCGATACCCTGGTAAAGCTGACAGACCCCAACCCCAAAAACAAACACATCTACCAGGTAGGCGACACCTGCCGCCTGGTCTTCGACCCCGAAAGCGTCCACGTACTGTAACAAAACGCAGGTGCCCGAACTTCTTCAGGCACCTGCATCTTTTTTGCAATTTAGAAAAATGTGTTTTTTCGTCGAGATTTTTTCAGAAAAATGTGTGAAAGCGCCATTGATTTTTACAGAAAAATGTGTTAATCTTATGTTGAAAACAGTGGAAGAAGGTGTTTTATGAAGCGGAACGCACTAGGCGCCCTAGAGAAATGGAAATCAAGCGAGGACCGGAAGCCAATGGTCCTGAAGGGCGCACGGCAGGTTGGCAAAACCTGGCTCATGAAGGAGTTCGGACGGACCTGCTACGATTCCTTCGTCTACTTTAACTTTGACGAAGAAGAAGAGCTGAAATCGATTTTTGAAGTCAACAAGAACCCCCAACGGATCGTCGAATTGCTGTCGTTGATCGCCGGGGAAAAAATCTACCCAGAGAAAACCCTGATTATTTTTGACGAGATCCAGGAATGCCCACCTGCCTTGAATTCTCTCAAATATTTTAAGGAAAAGGCGAACGAGTATCATGTGATCGCCGCAGGAAGTCTCCTGGGTACTCTCTTGGCGACGCCAAAATCCTACCCGGTGGGGATGGTCAACCTGCTGGACATTTATCCCCTGACCCTTGACGAATTTCTGGATGCTACGGACCCGGCTCTTTTCTCCTACTACGAAACCATTCAAAAGGAACAGCCCATTGAAGAGCTTTTCCACAACCGTCTGTTGGACGCACTGAATAATTATCTGATCATCGGCGGTATGCCGGAATGCGTCTCCTCCTGGGTAAAGTACAAGGACCCGGCAAAGATTCGGGAAATTCAGCATGATCTGGTCGAAGTGTATGAAAACGATTTTTCCAAGCATAACGGGAAAGTAAACGCGGGACGCATTCTGATGGTATTTCGCAGCATTGTTTCCCAGCTGGCCAAGGCGAATGAAAAATTCGTCTATGGCGCTGTACGGGAGGGGGCCAGAGCCAGAGATTTTGAAGAGGCCATCGAATGGCTTGTATCTGCCGGAATGCTGAACCGGGTTTACAATGTCAGCAAAATGGAGCATCCTCTGACCGCCTTCGACCAATTGGACCAATTTAAACTGTTTCTCTTTGATACCGGGCTTTTGAAATACATGGCAGGTATCGACAACAGCGCCATCCTTCTAAAAACGGATTACCAGTTCAAAGGACCGCTGACAGAAAACTACGTCCTGCAGCAGCTGCGGGGGCAGTTCGACGTGGCCCCCCGCTATTATGCGGACAAAAACAGCGAGATCGACTTTGTGCTTCAATACGGTACGGAGATCATCCCCGTGGAAGCCAAGGGCGGTGGAGACAAGTCCGCCCCTTCCTTCAAACGTTATGTCACCCAAAAGCAGCCAAAATATGCCCTCCGTTTCTCCCGCCGAGGCTACCGGAAAGACGGCGGCATCACCAATCTGCCGCTGTATCTCGCTGGGAAAACCAGAGAACTGCTATAATGCCCAGGGCTTCTATAATGATATCGCCCGGCCTGACGGCCGGGCGATATGTTTTTTATAGCTGCGAATACCCAAAGCTGTTGACCAGGGCGTCGATCTTTTGCCCGGCCTTGCAGTAGGGGCACTCCCGGTAGTCGTAGCTGGCGTAGCCGGGGAGGTCCTGAATGGTGTATACGGCCTTGACGGGATAGCCCTCCACCTGGTCCACCGCGGAGTAAATGGCCGCCACGCCCGCCACGGTGCCGCCGTAGTAGGTAATGGCTTCCAGGGCCCGCTTGGCGGTGTAGCCGGTGGTAACGGAGGCCATGAGGACCAGGACGTGCTTGCCGCGGATCATCATCTGGTTGTTATCCCGGAAGATGATCTGGGAGTTGGCGTTGTACTCCGGCTCCAGAATGTAAATGGTCTCGTGGGCGTTGATGGTGCGGAAGCCGCTTCTGGTCAGCTCCTGAGCAAGGCAGGTGCCCACCACCCCGGTGCCGTCCAGGCAGAGGATGGTATCCACGGGGGTATCGTTCACAAAGCTGCTGACCAGCTGATGGGCGCTGTCCTTGGCCTCGGAAAGGCGGGTCTTCTGGAAGGTGATATCCACATAGTAATTGATGTGGGAATGGTTGGTGGCAAAGTGGCCCCGGGCAACCCGGAGAGGAGCGCTGCCGTGACGGATGGGCATTTTCATCAGGGTGATCATAGATAGGACCTCCGTATGTCTAAAATAAAAAGAAAGTCTTTTTCGCGGGATAAAAGCTCCACCCTGGAAAAGGACTTTCTTATATTATAATCGCATAGAGGCCTTTGTGCAAGTCATTTT
Organism: Faecousia sp.; assembly: GCA_050872865.1. Classification (GTDB taxonomy): domain Bacteria; phylum Bacillota; class Clostridia; order Oscillospirales; family Oscillospiraceae; genus Faecousia. The sequence continues at coordinate 23,927 of JBNMHR010000005.1, read as the reverse complement.
TACCGATTAGCCCCCAAAATTGCGCCCTTGATTTTGGGCATATTGCGCAATTTGAGCATCTTTTCCTGGCGGTAGAACTGCCGGGCAATGATGTGGCAGATCTTCTTCCGGCGGATCATCCAGTGGACCTTGCCGTAGCTTGCCCACATGCAGTCGTCCGTCTCCCCAGGCTGCAGCACAATGTCCCGTAGGGCGATGGGATGCCGCAGGCAGTAAAAATCATAAAAGGTATTCTTGTCCCGCTCGGTATCCAGCTTTTCAAAGGCCTCCAGGGGAACGTCGATGCCCGTTTCCTCTTTTAGCTCCCGATGGATGGCCGTCAGGCTGTCCTCCCCGGCCCGGGCGGCACCGCCGGAATTTTCCCAGGTGCCGGGAAAGCTCTTTTCCGGTGCCCGCCGGGTCAGCAGCAGCTTTCCGCTGCCATCGTATACCCATACGCACACCACCAGGCCATACTCCCCCGGTGCCCAGGGCGTCCCCCGCAGATGAAGGCGGCCGGTCCGCTGTCGGTTTTCATCGTAAATATCGTTCCATTCCGCCATAGAGCCACCTCCTTCTACTCTGCAAAAAATGCCGGCATCTGCATCCCCGCGGGGGCATCCTGATCAAACAAGGAATTGTAGTCAAAATTCTCCCACCACGTCCGTTCCCGGCTCAGGTATTCTTCCACATTTTGAGATGTGATCTCTCCCTCCCCGGCTGCCATCTGCCGCAGCATCCAGTCATTGACCCAGGGGCCATAGTGGACCCGGTCCTTGTAATTGTTCAGGTCCCCTGTCAGCTCCTCCACGGTATTCCAGGAAAACAGATGGATGTTTTTATGGGGCAGGATCTCACGCACCACCAGCTCTTCCATTTCCAGCTGGGCTTCCATGCGGCCCTCCTGCCGCAGATCCCCCCACCAGGCAGCGGAATAGGGGGTCAGAAAATAGTAAAACGCCGTATCCGGATGTTCATCCGCCAAATCTGTCACTTTCGTGCGAACATTATAAAGGACCTTCTCCCGCTGCTCCGGTGTCATCGGCTGCTGCTCACCCACTTCGTAGGGCGACCTGCGGCGCATGGCAGCCTCCTTGCCATAGACATTGTATCCCCAGGCTGTATAATCGTCCAGGTTCGACAGCCCCGGCGTTTCCCCTCTCAGCGCACCCAGGATCATAGGCAGACTGTTTCCATAGAGGACATCCCGATTGAGCACATAGTACACGTCATCCAGCAGATTCGTATTGTAGAGATACGTCGGATAGGGCCCCACGCTATAGTTGAGCTGCTCCGCCTCCTCATCAAAGGCGGTCATATCCAGCGACCGGATCACCAAGGAGATGGAATCATTGTTGGCAAAGGCCACTTCGAGAAGACCGTTTATCTCATACCACCCTGCCCCGGAAGAGGGCGTTTTGATGGCGGTGGTACCGAACAGCGCCTGGACCTGGCTGGTTTTGAAATTCTTTACCATGCTGCTCCCCACTACAATGGCCTGGTAGGACAGATGCTTGACCATACCATCGCTCATGCTGCGCTCTACCTCGGGCTTGTAAAAAAACTGGTCCAGCTTTGGGCTGCGATAGTGCATATAAGGGTCCACATAAATGGTCAGTGAAGCAGCAGCCGCCAAAAAGAGCAGACTCGCTCCCAGAAAAACCCGGGTCCAGGACTTGGATGCTTTAGAATTGGTTGTAGACAAAGGTTGCCTCCTTACTCAAACAGGTCAGACAGAACACCAGGAGCGCCGCCGTAAGGACTGCCGTCCAGACCGTTTGGCGGTAGCTTCGGCGGCTTGTGTTTTGAGGCACGACGCACAACAGCCCCGCACCGCCGTAGAACAGCCACAAAACCAGCTGCCGGAACCAACGGCTGCCGCTGTCCACACCGAAAACAACGGCCAACAGTTCAATTTCCGGCTGTTGAAAGCACTTATAAAAACCGCTGCAGATACTGGCGCCGGAAAAACGCAGCATTTTGGTCAGCCTGCCCAGCCACTCCGTGGTACTTCCGGACTGGAACAAAAGCCACAAGATATTGATGAGCGCAAAGGTCATGAGCCATTGCAGCACCTTGGGAATGTATTTCCGGTATTTGTCCGTCAGCCGCTCGAAAACGCTCAGAGCACCATTCAAAAGCCCCCACAGCACAAATCCAAAACTGGCACCATGCCACAGGCCGCTGATGGCAAAGACGATCATGGTATTGATGCAGGTCCTCGCAAGCCCCTTCCGGCTTCCTCCCAGAGGAAAATAGATGTATTCCGTCAGGAAGCCGGTCAGGCTCATGTGCCACCGCTTCCAAAAGTCCCGAATGGACAACGCTTTATAGGGCGAATCAAAATTCATAGGCAGCTCGATATTCAGCATTCCGGAAAAACCGATGGCCATGTCGCTGTAACCGCTGAAATCAAAATAGATCTGGAAGGTATAGGCAAGCATCATCAGCAGCAGTTCCAGAGAACTGGCCTCCTCCACAGACAGGAAGGCCGCCGCCGTCGCAAAGGTATCCGCCAAAATCACTTTTTTGAAAAGGCCCAAAACAAACTGCTGCATCCCCGCAGAAAAATTTTCCTGCCGGAAACAGACCCTTTCCTTCTGATGGAATTGTGGGATCAGGTCCGAAGCTTTGGCAATGGGCCCCATAATCAGCTTGGGAAAATAGACCACATACAACAGGTAATCCCAAAAGCTGTCCCCTTCCCGTTTCCCTTGCGAAAAATCCACCAGGTAACCGATCTGCTGGAAGGTAAAGAAGCTGATGCCCAGGGGCAGCACCAGATCCGGCGGATACAGAGAAGTATGCAGCACCGCATTCAGGGTCTCCGCAGCAAAATTCAGGTACTTAAATACAAACAGCAGCCCCACATGAAAGCCGATGCCCAGCCAGAGAAACAGTCTTTTTTGCTTCCTCCAGCGGTGTATCGCAAGCATAGCCAGGGTGTTGCCCAGAATGCTTACCGCCAGCCACATGGTCCCTTTCCAGCCGCCAAAGGCATACAGGATAAAAGAGGCCGCAATGAGGAAAAAGTTTGCCTGCTTCTGCCCCAGCTTCCCCAGCAGGAAATAGCCGCAGACCGTCAAAGGCAGTGCCGCCAGAAGAAACGTATACGTTGAAAATTGCATTCTTTATCCCTCGATCTCCCTGTTTTCCGTCCGGTACTCTTTGCCAAAGGAGAACCCCCGGCCCCAGACCTCCGTGACCTGGGTGACGATCATAAAGCACTCCGGGTCAATATCCCGGGCCAGCCGCTGGACCTTGTACAGCTCCTTGGTGGAGACCACGCTTAAAACCATCTGGGTAGGCACATGGAGGTAGCCTCCCTCGCCGTGAAGCAATGTCACGCCCCGGTCCGCATTTTTGAGAATGCTGTTGCAGATCTCCCCCGCTTTTTCACTGATGATCTTGACCTCCGTCCTTCCGGTACCGGCCAGGAGGGTCTTGTTCAGGGTAAAGTTGATGGCAATGAGCATCAGAATGCCGTAAAGCAGCTCCTCCGGGGTGTGGAAAAACAGCTGCAACAGCATAATGGAAAAGTCAAATACCCACAGGCTCACCGGCACGGGAATGCCGAAAAATTTTTTGAGCATCAGGGGCGGGATGTCCATGCCCCCGGTGGAAGCCCCTGCCCGGATGACCACCCCCAGGGCAAGCCCTAACCCCATGCCGCCAAAGACGGCACACAAAAGCATATTGTCCGTGATCCGATAGTCCCCCAGCACCGCCTGCCAGAACCGCAGGAAGCCGGGGTACAGGAAGGAGCTTAAAATCGTGGTCATGGCAAACTTCCGGCCCAGTACGATCCAGCCCAGAATCAGCATGACACTGTTAAAAATCAACACAAACAGGGAAACCGGAACGCCCCACAGGTTCTTGGCGATCAGCGAAAGCCCCGTGGTACCGCAGCTGATCAGCTCCCCAGGAAGAATAAAGGCCGCCACAATAAAGGCATAAAACAGATTCCCCGCCACAATGGCCAACAGATCCGGCAGGGATTTTAAAAGCTTTTTCTTCATTTTTCGTCCTCCAATAAAACGCTACCATTGTAAAGGATGGAGGAAAAATTGTCAATGTGCGATATGCAAAACCGCCCCCTGCGTTTTTTGCAGGGGGCGGGAAAATTTATTGTGCGGTGGGTTTCACTTCCGGGCCGATGGGGCAGTCGTAGCCCGCGGCGGCAGTTTCGTTGAATTCTTCCCGGGCCTTTTTCAGAAGCTCGGGCTTTTCCATCAGGTCGGCAGCGGTACCGGCCAGGACCTTGGCGGCGTACTTGAGGCCCTTGTGGGCCTGACCGGACTTGCCCACGGAAACCACCTGCCAGCTGTGACCGGGGACCTGGGAGGGCCAGGTGGCCGTATTGAACTGGGCGGTAGGGGTCAGCCAGCTGACGTCGCCTACGTCCGTAGAGCCGGGGCTGTAGGGGTTGGCGGGATAGTAGGGTACCACAAAGTCGTTGATGGCCTTCTGGCCCTTGTTGGAAAGCTGGCTCACCTCTTTCCGGAGCACCGGGTTGGTATCCACGTTCTCGGCAGGCAGGCCCTCGTGGGGGTAGGTCTTCCGCAGGGCCTCCGCAAAGTCCCACTCTTCCCGGGTGTATTCCGGCATTGGGGCTTCCAAAAGGTTATTGTACAGCAGCTCTTCCAACACCGTATTGGAAATGGTATCGGAGGTGCCGTCCAGCTGGTGCCAGGTGACGGTAGTACCGGACATGAGGGCCGCACCCTTGGCAATGTCGTTGACCCGGGCCAGCAGTGCCTTGGCCTTCCGGACGGTGGCCGCCCGGACCATGTAAATGAGCTTTGCCTTGGGCTGGACCACGTTGGGAGAAATACCACCGGCATCGGCGATGGAATAGTGGATGGAGCACTTGGGCTCCATATGCTCCCGCAGGAACTGGACGCCCATGTTCATCATTTCCGCACCGTCCAAAGCGGACCGGCCCTCCCAGGGGTTTCCGGCGGCATGGGCGGCCACACCCGTAAACTCGTATACCATCTGCAGACAGGCAGCATTGGAGCCGGTGGTCACCTCGTTGGTATAGCCGGGGTGCCAGGTAATGGCGGCATCCAGATCTTTAAACAGGCCGTCCCGGGCCATAAAGGTCTTACCGGCGCAGCCCTCTTCTCCGGGGCAGCCGTAGAAAATCACGGTGCCGTGGAGCTTTCCGGCGGCGATGGCATCCTTAATGGCAATGGCAGCGCCCAGACTGGCGGCACCCAGCAGGTTGTGCCCGCAGCCCTGGCCGCAGCCGTCCTCTACCAAAGGCTTCTTCTCGGCCATGCCCGGCTCCTGAGACAGGCCGGACAGGGCGTCGTACTCGCCCAGAATGCCGATCCTGGGCGAACCCTCTCCGTAGGAGCCGGAGAAAGCGGTGGGAATGCCGCAGAGGTTTTCCGTCACCTGGAAGCCCTCTTTTTGGAGCAGCTTCACGTAAGCGGCGGTGGACTTGTATTCCAGCATGGACAGCTCCGCATAGCCCCAGATCTCATCACTGAGGGCCAGAACCTCTGCCTGCTTTTCTTCAATGGCCTTGTACAGCTCCTGCTTATCCATGTTACAGCACCTTCTTTAAGAAATCCTGGAGTCTGGGATGGGTGGGATGGTTGAACACCTGGTCCGGGGCACCCTGCTCCAGAATGTTGCCCTCGGCCATAAACAGCACCCGGTCGGACACTTCTCTTGCAAACCGCATTTCGTGGGTAACGATGACGCTGGTCATGCCGGTATCCACCAGGCCCTTGATGACGTCCAGCACTTCGCCTACCATTTCAGGGTCCAGAGCGGAAGTGGGCTCGTCGAACAGCATGACGTCCGGCTCCATGGCCAGGGCCCGGACGATGGCCAGCCGCTGCTTCTGTCCGCCGGACAGGTTGCCGGGCATTTCGTCGTATTTGTCAAGCAATCCTACCCGGTTTAAGAGGTCCTTGGCCATCTGGTTTGCCTCGGCCTCGGTCTTGCCCTTCAGCATCATGGGGGCCAGGGTAATGTTCCGGGCCACGGTCAGGTGGGGGAACACATTGAAGTGCTGGAACACCATGCCCATTTTCTGCCGGTGGATATCAATGTCCACCTTGCCGGGCTTGGGCATCTTGCCCTCTTTGATCATATGCTTTTCTTCGGCGGTCAGGTTGCCGGTGATCTCGGTGCCTTCAAAATAGATTTTGCCGCTTTCCGGCTTTTCCAGCAGGTTCAGGCACCGCAGGAAGGTACTCTTGCCGCCGCCGGAGGGGCCGATGATGGAAACGACCTCGCCCTTTTCCACGGTCTGGCTGACGCCCTTGAGAACATGCAGGTCCCCAAAGCTCTTATGCAAATCAACAGTCTTGATCATTTCCATGTTACATCTTGCCTCCTGCTTTGACTTTCCGGTTTCTGTAGCTATTGGGGTTTGCCATCTTCTTGCCGAACCGCTCCACGACCTTGCTCAGAGGATAGGTGACGCACAGGTAGATGATGGCCACGATGGTCAGGGGCTCCAGGGTCAGGTAGGTCACGCCCTTTACCTGCAGGTAAGAGGTCATAATGTCGCCCAGGAAGAAGGTAGAGGCCAGGGAGGTCTCCTTCAGCATCATAATGAACTCGTTGCCCAAAGCGGGAAGGATGTTCCGGACGGCCTGGGGCAGGATGATCTTGACCATGGTCTGGCTTTCGCTCATACCCAAAGAACGGGCGGCCTCGGTCTGGCCCTTGTCCACGGCCTGGATGCCGGAACGGATGACCTCAGACACGTAAGCGGAGGAATTGATACACAGGGAAATGGACACCCACATGAACTGGCTCAGCTTTAAGAAGGTGAACAGGTTGGGCAGCACGAAATAGAATACATACAGCTGCAGCAGAATGGGGGTACCGCGGATGACCTCGATGTAAACGGAGGCGATAAAGCGGACGATCTTCAGCTTGGACATCTTCATAATGGCGATGAGGGTGCCGAGGACGGTGCCCAGGGCCACGGAGATGATGGTGAGGATCAGGGTGTTCTTGAGGCCGGTAAACAAAAAGAGCTTCCAGTATTTGCTCCAGATGTTGGCCAGGTTGGGGAGAAAGAGGCTGAAATCCATATGTGTAAATTCCTTTCAAATAATATATATACGCATTTCTGTTTTTCTTTTCAAAGCAGTACCTTTGCTGCGCTGAAAAGAGAAGCAGAACTCAGGAAACCGGCAGCCCCGGAAGGCTGCCGGTTTGGGAATACTCTTCAATTACTGGACGGCATTGCCCTGATCGTCGAAGGACTGCTCAATGCCGGAGATGGCCTTGGCCTCGGTGTACCAGGTGTCCCACTGATCCTTGGAGGAAGCCAGAGCAGCGTTGACGGCCTCGGTCAAAGCGTCGGCGCCCTTCTGCAGCAGGATGACGTTGCCGGTGTACTTCTCGTCCACCACGAAGTTGAAGCCAGCCATGGCGACCTCGGGGTTGTTGGCGATGATGGCGTCACCGTTGCCCTTGGCCACAGCGATGCAATCGAAGTCGCCGTTCTTCAGCTGCAGGACGCCGGTGCCCAGGTCGGTGAACAGCACCAGCTCGCTGTCGGGCAGCTGCTCGGTGGTCAGGGACTGCTGCAGGGAAGCATTCTGAGCGCCGATCTTGGCACCCTTCAGGCCCTCGGCGGTAGAGAACTTGTCGCCGTTGGAAGCCAGGGTGATCAGGACCTGCTCGTCCTCGTTGTCACCGGCATGGTAGTAGTCAGAGGTGTTGTAGTTCTGGGCCCGGTCCTCGGTCCAGCTGAAGCCGGAGATGGCCATATCCACGGTGCCGGCGTAAACGGCGGTCTGGCAGGCATCGAAGCTCATGGGCATGATCACCAGCTCCAGGCCCATGGACTGGGCAATGTACTTGGCCATAGTCAGGTCAAAGCCCACGTACTGGTCCTGGCCCTGCTTGGTCAGGTCCATGAACTCCATGGGAGCGAAGTCGGGGGAGGTGGCGACGGTCAGGGCGCCGGGGGTCACGGTCTTCACTTCTGCAGCGGCGGCAGTGGTCTGCGCAGCAGCAGTCTCAGCGGCGGCAGCGGTGGTTTCCGCGGCGGCGGTAGCAGTGGTGGCAGCGGGAGTGGAGCTTCCGCAGCCGGCCATCATGGAGGCCAGCATCAAAGCGGCCAGAGCCAAACTAACGATCTTTTTCATTTTCATTTTCTCCTTTGCTTGGGGTTGATTTATGGCTGTATTATAGCGCGAATATTATACAATTGCAATTGATAAACCCCACAAAGGTTGCCGGTTTTTTCTGGACGTTCTATGTGTAATTCGCATACTATATTCATTTTATAACCGTATATTCAAGTATTCTCCCGGAATATTCAGTTTTTGGCTGTATATCAGGATTTTCTTTTCTTGAATATTATACAGTATTTTGTGAATATTCGTATGTTTCTTTCTCAGATCCATTTCCCCAGCTCTTTCAGAAGCGCCTCCATGCCGATGGGCTTGGACAGGTGGCCGTTCATGCCGCTGTCCAGGGCCTTGGCCCGGTCCTCGGCAAAGGCGTTGGCGGTCATAGCCAGAATGGGCACGCAGCCCCGGCGGCCGGGGAGACTGCGGATGGCCCGGGCCGCCTGGTAGCCGTCCATTCTGGGCATCTGGATGTCCATGAGGATCAGGTCGTACCAGTCTTCCTTTTGGGCTTCCACCATTTCCAGGGCCTCCCGGCCATCTCTGGCCCGTTCGACTTCAATGCCGTTTTCTTCCAAAATGGTCATGGCGATCTCCGCATTCAGGTCGTTGTCCTCCGCCAGCAGCACCCGCTTGCCCCGGAAGTCTGTTTTTCTGCCGGGCTGCTCTGCCGCCTCCCGGCAATCGGATTTCTCCGCCTTCTGGAAGGACAGGCACACCGTAATGGCCGTACCCTGGCCCAGCTTGCTTTCGGCATAGATGGTGCCGCCCATTTTGTCTACCAAGGACTTGACGATGGGCATTCCCAGGCCGGTGCCGGGGATCTTTGTCTCCGTGGAATTGTGCTCCCGGGAGAATTCCTCAAACAGGTGAGGCAGGTATTCTTCGCTCATGCCGATGCCCGTATCCTCCACCCGCATTTCAAAGGTGGCCCAGTCCGCCCGGCTGTCCGGGACCTGATGGATGGACAAATGGATGCTGCCGCCCTCCGGGGTATACTTCACGGCGTTGCTGGCAATGTTCAGCACCACCTCCCGGAGCTTGGTCTCGTCCGCCCAGACGTACCGGTCGGTCACGGAGACGGTGGTATCCGCATGGAGATGCTTCTGGGCGATGCTGGGCTCAAATACCGCGTTGAGGCTCCTTAAAAAGGCATCCAGGTCCACCGGATCCCGGCTTAAAGACACGGTGCCGCTTTCGATCCGGGCCATTTCCAAAATCTGATTCAGTAAGGAAAGCAGGAAGGCCCCGGAATCCCGGATCTTGGATACATAGTCCCGAGCCTTCTCCGGCTCGTCCAGGTGGGCCTCCAACAGGTCCGAGAAGCCGATGATGGCGTTCATGGGGGTCCGGATGTCGTGGCTCATGTTAAACAGGAACCGGGTCTTTGCCTCGTTGGCCGCCTGGGCCTTTTCCGCGGTTTTCCGGATCTGCCGGGCGTAATCCGCTTCCTTCTGGCGGCGTCTTTCCCACTGCCAGTAGGTAGCCGCTACCAGCATTCCAAACAGCAGGCACAGGAAGGAGACGAACACAGCCTGCCCGCCGGAATACCAACCTCCCGCGGGAGCGATCTCAAAATGCCACACGTCGTTGGGCACCACGCACTCCACTTCTACGGGTTCTGCCTGGGCTTCCCCGCTGGCCTGGGCCAGGATCAGCTCCTTTTCCCCGTCCATCCGCCAGATGCGGTAATAATAAGAGGCCTTTTCCAGGTTCTCCAGCCCCAGCTGCCGGACGAAGGCATCCCAGTCGATGACCAGGATGGAAAAGCCCCAGAACCGGCCGCTTTCCTTTTCGTAAATCGGGTCAAAAAGCAGTGCCCCCTGTCCCCCCTGGACCAGTTCAAAGGGTCCGGCAATGGTATACTCCCCGCTGTCCTTGGCCAGGTTCGCCGCCTGGGCCCGGGGCGGATAGGTAAGCATATCCAGGCCCATGGCCTCCTCGTTGCCCTTTAAGGGATAAATGAGGTTCACCGCACCGTCTTTCGCCATTTCAAAGGCCTGGATCACCCCGTCCTCGTCCATCATGAGCTCTGCCAGGGTGTAGAAGTCTCGGTCCTTCATATCATCGCCGGACTCCAGGATCCTTTTGAACAGGTCGGACTTGGTCAGGTACTTATCCAGCTTCGATTCGATCCGGCGCACCGTCTCCTCCGCCGTATAGGAGGCCTTCAGCATCTCCCGGTTCCGCTGATTCAAAATCAGCAGATGGCAGATGGAATTCAGCACCAAAAATACCGCCAGCGCCACCAAAGCAGCGCGAATATACAGCCACTTCTTTTGTTTTTTCTCGTTCATAATGACACCGTTTCCTATAAAAGGCCCCAGGCCCTGTAATTGAGATTGGATAAAAGAAGTATACTACAAATTCTTCCATTTGTGAAGTAGGCGGTTTGGGGAATTCGGGGGAATCGTATATACAAACCGCAGGCACGCCATTGTAGGGGCGGCTGGTAGCCGCCCCTACAATACGTATCCAACAAATCCTTTTCCCTTCCCCGCAGCAAAATAGCCACCCTTAATTTTTTCTTATTTCCCTGGTGGTGCTTTCCAAACTGTGGTATAGTAATTCCATCAAAACAAAGAGCGAAAAGGCTCGGAAAGGAAGCACTATGTTTACATTTTTGATTTTTGTTGGATTTTTCTGGCTGTTCTTGAAGGGTCTAGGCCTTGCCTTCCGGCTGACCTGGGGGGCGGCGAAGATCGTTGGCAGTATCCTCATGTTCCTGGCTCTGCCGGTGCTGGGGCTGTGCGCGGTGTTCGCCGGTGGGCTGATGCTCCTGGTGCCTCTGGCCATGGTGGGCATCGCCATTGCGATTTTGAAGGCCTGCATGTAAAAAAATATGTCATTGCGAACCGGTGACCGATGTCACCGGTGTGGCAATCCCCCGGTTGAATGGAATTGGTATGGTTGTATACCAAGAAATTCCATCATCCGGGGGATTCCCACGCCAGTGTGCGCACTGGCTCGGAATGACAACGTTTTTAAGAGCCCTGTTTTTTATCCCAAAAACGCCGCAGCCGCCGCAAATACCACGGCGGGCAGCATATTGGCGACCTTCAATTGCTTGCCCCAGATCAGGTTCACGCCCACGCAGAAAATGAGCACGGACCCTACGGTAGACAGGTTTGCCATAGCGGCATCGGTCATCACCGGCCGCAGAAGGCCGGACAGGACCGTTACCGCCCCCTGCCAGGCCGCCACCGGAAGGGCGGAGAAAATGCAGCCCTTGCCCATGGAGCCGGTCATCACCAGAATGATGAGAAAATCCAGCACCGCCTTGGCCGTCAGGGTGGAGGGGTCGTGATTGATGCCGTCCTGAATGGCCCCCACAATGGCCATGGCCCCGATGCACACCGTCAAAGAGGCCGTCACAAAGGCATCCACGAACTTGGGGTCCCCTTTGGAACCGGTCTTCTCCCGGAGCCAGATGCCCAGGGCCTCGAACCGGTCCTCGATGCGCAGCAGCTCCCCAGCAAGAGTCCCCAGGGCCAGGCTTAAAATCACCAGCATGGAGTTCACGGTCACAAGTCCCGTTCCCTCTGCCTGCAGCATTCCGGACATGGCCCCAGCCAAGCCCAAAAACAGGGTGGCCACGCCGCAGGCCTTACACAGGCTGTCCTGGGATTCTTTTTTCAGGAGCTTTCCGCAGAAAAGCCCCAGTATGCCGCCAACCACAATGGCCGCGGCGTTGATGATGGTTCCGATTCCCGGCATGGTTCTCTCTCTTTTCTGAAAACAAAATTTGTCGTTGCGAACCGCAAAAATGTCGTTGCGAACCAGTGACCGATGTCACTGGTGTGGCACCCCCCGGATATTGGAACTTCTTGGCATAAAATCCAGGAAAATTCCATTCAACCGGGGGATTGCCACACCAGTCTTCGGACTGGTTCGCAATGACACTTTTATCTTATTTTTTATCCAATGGGCTCAAAATCCACCGCGCCATGCTTGCACAGGGGACATACGATATCCTCGGGCAGCTCGTCGCCCTCGTAGATCCAGCCGCAGACCTTGCACACAAAGCCCTTCTTGCCCTCGGTCTGGGGCTTGGGCTTCACGTTCTTCTGGTAGTAAGTGTAGGTCATGGTCTCCGCGTCGGACATGACCCGGGCCTCGGTAACGGTGCAGATGAACATGCCGTGGGTATCCAGGTCCACGTAGTCCTCTACCTTCAGGGACATAAAGGAATTGATATACCGGGGCAGGAAGGCCAGCCCATTGTCGGACCGCAGGACCTCCAGTCCGGCAAACTTGTCCGCCGTCCGGCCGCTCTGGAAACCGAAGCGCTCGAATACGGAGAAGGGGGCGGATACATCCAGGCAGTTCACGTTCAATACGCCGGTTTTCCGGATGGTATGGTAGGAGTAGTTCTGCTTGTTGATGGTAACGGCGATGCGGTTGGGGGTGTTGGTCACCTGGGAGATGGTATTGACGATGAGGCCGTTGTCCTTGGTGCCGTCATTGGTGGTGACCACATACAGGCCGTAGCCGATGTTAAACAGGGCCGTCAGGTCGTTTTTGTTGGCGGTGGCGTCCTGCCGGGCCAGATACTCGGTGCACAGCTCCTTAGCCAGCATATCCACCTGGACGGTGGAGGTCTCGTTCAGGGCAGAGAGGATCCGGACGGTGGTCTCCGTAAAGGTCAGGTTCTTGCACTCGGCAAGCATCGTTTTCATGACCTTGGCAGCCAGAGGGGCCCAGGAGCCGTTTTCCACCAGGCCAACGGTCCGGTTCCGGAAGTTCCGCTCGGTGAGGTGATGGATGTACTCCTTCATAAAGGGGAACACGTCGGCGTTGTAGGTGGTGGTAGCCAGTACCAGCTTGTTGTACCGGAAAGCATCCGCCACGGCCTGAGCCATATCGCACCGGGCCAGATCGTACACCACTACCTTGGGGGCGCCGTTCTGCCGGAGCTTGGCGGCCAACTGCTCCACCGCCGCCTTGGTATTGCCATAGACACTGGTGTAAGCAACCACAATGCCCTCATCCTCCGCAGTGTAGGAGGACCACAGGTCATACTTGTTGAGGTAGTGGCCCAGGTTCTCCTTCAGCACCGGGCCATGGAGGGGGCAGATGGTGGCAATGTCCAGGGTGGCCGCCTTTTTCAGGAGGGCTTGGACCTGGGCGCCGTACTTGCCCACGATGCCGATGTAGTACCGGCGGGCCTCGTCGTCCCAGTCCTCTTCCACATCCAGAGCGCCGAACTTGCCGAAGCCGTCGGCAGAGAACAGGACCTTGTCCACATCATCATAGGTCACAATGACCTCGGGCCAGTGGACCATGGGGGCGGTGACAAAGGTCAGGGTGTGCTTGCCCAGGGAAAGGGTACTGCCCTCCCCCACCACGATCCGACGGTCCTCATAGTAGGTGCCGAAAAAGGGGCCCATCATGTTGAAGGCCTTGGCAGAGGAAACAATGGTGGCCTCCGGGAAGTACTTCATAAAGTTGCCGATGTTGGCGGCGTGGTCCGGCTCCATGTGCTGCACCACCAGATAGTCCGGCTTCCGGCCCTGGAGCACGTTCTGCAGGTTGTCCAGCCATTCATGGGTGAAGTTCTTATCCACGGTGTCCATTACCGCGATCTTTTCATCCAGGATCACGTACGAATTGTAGCTCATGCCGTGGGGCACCCGGTACTGCCCCTCGAACAGGTCCACCTGATGATCGTTGACGCCAACGTAGCGGATGTCATTGGAAATTAACATAAGCGCACTCCTTTTTTGCGATTTATTCTTATTTGCATTCTATCACAGATTTTCCCATTTGTACAGCCCCTTTTTCACAAAATTTTCCGGGGCTCATTTTACCGCCTTCACCGTCAGCTTCACCTGGGTGGGCTTCACATTCACCGCGTTGTGCTCCGGCGTCAGGTCCAGATAGACGGCGTAGCTCTTCCCGGCCTTCAGCTTTTCGGGGGCCGCCATATGGAAGAGGACCTGGTTTCCGTTGACTTCAAAATTGTCCGCCGTTCCCAAAGCTTCCAGGAAGGTCTTGTCCGTCTTGTAGCTTATGGCAACGGTCTCCACCGGAGCCGATGGGGCCAGGGTACACCGCAGAGGGGCTTTCTGGCCAAGGTAGAGGTTACAGGTTTTCGGCACCGTTACCTTTAGGTTGCCTTGGCTGACCCGGATCTTCTGCACGGGGGACAGGATCTTCTCCCCGCAGAGGGCAAACGCAAATTGGACCTGATAGACCTGCTTGGTGTCGTAGACCGCATCTTCCAAAAGCATCAGCTTCCCCACAGGCTTTGCCCCCGCGGTATCCGGCTCCAGTCGGAATTTGTCCGCGTCCGGGCCTTCCAGCGCCATATCCTCGATGGCACCCTGGCAGTTTGTCAGCTTGTTTACCGTATAGGAAATGCTGCTTTCCGGCACCAGGGTATCCAGCTTTCCCTTGGCCGACAGAGAAATTCCCAATTTGGGAGAATCGTATACCGTCAGCCCCAGCTTCAGATGATCGGGAAGAACCGCTGTCTGCCCGGTTTCCACATCTTCCACAATGGGTGTTAATAAAAAGGAAGCGTTCTTCGAGCTTTCCGTCAGGCACACGGTCAATGTCCCGTCTTCATAGGATAGCTCTTCGTAGTCCTCTTGGAAGCCCGCCACCCGATAGGCCGGGTCCGACAGGGTAACGATCACCCGGGCCCGTTCCTTTCTTGCCAAATACCGGTTCAATCGGACGGACCCGGCGGAAAGCTTTGCCTTCGGCGCCGTATCCGCCACCGTAACTTTCAGATTCACCGCCGGAAGCTCCCTGCCGTCCGCAAGGCACCCTTTGCAGGCAAAGGTGTAGTTTCCGTTTTTGGGCAGGTCCTGTTCATCCCGGAAGGAGGCCTGAATTCTCCCATCCGGCGCAAAGGACAGCGCAATTTTGTCCGCGTCCGTTCTCTGGGCCGTCCCCTCCCTGGCTGTGGAAACAAAGGTCACGGTACCCAAAGTCTGGTTGCTCTGGGTCAAAAAGGCTGCTGTTTCCCCCGTCTGCCATGGGAACCGACGGTTCAGCTTCAACGTTCCGGACTGCAGCTTTAGGGTAGGCAGCTTGTTTTCTACCGTGATCTTATGGCTCAGCTTCACCGCCTGGGTCCAGTTGGGCAGCCGCAGGGCAAAATTCACCGTGCCGCCCTTGGTGCCCGTCAATGCAAAGCGCAGATCCCGGCCCTGGGCGGTCACCTCCGAAAAATTGGAATCTGCCGCGATCTCCGCCTCCGTCAGGTCCAGGGCCTGCCCGTTTTGGAACACCCTGCAGATGCCAATGGGCTCCTGGGCCGAATCGACCGCAGTGCTCCCCGGATCCACGGTCAGCTTGGGTACCGTGTTGGCCGTGGCAACGGTGATGGCTTTCTCCACAGGGACCCGGTAGCCGTCCAGGAAAATTTGCAGCGTGCCCTTGGGATCTGCCTTTGTACCGGGCAGATATTCTTCCCCATAGGCGATCTCCCAGCCGTTTTCAGCCTCTTCCAGCCGGAAGTCTTCCGTATCGGTAAGGTTCACCCGGTCAATTTCCGCCCCCGGTGCCGAAACGGTCAGCCCCGCCCGGCTGTCCAGATAAAAGAGTTCAAATTTTTCGGTCTGCTTTACATTCACCTTGGGCAGGCTGTTTGCCACCTTGATCTGAAGGGGATACGCAAAGCCCGTGTTTGCCGTTTGCACCCTGAGCCTGACCGCATAATTTCCGTTCTTTACTACGTCCAGCGCTTCCAATTGAAGCTGTCCATCCTCATAAGCCACCCCAAAGATCCGGGAAGGCTCTTCCAAATAGGCCTTTTGGGCGGCATCGTAGTCCTGGACGGAAACCGCTTCAACGGTATTTCCATAGATTTCCACAAGGCCTGTGGAAATTGGCTTCATCTCATAGCTGTTGACGGTCAGCCTGCTGCTTTCCAGCCTGGGGGCACTGTCCCGGACCCATAACCGGATCTCCGCCTCCAGCCCCTCCGGAGTCCGGGCGGTCAGGATACAGGTCCCTTCCTTTTTCGGCTGGACCGTGACCAGCCCATCGGAGGCGATCTTCGCCAGCGTGGGGTCCGATGATCCAAAGTCGGCCCCTTGGAGCTCCTGCCAGCGGTCTGACCCGGCGCTGCCCTGGACGGTCAACCGGAAGGTGTAGGCCTTCCCCTCCAGCCTTCCGAATTCTACGCAGGCTGCCTCCGCCCAATATCCCCGGTCATCCGGGAACACCGGTACCAGCCGCAGCATCTTCATTTCCCCTTCCTGAATTTCCAGCTCCAGCTGGGCCCTGCGAAGTAGCGGGTCATCCTTCAATTGGGCCGTTACCGTCACCTTTCCCGGAGTGTCTCCCGCCGTCAATTTTCCGTCGGCATCGATCTCGGCTTTTTCCGGATCCGACGGGAAAAACAGCACCTTTTCCGGGGCGATGGGCCCTTCTCCCCTTAGCTGCAGCCGGACCGTCTCCCCCGGTTTCAGCGTCTCCCTGTCACAGGTCAAGGTCAGTTCCGGCGCGGCATCTATGTAGCAGACTTCCAACGTCGTTTTGCAGGAAACATTGCTGCCATCATTGCAGGATGCCCAAAGGGTCACGGTCCCCGGCTTCAACAGGGTCACCTTGCCGTCTTCTACGAAAGCGACCCGGTCATCCCCGGATCCCCATGTCACCTCCGTCAAAGCGTCCTCCGGCTGGATCTTTACGGAAAGCAGGAAGGTCCTTTCCTCCGCCATATCCACCCGCATTTTGGTTCCTACGGGTTCTCCGTCCCGCAGCAGTGCTGCCCCGGTGACTCTGGGAAGAATGGTAACGGTCTTTTGCACCCTGTCCCCGGAGGATACGGTGGCCGTTACCGTCACCTGGGTCTGTTTTTCCACAGGTTTCGCCGTCAGCAGTCCGTCCTGGGTGATCTCCGCGGCCTGGCTGCCTTCCCCTTCCAGGAACCATTCCGCCTTCTGTTCTTTCCCACTGGCGGACTCCACCAGGGTCAGCTGGATCCTTCTGCCGCTGACCACCTTTACTTCCTCCCTGGGCCGGATCTCCAACCCCGCCAGGACCTGGATGTCCCGGCTGTTCCGGGCCCCGGTGACCGGCTCCCGGCACACCAGACGCAGAATACCGGCGCTCAAAGGCGTTAAAAAAGCCTCCCCGTTTTCCTGCCGGATCCGGCCGATCCGCCGCCCCTCCTTCTGCCCGGGGACGGTCTCAATGCTCCAGGTCACCGCCCGGCCGGAAAGCACCTCCGGCAAGGCCCCATGAAGCTCTGTTTCCCGGTCTACGGTATCGGGCAGCCCGGACAGATCCAGAAATCCGCAATCCCCGCAGCCCTCAAAGGCCGCCGCTTCGATGGTTTGGATGGCTTTTGGCAGGGCCGCCAGCTTTAATTTCCCGCAATGAAAAAAGGCCTGATTGCCAACGGACGTTACCGTTTCCGGAAGGACCAGGGTTTCCAGGGCGCCGCAGCCGGAAAACAGCATCTCTTCGATCCGTTCCAGCCCTTCCGGCAAGGTCACCCGCTCCAGATCGGTGCATCCGTAAAAGGCGGCCGTTCCGATTTGGGTCACGCCCTCCGGGATCTCCACCTGCGTCAGGCTCCCGCAGCCCCGGAAGGCGCTGTCCCCAAGGCACATCAGTCCCTTCGGCAGCGCCACCCGAGACAGGGCCGTGCAGCCTTCAAAAACTCCCGCGGGAATTTCCGTGACCCCATCAGGAATCGCCACGGTGCCCAGCCCGCAATTTCGGAAGGCACCGGTGCCAATGGTACGCAAATCTTGGGGCAGCGTGATTTCCTGCAGTTCCATGCAGTTCTGAAACGCCGCCCCACCGATGGTCTCCACCGTTTCCGGGAGACGGATCTCCTTCAGAC
The DNA here is from genome assembly GCA_050872865.1 of Faecousia sp. GTDB lineage: Bacteria > Bacillota > Clostridia > Oscillospirales > Oscillospiraceae > Faecousia. The sequence continues at coordinate 6,023 of JBNMHR010000005.1, read as the reverse complement.
TTTTGCAGCCTTCCAAGGCGCAGTCTCCGATTTTGGTCAGATTCTGGGGCAGAGTCACCTGTTTTAAGCCGGTGCACCCCTGGAAGGTATTGTTTGCCAAAGCCGTGACCCCTGCCGGAACCGTGATCTCCTGAAGGCCCTTGCAGCCTGCAAAGGCGGAAGAGCCGATCTCCGAAACGCTTTCCGGGATAGAAATGTAGGAAAGACCGGTGCAGTTTTCAAAGGTGTTCCCCTCGATCCGGGAAAGTCCATCCGGGAGGGTGATTCCCTTCAGCCCGGCGCAGTTCCGGAAGGCCCCTTCCCCGATGCGGCTCACGTTTTGGCCCATATGAACGGTATCCATATTTTCGCAGCCGGAAAAGGCAAAGCTGCCAATGGCCGTCACGTTTTCCCCCAGCATCACGGACAGAATTTCCTCCGCCCGGCTTGCCCAGGGTGCGGCACCCTCTGTATAGTTGGGGATCCCTCCGGCGCCGGAAACGGTCAAAACTCCGTCCTCTGCCAAGGTCCAGCTGAGCCCGTTTCCGATTTCCCCTGGGTCCATCAGATCATTCTGAGCGGAAATCGCCTCTTCCTCCGGGATCTCTTCTTCCATCTCCTCCCCCAGCCCCCTTGGGCACATACACAGCACCATGCACAGGCACAAAAAGGCACTCAAAAGCCGTTTCCCCATCCAAAAATCTTCCCTTCCTTTGGTTTATCCTATTGTAACATTTCAAAAGAGGGCCCGCAATGCGGCAATCGACAATTTTCGACAATTATTTTTGTGGGATTTGACGGAAACAGAATGCGATTCAAAAATGTGGTGCATTGCGATCTGAGGTATGCTTCGCCAAATGGGGAGTTGTGGGTTTCATTACCCGTAGGGGACGATGCCCACATCGTCCCGAGGCGTAAGGATATGAAGCCAGTGCGTTGAATGGTAGGCACCGAAGGCAGGCTCTCCTAGCCTTCCCCTGGGAGGGGAAGGTGGCCCGCAGGCCGGATGAGGTCGCTAAAGGCTACGACTATATCTAGGTAACAGTGAAAAAGCAACCCGTTTCACGCCCATTTTCAACTTTTCAGCGTATACATCGTCCAACCCTGGCGACCTCATCCGCCGCGACACGCGGCACCTTCCCCTCCCAGGGGAAGGCTGAGATGCGCCCCTGCGGGGCGCTGCGAGTCGTCCATCAAATTCCTATTTATCTCCCATATTTTCCAAACAAAACTCCCCCACGAAAGCGTCCGTTCGGGCGCTCCCATGGAGGAGTTTTGATTATTCTCTTTCCGGGGTCCCCGGTCTAATGTTGTCTTCTACCGGCGTACAGGTGTCCCCCCCCCCCGAGAATTTTCCGCCCAGAACGGTCCTCAGGGTCCGTTCCAGGTTTTCGATATCCAGGGGTTTGGAGACATGGGCGTCCATACCGGCGTTCAGGCAGTTCTGAACGTCCTCGGAGAAGGCGTTGGCGGTCATGGCAATGATGGGGATGGTGGCACCCAGGGGGTTGGCACTGCGGCGGATGGCCCGGGTGGCGTCCAGGCCATTCATGATGGGCATCTGCACGTCCATGAGGATGGCGTCAAAATCCCCGGGTTTTACGGTGGCAAAGGCCTCCACGACCTTCTGGCCGTCGGGATAGATGACACACTCTGCCCCGTTCATATCCAGAACAGCCGCCAGGATCTCCGCGTTCAGGGTATTGTCCTCGGCACAGAGGAACCGCAGGCCCTTCAGAATGGAGGCGCTTTCCTCGATGCTTTCCGGCAGAATGCCCTCTGCCTGTTCCAGGGTATGGGCCAGGGTGGATAGGAACACCGGTCGCTCGATCATGCCGTCTACCCCGCCCTGCCTGCCGATGCCGTCCAGCTGCGCCTGTCCGGTGAATTCGCAGCAATAGATCAGCAGGGCCTTTCCGGTCTTTTTCCGGAGCCTGGGCAGGTTGTCTTCCAGGTTCCGCCCTTCCAGATGACTACCCAGCAGCACCGCATCTACATTTTCCTGCGCCAGCAGCCGGTCCACTTCCGCTTCCGTCCCCGCGAACCGGACCCTGACCTCCGATTCCCGGAAGGCGGCCCGGATGTTTTCCACAAACGCTGCTTCGTCGGAGATCACCAGCATAGACTTGCAGGGGAATTCCACAACGGCCTCCCTGTCGATCTCCATAGGCAGGGTGACCGCAAAGGTGCTGCCCTGGCCCACCTGGCTCTGGACCTCAATGGTCCCGCCCATCAGGTCTACGATTTTCTTGGTAATGGCCATGCCCAGGCCGGTGCCCTGGACCCGGTTGGTGGTGGAGTTCTCCGCCCGGGTAAAGGGCTCAAAGATCTTCTCCAGGAATTCCGGGGTCATGCCGCAGCCCGTATCCTTTACGGTAAACCGGATCACCCCGTGGTCTGCGTCCTTGCTCTCCAGCTCGGATACCTCAAACAGGATCTGTCCGCCCTCCGGGGTATACTTCACCGCATTGGACAGCAGGTTGATGATCACCTGCCGCAGCCGCACCGCGTCCCCCACAAAGAACTCGTGGACGATGCCGTGGAGCCGGATCTCAAACCTCTGTTTCCGCTCCTGGACCTGGGGCTGGAGGATGCTGTTTACCTGCCGCACCTGGTCCGCCAGGCTCACGGATTCCCGGTTCAAAATCACGCCGCCGGACTCGATCTTGCTCATGTCCAGCACATCGTTGATGAGACTCAGCAGGTGCTTGCTGGAGGTCTGCACCTTGTGGATGTATTCCTCCATTTTTTCCGGATCGTTCCGCTCATGCTCCATAAGCTTGGTAATGCCCACAATGGCGTTCATAGGGGTCCGGATGTCGTGGGACATATTGGAGAGGAATTCGCTTTTGGCCCGGTTGGCATCGTCCGCCCTGTTTTTCGCCGCTTCCAGCTCTTTCATGGCCCGTTCCTGGATCTGCCGCTTTTCTTCTTCATAGGCCATCTTCTTACTGGAAATGCGGACTCTGAAGGAAAAGTAGATCAGGGCAATGCACAACAGCAGCACGATCCCTACATACCCCACAAGCAGCCGGATCACCGTGTTCTGATAGGCAATCAAAGAATTATTGACCACCGACCTGGCGACGATGCAAATGAGTCTGTGATTGCTGCTTGTTACCGGGTAGCATCCCAGGTAAAACGGCGCTTCATTGTCTTCAAACAATTCTATTTCCTGCTGTTTGCTTTTTACCGCATCCGACAGCGCATCATACTGCCGATCGGAGATCGCTTTGTCTTTTCTCAGCTGTTTGAGCACCGAGAAATTCCGATAGAACTTTTCCCCGGGTTGGTTGGTATAGTTGACGACCCCGTTTTCGTCCACCAAAAAGATGTACGCCTGGCCGCCATAGCCGTTCAGCTCCAGCATGGTGTCAATGTCCCCGCGGTCCAGCAGGGCGGCGATGGCATGATATCTTTCACCGTCTACGGCATAGGTTTCGCAGGGGATGGCAATGAGGAAGTAGTTCCCGTTTCTCCCGTTGGAACTCAGGGTAACGCTCTGGGCGATTTTCTTGTTTTGATGCAGGTCGATCAGCATCTGACTTTGAATGTCCAGGCGGATCGATCTTCCGTCGGTGGTGGCGACCTCCCCATTATCCTTCATAAATAACAGTTCTTCCCGCTCCTCCGATGCCGCGGTATCAAAATATGCCTTGCATTCCTCCAGGGAAACCTCTCGCTGCCCATTCTGAAACAGAAATCTCTCTGTCTGCTCCAGTTTGCTGAAATATGCGTTTACCTGGATATCGTAAGACTGGGACATCTGCTCCATAATGGTGGCCATATTGTTTTTTCCGTTGGTTTCAATATAGCTGCGCATTCTTTTCAGGATCAGCTGGCCCCAAGCAATACTGATACCGATCAGGATAACGATGAGCGCACTGCTGATGACGACCTTAAAATTCGATTTCCTTTGTTTTTTCATTCCCGCAATGACTCCTAAAGTTACCCTGCCACACCGATATAGTCTTCCGGTTCACATGGCTGCTGCCCTCTGGCAACAACGGAACTCCATGCGTTTTCCAGCTTGACCTCCAGATTCGTGATCTCCACCTCCGGATAAAGCGTTTTCAAAACATTTCTTATATCATTGGTCAGCAAAATGTCATATTTTCCGTTGTCGTCTATGGAATGCCCTTCTATTTTGATGTCCTTCAGCTGAAAGTGATCCGCTTCCGGTTCCAGGGTCAGCTTCATCCCCGAGGCCACCGGGAATTCGTAGGCATTGGTGGGATAAAAATCCCCCTCTGCGTCCGCAAGATAGCCGTTCACCAGTTCCTTGACCTGTGCCCCATTCAGACTTGCAGACCAAAGGAATGTCCCATCATTCTGGGCGACCATCATCCGGGCCTGGGTGGCTGTGCAGCTTCCCTGATAAATGGAGGACGTGTAATAGCGATAGGAAGAGAAGGCCAGATCCATATTGAACTCCTTTCGGACCGTGGTCAGGATCGAGGACGCCGCATCCCGCCCGTACCGATGGTTGAGCCCAATGTCATACTGTTTTTGGAACTCGATCACACCGGGCTCGTCTTCCTTCCGGCTGCACACCCCATTCTTAAATGCTTCATAGGCCTGTGCTTCATCCATCTGGCCGGAAAGAAGGCCCTGCACCGCCTGAAGGCTGCCCGAGAAGGATCCGTTGGAAGCGTATCGGATATAAAAGGCATTGTTCTCGATCTGTTCTTCCACGCCCGTCATTCCCTCAAAGCTGGAGCCCACATGAGCGGTATAGGAGATCATCCCGTCTCCGTCTGCCACAAGCTTCTGCCCTTTCTCCGAAAGGAAGCAGTCCAGGACCTGCATAGCAAGGCCCAGCTTTTCTTCGTTATCCTCCAGCTTCTTATTGAACGCAATGTTGAAGGAGGGATAGGTGTAGATCCAGCTTTCATCCGAGGTCTGGGAAAAATAGGGGATCCTTACAAGTTCGCTGTCCATATTGGCTTTCAGATATTCCATCACGCTCGGCGTTCCCCGGAACATGGCGGTCTTTCCATCCACAAAGCTTTCCCGGGCCGTCTCCAAATCACAGTTCCGATCCGCTTCCGTCAGATAGGTATCTGTCAGGAAGGTATGGACCTCCGCGAAGATCTGCTTCCAAAGCCGGTCATCGAAGGCCGCTTCCTCCTGCGACGACTCAATGCTGCTTCTCCACTCGATCCCATCGATGCCGGAAAATTGGTCGATGGCAGCCCCCTGGATCAGGGAATGGGCGGCCCAGTCCATGGCCAGCTCCATTGCATAGGGCTTTATCCCTTTTTCGTGCAGCTTTTTGCAGCATTCCCTAAATTCTTCATAGTTCTTGGGAATTTCGATCCCGTATTGATCGAATATGGATTTGTTCGCAATAATCGTCTCCGGGATCCCGCAAACCGGCAGCCATTTGATGGCGCCGTCGCTGTCCGCATAATACTGCAGGGCATAGGGATAGAACTCCGAAACAACGTCATAGGCCCCCATATCCAGTAGATAGGGCTGTAGCGCTTCTGCGTCCTTTTGCGAAAAGCGTCTTGTGGTGATGATATCCGGCAAATCGCCGTGGTCTGCCAGGTAATTATACAGGTCCACGTTGTTGTTGCCCACAATAAATTCAATTTCCTGCCCCGGGATCTGTTCTTTGATATATGGCACAACATACTCGATCATGTTGTTATTCCAGAGATATACGGTAAGATGATCTTCCTTCCCCGCCGCAGTTCCTTTTTTCGTTTCACAGCCAGTCAGCAGAGATATTACACAGGCAAGCGCCAGCAATAGGCTGAATCCTCTCTTTTTCTTCATTGCTCCGGTCTCCTTCATTCTTTGGATCTGCAGCTTGCAACAGGTATCGAAAGCTGTGAACTTTCCATACCGACTACTTTTACTACATAATTTCTGTTCTGTTGTAAAATAAATGATGCGTTCTGCAAATGGGGAATTTGACGGGCTAAAAGAAACGCATGTCGTTGCGAGCCAGTGCGAACACTGGCGTGGCAACCCCCCGGTTGAATGGTATAGTCCGATGGGCGGAAATCCCCTGCCCCCTCCTGCGTGGAGGGGGT
>JBNMHR010000004.1:0-84366 GCA_050872865.1 Faecousia sp. | reverse complement strand
TGGAGGGGGTGGCCCGCAGGCCGGGGGTGGAGGGGACCCGCTTCGAAAATAGACTGGTTCGTTGAGAATACAGGGGTAAGTCAAAGAAATCCCATCCATCTGGGCAGGGACATATTACGTACCGGGTCCCCTCCACCCCCGCCCACTGCGGTGGGCACCCCCCCCATGCAGGAGGGGGAAGGATACTCTAAATCGGCAGGCTTCCACGTTCATCCGGGGGGTTGCCACGCCAGTGTGCGCACTGGCTCGCAACGACATGTGTTTCTTTTGTCCCCCACAAATCCTTATTTATAGCGATGTCCTCACGTGGCCCGGTTTTGGACTGGTTTACCTGCGGTGTTCCCCATCAACCTTCACAAATTTACACAATGCAGTTGGCATATGCTAACTGCATTTTTGTTAGCCTAGACAAACTTTCCAGAATTCTCCAAAACCAAGTTGACAAGTAGGGTGGTGGGGAGTATACTCTTTAGCAGTTAGCGAGAGCTAATTAAATTTTAGCGCTTAAGTTAGCTAGAACTAATTAGCCAATGCAAACAGACACAGCACATGAAAGAGGGGAAAGCGATGATGCCGCTGACATTTGCGGATAACGACTCGGTAAACATCATTCGCCGGGTGGGCGGAAGCCCGGAAGTAAAGAAGCACCTGGAAAACCTGGGCTTCGTTGTCGGTGGAAACGTACAGATCATCAACCGCCTGGGCGGGAACGTGATCGTCAACGTCAAGGAATCCCGCGTAGCCATCAGTGAAGAGATGGCCCGCAAAATCATGGTTTGAGGAGGAAGAGACATGAAAACATTACGGGAAGTAGCCATCGGCGATACCGTTACCGTGGCCAAGATCCACGGAGAAGGAGCTGTTCGGCGCAGAATTATGGATATGGGCATCACCAAGGGTGTGTCCGTCACGGTTCGCAAGGTCGCTCCCTTGGGTGACCCCATTCAGCTGAATGTAAGAGGCTACGAGCTCTCCATCCGGAAAGCGGATGCGGAAATGGTAGAAGTTCAGTAAGGAAAGGAAGATTTGGAAATGGAAACGAAGACCATTCGGATCGCCCTGGCCGGTAACCCCAACTGCGGCAAGACGACCCTGTTCAATGCCCTCACCGGCTCCAATCAGTTCGTCGGCAACTGGCCCGGCGTTACCGTGGAGAAGAAGGAAGGCAAGCTCAAGAAGCACGACGATGTGATCATCACGGACCTGCCCGGTATTTACTCCCTGTCCCCCTACACTCTGGAAGAAGTGGTGGCCCGGAATTACCTGATCGGCGAGCGTCCCGATGCCATCCTGAACATCATCGACGGCACCAACCTGGAGCGGAACCTGTACCTGACCACCCAGCTGACCGAGCTGGGCATCCCCGTGGTGGTGGCCATCAACATGATGGACCTGGTCAAGAAGAACGGGGACCAGATCAACATCCAGGAGCTCCACCGTCAGCTGGGCTGCAAGGTGGTAGAGATCTCCGCCCTGAAGGGCACCGGCGTCATGGAAGCCGCGGAAGTGGCTATCAAGGCAGCCTCCGGCCCCAAGACCGTGCCGATGCATACCTTCTCCGGCCCCGTGGAACACGCCATTGCTCACATCGAAGAGGCGGTGCTGCACACCATGCCCGAGGAGCAGCAGCGCTGGTACGCCATCAAGATCTTCGAGCGTGACGAGAAGGTCCTGGCTGAGATGAACATCCCGCAGGACACCATGTCTCACATCGAGCAGGATATTCAGGCGGCGGAAAGAGAGAATGACGACGATGCCGAGTCCATCATCACCGGCGAGCGTTACGTTTATATCGCCTCCATCATCAAGTCCTGCTACAAGAAGAAGAGCGCCGGAAACCTGACCACCTCCGATAAGATCGATAAGATCGTTACCAACCGCTGGCTGGGCCTGCCCATCTTTGCTGTGGTCATGTACCTGGTTTACTACATCGCCATGATCGCCGTTGGTACCCCCGCTACCGACTGGGCCAACGACGGCCTGTTCGGCGACGGCTACCATCTGTTTGGCATCGGCACCGCCGCCTACGAGGAAGCTTCCGAGGAGTACGGCGACACCAATGAGATCATTGCCGCCCTGGTCGCTGAGTATGGCGACGAAGATATGGAAGCCGCTTTGGATTCTGAAAGCGACGACTACGACGAGGCTGCTGCCGCTCAGGCCATTGAGACCCTGCGCGCTGCTGTCCCTGCCGGTTCTTCCATCGACTATGAGCTGGAAGACGAAGAGACCCTGGCAACCTCTACGGAGACTGCCGACTACGAGGCCATTGAGGCCGCTCTGGATGCTTACGGTACCGAGCCTGATCCCGCCGACTACGGCGTGTGGGTCCCCGGCGTGCCTACGCTGGTTGGCAATCTGCTGGACAGCCTGAACTGCGCTGATTGGCTCAACGGTTTGATCCTTGACGGTATTGTTGCCGGTGTTGGAGCTGTCCTGGGCTTCGTTCCCCAGATGCTGGTGCTGTTCTTCCTGCTGTCCATTTTGGAGGCCTGCGGCTATATGTCCCGTATCGCCTTCGTTCTGGACCGGATCTTCCGCCGCTTCGGCCTGTCCGGTAAGTCCTTCATCCCCATGCTGGTTGGCGTCGGCTGCGGCGTGCCTGGTGTTATGGCCTCCCGTACCATCGAAAACGAGCGTGACCGCCGGATGACCATTATGACCACTACCTTCATCCCCTGCGGCGCCAAGGTGCCCTTCATCGCCATGATCGCCGGCGCTATCTTCGGCGGCAGCCCCTGGATCTCTACCGGTGCCTACTTCATCGGTATGGCCTCCATCGTGGTTTCCGGCATCATGCTGAAGAAGACCAAGATGTTCGCCGGTGATCCCGCTCCCTTCGTTATGGAGCTGCCTCCTTACCACATCCCCACCCTGGGCAACGTTCTCCGCTCCACCTGGGAGCGTGGCTGGTCCTTCATTAAGAAGGCCGGTACCATCATCACCCTGTCCACCATCTTCGTCTGGTTCACCTCTTACTTCGGCTTCACCGAGGACGGCTTCCGGATGCTGGCTGAGGATGAGCTGAACCTTAGCATCCTGGCTCGCATCGGCAGCCTGATCTCCTGGATCTTCATTCCTCTTGGCTGGGGCGAGTGGCAGGCAGCCGTTGCCTCCATCACCGGCCTGGTGGCCAAGGAGAACATCGTTGGCACCATGGGCATCCTATACGGTGCTTCCGGCAATGTGTACGAGACCCTGGCCGCTACCTTCACCCATGTTTCCGGCCTGTCCTTCCTGGTGTTCAACCTGCTGTGCGCCCCCTGCTTCGCTGCTATCGGCGCCATCAAGCGTGAAATGAACAACGCCAAGTGGACCTGGTTCGCCATCGGCTATCAGTGCGGCTTCGCCTACTGCGTGTCCCTGATGATCAACCAGTTCGGTAACCTCTTCGCCGGCAACGTTAGCATCCTGGGCCTGGTCGCCGCCCTGGCGGTCCTGTGCGGGATTGTTTATATGCTGGTCCGCCCCTACAAGGAGTCCAACAAGCTCACCACCACTGTGCGTGTGTAATAACCCTTATCCCGGAGGCCAATGCCTCCGGGAATTTTAGAAAGGAATTCTTTATGGGTACTGTTATTGTGGCCCTGGTCCTTCTGGCTGTGGTGGGCCTCATTATCCACTCCATGGTCAAGGACAAAAAGCAAGGCAAACACTCCTGCGGCGGCAACTGCGCCAGCTGCTCCGGCTGCAGCCATAAGCAGTAGGATACAATAGGATATAGTTCGGCCCCCGGAACGCACATCGAAAGGCGTTCCGGGGGATTTTATCGGATAAGACCATGACTTATTCAAAAAGGAATTGACATATATCACGGTATCGTGATATATTTACAATGAAAGGAACAAGGAGGTATCGTATGTTCCATAAAGTGAAAAATGTATCCCCCCTTCCGGATTTTAGGCTGAGTGTCCAATTTTGCGAAGGGGTGACAAAGCTGTATGACGTAAAGCCCCTATTTGAGAAATTACCTGTTTTTTCCGTTCTGAAAGATGATCCGGCTGTTTTTAACTGCGTTACCGTTGATGTTGGCGGCTATGGTATTGTCTGGAATGATGATTTGGACCTATCCTGTGATGAACTCTGGGAGCATGGCGTGGCCGTTCAAACGCCATTCGATGGATTGATCGCACTGAGCGACGCTACCGAGCTCTGGGGGCTGAACGAAAGCACCCTCCGTAAGGCCATTTCCTACGGGAAACTGGTGAACGGCGTGGATGTATGCAAGTTTGGAAAACAGTGGGTCGTTTCCGCAAATGCGATGACGCGAGAATATGGTGCAGCCGCAAGGTAAGGGCAGCTGCCCCGGCCGTTCGCATATGTAGGATACAATATAATGTAGGATCGTCCCCCGGAATGCGGTAAAAAGTGTTCCGGGGGATTTTGCATCTGTGTCATTGCGGACCAGCCCGCGCTTGGTGTGGCGATTCCCAAAGGTTTTAGACTGTAGGGGCGGCTATCAGCCGCCAGAAACCGCAACAATCGATTGAAAGCGGTTTCTCATTTTCCCACACGGGGAAAATGAGAACTCAACATCTCTAAATTTTGTTGCATATGTCCATATTTCGTTCACAAATCTGTGCACTTCTACAAACTTGCCCAAATTATATTGAAATCCGCTACCAGAATGCTATAATCGATTCACAAAATAGAAAAAGAGGGGTACCCTTATGAAACGAATGATCAGTATGCTCCTGGTCCTGGCAATGCTTTTCAGCATGGTCCCGGTAGGGAGCTGGGCGGAGGAAGCAACGCCGGAAGAGGAGACGGTGGCCCAGTGGGAAGAAACCGAGGAAACGACCCTTCCGGAAGAAACGGAAGAGACCGTCCCCCCGGAGGAACCAACCGAGGAGACCGAAGGGCCCACCGGTGAGACCGAGGAAGAAACGCCCCCGGAGACCACCGAAGAGGCCCCGGAGCCCCGAACCTGGGAAGACTGGACCTACCGGATCCTGGACGATGGCACCGTATCCATCTGCGGCTTCCACGGCACTTGGGACGATGCGCAGAAGCCCTTCCTGGTCAAGGTGCCTGCGCAGATCGATCATGCCCCCGTGACCAAAATCGAGGCCGGCGCCTTTGCCGGAAACGCCCAAATAGAAGGCGTTTTGCTGCCGGAGACGGTTTTGACGGTTGGGGATGGTGCTTTTGAAAACTGCACCCAGCTAAAAGTGATCGGCTTCCTGGGTGATGTGCCTTCCCTTGGAGACCGGTTTGCCCCTGGGACGGAAAATCTGCGGGAGATCCTTGTGCTGGAAGAAGCGGATGTATCCGGATTGATGGAGTTGCTAGATTTAGAACTGGGCGAGGGCAAGGTGGAGGTACGGCGCTTTGCGGATCAGGAGGCGTTAGAAGCGGTGTTTGAGACTCCTTGGAATGACGGAACAATCCGAGGACAGGAGTCATTTGATGCGGAGGAAATTGTTGCTGCCGGAGTTTGCAACAGATTTGTTTATTGGAAGCTGAATGCTAAGGGATTGCTAACGATTTATGGAAGCGGAGATATGGAGGATTATGATTACAATAGGCATTCTCCGTGGGATGGTTATCGTTCTAGAATCAAGAGCGTTGTAATAGGGGAATACATATATAGGATTGGTAATTGGTCTTTTTTGGGATGTGGTAATCTGACTGCGGTAACGATTTCGAACAGTGTAATCAGTATTGGTACGGAAGCATTTGCCTATTGTAAAAATTTAGCTAATATAGCAATTCCGGACAGTGTGACCAGTATTGGCGATAGTACATTTGAAAGCTGTACAGGCCTAACCAACATAACGATTCCGAACGGTGTGACTAGTATTGGTAATTCGGCATTTTCTGGCTGTACAGGCCTAACTAGCATAGCAATTCCAAATGGAGTGACAAGTATCGGCAGAGAAGCATTTTATGGGTGCAAAAATCTAATTCGTATAGCAATTCCGGACAGTGTAGCTAGTATTGGCATGAATGCATTTAGTGGTTGTGAAGCTTTAACGAGCATAACAATCCCGAATAGCATGAACAGTATTCTTTATGGTACATTTTTAGGCTGTGTAAGTCTGACAAGCGTGACGATTCCGGACAGTGTGACAAGCATTGGAAATTGTATATTCTATGACTGTGCGAGTTTAACTGATATAATAATTCCAAACAGTGTAACCAGCATTGGTAGTGGCGTTTTTTATGGTTGCACAAGCCTGACCAATTTAACAATTCCTAACAGTGTGACCAGCATTAGTAATGGCGTTTTTTACGGTTGTAAAGCTCTAAAAAGTATAATAATTCCCAAAAGTGTGGCGAGTATCGGAGATTCAGCTTTCAAAGATTGTAATAGTCTAGCGGATGTTTATTTTCTAGGGCAAGAATATGAATGGAATGCAGTTCAAATTGAAGCCAATAACGAACCTTTGTTCAATGCCCAGGTCTATTTTCAAAAGGAAAAGTCGAACCCAGCCTCCAGCATGGACTACCTCGCCCTCTCCAACCTGGCATATCAGGACTGGAGAATTGGCGAAACCGTTTATGAACATCTGAAGGACCGTTGGGATCAGCAGGAACTGGGTAAAGAAGGGCTTACCTGCCGGATGCTCTATGATAATATCTGGAATTGGACCGTTGTGGAAACATCCGACAATTGTGCCAAGCAGTTCAGCGCTGGTTTTTATGCGGTGACCTTCCAAGGGGAGACCACTGACGGTACCGAAATCGTTATTGCTTACCGTGGGTCTACAGACCTTGCGGAGGCACTCAAATCAGCAGACGGGAATGACGATTGGTTCAAAAATGATTTGCCATTCCAGGTCAACCATACATTTACTCCACAACTTCAGAATGCACTGGACTATTACCAGTATTGCCAGGACACCGTAGAGAGCGGCGGCATTACGGCGGTTACCGGCCATTCCCTCGGTGGTGGACTTGCACAGATTGTTTCTATGACTTACGGTGTATACGGGGAACTGTTCAACCCGGCCTGGGCTTTTGAAGCACTATATTATCATCGGCCGGAAATTGCTGCTGAAAACTTTTTGGGGGTTAATTGCTGGAATTTTAAGGCACATATCATTGATTTGGATCATCTGGTGGGTGCATATATGGGGAAGTTCTTTGCGGTTCCGTATGTTCTATACCGTAGAGATGGCAAAGATTTTCCTCATAATCTCTCTTCGTTTATTCACTGCAATGGTGACGGAACAGTTTCGTTTTCTACAATTATAGGCCAATCTGATGGCAGTAAAACACCATATGCAAACCATTTTGCTACAAGTATAGACACGAATGAACTATATTTGGGAACCTCCGGGAAGGACAGCCATGTTCTAAAGTGTGCAAACCTGTTTACGGCTGGTTTTAGCAAGAGTACTGCCTATGGCGGAGCCGGGGATGACAAAATCGTTTTGCTGGGCCCTGGAAATGATAAAATTATCGGCGGAAAATCGAATAACGGTGATTTTTTGGATGGGAACCTAGGGAACGATGCCTATTATTATTCCATTGGCGACGGAGAACAATGGATATTGGATTGCCAGGGAAATGACACCATTTATCTGCTTGGATACCGGGAAGGCCATAGCTTTGACTTTCGGCCAAAGGATCGCAAAGTTGGCTTGGTATCCTACGGGACGATCTACTGCGACGGGTATCCAATCATTCATATATCCTCTGCCAGAAGTGGAAAAATGACGGTTGTAATGAGTGATGGAGAGCGTTGGGAGATAGGTGCCTCCGACTGGAAGAAGGTCCACAAGACTGCCAGGGTAGCTTGTCCTGTAGATGTAGACATTCTGGATGCGGATAACAATGTGGTCCTGACCCTCCAAAACAATACGGAAGAAACAACCTACACACCCTATGGATGCTTCTATGTATTTACCGATGAAAACGGTGAAAGCGTAAAGTATTTTAATATGATGGAAGGATACAACTTCCGAATCCGGGGCGTGGATGCAGGTACAATGGATGTCAGCTATATTCTGGATGAAGGGGAACCGATGGAAATCCAGAATGTACCGGTTACAGCGAAGATGACGGCTTACGTTACGGAGGATGCACAGCCGGTATTAGCATTGGATAACAATTCCGATGGAAGGGTGGACGAGGCGTTCCTGTTTGGAACCGATATGCAGCCTCAGGTTCAACTGAACCAGTCCTATATCACTCTGCCATTGGGGACCAACATGCGGTTGTTATTCCAAACCTATCCGGAAGCACTTGGAGAATTCCTCCAATGGTCCGTCACCCCCATCGAGGGCGAGAACGTCATCACCGTTGACCAAGACGGCACGATCCACGCCCACAACGCAGGCGCGGCCTATGCAGTGGCCTCTGTAACCGCCAACGGCACCACCTACACCGCCCGGTGCCGGGTGGATGTGACGGAGCAGAAGACCTCCGCAGAGGTGCAGGGGGTCCAGCTGGGGACCACCAGCTTGACGGCGGAGCTGTTCCGGAAGGATTACGCTTCCTTTGAGGTGGTGCTTCTGCTGGAACAGAACCAGTCGGAAATTGCCGCCTTTGCCCAGAGCGAGGAGCCCGGTGGCGTGGCGGTCACAGGCGCCCAGTTCGAAGAGGAGGCTGCGGACGAGCTGTTTGAGCTGCGGGTCAAGGATGACCGGACCCTTCTGGTGGTGCCGAGACAGGCGGCTTTGGAGGCACCCAAGGACGTAAAGAGCAGCTATTCCAGCAAGGTCTGCCTGCAGATCGGGGAAGAGACGTTTGTGACGGACCAGAGCCTGAAGCTTACCGTTAAAAAATCCATGCCCAAGCTGAAGGCGGCGGCGATTAGCTTCAATGCTTTCTATACGGACCGGTCCCAGCCCATTGAGATCACCGGCGGTACCGTAACGGCGGTCATCCGGGACGAGAATATGGATACCGCAAAAACCAGCGCCCTGCCGGATTGGCTGGAGCTGGAGGACGGCAGGCTGACCCTTAACGAGCTGGCGCCCGCAAAGGCAGCATCCGGCAATGTGTACGTCCAGGTGGAAACCGCCGAATGGGCAAACCCGGTGGCGCTGAAGATCCCGGTGAAGCTGACCTACGGGGCTCCGAAGCTAAAGCTGTCGGCCACGTCCGTCACCTTTGCCAGCGCCAACAGCCAGGGCGTCACCCTGAAGCTGCAGTGCGGGAACCGGGCCGATACCCTGGAATCGCTGCAGGTAGAGGACGCCACCGCAGAGGGCTTTGACGTGACCCTGGACCGGGATACCGGAAACCTGACCCTGGTCCCCAAAGACGCCGTTACGGCGGGAAATAAAGAGCTATGGGTCTCCTTTGCGGATACGGCCCGGCAGCTTTGCCTGAAATGGAAGGCTGTGGTCAAAGCCCCTGTGCTGACCGCAAATCCCAAGAGCGTTACCCTGAACGGTATCGCCGGGGACAGCGTTCAGATCCCCATCGCCGTTTCTCCGGCGGATTATCAAATTCGCAGCATCGATTCTTTCCTGGCAGACAGCAAGGGCAACACCTTGGAACGGGGGCTTCTGAATTTCAGCTTTGAAAACGGAACCATGTCCATCCGGACCACGGAAAGGACTCAGCCGGGGAGCACCTACTATCTCCATATCCGTATTCCGGAAATGCCCAAGGATGCGGTGATCACCGTAAAAACGGCGGCACAGAAGCAGAGCACCATCACCGTGACCGCCAAGGCCTCCGGCGGTATTGACCGGTCCTTCCCGGAGAGCGCGGCGGTAGTAACGCCCACCTTCCGGAACTATTCCTCCGGCAGATTCACGCTGGACAACTGGACGCTCCGGGAATATGAAGGGAAAAATCTGGTAACGGAAAAACCGGAAAATTGGGAAGTATCGGTACAAAACGGACGAATCATTGTAAAAGCAGGGCAGACGGCAAATTTGAACGCAAAGCACAATTATACCTTAGACGCATCGCTTTTGCTGGAAAACGGACAGATGGTACAGATCTCCAATGTGAAGATCCCCGTAAAATACACGCCGGTGAACCTGAAGCTGTCGAAAACGAGTATCACCCTGAATCCCAGGGTAGGGGACAGCGACAGGGTGACCGTGACCTGCCAGACAAAGGACTATGATTTCCAGGAGCCCTTGGTCCAACTGGATGGCAGCGGGCTGGACTTTGATTGGGCCGATGGCGTATTGACGGTAAACACCAATGCCGATACGGCTTTCGGTACGACCTATAGGGTGAGCCTCCAGGCAAAGGCCGGGGAGCCTGTGTCGGTGCTGACGGTCAAGACCCCCGCGGCCAGCAAGGCGGCGGTCTCCGCAAAGCTGACAGCCAAGGGAAGCATTGATGTGGTTCGGGATGGGACTGCGGTTGTGGTCACACCCAAATTCACCAATTGCGCGTCCTGGGAGAATCTGGAACCGAAGCTTACGGTGGAGTGGGCGACAAGTGAAAAGAACGCCTCTTACACCACCGTACCGGAGGGAATGTTTACGGTGACCGAGAATGAGGACGGGACTTTCGCCATTCAAAAGACCCCGGGAGCGACTCCGGATCTGGGCTGCCAATACCGGGCGGCCCTGTCCTTCCGCGGCGGCAATCCTGCCTATGGAAAGCTCACCCTGAAATCCGGCACCGGCAAGGTCACAGCAGCCGGTGCCCCGGTGCTGTACAAAACGGACCGCTTCAGCCGGGGTATCTTCCAAATCACATCCGCAGACGGAGCCTTGAATCCGGTGGACCGAGTCACCATCAAGGACGCCAGGCAGCAGGCGCTGTTCTGCATTTATGATTACGGAAACGGGGAATATGCCATTGGTTTCCAAGATAACACCGTGGATCGCAACGCAAAATACCCTACAAGCGTTACCTTGAATGTCTTCCTGGAAGGCAACCAAAGCAGCAAACCCAATGGGACCGTTACTCTGAAGCTTGTGGTCCGGTGATGATGCAAAACGCCTGATACGAAACGAAAACCCCTCCGCAAGGAGGGGCTTTTCGTTACTTCCCGCAGCACCCGCAGTCCGGCGCCTTGGGCTTGCAGTCGCAGCCCTTGGGGGTGAACTGGGCGGCGGGGAAGGGGATGCGGCTGAACATTTCGCAGGGGTCCTCGGCGCAGCCGGGGGAGTCGCAGCATTCCTTGGTGGGGATGCTGTAGTCCATAACGGGGACGATGAGCTGGGCGTCCCGCTCCAGGCGGACGATGGAGAACTGGCCCAGGGTCACGTAGAGCTTCCGGCGGTCGGACTGCATGGCCAGGTCCTCGTCAAAGGCGGCTCTTACCCAGTCCGGCAATTGCACCGGGCAGCTGTCCCGGCAGTCGCAGGCCTCCCGTACCCGGCTGCTTAGCACCATGGGGTCCAGAGCCTCCACCACGGCCGTGGGGCGGCTGGCGTGGTTCAGGGCATCCGGGGCGCAGTGCCGGTGGTCGCTGCGGTAGATGTGGGCGCAGCTTTCTTCGCCGCAGAGCACTACCCGCTTGGTAAACACCGCCAGCCCGCACAGGGCCGCCGGGCGGTTGGCACCGATGACGGTATCGGCCAGGATGCGGTAGTAGAAGGTGATATCGATGCAGTAGTGGGTCTTGTCAAAGGCAATGGGCTCTACCTCTATGTAGGTATTCATGAGCTCGGCGCACCGAACCCGGGTGCTGGCAGAGGACTCCAGGATCCGTTGGGACCCGGCGGTCAGATAGACGGGGAGATCCTCGATGCAGTCCTTATCCCGACAGGAGTCGGTGATTTTGCGGGTGTGGATGGACATGGCCTGCCGCAGGTCGTTGGGGTTGCAGCGCAGGGCGTCCGGACACAGATCAGCCATTGTTTTCCCTCCTGAATTTAGCTTACAGGACAGTGTATGCAAAAAGGAGGAAATGTGACAGGGAAAACGAATGGGGCTGTTAGAAAACGGTCTGTCATTCCGAGCCAGTGCGCACTGCTCCGCGCTAAGAGCCGCCTACGGCGGTTGCGCTATGCACAGCACTGCGGTGCTAGACTGGCGTGGGAATCCCCCGGATGTTCAAACATTTTGGTTGTAAAACCAGCCGGTTTCCATTCAACCGGGGGGTTGCCACACCAGTGACATCGGTCACTGGTTCGCAACGACATACTTTTCTAACAGCCTCAGAAGTTTGGTATCTTTATTTCCAGCTGAACTGATAGCAGGTCTCGGAGTGATACCGCTTACCGGCCTTGACCACGGGCTGGGCCCAGTCGGGGTGATGGATGCTGTCGGGGTAGAACTGGGTCTCCAGGGCGATGCCGGCGTGCTTGCCGTAGGCAATACCATCCTTGCCCGCTTCCTTCAGGAAGTTGCCGGAATAGAACTGGATGCCCGGGCAGTCGGTGTATACGGACATACTGCGGCCGGAATCTACGTCCGTCAGCGTGGCGCAAGGGTTGCAGAAGACCTCAAAATTATGGTCGTACCCGCCCTGCAGGTGCAGAGGCTCGAAGTCCGCGTCGATGTCCTGGCAGATGGGCTTGGGGGCCCTAAAGTCCATGGGGGTGCCCTCTACCGGCTGCTTGACGCCTGTGGGGATGCTTTCGGCATCGTCCGGGCAGAAATGCCGGGCAGGGAGGGAGAGGACCTGGGAGATGGCCTTCTCCGGGTGCCGGTGGCCGGCCAGGTTAAAGTAGCTGTGGTTCGTCATATTGAAAATGGTGTCCTGGTCGCACAGGCCGTCGTAGATGATGTGCAGGCCGCCGTCCCCATCCAGGCGATAGGTGACGGCGATTTGGGCAGTGCCGGGCATGCCCTGGTCTCCGTCCGGGCTCAGGAGGGTAAAGGTGATGGCGTTTTCCGTCTGCTCCTTCACATCCCACAGCCGCAGGTGGTAGCAGTCCGGGCCGGAATGGAGGTTGTTGCGCCCCTCGTTGGCAGTCATGGCATAGGTCTTGCCGTTCAGGGAGAAGGATGCACCCGCAATGCGGTTGGCGCTGCGGCCCACGGTGGCCCCCAGGAAGCTGCCGCCCTCTTTGTAGCCTTTGGCAGTGTCGTAGCCCAGGACTACGTCGTCCTTATCGCCATTCTGATCCGGGACCCACAGCCGTACCAGGGTGGCCCCCAGGTCCATAATTTGGGCGGTCAGGCCGCCGCCGGTGATGGTGTACAGGGTGGCGCCCTCGTCTATGTGCAGATTGCTGAAATTTTCCTCCATGAAAATGCTCCTTTCAATTTTCTGTGCGGAACAGGGAAAATTATGTTAAGACCGTACCAAACCATTGTACTATATTCTCCCTGATTTTACAATGACATATTTCGTTTGGCCCATGGAAAAACCAACTTTGGCCCCGGAAATCAGACCGCAAACCCCTGTTGCCATTCTGTAACTTTTTCGCCCGAAAAGGGCGACCACTATATCTTGTGGTCGCATCTTGACAAAACCACAAGATGTAGTATAATAAGGCGGCAATGAGCAAGAGACTTTGAAAAGGAGGCTATGTACTATGAAAATCATTAAGCGCAACGGTACAGAAGTCGTGTTTGATATTACGAAGATCAACATGGCCATTTCCAAGGCCAACGTCGCTGTAGACGAAAAGGTTCGCCTGACCCCCATCCAGATCGAGCGCATCGCGGAAAGCGTCAGCGTGGCCTGTGAGGAGCTGGGCCGCAGCCCCTCCGTAGAGGAAATTCAGGACCTGGTGGAGAAGGCCATTATGGCCCACGGCGCCTTTGAGGTGGCCAAGGAGTATATCACCTACCGGTATACCAGAAACCTTTTGCGCCAGTCCAACACCACCGACGACCGGATCCTGAGCCTCATCGAGTGCAACAACGAGGAAGTCAAGCAGGAGAACGCCAACAAGAACCCCACCATCAATGCCGTCCAGCGGGACTACATGGCGGGCGAAGTTTCCAAGGACATTACCAGCCGTATTTTGCTGCCCAGAGACATTGTGGCAGCCCACGAGGCGGGTATCATCCACTTCCACGATTCCGACTACTATGCCCAGCATATGCACAACTGCGATCTCATCAACCTGGACGATATGCTGCAGAACGGCACCGTGATCTCCGGGACCCTCATCGAGAAGCCCCATTCCTTCTCTACCGCCTGCAACATCGCTACCCAGATCATCGCTCAGGTGGCCTCCAACCAGTACGGCGGCCAGTCCATTTCTCTGACCCATCTGGCCCCCTTCGTTCAGATCAGCCGGGAGAAGATCCGCCGGAACGTGGAGCGGGAAATGGAAGTCTTCGGCGTCAAACCCAGCGAGGAAGCCATCTGTAAGGTGGTGGAAGACCGGCTGCGGGATGAGGTTCGCCGGGGCGTGCAGACCATCCAGTACCAGGTAGTTACCCTGATGACTACCAACGGACAGGCCCCCTTTATCACCGTCTTCATGTACCTGAACGAGGCCCGGAACGAGCAGGAGAAGAAGGACCTGGCCATGATCATCGAAGAGACCCTGCGCCAGCGCTACGAGGGCGTGAAGAACGAAAAGGGCGTATGGATCACCCCGGCCTTCCCCAAGCTCATCTACGTGCTGGAGGAGGACAACATCCGGGAGGACACCCCTTACTGGTACCTGACCCGGCTGGCCGCCGAGTGCACCGCCAAGCGGATGGTACCGGATTGCATCAGCGAAAAGAAAATGCGGGAGTTTAAGCTCTCCAAGGGCGAGACCAAGGGCAACGGCGATGTATATACCTGCATGGGCTGCCGCAGCTTCCTGACTCCGGACCGGTCCGGCAACGGCTGGGACAATGTGGCCGGTGCCAAGAACTACGAGCCGGGGAAGCCCAAGTACTACGGCCGGTTCAACCAGGGCGTGGTCACCATCAACCTGGTGGATGTGGCCCTGTCCTCCGGCGCAGACGCGGACAAGTTCTGGGAGATCTTCGAGGAGCGTCTGGAGCTGTGCCACAAGGCCCTGCGCTGCCGTCACGAGCGGCTGAAGGGCACCCTGTCCGATGCCGCCCCCATCCTGTGGCAGTATGGCGCTCTGGCCCGGCTGCAGAAGGGAGAGCCCATCGATAAGCTGCTGTACGGCGGCTACTCCACCATCTCCCTGGGCTACGCCGGCCTTTACGAGTGCGTCAAGTACATGACCGGCAAGTCCCATACGGACCCGGAGGCCAAGCCCTTCGCCCTGTCCGTCATGCAGAAGATGAACGACAAGTGCGCCCAGTGGAAGGCAGCGGAGGACATTGATTACTCCCTCTACGGCACACCCTTGGAATCTACCACCTACAAGTTTGCCAAGTGTCTGCAGAAGCGGTTCGGTATTGTCCCCGGCATTACGGACAAGAGCTACATCACCAATTCCTACCATGTCCATGTGTCCGAACCCATCGACGCCTTTACCAAGCTGCGCTTCGAGGCGGAGTTCCAGCAGCTGTCCCCCGGCGGGGCTATCAGCTACGTAGAAGTGCCCAATATGCAGAATAACATCGATGCCGTGTTGGAAGTGATGCAGTTCATCTACGACAACATCATGTATGCCGAGCTGAACACCAAGTCCGACTACTGCCAGGTTTGCGGCTATGACGGCGAGATCGAGATCAGGGAAGACGACCACAAGCTGGTTTGGGTCTGCCCCCAGTGCGGCAACCGGGACCAGAATAAGATGAATGTGGCCCGCCGTACCTGCGGCTACATTGGTACCCAGTTCTGGAATCAGGGCCGTACCCAGGAGATCAAGGACCGGGTGCTCCACCTGT
Organism: Faecousia sp.; assembly: GCA_050872865.1. Classification (GTDB taxonomy): domain Bacteria; phylum Bacillota; class Clostridia; order Oscillospirales; family Oscillospiraceae; genus Faecousia. The sequence continues at coordinate 68,787 of JBNMHR010000004.1, read as the reverse complement.
AATTGAACATGACAAGGCCCCCAGAACATCCAACAGGAGAATCGGATGCCTGGGGGCAATTTACATCTTATAGTATAGTAGACCACTGTACTTTTTGTGCAAAAGGTTAGTTGACGCTAACTTTAAATTGTGCTATAATCCGGGCCAGAAAGGAATGATCAACATGACCCAAACAACAGTCAAAGTTTCCGGCATGGCCTGCTCTATGTGTGAGTCCCATGTCAACGATGCCATCCGCGCCGCCTTCCCGGTGGAAAAGGTGACCTCCTCCCATAGCAAAGGGGAGACGGTGATTCTTTCCAAGGAGCCCCTGGACGAACAGGCCATCCGCGCCGCCATCGACCCCACGGGCTACACGGTAGGGAACATCACCTCCGCCCCTTACGAAAAGAAGGGCTTCCATCTTTTTGGAAGAAAGTAAAAAGAAAGAGCTGTCATTCTGAGCCAGTGCGCACACTGGCGTGGGAATCTCCCGGTTGAATGGGACGACTTGGAATAAGACCAAGTCATTCAAGAGTCCGGGGGATTGCCACACCAGTGACGTCGGTCACTGGTTCGCAATGACAGCTTTTTTCTATCTTTAATCGTCCCACATGTGCTTTTCCACGTAGGCATCCATTTCCTTTTCATACCGGAACCGGACGTTTTTCAGGCTCTCTCCCCGCAGGATGGAGAAGTAGGCTTCCTGATGGATGGCGCATTGCTCGCTGTCGCCGGTAAACAGATTGTTGGCGGTCATCAGGGCAAAGGCGGCGTCGGGATACTTGGCCTGCAGGGCGGCGGCCTTTTCCGGCGGCGCCTTTAGCAGGGCGTCCATGCCCCGGATGCCGGAAAAAACGGCTTGCTCGGCCTTGAAAATTGCCGCATTGGTTGGATGGCTGACTGTGGTTGACATGTGGCATACCTCCAAATTCGCACTGAGCGGCATTATACCACAGGGGGCCCAAGGGGGGCAATTGACGAATTCCACAGAAATGGGGAGGGAAAATCGGAAAGCTTTCCTCTTGACAAAGGGAAACTTGGGGATTTGCCGGAAAAGCCCACAAAGTCCTAAGGTTTCTTCCTGGGGCAGGCTGGGCAGAATGCAGAAAAACCTGGAAAGACTTGATTTTTTGTGAAGAAGCGATAAAATGGAGGGGTAAAATTTGTAAAAAAGGATGATATTTTTGAATAAGGATCTGACCGTGGGGAGCCCCAGTAAGGTTTTGCGGGAGTTCTGCATCCCGCTGCTGGGAAGCATCTTGTTCCAGCAGCTGTATAACATAGCCGACAGCCTGGTGGCCGGAAAGTTTATCGGAGAGAATGCCCTGGCGGCGGTGGGCAACAGCTATGAGATCACGCTGATTTTCCTGGCCTTTGCCTTCGGCTGTAATATGGGCTGCTCGGTGGTGGTGAGCCAGCTGTTTGGGGCCAAGGACTATAAGGGCGTAAAGACCGCCGTGTTTACGGCCAGCATCTTCAGCGCCGCCATCTGCGCTTTCCTGATGCTTCTGGGCGTGGGCTGCGCTGGGTGGCTGTTAAGTCTTATTCGGACGCCTCAGGAGGTTTTGGCGGATTCCAGGCTGTATCTGGACATCTATGTCTACGGCCTGCCCTTTGTGTTCTTTTATAATATCTCCACCGGCATTTTTTCCGCCATGGGAGATTCCAAAACGCCCTTTTACTTTTTGGCGGTGTCCTCCGTGTCCAATATTGCGGTGGATATCCTGTTTGTCAGCGCTTTCAAAATGGGCGTGGCCGGTGTGGCCTGGGCCACCTTCCTGTGCCAGGGCATCAGCTGCATCCTGGCGGTGATCGTGGTGCTGCGGCGGCTGGAAAAGGTCTGCGGCGGGGAGAAGGCCCCCTTCTTCTCCGGGGTACTGCTCAAAAAGATCGTGATCATTGCCATTCCAAGCATTTTGCAGCAGAGCTTTATTTCCGTGGGCAACATCATTATCCAGGGCGTGATCAACGGCTTCGGTGCCGGGGTCATGGCCGGGTACTCCGCGGCGGTGAAGCTCAATAACCTGGTGCTTACCTGCTTTACCACCGTGGGCAACGGCGTGTCCAACTACACCGCCCAGAACATCGGCGCCGGAAAGCTCCACCGGGTCAAAGAGGGCTTCCGGGCAGGCATCCGCATGATCTGGATGGTGGCCCTGCCCCTGAGCCTGCTGTACTTCTTCGGCGGGAAGCTGGTGCTGGCCCTGTTCCTGGATGAGACCAGCGTGGTGGCCACCAAAACAGGACTGGTGTTTCTGCGGATTTTGGCGCCCTTCTACTTTGTGATCTCCGCCAAGCTCATCTGCGACGGTATTTTACGGGGGGCCGGGATGATGAAAAAGTTCATGGTGGCCACCTTTGTAGACCTGCTCCTCCGGGTGATTTTGGCCCTGACCCTGTCCAGAACTGCTTTGGGGGACCTGGGCATCTGGGCCTCCTGGCCGGTGGGCTGGGTAGCCGCCGCGGTGATCTCTTTGAACTACTACCGCACCGGGCCCTGGCTTACAAATACAGACCCCGATGCCGAACTGGCAGAAGAGGACTAACAAAAAGCACTCCGAAAGGGGTGCTTTTTCAATTTGCAATTGGCAATGTGCAATTAGCAGTTATCCTGATTTTCCAACCACTGCGAAATGCAACTGGCATGATTCTGCCTATTCGAAAATGCGATCCGTCTGAAATAATCGACCTAATTGCACACTGCACATTGCTAATTGCTAATTTTTCAAACTCTCCATTTCCCCCTTGACACGGAGCTCGCCCTGTGCTATACTTCATTTAACAGTTAAGTTAAATGTTAAATGAAAGGAGCGAGAAACATGGGCTTGCAGGAAACGCTAAAAGCCCTGGCGGACCCTACCCGGCGGGAGATCCTGGATCTACTCAAGGGCGGGAAGAAAAGCGCCGGGGAGATCTGTGAGCACTTTGATATTTCGGCTGCCGCCATTTCCAGGCACCTGTCCGTACTGAAGGAGGCAGATCTGGTGTATGACAGCCGGGAGGGAAAGTTCATCTACTATACCTTAAACACCTCCGTATTGGAGGAAACGCTTTTGTGGATCGCGGATCTGAAAGGGGAATGAAGTATGTATCAAAAACAAACAAGACGGCTGTGCTATGCGCTCACTCTTTTGCCGGGACTCATCGGCTTGTACCTGAGAAGCGATTTTTGGGTGCTGCTGACGCCGGTCCTTCTGACCCTGGTACTGAAGCTGTGCCTGTATCTGTCGGAAAAGATGGAAGGGGACCCCAATAAGAACAAGAAGATCAACAATGTGGTCATCTGGATCATTCCGGCCATCTCCAACGTGGCCTTCTGGATCTCCTATGGGCTGCTGCACGAAGGAATGGACCTTTCCATGGCAAAGCTCCTATGCTGGATGGTTGGTGTTCTCTACCTGGTGTTAGGCAACTATTTGCCCAAATGCAGGGAAAACAGCATTGTAGGCTTCCGGGTAAAGTGGACCTATTCTTCGGAAGAGAACTGGAACGCTACCCATCGCCTGGCAGGTTTCCTGTATGTGGCCAGCGGCTTTTTGCTGCTGATTTGCGGCTTTCTGCCGGAAGCGGCGGCTACTTGGGCTTTTGTGGCGATTTTGGTCATCAGCGGCAACGTGCCATTGGTGTATTCCTGGCGGTTCTATCGGAAGCAAAAGGCTCAGGGCGTCGTTTTGAAAGAGCGGCCCAAGCTGGAAAAAAAGCTCGTCAAGGTCGTATGGGCAGTTACCGGCGTGGTGGTCGTCCTGGTAGGTGTGCTGCTCTTTACGGGCAATGTGACGACCCGGTTTGGGGAAACGGAAATGCAGGTTTCCGTTACCTATTACGGCAGCCGGGACATTCCCTACAGGGATATAGATTCTGTGGAGCTGCGCCAGGAAAACATGGATGGCACCCGGGTCTGGGGCCTGGGCTCCTTCCGGCTGCTGGCAGGCCGGTTTGAAAACGAAGAATTTGGGCCCTATACCCGCCTGACCTACTACGATCCCCAAAGCGCCATTGTATTGAAAACCACAAAAGGGGAGATCATCGTCCTCAGCGGGAAGAACGCAGAGGAGAGTCAAGCGATCTACGGGGAGCTTCTGGCCCATTTATCCCAAAGCAAATAACGTTTTTTCGGAAAAGTCCGGGGAATCTTCTTGACTCCCCGGGTTTTTTCCTCTATAATAACGGGAGCTATGGAAATTTTCAGCTAAGAAAGGATTTTGAATATGGCTAAGGAATATAAAATCACAAGCCTGCGTCTGGCAGACCTGGAAAAAGAACTGAACTATTTGAAGACCACCCGTGAGCGGGAAGTGGCGGCTATGATCGCCGAGGCCCGGTCCTACGGTGACTTGTCCGAAAACTCCGAATACGATGCCGCTAAGAACGAGCAGGGCAAGCTGTATGGCCGGATCGCCGAGATCGAGGACATCCTGTCCCATGCCGTTATCATCGAGGACGAGAACGAGGCCACCGGCCGGGTAGGCCTGGGCTGCACCGTGGTGGTGGAAAACGAGCAGGGCCAGCAGATCCAGTACCGGATCACCGGTTCTCAGGAAGCCAACCCCATGCAGAACAAGCTGTCTGATGACTCTCCCTTTGGCCGTGGCATCGTAGGCAAGGCTGCCGGTGAGAGCTTCACCGTCAACGCCCCCGCCGGTTCCTACACCATGAAGGTCATCAGCGTGACCCGTGAGGGCTAAGCCATGGCAAAGTTTGTACCTCAGGCAGAAATGCCCCTGTCCGACCAGGTAAAGGTCCGCCGGGAGAAGCTGGAGGCCCTCCGTGCCGAAGGCAAGGACCCCTTTGTGCAGACCAAGTTCGATGTGACCTCCTCCGCAAAGGAGATCAAGGAACATTTCGAGGAGCTGGAAGGGAAGACCGTGACCCTGGCCGGCCGGCTTATGAGCAAGCGCGGCATGGGCAAGGTGTCCTTCTGCGATTTGCAGGACAATACCGGCCGCATCCAGCTGTATGTCCGCTTCGACGCCATGGACGAGGAGGACTTTAAGCGCTTTAAGAAGAACGACATCGGCGACATCGTAGGCGTCAAGGGCGATGTCTTCAAGACCGAGCGGGGAGAAATTTCCCTGCGGGTCCACGAGGCAACGCTTTTAAGCAAGTCCCTGCTGCCTCTGCCCGAAAAGTTCCACGGCCTGACCGACCGGGAGACCCGGTACCGCCAGCGCTATGTGGATCTGATCGTAAACCCCGAGGTAAAGGATACCTTTGTAAAGCGGAGCATGATCCTTCGGGAGCTGCGGCACTTCCTGGACGGCAAGGGCTTCCTGGAAGTGGATACCCCTATCCTGACCCCCTTTGAGATCGGCGCCTCCGCCCGTCCCTTCTATACTCACCACAACACCCTGGACATCGACATGGTGCTGCGCATTGAGACCGAGCTGTACCTGAAGCGGCTGATCGTCGGCGGCATGGATCGGGTGTACGAAGTGGGCCGTATCTTCCGGAACGAGGGTATGGACCCCACCCACAACCCGGAGTTTACCACCATCGAGCTGTATCAGGCCTATACCGATTTCCACGGTATGATGGACCTGGTAGAGGAAATGATGAAGACCGTGGCCATGAAGGTCTGCGGCACCCTGCAGATCAGCTACCAGGGCAAGGACATCGACCTGTCCCACTGGGAGCGGATGACCATGATCGAGGCCGTCAAGAAGTATTCCGGGGTGGACTTTGCCGCCATCACCTCCGACGAGGAGGCCATTGCCGCCGCTAAGGAGCACAAGGTAGAGCTGCCGGAGATCCCCACCAAGGGCGCCATCCTGGCCGAGTTCTTCGATGCCTTTGTAGAGGAGAACCTGATCCAGCCCACCTTCATCTACGATTACCCCGTGGAAAACAGCCCCCTGGCCAAGCGAAAGCCCAATGACCCTGCCTTTACCGAGCGGTTTGAGTACTTCATCAACGCCACGGAGTTCGGCAACGCCTTCTCCGAGCTGAACGACCCTATCGACCAGAAGGCCCGGTTCGAAAAGCAGGTGGCCGACCGCCTGGCGGTCAATCCCGATTCTAAGGCCCAGGTGGACTACGACTACGTTACCGCCCTGGAATACGGCCTGCCTCCCACGGGCGGCCTGGGCTTCGGCGTGGACCGCCTGGTCATGCTCCTGACGGACTCCGCCTCCATCCGGGACGTGTTGCTGTTCCCCACAATGAAGCCCACCGACCTGGAAAAGAAGAAGGCCGACGAGCAGAAGGCCAAGGCTGAAGCTGTCGCTGAGGCCGCTCCCGCTGCACCCGTTTTGGAGGAAAAAGTTGATTTTTCCAATGTGCAGATCGAGCCTCTGTTCACCGATTTTGTGGACTTTGAAACCTTCTCTAAGTCCGATTTCCGCGCCGTGAAGGTCAAGGAATGCGAAGCCGTGAAGAAGTCCAAGAAGCTCCTAAAGTTCGTTCTGGACGACGGAACGGGCACAGACCGGGTGATTTTGAGCGGAATTCATGCCTACTATGAGCCCGAAGAGCTGGTAGGAAAGACCCTTCTCGCCATTACAAACTTGCCCCCCAGACCCATGATGGGCATCGAGTCCTGCGGTATGCTGATCTCCGCTGTCCACAAGGAAAATGATGAAGAAAAGCTGCATCTTCTCATGCTGGATGGCTCGATTCCCGCCGGTGCGAAGATGTACTAATTGGCAAATATTGGCATGAAATATGCTAGTGTTTATGCCAATCCATGCCAATCACATGCCAATGAGGGAAGAATGATTCCACAGGTCCTCATAAAAACGCAATTGTCTTCAAAAGTGTTCACCCCCGCAGTATGAAACTGCGGGGGTGTTTTGCGTTACGCGATCTGGGGGATATTCTATCCTTTCCAAGCTTATTTCGATAACATTTCCCTGGTCTGAGTACTACACAATACGATGATAGTTACCGCACGGTACAAACAAGTGTTGCGAATTACGCGACATTGGTGTATAATTATATCGATGGCGACTTGGGTTCCATTGAAAGAACCGATGATGCCAAGGTGCTCAAACCTACAACTTTGTCTACGATGCCTTTGGCAATATCAAGACTTCTTCCGATGGAAGCACTACCCACACCTACACTTACGGAGATGCCGACTGGAAAGATTTGCTGACACTGGTCACTGGAGGGAAGGTCTATTATTACCTCACCAATCTTCAAGGCGATGTAATAAGCGTCGAATCCAGCGACGGCACCTCTGTGGCGAGTTATTGCTACGATGCCTGGGGCAAGATTCTGTCGTCAAGCGGTGATCTTGCGGAGCTGAATCCGCTGCGGTATCGTGGGTATGTGTATGACCAGGAGACGGGGTTCTACTATCTGCAGAGTCGGTATTATGATCCGGCGATCGGAAGGTTTATTAATGCGGATTCCTACGCATCTACCGGGGCAGGCGTTATTGGTTGTAATATGTTTGCATATTGTAACAATAATCCTGTAATTTATATTGATGTTATGGGAGATATTCCACAGTGGTTAGGCAATACTTTGTCCGGAATAGGTGTTGCGGTAGGAACTGTAATGTTTGCTGGAGCAATTGTTGCATCGGCAGGTGCTGTTGCAGCTTTAGCTGGGATAGCTGCGGCTACGGTTGGCGCTACAACAGCGACTGTTGCAGTGGTAGCCACCGTTACAACATATGCGACTTATGCAATCGCCGGGAGCGCAGCTGTACTAGGTGCGAATGATGCAGTTGAAGCATTTACTGGAGGTACGAATCTTATCCGGGATAAGTTGCTTAAAGGAAACCAATCTACCTATGATGCGGTTAAGGGTACAGTTAATGCGCTTGGTACAGTTGCGGTGATTGCGGGAATGGTTGGACCCAAGGTAGCACAGGGTATAGCAAAAGCCACAGGACGGGCTATGACATCAAAAGGACAGACTGTAGGATACCAGAAGAATTTTGCAGATTCTAAGGGGAATTGGAATTTGAGAATCGATGCAACGACTTATGGAAATGCAAAATATCACCATAACCCTCATTACCATGTCGGTGACCGTGGAGGAAAAGGAACATCAATTCGCACGATTTGGGAGACAATTAAAGGCTGGTTCGGCCCCAATAAATAGCAGAGGAGGGAACTTGATGCGAACACACCAGTATACAAAATGTGGTAAAAACTATATTGACGAACTGACTTTTGATAAATTTTTAAGCGGGCTAAAAAATGGTGAGGAATATTTCTTTACGTACGAAGATCATACAATTGATGTAGCATTTCATTTTGAAGGCCAAGAGAAAATTTATGAAGTGAATATTGATGGTTACAATGGTAATACTCAATATTATCAGTTTACAACTCTTGATGAGCTTGTTGCTTACGAAATCCTCGAGGGAAAGAGCCTACAAGATTTGTGGGACAATCTTGAGACCTGATGACTGCGGTTTCCTAGATTAGTAGTGTATTTATCTAATCTAGGCATAGGAGCGTTGCGGGTATCGTAATATGGAAAGAGTGTTGACATGGGAAACAATCTGATTATCTTGACAGTGTTCTCAATTATAACATTACTTATTTTGCGGGGCTATATGAGTGTGGGAATTCGGTTGTTTCAAACAAAAAACGAACGAAAACGTTATGTATCTAATGTTCCCAAGATGGATCGCTGGCTTTTTTTGACAGCACCAAAAGTGATAAGTGACAAGTATTCTAGATACGAAAAACGAACAATTCACTATTCATCTATGGCTAAGACATATAGGATTGTGAATTGTGTAAATCACGCTACATTGGTTGTTGAATTGATTTTTATTTTAAGCTTTTCACTAGGATTTGTTGAGGAATCTTTGTTAAACATAGTTTGTGTTACGTATTTTGTTACGGCCTATTTCTCTTTTGGTGTTCTTGCTGTCGTTGAATTTAAAGCAAATAAACGATTTCATCGCTCACGCTATTGAGGACAATACCTATCTCCTTTTTTCATAACCCATACTGTTTGAGATTGTAAGCCTTATAGTACCGTAGTGGTCAACGCAATTGTTGTCTTCTACGGTACTATTCCGAATGCTTAAGCCAATGGTACTAGAACCTTAAATCTAAACAAATAATACTTATGTAGGAAGGCGACCATATAGCGGTCGAATTGATGTTATGGACCTCTTTTACTTCGACAAAACACTACTGGCCTATGAAAGACTCTGTGCGTGGGATAATGCGCTAAGTTATTTAGAAATGCTATATTCAGAGATGGACGATCAACATATATTATATTCCTTAATTGGCTTTTCGTGGTTTTATCTAATTGAAGGACCAGTTGTGAGTAAAAAATATTCTAGCGATCAAAATGTAATGGCTCTTAGTATTTGGAAGAAATATATTGATATAGGTGTAGCAGAAATGAGTAAAGATCCTTTCTTTAATTTTATTGCGGGGTATACTCTATCTCTTCATGGATACTACATCAACGAAGAATATGAAAAGAAGGGACATGAATTCATGGTTAATTGTGTTGAATTATCCAGAAATACTTTACTATATGAATTGGCTAATAATTTTTTGAAGAATGAACATTCTGGTAAGTATGTGCCTGTGAACAATGGAAAAGAAATTTGCCTACAGCTATTTAATGGTGATTCTTTAGTTGACAACTACTTTAATGAAATTTACAGCTCAAAATAGAAGTTAGTTAAGCAGAAGGTCATAACACTAACAATATTATTTCTATCAATAAAACAACGCATCGCGCAATTAGTGGCTATTATTCTAGCATACAACCATTTACGAACGGATTGACAGTCCGTAATTGGCTTGCAGGACAAAGTTTTAGTGCGCAATATGAGTTTGGACTTAGTGTGATAAAGCTATTTATGTGAGGGAGTACATGAAAGATTATTACAATTTGTTTGTCAAACTGTCCTTACAAATGTGTTCTAGGGACGATTATAAAGACAAGCAGAAGGTGAAAGCACATAACGCTGCTGTAAAAAATTCAACATCTTCAGGGTGAAATGAAGGACAGCAGTAGTATAGAAACGTTTCGCATGTTGCTGTCTCATGATGATGACAGGGTAAGAGTCAACGCAGCGTCATCTTGCCTACAAATGAGCATCTTGGTTGACGAGGCACGGATGACTCTGCAAAATATTGTTGACTTCTCAAATGATCCGACAGTATGTTTTTCAGCCCGAATGCTATTGCAAAGTATTTCTGGGGAAAAGAGTTAGACTCCCATTATGATGTATTGTCAAGCGGATGAAAGGTGTGCTGTAGAACAGTGATTTCTCAATAGTAGCTTAACAACTTAGAGAGAAACACAATAGCGAGGTAATTTTGAGCGTTTTATATTTTGCCTCTGAAAAGTCGTAATGATAAGAAACGGGGAGGAGTACGTCTGAATACAGGCTGCTCCTCCCTAAAAATTTGTATGTTTTAGCTCCGAAACTGAAAGGAATAGCGATTAAAACGTAAGCGCTCAATAATCCCCCGTCCCCCTCTCAAAAAACAGCAGGCCCCACACCCAAGGCCTGCTGTTACTCAAGATATGTATTTACATAGGCATCGGAGTTTGGAATCTTACAATCCTCTTGGATGTCGGGTGCCCAAGGCATAAAAGCCTCCAATTCTTCGTGGGAGGGCGACTTTCCCAGGTATGGGAGCTCCACCAGCACACGCTGTATCTTCTTCCAGGAAAACAAGCTCCGGAACTGCAGCTACGATCTATGTGCGAAGCTCCTTTTGCCAGTAGCAGAAGCTTTTTCGGAAAGTCCATGTTGAATAAAGTATTCCTTCGCTGGCCGTGCATGCCTGAATCGTCGCCGCCCATTAGTTCTGCCGGTATTCATCCCGGATTTTTAGCACGTCACCCATTCAAATCACCCTTTACTCCAATTTCTCAAATAGCTGAGGGGCAGCTATTCGAGATTTGGGAGTATTATCTCATATTTGGGAGAGGCTGGGTAGGCGGGTGGTTGTTGAGCGGTTACCTGTAAAGCATATCATTTTTGACATACCACATTACAATTCGTTGAAATCGGGTCGAATGCTTTGACAATTGATATTTTTGGGATATAATGAATATAAAGGATTCTTGTGGCTTCACTGTGCGCAAGTCGGCTGTGGAGCTTAAAAAGGGAACGGGGTGCAAGTCCCCACACGGAAACGGTGCTGTAAGTGTTGAGAGATTTGATGCGTCGGTGGAAGCCGGTCATTGGGGAAACCTGAGAAGGCAGCGCGGATCTTGCCTGAGACACAAGTCAGAAGACCTACAGGAACAAAGAAAACTCGGGGGTGGTTCCCGGGTATTTGTGTTGCGTAAAAACGTTCGCGACAGCCTGTTTTGGGCTGCCGCTTTTTTTGATGGAAGACTTGGCGTAAAAGGACGGATATTTTATGACATTCAATACGCAGCAGCTATTGTATCTGGTGGAAATTGAACGGACCCGCTCCATTTCCCAGGCGGCCGAAAACCTCTATATGGGCCAGCCAAATCTGAGCCGGGTATTACGGGATATGGAAGCGACGGTGGGATTTCAGATTTTCGAGCGGACCCGGAAAGGGGTACGCCCTACGCAAATGGGAGAGCAGTTTTTACGGCATGCCAGAAATATTTTGCGGGAAATGGAATTTATAGAACGGCTTGGGCCCAATCATGGGGAGCCCTACCGATTTCGGGTGTGTCTGCCAAGATCCTACCGCTATTTGGCCCTGACCCAGAGGTACCTGGAAAAATTACTTCCGGAAGCGCAGCTGGATGCGGTGATTCGCGAATGCCACCCAAGGCAGGCCCTGGAGCTGCTCAGTGATGGCGTGGTAGAGATCGCGGTCATTCGTTACAGCCAGGAATATCGGGCTTTCTTTGAGGAGCAGGCGGAGAAACGTTCACTGGCATTGCAGCGGCTGTCCAGTGAACGCTATCGTGTGGTCCTCTCTGAAAAGCATCCCCTGGCAAACAGCGGGCAGCTTTCCGGAAAAGCTCTGGAGGAATACCCGGAGCTGCTCCATCGGGATCGGTTTTATTCAGAGAAAGGGAAAAAGGACGGGATCTACACAACGGATCGCCTTTCTCAGATCCAGCTTTTGCGCAGCCTGCCTACAACCTATCTGTGGTCCGAGATACTGCCGGAAGAGCTTCTGCGGGCCGCCGGTCTGGTCCAGCGTCCGGTAACGCCGGAGGAACCGGTTTATCAGAATGCCGTTCTCTATAAGCCGCAGTGCGCCATTTCTGTGCTGGAAAACGGATTTTTAAAATGGATCGTAGACGATCATACACAGGGAGGATAAAGCAAATGGAACGTTTCGCGGATGCATTGGTCAGTAAGTACACCTTAAAAATACCCAAGGAGGATGATTGGTTCGCGCCATTCATCGGGGACTGGGACGTGAGCTGCTACAGCAAAGCGAAAAACAACCGGTGGCAGACGCGCGGGGAATGGCTCTTTCGGCGCATCCTGGATGGTACCGCCGTGGAAGATCTGTTCCTTTGCCCGGACCGAAAGCCGGAGTGCAGCGCCGCGATCCGGCTGTACAGCGCGCAAGAGCGATGCTATATGGTCACCTGCACCCAGGGCTCAACGATGCTCCGTCTGCGGTTTGTAAAGAAGGACGGGAAGCTGGTTGGCACGAATTTGGAAAAACCCGGCGAAATGCACGTTTTTTCGGATATTCAAGAGAATTCCTTTACCTGGAATCGGGTCGCCGTTTTGGAAAATGGTTCCTGGCAGGAAAACTGCACGATTTATGCCACCCGAAAAAGAAGCTGATTGGAATGTCATATCATAATTTTGAGATTTCCATTTTGCCGTGAAAGATGCTACACTAAATGCGTAGGCAGGTACGTTGTAGGATTCGTACCATACCCCTTTCATCGTTGCCAGGGCCCTCCAGCATGGGCTCTGGCATTTTGTTTGTGCCTGATGCCCATGGGGTTGAGAGTACCGGCAGGGGATAAGGGGAGAATGGTTCCCATAAAGAATGCCTGCAGAAATCTTGACACCGGAATGAATCATTGCTATGATATGACTGACAGTTAGTGTATCCTAACTTACTTTGTGCAAGAGTTAGCCGCTACTAATAAAAAGAGCCACAGCGATGAAGGAACAGAACCCCTTTTGGGGAAGAAACGCAATGTAGTATGCTGTATTGGAGGAAAAATGAAGCACTTACACTTTGATGTGGAAACCGACGGTTTCTACGGCGCGTATTGGGCGTGCAACGGTGAGGCGGACTGCGCAATGATCGCCATGATCGGGGATGACCCGGAGGATCGGCTGGCCCGCTCGGCGGCGAAATGGCTTTGCGGTCAGGGCGTAAACGTGCTTACCATGTCGCCGGCGAAAAAGAATTACGACCATCACAATTACCCGCTGGAACGCATAGAGGCGGCTATTTCCTGGCTGAAAGCCAACGGCAATAAAAAGATCGGCATTGCCGGTGCATCCACCACCGGGACGCTGGCACTGACGGCGGCGGCCATGCTCAAAGATCTCACCCTGACCGTTGCCATGACGCCCAGCGACTTTGTGTGGCAGGGCTTTATGCAGGGCAAACGGGACGGCTGCAAGGAGTGGCCGGTGGAGGGGGAATCCCTGTTTTCCTACCGGGGCAAACCGCTGCCTTACATGCCGTTTTGCTATCAGCACCCGGACTATTGGCACTGTATTGCCGCCGAGAGCAAACGCACCGGCGATATGGTAAACTCCCGCAAGCTGTTTGACGATTCCGAGGCGGCGCATCCCATCCAGCCGGAGGCCTATATTCCCGTGGAAAACATCCGGGGAAAGCTGCTGCTGATCGGCGCGGAGGACGACGCACTGTGGGACACCGCCAGGTACATCCGCCGGATGGAAAAGCGCCTTGCGGAAAAGCCCCATGAAAGCGACGTGGAGGCGGCAGTTTATGCCCATGGCACCCACTTCGTCTTCCCGGAGGGAATGCTGAAAACTATGCTGCCGGTGGGCTCAGCCCTCTTCGTGAAATGGGCCTTCCCGGCGGCCAGAAAATATCCGAAGGAATGCCTGCAGACCCGGAAAGACATCGACAAGCGGATGCGCCGGGTCCTGGCGGAATGGAAGGGCGAAAAGTAAAACCCAATCGCCCTCAAAAGACCTGGGGCTGTTAGAAAACAGTCTGTCATTCCGAGCCAGTGCGCACACTGGCGTGGGAATCCCCCGGATTTTGGAACATTTTGGTTGTAAAATAACCCGTTTCCATTCAACCGGGAGATTGCCACACCAGTGACGTCGGTCACTGGTTCGCAATGACATGCTTTTCTAACAGCCCCCGTTTTCAGCAATGGAGATCCATTCCTAATTTCTGTGCATTTGCACACTTTTAAGGAATGCAATGTTTTTCTGATATTTTATTTCTGCCCGCCAACTTAGAAATCCTGTAAAAGCCAAAGCCGCCTGGGTCCCATCAAACCCAGGCGGCGTTGTCACGGAATATCCGCAATCACGAAACGGAAGGCGATTGTACTTCCGTTTCTTTTTTTTGTACCGTGATCAGATTACTGATATAGGGCCGTTTCCCGGAGAGCACCTCGTCGTAAAAATTCTGCTTCCAGTCGATAAAGGCGATGCTGTCTTCCAGCTCCTGGATGGAGGAACGCAGGGCTTCCTGCTTTTGGGCCAGCATGATCTTTCGCTGGGGGATGGTGGATTCTCCCTGGAGGCACAGGTCCAGGTATTCCTTCATCTCCTGGATGCTCATGCCGCATTTTTTCAGGCAGGTCAGGTCCTTGATCCACTTCACATCCCGCTCGTCAAAAACCCGGCGGTTGTTGCTGTCCCGCTTGACGTTGGGGACCAGGCCCTCGTTGCAGTAAAATTTCAGGGCCTGGTAGGTCATATCGGTTTCCTTACAGGTCTGCATCATGGTGTAGAGCATGAAAATTCCTCTTTTCATCCATAAAAAATTAACAAATAAATTTAGAAAAGCACTTGACCGATAGTTACAACCGGTTTGTATAATCGGTTCTATCAACCGCATGATAACACACTTCCAAAGAAAAAGCAACCGAGAGGAGCAAATACTATGGTTTTTTATTTTACCGGCACAGGCAACAGCCTGTATATCGCAAAGCAGATCGAAAAAGAGCCCATCAGCATTCCCCAGATCATCCATGAGGAAAACCAAATTTACACCGCAGACAGCATCGGCATTGTGGCCCCAGTTTACGGCCATGAGGTGCCCCAGATGGTCAAGGATTTTCTGAAGAAAGCCCAATTCCATACGGATTACTTCTACATGATCTTGACCTACGGAAACCGCCACGGCGGGGCGGCGGAGCTGGCGGAACAGCTTTGCCGGGAATGCGGCGTCCGGGTGAACTACATCAACGTGCTCCAGATGGTAGACAACTGGCTGCCCAGCTTCGACATGAACGAGCAAAAGCAAATCGACAAGCACATCCCGCAGCAGCTTGCGCCCATCCTTGCCGACATTCGGGCAAAGAAGAATGCCATTTCTCCCGTAACGGATACGGACCGGGCGGCCCACCGGCAGTTCCTGGCAGGGGTCAGCAAGCTGCCGGAAGGCGCCTGGCAGCATCTGATCCGGGTGGCGAATGCCTGCGTGGGTTGCGGCATCTGCGAAAAGGTGTGTCCCTCCGGCTCCATCCGTGTGGTAAACGGCAAGGCGGTGCACACCCCCGGAAACTGTCAGACCTGCCTGGCCTGCGTCCACGCCTGCCCCCAGAAGGCCATCGGGTTGGCCATGCCGGAAAAGAATCCCAATGCCCGGTACCGCAACGAGCATATCTCCCTGCAGGAGATCATGGAAGCCAATCAGCAGAAATAAGGCAGCTTAAAAGCAGAGAGGAATCAGGAATATGAAAAAACGAATCAGTCTCTTAATGGCTGCCGTTTTGATTTTTAGCCTTGCAGCCTGCGGCCAGACGCAGAAGCCCCAGGAAACCGAAGCTCCCCAGCCAAGCACTACAGAAGCCCCCACCCAGACCGTTCCGGAGACCGAAGCGCCGGAAGCGACCGAAACCGCTGCTGAAAACGGCAAGACCCTGGTGGTCTACTATTCTTGGTCCACCTCCGGAAATACCCGGAAAATGGCGGAATTCATTCAGCAGCAGACCGGCGCCGACATTCTGGAGCTGCAGCCTGCAAACGCCTATCCTGCGGATTACAGCGCCACCGCGGATCTCGCCAAGGAAGAGCGGGATGCCAACGTCCGGCCGGAGATCGCCAACCTGCCGGAGTCGGTTGCCGAATACGATACGATTTTTGTAGGCTATCCCATCTGGTGGCATACGGCCCCTATGATCATCGGCACATTCCTGGAAAGCTTTGATCTCAATGGCAAGGACATTTACCCTTTCTCCCAGTCCGCCTCCATGGATACGGAGCAGTTTGCCAATTCCATGGCCTTTGTACGGGAAAACGCGGCGGGGGCCAATGTCCACGAGGGCCTGTTTGTAAGCGCCTCCGATACGGAGGGCATCCAGGAATATCTGGCGGCAAACGGATTTGCAAAGTAAGGAGGAATATACACATGAAAAAATTAACGGTATCCCTTTTGACCGTATCCCTGCTGCTGTCCCTGGCGGCCTGCGGAAGCAAGCAGCAAACGGCCGCCCAGGGCGTCATTGAGCGGCCCCAGCAGACGGAGACCACTGAAAATACTTCCCAGCCGGACTCCGGTGAGACGGAAGCTGCCGAGTCTGCTTCCAGCGCCAACATTCTCATTGCCTACTTTACAATGCCGGAAACCGACGGCGTGGATACGGTGGCGGGGGCCAGTCGGGTGGCTACGGATGAGGGCGTCTCCGGCAATACGGAGTTCATTGCCCGGGAAATTCAGAAGAACCTGGGTGGGGATCTGTTTGCCATCCGCACGGTGCAGACCTATCCCGGCAGCCATGCGCCCTTGCTGGACTTTGCCTACAACGAAAAGAGCGACCACGCCCGGCCGGAGCTGGCCACCCATATTGAAAACCTGGAGGACTACGACTATATTATCGTGGGCTACCCCAACTGGAACGCAGACCTGCCTATGCCTATGTACACCTTCTTTGAGGAGTACGATTTTTCCGGCAAGACCATCATCCCCTTTGTGACCCACGGCGGCAGCGGCTTCTCCGGCACCATCCGCACCATCCAGAGCCTGCAGCCCAATGCCACGGTGATCGAAAACGGATTGTCCGTCTCCCGGAACAGCGTACCCGGGGCCCAGGCGGCGGTAAAGACCTGGACGGATTCTCTGCTGGCAAACTGATTTTCAGGAGGAGGCCCAATTCCCATGAAGCCAAAGATGATCATAAAGCTTGTAGTGGATGCCGCCATGACCGTGGCCCTGCTGCTTCTGATGGCCTATGAGCTTATCGGAAAGGCGGCCCACGAATGGATCGGCATGGCGATGTTCGTCCTGTTTGTCTTGCACCATATTCTCAACGGCAAATGGACGAAGAATCTTTTCAAAGGCCGGTATACGCCCTTGCGGACCCTGCAAACGGCATTGGCGGCGCTGCTACTACTGTGTATGCTCAGCTCCATGGTCAGCGGCATGGTCCTTTCGGAATATGCCCTTGCCTTTCTGAACATCCGGCAGGGCCAGAGCTGGGCCCGGACCCTGCACATGCTCAGCTCCTACTGGGGCTTTGTGCTGATGGCCCTGCACCTGGGGCTCCACTGGGGCATGATGCTGCAAATGGCAAAAAAGCGGCTCGGGCCCAGTTTTCCAAAACGCACCTGGCTTCTTCGCCTGGCGGCAGCGGCCATCGCAATTTACGGTCTCTTTGCCTTTGCCCATCGGGAAATCGGCAATTACATGTTCTTAAAAAGTGAATTCGTATTTTTTAACTTTGAAGAGCCGCTGATCGTTTTCTTTCTGGACTACCTGGCGGTCACCGGGACCTTCGTATGGATCGGGCACTATCTGACAAAGCTTCTGAGACGGCGCGGGAGAAAAGCGGAATAACATCGAAAATCCATGGACAGGGGACCCCCGGAGCCGGTTGTGCTCCGGGGAGCGCTCGTGTATCAGCCGGATACACGAGCGACTGAGTATACAAATGTGCCGCATGGATATGCCGTCTGTTTTTGCGGCGAAGTCCACAAAAAGTTTACAATCGTTTTTTTCCAAAACCTTGACCGATTGTAACAACCGGTAGCTATAATGAACATACAGAATTCAAAAACCACAGGAGGGTTTCTTATGAACAACTTTATCTACGAGAACAAAACCAAGATTTTCTTTGGAAAAGGCGGCGTAAAGGAACATCTGGCCGCACAGCTAAAGGACTACGGCGATACGGTGATGCTGGCCTACGGCGGCGGCTCCATCAAGCATAACGGCGTGTATGATGAGGTGGTGTCCATCCTGAAGGATCAGGGAAAGAAAATCGTGGAGTTTTCCGGCATCATGCCCAACCCCACCTATGCCAAGGTCCAGGAGGGCGCTCGGCTGGCAAGGGAAAACCAGGTAGATCTGATCCTGGCCGTCGGCGGCGGTTCCGTGTCCGACTGCTGCAAGGTGGTCTCTGCTCAGGCGAAGCTTTCTGAGGACATCTGGACCATGGAGACGGAAAAGCACAGCTTGCCAAAGGAGTTTATCCCCTTGGGCACCATTGTCACCGTCTTCGGCACCGGCTCAGAAATGAACTGTGGGGCTGTCATCACCCACGAGGAGAAGAAGATCAAAGGCGCCGTCTGGGGCGCTCAGGCGGATTTCGTGTTCCTGGACCCCAGCTACTCTCTGTCTGTACCCATGAAGCAGGTGATCTCCGGGGCCTTTGATACTCTGAGCCACGCCATGGAGACCTATTTCGGACAGCCCAGCGAAAACAACCTGTCCGACGACATCAATGAAGCGGTCATGCGCAGCGTCATCCGGAACATCCGGGTGCTGCTCCAGGACTCCGATAACTATGACGCCCGCAGCGAGCTGGCCTGGGCCTCCAGCATGGCGGAAAACGGCATTCTGAAGATCGGCAAGGTCACGGATTTCCAGTGCCATATGCTGGAGCATCAGCTGGGGGCCTACACCAACTGCAACCACGGGGCAGGCCTGGCGGTGATCCATCCCGTACTGTACCGGCACATCTGCAAGGATGGGGCCAAGCGCTTTGCCCGGTTTGCCCAGAATGTATGGGGCATCGCCCCCAAGGTCAGCGACGAGGAGACGGCCCTGGCCGGTGTGGAGGCATTGGCAGCGTTCATCAAGGAGATCGGCTTGCCCACCTCCTTCTATGAACTGGGCATCCCCGGCGACACGGACTTGGGGGCCATTGCGGATTCTACCGTCCTCACCGCCGGCTGCTGCAGGAAGCTGACCCACGAAGAGCTGTACGAAATCCTGATGGAGTGCAAATAAAGAAAAGGAGCAATTGCGAAAATGAATATTTTGTTTATCAACGGCAGCCCCAGCAAGCACGGCAATACCGCCGCATTGGCCGCTGAGCTTTTGAAAGGGAAGAACTACGAGACCCTGAACTTGACTGACTACACCATCGGTGCCTACGGCCAGAACCTCCCCGGGGACGGGCTGGACAAGGTGATCGACGCCATGAAAAAGGCGGATATCATCGTCATCGGCTCCCCGGTGTACTGGCACAACATCTGCGGCAGCGTCCGGAATGTGCTGGACCGTTTTTACGGGAAGGTGGATGCCCGCGACCTGGCAGGCCGGAAGCTGTACTTCGTCTTCCAGGGTGCCGCCCCCGAAAAATGGATGCTGGAAGCAGGAGACTATACCATGGGCCGCTTCGCCGGTCTCTACGGCATGACCTACGGCGGCATGGTCACGAATTCTGCGGAGGCTAAGAAAAAGAACAAGGAAGTATGATTTTTCCCCATCCAACCTTTTGGTTGGATGGGAGAACGCTTTTAGAGCGTTCCATTTTCGGAAAAAACCGGATATAATCCAATCAACAAAACAAAGGAGGAAACAACAATGGAATACGCAACTCTAAATAACGGCGTGAAAATGCCTATGGCCGGTATTGGCACCTTCCTTTTAAGCCCTGACGAGGCAGAGGCCTCCTGCGTCAGCGCTTTGGCAGATGGCTACCGGCTCATCGATACCGCCAACGCCTATGTCAACGAGAAGGCTGTGGGCCGGGCCATGAAGAAGTCCGGCCTCCGGCGGCAGGAGATCTTCCTGGAAACCAAGCTGTGGCCCGCTTTCTATGAGGACCACGATGCGGTAGAGAAGACCCTGGCCCGGCTGGATACCGACTATATCGATCTGCTTCTCATCCATCAGCCTGCCGGAAACTACATTGCGGGCTACAAGCAGATGGAAAAGGCCTATAAAGAGGGCAAGGTCCGTGCCATCGGCCTGTCTAACTTCAACATCGAGCAGATCAAGGAGATTCTGTACGTTTGCGAGGTGAAGCCCACCGTCCTGCAGACCGAGCTGCACCCCTACCATCAGGAGCCTCAGCTGAAGGCCTTCCTGAAGGAGAACGGCATGGTGGCCCAGGCCTGGTACCCTCTGGGCCATGGCGACAAGGCCCTGCTGGAGGAGCCGATTTTCGCCGAATTGGGCAAGAAGTACGGCAAGTCCGCCGCCCAGATCATCCTCCGCTGGCACATCCAGGCCGGCAACATCGTCATCCCCGGCTCCAAGAATCCGGCCCACATCCAGGCCAACTTCGACCTGTTTGACTTTGCCCTTACCCAGGAGGAAATGGCCTCCGTCGCAAAGCTCAACAAGAATGTCCGCTACTACACCAGCACCCCCGAAATGCTGAAGCGCTACGCGGAAATGGTACCCCCGGTGGATGAGCAGAAGTAAATAAGATGCCCCCTCTTTTTAAGGTGTTTGCCAATAAAAAGGGGGGATTTTTTTGCCTTTTGAAAGGATCAGCACCGCTGTAGGAAATCACAATAAAATTGCCCAAAAACAAACGGCAAAATTTGGCGTTGGTTATGCGTTTAACCTTTGCGAAAGGCCGTTCTTTGCAGTATTATGGAACAGGAAAGAGGGGATGGACATGGGACAGAGCCGCACTCGAATCGTGGATATTGCGGAAGCACTGGGCCTGAGTACAGCTACGGTTTCTAAGGTGATCCATGGGAAAACCGAAAAAATTTCAAATGAAACCGTAAAACGTGTCCAGCAGGAGCTGGAAAGGACCGGCTATATTCCCAATATGGCTGGGATCTTACTTGCCAGAAATAATTCCAGGATCATTGGCGTGGTTGTAAATGACCACGTCAAATATGAAGGGAGGGTTCTGGAGGACGGCTTTGTAATGTCCTCGCTGAATGCGCTTTCCCATGAGGTAAACCAAAAGGGCTACTTTTTGATGATCAAAACCACGGCGGATATCCGGGAAATCCCTGTTTTTGCCTCTATGTGGAACATGGATGGGCTGATCCTCATGGGCTTTTGCGAAGCGGACTATGAAACGCTTCGGAATCAGATGAGAATATCCTTTGTTGTGTATGATGGGTATTTTGAGAAATGCTCAAAAGTTGTGAATCTTGTCATCGACCACTACGATGGCGGTTATCAGGCCGGGAGCTATTTTAAAGAGCTTGGGCATAAAAAAGCACTGTGTATTTCGGATAACTATATCTGTATGGACAAAGAGCGCATAGACGGATTCCAAAAGGCATTTGCGCCGGGGCAGACGCATATCTGGCAGATCCCCAATAGGGAGAAAAACCGGATGGCCTTTTATGAAAAGCAATTTCCGGAGCTTTTAAGCAGCGGGATAAGAGCTGTTTTTGCGGTGTCTGATAATTATGCCCTGGAGTTTATGCGCTTTTTGCAGGGAAAGGGCATTCGAATTCCAGAGGATGTTCAGATCATAGGCTTTGATGACACGCTGTCAAGCAGGGAAAGCCGTCCGGCTCTGACTACGGTCCATCAGGACGCGGCACTGCGGGCTCAAAAGGCAATTGCGTGTATTGAGGCAATGCGGGACGGCAGAGCCTGTGAAGCCGGGATCGTACTGCCGGTCCGGCTGATCAAAAGAGAGAGTACGGAGGTGCTGACATGTCAGGCTTTATGAGATCATTGTGCAAAATCGCCATACCGGTTACGCTGCAAAGTATGCTGCAGGCATCTTTTTCCATTGTGGATCAGATCATGATCGGTCAGCTGGGAGAAACGAGCATATCCGCCGTCGGACTGTGCGGGAACTATTCCCTGATGTTTTCTGTAGTCATCGGGGCGGTAAGCACCGTTGCGGGAATATTGATCGCGCAGTTTCTGGGAGCGGAAGATACGAAGGAGGCATGGAGCAGCTTTTATGTGAGCCTGGTTTGCGGAACAATGATATCTGCCTTGTTCCTGCTGCTGTCCGGACTTTTCCCGGCACAGATACTGAGATTTTATACAAAGGACACGGGCATTCTCCGGAGTGGCTCCGTGTATTTCAAAATCGTGGCCTTTTCCTATATTCCAATGGCAATCTCTTCCGTGATATCCGCCTGGCTGCGCTGCAAAGAACATGCGGCGATCCCGCTTCTTGCAAGCCTTGGGGCGGTCGCCGCCAATACGGGGCTGAACTATGTACTCATTTTTGGGAAACTGGGCTTTTCACCTATGGGGATCCGGGGGGCGGCGATCGCAACACTTTTTTCACAGCTCATCAATTTGGTATGCATCTTTATTGGGTTTGTCGTTTGCGTCAGAAAAGACGGGGACAAACCGATTTTTTCGCTGCGGTTCCGGAAGCTTACCGCAAAAGATTATCTGGTTATGATTCTCCCGATTCTGATCAGCGAGTTTTTATGGAGTCTTGGGCAGAATGTGGAGTCTGCGGTATATGGCCATCTTGGTACCGCAAGTCTGGCGGCCTATACCCTTACCTGCCCAATACAGGGACTTCTTACAGGAGCCTTGAGTGGTTTGTCTGCGGCAGCCGGTGTGATGGTTGGAAAACGGCTTGGAAAGGAAGAGTACGGGGAGGCATACAGAGAATCGGAGAAGATCATGTTCGCCGGGCTACTGGGGGCGATATCGGTATCGGCAATACTCATCTGCTTGGCGGGAGCATATACCGGCTTCTACCGCGTTGACAATGGCGTAAAAGCCCTTGGGAAAATCCTTCTTGTGGTGTTTGCCCTGTATGCACCCATCAAAGTGGAAAATATGATCCTCGGCGGCGGCATTCTCAGAAGCGGCGGCAATACGAAGCTGGTCATGCTGATCGATACGGCCGGTACATGGTGTATCGGGATCCCTCTTTGCCTGCTTGCCGCATACGTTTTTAAATGGGGGATCGTAGGTGTGTACGCGCTGCTTACCATAGAAGAACTGTTCAGGCTGGCCGTATCTCTGCTTGTATTCAGAAAACGGAAATGGATGATCAGCTTGTCCGAAAGGGAAGCACTGCGCGGAAATGGTGCCCCCGTGGATGAGCAGAAGTAAATAAAATTTCGCAGAAAAAATGTCATTGCAAGCCAGTGTGCGCTGGTTCGCAATGACATTTTTTGTTATATCAGCACATTGCCAATAGCCATAATAAACTCCAGCATTTCTCTGGAAGGCTCTTTGGCGTAGATAAAGCCGTAGGGCATGGTAAAGTCCCAGTCTACGGGGATGGTTTTGAGCAGGGGATGGACACTTTTCCAGCAGTCGGCGGAGACCAGAAGCTCCGAGGAGGTGGCGATTTGGTTAAATAAAGACAGGTCGAATACAGGGCTTTCCCGGATGTGGATCTGGGGGTAGCCTTCCAGAAAGTGCCGGATATTGTCGGCGTAGACACTGGTATTGGCCAGGCCAAAAATAAGCGTCTGACCGTACAGGTCTTCCAGGGATAGTGTTTCCTTGGCGGCTAAGGGGTGGGTGGCCGCACAGGTGATGCGCACCGGCAGGTCGCACAGATGGAAGGAATTGTAACGGTCCCCCCAGTAGTTCGTCTCGTAGGGGCAGGGGACCAGGTCGATTTTATCCCCCAGCTTGTCCAGCACCTCCTGGAAGGAGGCGGCGGTATCCTCAAAGGGAACGACCTCCAGCTGCAAATTGGAAGCTCCGGCGGCCTTGTGCCAGTGCTCCAAAAGAATGGTGGCGGGATTCATGAGGGAGACCCCAAGCCGGAGAGTATGGTCCTGTTTGTTTTCCAGTTCTTTGGCCTTTTGCAGCACGGTCCTGGTGTGGCGGATCATTTTCTTGGCCTCCGTATAGATGAGGCTGCCGGCCTCCGTCAGTTTCAGCCCCTGCTTGCTGCGATGAAATAGGGTCACCCCCAAATCGCTTTCCAGCAGGTTGATCTGTTTGGTCACCGCGTTGGCGGAGATATACAGCTTCTCGGAGGCTTTCAAAAAGCTGCCGCAGTCGGCAACCTCGATAAACGTATCCAAATGCCGGTCGTACATGGTTCGGTAACTCCTTTCGGTCCACACCTTTTGGTTGGGATTATTATAGCTGTTTTGTCCTTCCATTTCATGTCATTTTCGTTAAAATATGGGTGTACGAAGAAGACGGAGGAAGAAAAAAGTGAAGCGTTTGATCGCCTATTATTCAAGGAAGGGGCAGAACCTGGTGGGCGGCTGTGTCCGGGAGCTGCAGGTGGGCAATACGGAAGTGCTGGCCTGTATCCTGCAAAAGCTGACAAACGGGGAATGCCTGAAAATCGAACCGGTACAGGACTATCCCAAGGACTACTACCGCTGCATCAACGAGGCCCGGGAGGACTTACTGACCGGCCACTGTCCGGAACTGAAAGACCTTCCGGAAAGCATCGATGCCTACGAAGTTATCTACCTGGGGTATCCCAATTACTGGGGCACCCTCCCTATGCCGGTAGCGTCCTTCCTGAAGCATTACGATTTTTCGGGAAAGCGTATTCGCCCATTCTGCACCCACGAAGGGGGCGGCCTGGGTAGAAGCATCCCGGATATTCAGGCGCTTGCCTCTGGCGGGATCGTAGAGCAGGGAATTGCCATTCGCGGGAGTGAACTCAAGCAGGACCTGGCGGCTTTGGAAGCCTGGGCCTGTGAAAAACCAAAAGGAGTGTTGTAAACAATGAAAAAGAATCGAAATTTGACGGCTTTGCTGCTCAGCGGTGCCATCAGCCTGAGCCTGCTTTCCGGCTGTGCCGCCGGAAGCACAACGGTAACCACTGCTACGACCCAGGCAGCTACCCAGGCCACGGAAGCGGCAGAACCCCAGGAAGAAAATAACAACCTGGTCATCGCCCAGCAGGGAATGTTCTCCGCAGGCGGCATTACCGTCACCTCTGACGGCACTTTCGACCCGGAGAACCAGTGGGAGGAAACCGGCGCGGGCCAGACGGCCCATGTAGACCATGCCAATGTACTTTATCAGATCCCCGCAGAGGAGACCGGGCTGCCTATGGTATTCCTCCATGGCTATGGCCAGTCCCGGATGGGCTGGATGACTACTCCGGATGGCCGGGAGGGCTGGTCCAACCTGTTCCTGCGGAAGGGCCACAGCGTGTCCCTCATCGATGAGCCTCGGCGGGGAGAAGCAGGCGCGACCTCCGTCAGCGGCGACATCAGTACCAAGACTCTGGATCAGCGCTGGTACACCCAGTTCCGGATCGGTCGCTGGGAGAATGGCCAGTCCGTTGCCAACGAAGGCTCCCAGTTCCCCAATGACGAAAATTCCGTGGACCAGTTCTTCCGCCAGATGACCCCGGATACGGGTATGACCTCCGACATGGGCGGGGACTTTGACAACGAGACCGTAGCCAAGGCTGTGGCCGCCACCATCGACGAGGTCTACGAGCGCACCGGCAAGAATTCCATTCTGGTCACCCATTCCCAGGGCGGCGGTCCGGGCTGGACGGCGGCCAAGTATACGGAGCATATTGCAGCAATCGTGGCCATTGAGCCCGGCGGAGCTCCCGGTGCGGACACCGAGGATTTCCAGGCGGTGCTGGACCGGAAGATCCCGGTGACCATGTACTTTGGCGACTACATCGACAACGGCGACCCGGCCATCCAGGCAACCGGTATGTGGCAGATGATGCGCAGCACCTGCTATGCTTTCCGGGATGCCTATAACGAGCAGGGCGGCAACTGCACCGTGGTGGACCTGCCCCAGGAGGGCATCACCGGCAACGACCACTTTATGTTCCAGGATCTCAACAACGACGTGATCGCGGACCACATCGAAAGCTGGATCCAGGCAAACGTCCAAAACTAAAATGGAGGAAAGAAACATGAAAAAGCTATTTGCCATCCTTTTGACGGCTGCTATGGCGCTGTCCATGACAGCCTGCGGAAGCAGCGCCGCCCCTGTGGCCACCGCTTCCACCACCGCTCCCGCAGCGGAGGAAACCACTGCCGCCGAAGAGACTGAGGAAGAAACCGCAGAAGCTGCCTCCGGGAAGACCCTGGTGGTCTACTACTCTGCTTCCGGCAATACCCGTCAGGTGGCGCAGACCATCGCTGAGACCGCAAATGCGGATATTTTTGAGATCGTCCCTGCCCAGGTGTATACCGGCAGCGACCTGGATTGGACCGACCGGAATAGCCGGGTCAGCCGGGAGCACGACGATGAGTCCCTGCGGAATGTAGAACTGACCACAACGGAGGTTCCGGACTGGGATTCCTACGATACGGTCTTCATCGGCTATCCCATCTGGT
Source organism: Faecousia sp. (assembly GCA_050872865.1). Taxonomy (GTDB): domain Bacteria; phylum Bacillota; class Clostridia; order Oscillospirales; family Oscillospiraceae; genus Faecousia. Next base: position 42,362 of record JBNMHR010000004.1, on the reverse strand, counting down.
GGGGCATTGCGGCCTGGCCCATGGATACCTTTGTAAAGGCTAACGATTTTACCGGCAAGACTGTGATCCCCTTTGCCACCTCTTCCTCCTCCGGCATGGGTCAAAGCGGCACTCTGCTGGCGGCTATGGCAAACGGCGGCGACTGGCAGCAGGGCCAGCGGTTCCGCTCCGGCGCTTCTGACAGCGATGTACAGAAGTGGGTCAATGGGCTGGGGTTGTAAATCTGGCGGACAGAAATTGATCCTATGAAACGAAAAATTTGGGCGGACATTGGCTTGACCGTCGCCCTGCCACTGCTGATGGCCTATGGCCTCATTGGAGAAGCGGCCCATGAATGGATCGGAATGGGCATGTTTGTGCTGTCTGTGCTGCACCTTGTTTGGAACAAAAAATGGTTTGGTGCAGTAGGGAAGGGCCGCTATTCTCCTGCCAGGGTGGCACAGACGGTTTTGAACGGCCTGATTTTCCTGTGTATGATCGGCTGTATGGTCAGCGGCATTCTCCTTTCCAAGTACCTCTTTACCTTTCTCCCAAATCACGGGGGCTATGAGCTGTGGGAACCGATGCACATTCTCTGCTCTTTCTGGGGCTTTGTTCTGATGTGCCTGCACCTGGGCACCCATTGGGGGATGCTTTTAACCATGCTTCGTAAAAAATGGAAGCTTCCGCAACGGGCTGGATGGTATCTGCAGATGCTGGGGTATCTGGCGGCCCTCTGTGGCATCCCGGCCTTTCTGCGGCGGGATGTGTGGAACTACCTGACCCTGCGCAGCCATTTCGTGTTCTACGATTACACAGAGCCCGTGGCCTGGTTCTTGCGGGACCATCTACTCATGATGATACTGTTTGTGACTTTGGGCCATGAAGGCAGGAAGCTCCTGCGGAAACGAAAGAAGGGAACGGCATGAAAAGAAAATGGTTGCTTCCGGTAATTGCGGCGGTTTTGGTGATTTTACTGGGATATGTGTATGTGCGTTGGTCCCTTCAAAATTTAAAAGCCGACCCACCAAGCGATACCGTTTCCGTTTCAACAGCTCCGGAACCCCAAGCCCCTTCGGAAGAAACGGAGACGTCCAACCTTGCCGCTGTTACCCCGGGGACGGAAACCTATCGGGATTTTACCGTTGACAATGTGCTCCACTCCGATACGCGTGGGGATATCCACTACAATGTTTTTATCCCGGAAAGCTACGATGGTTCCAAGCCCTATGCTCTGTATGTCACCCTGCCCGGCTACGAGGGCCTGTACTTCCAGGGAGTGGCTAGGAATCTCCAAAGCGAAGCCTTTGGATTTGAGGCCCAGAAGTACAACAGCGAAATGATCATCCTGGCCCCTCAGCTCAGCGATTGGGGAGAGACCTCTGCAAACCAGACCATTGCTCTGGTGGAATATTTTTTACAGAGCTACAATATCGATTCGAACAAAGTCTACGCCAACGGTTACTCCGGCGGGGGAGAGACCATGTCCATTGTAATGGGCAAACGGCCGGACCTGTTCACGGCCTACCTCCAGGTCAGCTCCCAGTGGGATGGGGCCTATGAGCCGGTGGTGAAGCAGCGAGTGCCGGTGTACTTCGCCATTGGCAGAAACGACGAATACTACGGCTCCCAGCCTACCCAAAAGGCCTACGATACCCTGTACGAACTGTATCGGGAAGAAGGCCTTACGGAGGAAGAGATCGGCAGGCTTCTGGTGCTGGACATCAAGGACCGCGATTACTTTACGGCCAGGAATGCTCCCAACGAACACGGCGGGGGAGGCCTGTTTGCCTATGATGAGGAAATCATGGGGTGGTTGTTTTTACAGGTGCGTTCCGTAATTTCCTGATCTGCGGCGGTTTCCGTACTTGATAACCTTCCATCGGTGCGGTATAATGAAACCAAGATAGCCCCATCCGGGCGAAAACCGATAGGAGGTCACAAACATGCAGGAGCTGCTACAGGAATATTACACGTTAAAAGACGGTACCAAGGTGCCGAAAATCGGGTTTGGCTGCTATAGTCCCCGGAAGGAGGACTTTGTCACCATTATCCAGACGGCCATCGAGGTGGGCTACCGGTATTTCGATACGGCGTCCCTTTACGAGACGGAACGGGACTTGGGAAAAGCCCTGAAAGAAAGCGGCATCGACCGGAAGAAGGTCCAGATCGCCTCCAAGGCCTGGCACGATGAGCTGGGGTACGACAAGACCATGGCGGCCTTCGACCGGACCCTGAACCGGCTGCAAACCGACTACCTGGACTTTTACCTGCTGCACTGGCCCAAATCCACCGAAAATGACCCGGATTGGAAGGAAAAGGACAGAGGTTCCTGGAAGGCCCTGACGGAGCTGAAAAAGCAAGGAAAGGTCCTGCACATCGGCGTGTGCAATTATCTGCCCAACCATCTGGAAAACTTAAACGGCGCTACGGAATTCCAGCCGGAACTGGACCAGCTGGAGCTCCACGTAGGCTATTCCCAGGAGGCGGCCCGGGAGTACGCCCAGCAGCAGGGGATCCTGGTCCAGGCCTGGTCCCCATTGGGCCGGGGTTCCATGACCAACGAGCCGGTGCTGCTGGCGCTGGCGGAGAAGTACCACAAAACCTTCTCCCAGATCGCCCTCCGCTTCCTGCTGCAAAAGGGCATTATGCCCCTGCCCAAGGCCAGCTCCCGGGCACACATGGTGGACAATTTGAACGTCTTTGACTTTGAACTCAGCCGGGAGGATATGTGGCTGCTCACCTGCATGCCCCAAACCACCTGGCTGGGCGAGCACCCGGACTTTGTGGTGCCCAAGAAGACCAGCAACCCGAACCAGTAAAAAACACCCCCTGCTTTCTGAAAACGAAGGCAGGGGGCAATATTCTGCGTCAGATCATAATGGATGTTCCGTACGCCAGGCATCATGGGCGGCAATGTAATCGATTACTTCCAGCGGCGCCATTTTCCTCTCTTGAAACTGGACGTGGGCTTTTGCGTAATTCCCGGTTGCAAAATTGATTTTTATGGTGCTTTCGTGATACAGGGTGATTTTGTTCTGATGATAATCAAAGCACCAATCGGACAAATTTGTCGTAATGATCACAGACTGGTACAGAAATCTGCACTGAAAACCTTTTTCAGCACATTTATCCAGGATGGATTGCCGCAAAGCCTGTTCCCGTTCGGCCGCGCGGAGCTCAGATGCGGTTTTCTTTGTCAAGGATCGGGTATGATCGGTGTCTGCGGCACAGGCTTTGCAGTACCTTGAGAATACATCTCCAAATTTTGGATAAGGCGGCTGAAAGGCAAATGTACGCTTTTGGCCGCATTGAAGACATTGGCATTCGTATTGACACATGGCTTTCCTCCGTAGCTCACCAGCAACGATTAATATAACCGGGGCTATTGGTAATAATCGTATACGGTAATGCGACCGTCCTTTTCACATAGGAGCGTTCCCTTTTGGAATAGGTGAATTCTGTCGTATTGGTCAAGTAGTTCTGTGGCAACAACGAGCACCTCGGGTTCTCCATCAAAGCAATGTACATTGAGTCGGCATTCGGGCACATTATTGACTGCATATCTTCGATGCTTCGTATCATAAATATTAAGGGTTATATTTGGGGCTGTGCCGCATCGGCCAATAGATCGTATCTGCTCCTCGTTCAAAAAGGCAAATACAAAATATCGGTTGTATTCCCCGCAGTCATCAATGCAGTTAAGGGCGGTATCGGGTATTTGGCCGCCAAATCGATCGATCAGCGTATGATCGCCTACTGCAATGCCATATGCGTTGAAGTACATTGCATCAGAAAAGGAATAGGGGATAACCAAACGGCCCTCTGTATCAATACAGCCCCATTTGCTGTTCTCAACACGCACAGAACAAAGGCCATTACAGAATCTGCCAACTTGATAATATATCTCTTCGGTAAGCTTGCTGCCGTTATTGCGTTTGATTCCAAACAGGCCATATTTACCGTCCATATCACGGGTCACTTCATGCGTGGTGTACGTATAAAATCCATCGCCAATATCCGCAAAGAAATCCGGGTCGTTGCATTCAACGTCCCATTCCTCTTCTGAAATTGGCGGACGAGTATAGGTTTCTAACACATTGCCGTTGGCATCCAGGAAAGTATGCTTATTTGTTATATGATCAAAGATGCTGTAAACAGAACCTTCTACTTCAACCCAAAACGTGCCGTTGTCTCTTGCTGTAAACAGTCTTTTCGTAAAATACATTCCTTTCGTCGATAAGTGTTGCTATATTTCAGACTTAGAAAAAGCACGATGGCTTCAAATCGAAACCATCGTGCAGATTTGGTCGGAGTGGCGGGATTCGAACCCGCGGCCTCTTGGACCCGAACCAAGCGCGATACCAAGCTTCGCCACACCCCGTTAGCCTGGTTATTATATCTAAAAAGAGGGCTTCTGTCAAGGGGTCAGTTTTGTTTTTGGAAAAATTAGACGTTTTTGAGAAAAACACTTGTTTTCTGAACTGCTTTCCCGTATACTGATGGTAGTTTCCAAGCAGAGCTGTATTAGAGGAGGGGAACGTTATGAGAATCGTTTTTCTGGTGCTCAGTGTGATCACGGCGGTGATGGGTCTGTGGGATGTGGGGGAGGACATTGTGGCCGGGGCCTTTGGCTGGTCTTCGGTGGCCTGGTTCCTTGGTATGGGGCTGCTTACCGGGGTGTTTGTCTTCCTTTCCTGGTTCTTCGACGGGAAATCCCCTGCGGCCCAGACGGCGGAGCAGACCAAGGCCGTCATTAAACAGGAGCAGGAAAAGGCATCGGCCTATAAGAGCTACTCTCCGGAAATCAAATGGCGCATCTGGAAGTTCCGGCTTTTGGGAACCGGGGTCATGGCACTGGCCATTTGGATGTGGGTGGCCGGGAACTGGGAGACGGTACCTGTCAGCATCGGTACGGTGGTGCTGATTTTGGGCCTGGCCATGTTCAATATGGGATCTCCGGCGGATTACAATGCCATGGTAGACGGCGTTGGGATGATCGCCATGGACAAGCCCAGAAAAATCGAAGAGTTCTATGAAAGCTTTAAGGACCTGCCCACCCCCTTGGGTTCCGGCTGGCTGGGGAAGTTTTCTACCAGCCCCTATACCAGCCTGATCTTCGGGCCGGACAGCCAGGGGCAGTACCTGTATTTTTACCTGTCCGGGGACGGAAATGTGGGCTATGTGGGCTATTCCGTATTGGAAGAGGCTATCTCGGAGCGGTTGACGGAGCCTGTGATCTTGCCCCAGGAGGATGTGGGGGAAAGCTTGGCCGAGCACCTATGCTACCATTCGGACCTGTTCCTGATGCGGGACTGGCTGCAGGAGAGTTTGGAGCATTTCGTAAAAACCGGGATGCCCTTGCCGTTCCAAGGCTTGCGTCCATCGAAAATTTACACCTTCAGCGAAGACTTTAAACTGACGGGGCAGCACTTTACCGTAGAGAATGGGGAAGGGGAGCTGTGCTATACCGTAGAAGGTACCGCACCCCTTGTCAAGCTGCGGGTACTGGATAACCGGGGAACGGAAGTGTTTGCCATGACCAAGCAGCTGGCAAAGGCTTTTGTGACCTATAAATTCTACCGGGAAGGCACCCTTTACGGCACTCTGGAAAAGCAGCTGGACCTGATCCGGGATCGGTTCCAGATGGAGATCCCGGAAGGGACCCTGGAGCTGCGGGAGTACGGCGGCACCGTGGGGCATAATTACAAGGTGACCCTGAACGGCAACATGCTGGGGGCCATTATGGACAATATGGACCTGACCATCGAAAACGTGGTGTTCGACAACGCCTTTCTGATCGTCTACGAAAAGCAGTGGCTTCCCATGCTGGTGGCTATGGCCGTCATGGCCGCCCGGGAGCTGGCACGGGACCGGGCACAGGAGAAAACGCTATGAAAAAATGGATCGAAATTCTGCTTGCGGGTATTTTATGCCTGACCCTTCTGGGCTGCGAGGAAGCGGAGACCTTCACCTCCAAGGAGGACCGAGTCCGGGCCCTGAATGGCCAGGAGACGCTTACGATGCGGGGAGATTTTGAAGAGGCAAATCAGACCAGCGACATATTTGCAGGCGGCATCTCTGCTGCCCGGTTCCGGGAGTCTGGGCTATTGGACCCCAAATGGACGGTGGAGCTGGAGGGCAAGCTCTGGATCACCGTAAAATATGTGACAGACGGACCGGTTTATGAGCAGGAGGGAATCATTGCCGCCTCCACCATAGGGTATTACGACGAAAACGGGGATTGCCTGGGCTACGCCCAGGAGCAGGTAGTGGAAAGCGGAGCCTACCATTGGATCTTTTTGAATCCGGATCTTTCCAAAACAGGCCTGTGGGCCACGGAGGACGGAACACAGCTTTATGATGGAGACACCCTGTTGGCCCGGGGGACGGCAGACTATAGCTACAGCAGCGCCCACTGCGATTTTACCATTGACTGCGTAGGCGGCCGGGATGTGCCCTTTTTTCCTAAGTTTGCCATGTACATGGAGCTGTATGACCAGGCAAAGCGGATCCACGGCTAGAATACTTTTTCCTGAGGGGGCTGCATAGCCTGTACCGGAAGAGGTGAAATGCATGGGGTATCGGATCATTTACAGCGGGGCAAAGCACCGGGGGAGAATGTTCCCCCTGGTGCTGCTGTTTCTGGTGGCGGTGCTATTGGGGGTGTGCCTGGTGCCGGAGGGTCGCAGGGCGGTACAGGCGGCCTTTATCCCGGGAAACGAGGAGGCCACCCGGCAGGCCTATGCCGTACTGCGGTCGGCTTTGGAAAAAGGGGAGGACCTGACCCGGGCCGTGGCACGGTTCTGCCGGGAAGCGATGACCGGCCTTGGCTGATGGGTTTGGGCTGTACCTGCTGGCGCTGCTGCTTCTGGTGGTGCCCTTCCGCTTTTTGTTGGCGGCGATGCTGGCGGCGCTCTTCCACGAGCTGTGCCACCTGGGGGCCATCCGGTGCATGAAAGGCCAGGCCGGGTCCTTGCATTTCGGGATTTGCGGCGCTGCATTGGAATTCGGGGGATTGAGTCCGGGCAGGGAGGCCATTGCCGCCCTGGCGGGGCCTTTTGGCAGTCTGCTCCTGCTGGGCTTCCACCGGATCTATCCGGAGCTGGCTCTCTGCGGCCTAGGCCAGGGACTTTTCAATCTGCTGCCTATTTTCCCCCTGGACGGGGGCCGTATCCTGCTGGGGGTATTGAAGATGTGCAAGGTAAACAGGGCGGGGGAGACAGTGAACAAGCTGTCCCTGTTTTTTATCGGGGCCCTGCTGTTTGGCTGCCTGGCACTCAGGGCCCCTTTGGGGATACTTTTTGTTCTTCCGCTGTTGGTCAGAAATATTTCTTGCAAAGAGGGCCGGGAGATAGTACAATAGAGCATTATGAAAGCGCCTGGACCCAGGTGCTTTCTTTCAGTGACAAGAGGTAAAGTTATGACAGATATGAAAAACCGCATTCTGCCTACCGTTCAAAAGCCGGCCCGATACACCGGCGGCGAATGGGGGCAGGTGTGGAAGGATAAGGAGCAGATGGCCATCCGTGTGGCCTTCTGCTTCCCGGACACCTACGAGATCGGTATGTCCAATGTGGGTATGCGGATCCTGTACGGCGTCATGAACCGGATTCCGGACGTATGGTGTGAGCGGGTATTCGCACCCTGGGGGGGTATGGAGGAGGCCATGAAGGGAAATGGCCTGCCCCTGTGGGCCCTGGAAAGCCAGGATCCCGTAAAGGATTTTGACATGGTGGCTTTTACCATCGGCTACGAAATGTCATATTCCAACATTCTGAATATGCTGCGGCTCAGCGGCATTCCCCTCCATAGCAAGGACCGGAAGGGCCTGAAAAATATGGTTTTCGCCGGCGGCGTCTGCGCCTTCAACCCAGAGCCACTGGCGGAGTTTGTGGACTTCTTCTCCCTGGGGGAAGGGGAGGATATCACCGTAGAAATTATGAACTGCTACCGCGCCGCCAAGGAAAAAGACCTGAGCAAGGAAGAATTTTTGCTGGAAGTGGCCAAAATCGACGGTGTGTACGTGCCCTCCTTCTATACCCACGAATATAGCCCGGATGGCGTTCTGGAAAAGGTAACGGTACGGGAGGGCATCCCGGAAACTGTGACCAAGCGGATCGTGGAAGACCTGGACAAGGCTTACTTCCCCACGGAAATGATCGTCCCCTCTACGGAGATCGTCCATGACCGGGCCAACCTGGAGGTATTCCGGGGCTGCATCCGGGGCTGCCGGTTCTGCCAAGCAGGCTTCAGCTGCCGCCCGGTGCGCAAAAAGAGCCCCCGGGTCCTCTACAAGCAGGCGGTGGAGCTGATGGGGAATACGGGCTTTAACGAGCTGACCCTGTCCAGCCTGTCCACCTCCGACTATCGGGGGCTGAAGGAACTGACGGACGAGCTGATCCCCTACTGTGCCCAGAGCCATATGAGCCTGTCTGTACCCTCTCTGCGGGCGGACAACTTCTCCCGGGAGCTGATGCAGAAGCTCCAGACTGTCCGGAAAAGCGGCCTGACCTTCGCCCCGGAGGCAGGGACCCAGCGGCTGCGGGATGTGATCAACAAGAACCTGACGGAGGAGGAGATCCTTTCTACCTGCACCCAGGCCTTTTCCGGTGGCTGGAACAATGTAAAGCTCTACTTTATGCTGGGCCTGCCTACGGAGACTGACGAAGACGTATTGGGCATTGCGGAGCTGGTATACAAGATCATCTTGGCCTGGAGAGAGCACGCTGTCAACAAAAAGCGGGGCCTCCGGGTCCATGTGGCCACGGCTTATTTTGTGCCCAAGCCCCATACCCCCTTCCAGTGGGAAAAACAGATCACTCCCCAGGAGTATCTGAGAAGATGCAAGCTTCTAAAGGAGCATTTTTATTCCAAGTCCATTGAATACGACTACCACAGCCCGGACCTGAGCCGCCTGGAGGCAGTCTTTGCCCGGGGTGACCGGCGGCTAGGGCCTGTTATCGAATACGCCGTAGAGCATGGGGCAAAATTGGATGGCTGGGACGAATACTTCCGTTACGACATCTGGCAGGATGCCTTTGCCGCTTGTGGGGTGGACATTGGCCGGTACACCACAAGAGGCTATGGGGAAGAAGAGATCCTGCCCTGGGATACCATCGATGTAGGCGTCACGAAAAAGTTCCTGCTCCGGGAGCGGAAACGGGCCTACGAGGCCACCGTCACCCCGGACTGCCGCTACGGCTGCGCAGGCTGCGGGGCCAGTGGCCTTCTAAAGGAGGTGGCCTGCGATGCCTAGATTGTTATTTGAAAAGACAGGCACCGCCGTATGGATGTCCCACCTGGACCTGATGCGGGTATTCCAGCGGGCCTTCCAGCGGGCGAGGCTGCCCCTGACCCATACCCAGGGTTTCAACCCCAGGCCCTCGGTGTCCATCGCCCTGCCTCTGTCTGTAGGGGTGGAAAGCGTCTGTGAGCTGCTGGACTTCGACCTGGAAGGGGAGAAGCCCACCGGGGAAGAGATCAAGAACCGGCTGAATGCGGCGCTGGTTCCCGGGGTCACGGTACGGGAATGCTACGATACCGGACGGAAGATCCGGGACCTGGCCTTGCTGTGTTGCCATCTTGGCCTGGAATATGACGCAGGGTTCCCGGCAGGAACGGAAGCAGCTCTTTTGGCCTTGCTGACCGGCCCGGAGATCCTGGTGGAGAAAAAAAGCAAAAAGGGCATCCAGGAGCAGGACATCCGACCCATGATCCTGGAGACCCGGATCACCAGGATTTCCGAGCAGGAGCTGACTCTGGAAGCCCTGATCACCTGCCAGAATCCCTCCCTGAATCCTACGCTGATCACCGCGGCCATTCAGAAATACCTGCCGGAAATGGCTCCCAGTTTTGTGACTTACCGGCGGGAAGAAATTTACGATACCGAAAAAACTATTTTCAGATAAGGAGAAAATTACTATGGAAGAAAAAATCGTGCTGGAAGAATGCCCCATCTGCCGGGGGCCCGGAATGCTGTTCCACGAGGGCGGCTGGAACGTACAGGTGGAATGTGCCGACTGCTCTGCCCACACCGTGTATGTGGAGTACGACAGCGAGGAAGAAAAGAAGACCGCCGAGCAGACCGTCATCCACCTGTGGAACATCGGTAAGGTAGTCACCAGTGAGCGGGGAGAATAAGCTTCGCTCCATTGGGGAGGTCATTCGGGAGACCATTGCCGCCATGCCGAAAGTCGCCCCCGGCACCATTGGGGACCAAATGCATTTCGCCCTGACGGACTGGGACGAAGCGGCGGGAGCGTATACCTTCCGCTGCGAAACGGCCCCTTGGATGGCCAACGCCGCCGGGACCCTCCACGGAGGAATGAGCGCCGGGGTGGTGGACCAGGCCATGGGCTACGTGGTCTACTGCATCCAGCCCGGCCCGGGGTTTTCCCCCACGGTGCAGATGCAGCTGAGCTACCTGCGGCCCCTGATCCCCGGAAAGCCCATCACCGTTAAAGTGTATGTTGTGAACCGGGGGAAGACCCTGATGCATCTCCGGGCAGAAGCCTGCCAGGAAGACGCTCCGAACCGCCTTTGTGTCACCGCCACCGGCATCTACCAATACCTTCCGGCCCCAGCCAAAAAATAATTTTCTATTTTTTGAAAAAAAGGCTTGCATTTTCGGATAAGCTGTGCTATTATGTTCCAGTCGTCAGGACACAGGCCATCCGGGTGTGGCGAAGTTTGGTATCGCGCTTGAATGGGGTTCAAGAGGCCGCTGGTTCGAATCCAGTCACTCGGACCAAAGAGAGACCGTTAGATAGCGGTCTCTCTTTTTTGTACTTCCGGATTCGAACCTATTCAATGCAGTAGTCCGGTGGACTGCTGCCATGCGCCAGCTGGATGGCGCTTGCTCCTCTGCTTCTCGAATCCAGTCACTCGGACCAACAAGGGATCGCTCTTCAACGGTCCCTTGTTTTTTGCGTTATTAAAGTTTAGATTCGGTTCAGAAAACTGGAATAAAATGTACACACCTAGAATGCGGCCACTGTATGGCGGCCGTAAAAACAATCACAGCATGGAGAGAAAGCACACAGATGAAGACATATCGTGCAGGAATTGATATTGGCTCCACCACCGTAAAGCTGGCGGTGCTGGACGAACAGAATGATTTGATTTACGGGAACTATACCCGCCATCAGGCCAATACCCAGGGGGCTCTGGCAGACCTATTGAAGGATGCAAAAGAAAAGCTGGGGGAGTGCCTGCTGAAAGTAAAGATCACAGGCTCCGGTGCCATTACCCTGGCCAAGGCTATGGATATTGGCTTTGTGCAGGAGGTGGTGGCGGTGGCTTCCTCCTTGAAGACCTTCTACCCCCAGACGGATGTGGCAATTGAATTAGGCGGCGAAGATGCCAAGATCATCTACTTTACCGGCGGCCTAGAGGAGCGGATGAACGGTGTCTGCGCCGGAGGCACCGGTTCCTTTATCGACCAGATGGCGTCGCTGCTGCAGATCGATGCCGGTGGGCTCAACAAAGAGGCGGAAAACTACAAGCAGATCTATCCCATCGCCGCCCGCTGCGGCGTGTTCGCCAAGACAGACATTCAGCCCCTCATTAACGAGGGCGCCACCAAGGCAGACCTGGCGGCTTCTATTTTCCAGGCGGTGGTGAACCAGACTATTTCCGGTCTGGCCTGCGGCAAGCCCATCCGGGGCTGTGTGGCTTTTTTGGGCGGCCCGCTGCACTTTTTGCCGGAGCTGAAAAAGGCCTTTATCCGCACCCTGAAGCTGACCCCGGAGAACGTGGTGGACCCGGAAATCTCCCATCTGTTTGCCGCCATGGGCTCTGCCTTGGAAAGCGGGGACGCCCAGGAGGTGCCGCTGGAGGAGCTGATCATTCGGCTCGACAAGGGCGTAAAGGTCTCATTTGAAATGCCCCGGCTTCCTGCTCTGTTTGAAACAAAAGAAGACTACGAGGCTTTCCGGCAGCGGCACAGTCAGGCAGTGGTAAAAAAGGCCAACCTGGAAACCTACTGCGGTGACTGCTACCTGGGCATCGATGCCGGTTCCACCACCACCAAAATGGCCCTCATCGGGGAAGAGGGGCAGCTCTTGTACTCCTTCTATGCCAACAACAAGGGCAACCCCATTGAGACTGCCAAGACGGCCATCTGGAATCTGAAAACCATGCTCCCCGGCTCTGCCCGGATCGCCCGGACCTGCTCCACCGGCTACGGCGAGGCCCTTTTAAAGTCTGCCTTCTCCCTGGATGAGGGGGAAGTGGAGACCATTGCCCACTGCACCGCAGCCAGCTTCTTTGACCCCAAGGTGGACTGCGTGCTGGACATCGGCGGCCAGGATATGAAGTGCATCCGCCTGAAAAACGGGGCAGTGGATACCATTATGCTGAACGAGGCCTGCTCCTCCGGCTGCGGCTCCTTTATCGAAAACTTCGCCAATTCCCTGGGCTACACCGCCGAGGGCTTTGCCAAAGAGGCCCTGTTTGCCGAACACCCCGTGGACCTGGGTACCCGCTGCACCGTATTTATGAATTCCAACGTGAAGCAGGCCCAGAAGGAGGGGGCAAAGGTCTCTGATATTTCCGCGGGCCTGGCCTATTCCGTCATCAAGAACGCCCTGTTTAAGGTCATCAAGCTGAGCTCTGCCAAGGAGCTGGGCAGCCACATCGTGGTCCAGGGCGGCACCTTCCACAATCAGGCGGTGCTGCGGGCCTTTGAGACCATTGCCGGGGCAGAGGTGGTCTGCCCGGACATTGCGGGCCTGATGGGCGCCTTTGGTGCGGCTCTGATCGCCCGGAACCACGACAAGGGCCAGGGCACTTCTATGATGCCTCTGGAAGACATTGTAAACCTGACCTATACCACCAAGACCGTCCGCTGCGGCGGCTGCGCCAACAACTGCATGCTTACCGTCAACGTGTTCCCCGGCGGCCGTCGGCATATTACCGGCAACCGCTGCGAAAAGGGTGCCGGCGGCGGCAATAAGGGGGAAAAGGCCCCCAATATGGTGGCCTTTAAGCAGAAGCGGATGTTTGCCTATGAGCCCCTTACCGAAGAGGAGGCCACCCGAGGCACCGTGGGGATTCCCAGGGTGCTGAATATGTATGAAAACTATCCCTTCTGGGCCACCCTGTTCCGGAACCTGGGGATCCGGGCGGTGCTGTCTCCCTTCTCAGACCGGAAGATCTATGAGCGGGGCATGGACTCCATTCCCTCGGAATCCGAATGCTACCCGGCCAAATTGGCCCATGGCCATGTCCAGTGGCTCATTGACCAGGGGCTAACCACCATTTTCCACCCCTGTGTGTTCTACGAATACCAGGAGCACAAGGATGCCCAAAACCACTACAGCTGCCCCATTGTGGCCTCCTATCCGGAGAACCTGAAAAACAATGTGGAGGCGGTGACGGAGGGTAAGATCCATTACATCCGTCCCTTCGTGGCCTTTACCAGCGAGAAAACCGCCGCAGACCGCCTCATTAAGGTCTGCAAGGAGGAGTGGAACATCCCTGCCTCCGAGGTGAAGAAAGCGGTCCACCTGGCCTGGGAGGAGCAGCGGAAGACCAAGCGGGATATTGTAGAAGAGGGGGCCCGGGTCCTGAAGGAAATGGAAGCCAAGGGCGGCAGCGGCATTGTGCTGGCCGGACGGCCCTACCACATTGACCCGGAGATCAACCACGGTATCCCGGAGCTCATCGCCTCCTACGGCCTGACCGTGCTGACGGAGGATAGCCTGCCCAACCCTGAGGAAGACCAGAACCTGCGGATCGTGGACCAGTGGGTGTACCATTCCCGGCTTTATTCCGCTGCCCGGTTCGTCCGGAACCGGAATGACTTGGAGCTGCTGCAGCTCAATTCCTTCGGCTGCGGCCTGGATGCCGTTACCACCGACCAGGTGGCGGAAATTCTGGAGGGCAGCAACAAGCTCTATACCCTGCTGAAAATCGACGAAGTCAACAATCTGGGCGCTGTCCGTATCCGGATCCGCAGCCTGATCGCGGCAATGAAGATGCGGAAGGAGGAGAGCATCCAGGCCCAGCCCAAGCCTGTGAACTTCCGGCGTCAGGAGTATACCGCCCAGATGCAGCTGGAGGGATACACCATCCTGGCCCCCCAGATGAGCCCCATTCATTTTGAAATTTTGCAGCCTGTGTTCCGGAAACACGGCTACAACGTGGTGGTACTGGACAACGATGACCGCAGTGCCATCGATGTGGGCCTCAAGTACGTCAATAACGACGCCTGCTTCCCCTCCATTACCGTGGTGGGCCAGATCATGGAGGCAGTACTCTCCGGAAAGTATGATACGGATTATCTGGCGGTGGTCATGACCCAGACCGGCGGTTGCTGCCGGGCCAGCAACTATGTGGCCTTTATCCGAAGGGCCCTGCAGAAAGCAGGCTATCCCCAGATCCCGGTGATCTCCGTCAATGCCAACGGCATGGAGAAGAACGAGGGCTTTAAGTTTACTCCCGGCCTTATTGTGGATGCCATCCACGCCATTGTCTACGGGGACCTGTTCATGCGGTGCCTGTATCGGGTAAGGCCCTATGAGCTGACCCCGGGCTCTGCCGATGCCCTCCACGAAAAGTGGAAGAACATCTGCATCGAGTCCCTGACGGACCCCAAGAGCAAGCTCAGCTATCCCCAGGTCTGCAAGGGCATCGTAGAGGCCTTCGACAATTTCCCCATCGACGAGACCCTAAAAAAGCCCCGGGTAGGCATTGTCGGCGAAATTCTGGTCAAGTATATGCCCCTGGCCAACAACCACCTGGTCCAGGTGCTGGAAGCCGAAGGCGCCGAGGCTGTGGTGCCGGATATGCTGGACTTCTTTAACTACTGCCTGCTGGGCGGAGAATACCGGCATGAATTCCTGGGCGCCGGCATCAGTGCGGATGTTCTTGCCAAGGTGGGAATCAAGTCCATCCGGGCGGTGCGGCAGCCCGCCATCGAAGCCCTGAAAAAGAGCCGCCGGTTTGAACCCCCGGTGCCGATCGAGAAAATCGCCGAGGCAACCAAGCCTTTCCTGTCTTTGGGCAACCAGTACGGCGAAGGCTGGTTCCTGGCCGGAGAGATGGTGGAGCTCATTACCTCCGGCACTCCCAACGTGATCTGCATTCAGCCCTTTGCCTGCCTTCCCAACCACGTGGTGGGCAAGGGTGTTATCAAGGTGCTGAAAAAGGCCTATCCCCAGGCCAACATCGCCGCCGTGGACTACGATCCCGGTGCCAGTGAGGTCAATCAGCTGAACCGCATCAAGCTGATGCTGTCTGCCGCAAAACAAAATATGGAAAAGCAAGACGCCTGATGTTCAGCCGCTGCCCCTTGTGGGCGGCGGCTGTTTTTTGGATTCTTATGTAGATTTTTTCAGGGAAGGATGGTATAATACACAAAATATACCATAAGGAAGACGGAGGATGCGCTTTGGAGCAGGAGAAATTTGAACATCGGGTGGACAAGGGAAGGATCCCGGTGTGCCCGATCATGGGGGTAAAGCTGGCGGCCATTGATATGCCTTGGCTCCTGCGCTTTACGGAAGAGCACCTGAGGGAGCTGTCCGGGGACTATATCTGCGTGTCCAATGTCCATACCACGGTGACGGCTTATAAAGACCCTGATTATTTGGCTGTGCAGAACGGCGGCATTCTGGCCATTCCCGATGGCGGCCCTTTGTCCTCCACCGGACGGAAGCGGGGTTATCTGCAGATGCGGCGGGTGACAGGGCCGGACTACATGCGCGCTTGTCTGGAAGCGGGCAGGGAAAAGGGCTGGCGCCACTATTTTTACGGCGGTACCCAAAAGACGCTGGACATTCTAAAAGAGGTGCTGCCGGAGCGGTATCCCGGTATCCAGATCGCGGGGATGTACAGCCCGCCCTTCCGGCCCATGTCGGAAGAAGAGGATGCTGCCGCTGTCCGGGCGATTTGCGACGCCCAGCCGGACTTTGTCTGGGTGGGTCTGGGAGCGCCCAAGCAGGAAAAATGGATGCAGGCTCATCAAGGGATGCTCCATGGCCTGATGGTTGGGGTAGGTGCCGCCTTTGATTACGAGGCGGGAAACATCGACCGGGCCCCAAAATGGATGCAGGACCACAACCTGGAGTGGTTCTACCGCCTGCTGCAGGACCCCAAGCGGCTGCTGGGGCGGTACCTATACACCAATACAGTCTATTTGTGGGAAGCGGAGCTGCGGGGAAAGTGATATGAATATTCTGATCGTGCACAACCATTATCAGCTCCCCGGAGGGGAGGATACCGTGGTGGAGAACGAGGCAAAGCTCCTAAAAAGCCACGGCCATAAGGTGATTTTATACACCAGGGACAATACGGAACTGAACGGGTTTTCCAAATTCCAAAAGCTTCTGCTGCCATTTGCCTTCCTCTACAATCCCCGGACGGCCCGGGAGATCAAAAAGATCATCAAGAAAGAAAAAATTGATGTTGTCCATGTCCACAATACCCTGATGCTCATTTCCCCGGCGGTGTACTATGCAGCCCTGGCCCAAAAGGTGCCGGTAGTGCAGACCATCCACAATTTCCGGCTCCTGTGCCCCGGGGCCACCTTTTTCCGGGACGGAGCGGTGTGCGAGGACTGCCTGACCAAGGGCTTAAACTGTGCTGTGAAGCACCGGTGCTATCGGGGAAGCAAAGCCCAGACATTGGCCTGCGTGATCTCCACCCGCTATCATAGAATGCGGGGAATCTACAAAAAGCTCAATTACATCTGCCTGACGGAATTCAACCGCCGGAAGCTCCTGAATCTCCGGGGCATCCCACCGGAAAACGTGGCGGTCAAGCCCAATTTTGTGGAGCAGACGGAGGGCCTGGTGCCCCAGACGGACCGGGCGGACCGGATCATCTTTGCCGGGCGGCTGGAGGAATTAAAGGGCCTGCGGGTACTGCTGGAAAGCTGGCGCCTGCTGGGTTCCACGGCCCCCAGGTTGGTACTCTGCGGCACCGGCCCACTGGAAGAATGGTGCCTGTCCTTTATCCAGGAGAATAAAATGCGGAATGTGACCCTGGCGGGACGGCTGCCCAACGAAAATGTCCGGCGGCTGCTGGCCACGAGTAAGGCCCTTATTTTGCCTACCCAGTGCTACGAAGGTTTTCCCATGACCATTGCGGAGGCTTTCAGTGTAGGTACGCCTGTATTGGTATCGGACTTGGGAAATGCCGGCAGTCTGGTCCGGGAGGGCTATACCGGTATGAAATTCAACCAAAAGTCCCCCCAGTCCATCGCCTTCACGGTAGAGGCCTTTTTGAAAGATCGGGATACGTCCTGGGAAACCAATACTCTGGAAGAATATGCCAGGACCATGTCCCCGGAAGGAAACTACAAGGCACTGATGGAAATTTACGACCGGGCCATAAAGAGGGGGTAGGAATATGAAAAAGGTACTGATCATCAGCAATATTCCGTCTCCCTATCGGACGGCGCTGTTTTCCTATCTGCAAAAGAGCCAGAAAGAATATCGGTTCCAGGTGCTCTATACCGGCCACCGGGAGGCAGACCGGGCTTGGACCACCCGGGAGGATCTGGAGGATACCTTCTTCCAGGATGCTAAGGTCCTGTCTGTCAAGGGCGGGGAAGTGGGCGGTACGGCTACCCGGTTCATCCACATTCCCAAGGGCTTGGGCAGCACGCTGAACAAGCTGGACCCGGATATCATCGTTGGCTCCGAATATAATTTATCCGCCGTTCAGGCCTTTCTCTGGGCGAAACGGCGGCAGATCCCTTATATCAATCTGACCGATGGGACCCTCCGTTCGGAGACCTACATCGGGACAATGCAAAAGCTGACCAGAAAATTGATTATATCCGGCGCTGCTGCTTTTTTGGCCAGCTCCACCAAGGCAAAAGAAAAGCTTTTGGCCTGGGGGGCGGTGGAAAATAAAATTGCCCTTAGCTACCTGACGGTACCGACGGAAGAATATTTGAAGCTGGGACGGCAGGCAGAGCCAGGACGCGTTCTGTTTGTGGGCCGCATTTCCCGCGAAAAGGGCCTGGACCTGCTGGTGAAGGCCCTGGCAGAAATAAAAGAGCCATGCCGTCTCCGGGTCGTGGGCAACGACGTAGGCGGTGAACAGGCTAAGGTTGAAGCCCTGGTCCGGGAATTGGGACTTACCGAGCGCGTGGAGTTCCTGGGCTATCGGGAAGGGGAGGCGCTGCTGGAAGAGTACCGGAAGTGCGCCTTTCTGGCGGTGCCTTCCCGGTCCGACTGCTTTGGCCTTGTCATGGTAGAAGCGGCCTGTGCCGGGGTGCCCATTGCCGCCTCCATCTATGCCGATGGGGCCTATGATATTATCACCTCCGGGGAAAACGGCCTTCTGGCAGACCCGGAGGATACAGATGCTTTTGCGGAAATGCTGGATAGGCTGTTGAAAAACCCCTTGGACGCCGAAAGGTCCAGGGAAGCCATGGGCAAAAAATTCAGCTTCCAAAAGGCGGCCCAGGGATATCTGCAGGCGGTAGAAATTGCGGAAGGGGAGAGGTAACATGGCAAATATCCCAATTGTGGTAGTGGCCTACAACCGGCTGGAATCTTTAAAGCGGATCACCGCTTCCTTATTGCAGGCGGAATACCCCCAGGGGGCGGAGCTCATCATCAGCATTGACCGGGGAGACAACCGGGACGTTTTGGAGTATGCCGACGGCTTTCATTGGCCCTTCGGGGAAAAGCGGGTGATCTACCAGCCTAAAAACCTGGGGCTCAAACGGCATATTCTGACCTGTGGGGATCTGACAAAGGATTACGATGGCATCATCCTGCTGGAAGATGATCTGGTGGTCTCCCCGGATTTTTACCGATACGCCCAGGAATGCTTTCGTTTTGTAAAGGGCAAGGGGTCTATTGCTGGGGTGGCCCTGTACAATCACCGGCTGAGCCAATTAACGGAAAAGGTCTTTGAACCTCTGGAGGACGGCTTTGACAACTGGTACTTCCGCTACGCCTGTTCCTGGGGCCAGCTATGGCTGAAGGAAGGCTGGGCAGATTTCCGGGCCTGGTTCTATGAACATGAGGACTACGACTTTTCCGGAAGCGACCGCATCCCGGAGCATATCAAGGACTGGGGGGCCCACTCCTGGCTCAAGTACCACATTGCCTACTGTATTGAAAACGATAAGTACTTTCTCTATCCCAGAGTAGCCCGGACTACCTGCTTTTCCGATGCCGGGGTAAACTTCTCCCATCGGGAAAATACCTATCAGGTGCCGCTGATGTCCGGCGGCAGATCAGGAGGCCTGCGGCTTTCGGAATTGGATACTTCCAAGGCCGTTTACGACCAGTGGATGGAGAATAAATACCTGGAAAGCTGCCTGGAGGAGGACGTTTGTATCGACCTTTACGGTTCTAAGACGCACTTTGAAGGGAAAGAATACCTTCTGACCACCAGCCCGATGGAGAATGCGGAGTGTATTCGGTCCTACGGAAGGGAAATGCGGCCCCAGGAATGGAATGTTTTATATGGTGTCCCCGGAGAAGAAATCAAGCTATATAAGCTGACGGGGGAGTCCCGGAAGCTGCCGGCGTCCGGAGCCCAAAGAAAAAGGGATGCGGACTACTATATCCGTGGCATCAGCTACCCATACAAAAAGGCCATTCTGGGGCTGTTCTGGCAGGAGTCTATGGAAAAAGTGAAGAAAAGGCTGCACATCAAATAAGGAGGAGCCTATGGTTCATACGGATTGGTATAAGGATACGGTATTTTATCAGATCTGGCCCCGGAGCTTCCAAGACGGCAACGGGGATGGCATGGGGGACCTGTACGGCGTCATCAAGCGCCTGGACTATATCAAAAGCCTGGGCTGCGATGGCATCTGGTTTTCGCCCCTGTATCCCTCTCCCGGAGCGGACTGCGGCTACGATATTTCCGATTATATGGACATCGCCCCCATGTTTGGCGGCATGGAGGCCTTTGATGCCTGCTTAAAAGCTGCCCACGACCGGGGCATGAAGGTCATTATGGATCTGGTGGTGAACCACACCAGTGACGAGCACGAATGGTTCCAGAAGTCCCGCCGCCGGATCGAGCCCTATACGGATTACTATATCTGGCGGCCCGGCACCAAGGATGGAAAGATGCCCAACAACTGGGACTCCCACTTTGAGGGCAAGGCCTGGACCTTTGACCCTGTCCGGAAGGAATACTACCTGCACCTGTTTGCCGTCAAGCAGCCGGACCTGAATATGGATAATCCCTTGGTCCGGGCGGAGGTCAAAAAAATCATGGACTTCTGGCTCCAAAAGGGCGTGGACGGCTTCCGGGAGGATGTGATCACCTTCATTTCCAAGAAGGAGGGTCTGCCCAACGACCATCTGTTCCCCGTCTACAAAGGCTTGCTTCTCTACAACCATGGCCCCCATATCCACGAATATTTGTCGGAATTCCGGGATGATGTACTGCAAAATTACGACTGCATGACCCTGGCGGAGGCACCTATGGTCACCCCCCGGATCGCCCTCAAATACATCCGGGAGGGGGCAGACAAACAGATCGACATGATGATCCAGAACAGCGCCATGTGCGCCGACTGCTGGTTCCAGGATTATTTTCCCAGGAAATTTTCCCTGCCTAGCCTGAAAAAAGCCTTCCGCACCTGGCAGCAGAAGCTGGATGGGAAGGCCTGGAATATGCTGTTTTTGGAAAACCACGACCATCCCCGGATCATTTCCCGATATGGCAGCGAGGAGTACCGGGAGGCCAGCGGCAAGATGCTGGCAGCCTGCTACCTGTTCCAAAAGGGAACACCTTTTGTGTATCAGGGCCAGGAAATCGGTATGGTAAACTGGCACCCATCTTCTGCCGAGGAATACGAGGATGTGGCTACCAAGTATTATTACACCCACTACGCCCAGAAGCTGACGCCAAGGCAGCGGCTCCATAAGCTGTGGCGCTGCTCCCGGGATTCCGCCCGGACCCTGATGCAGTGGGACGCCAGTCCAAACGCAGGCTTCACAACGGGAACGCCTTGGTTTGCAGTCAACGAGAATTATAAGGAAATCAATGTGGCGGCCCAAAATGGAGACCGGAATTCCGTCCTAAATTTTTACCGACTGGCCATTGGCTTGCGGAAAAAGCTTTCCTGTGTTCGCTGGGGGACCTACCGGGAGTACAGGAAGGGGAGTAAGTGGCTCTACCAGTACTCCATGCAGGACGACCGGCAGAAGATTTTAGTGGTCTGCTCCTTCAGCAACAAGCGTAAGCCCTATCATGCCCCCAAGGAATTCTACCTGGAGCGGGGGAAACTGATCCTGTGCAATTACCAGGAGCAGGAAATTGGGTATCTGCAGCCATTTGAAACCAGGGTATATTTCTGGAATTAAAATACAAAAGCACTGTGCGTTTTTGGCACAGTGCTTTTATGTTACTGAAGGGCCGCAATAAAGGCTTTTTTATCGTCGCTGCGGAAGTAGGCGGAGCCGGATACCAACACATTGGCGCCGTTTTCCTTGACAATGGGGGCAGTGACAGGATCAATGCCACCGTCCACTTCCAAGAAGCATTCCGGGTTTACCTGCCGCAGCCGGTCCCGGAGAGATTTCAGTTTGGGCATCATATCCGCCATGAACTTCTGGCCGCCGAAGCCTGGCTCCACGGTCATCACGAGGATCAGGTCTACTTCCTTTAAGAAAGGATCCAAAGCTTCTGCTGGGGTACCGGGCTTTATGGAGATACCGGCCTTGACGCCCATGGCCCGGATTTTTGCCAGAGTCTCATGGATCTTTTCCGGGGTATCCGCTTCCAGGTGAACGGTGACCAGATCCGCGCCGGCCTTGCAGAACCGCTCGGCGTAACGGATGGGCTCCGTGATCATCAGGTGTACATCCAGGGTGAGGTCCGTGACCTTGCGGATGCTCTCCACTACGGGGATCCCAATGGAGATATTGGGAACGAAATGGCCGTCCATAATGTCCACATGGACCCATGTGATCCCGGCAGCCTCCATGTCTTCCAGCTCCCGCTGGAGGTTGGCAAAATCCGCGGAAAGGATCGACGGTGCAACAATAGCCATAAATAGGCCCTCCTTCTATTCCTGCAGGGCAGGGATTCTTTGGAAATACTATAGCAGATTTTTGTGCTTTGTGCAAGGAAATAATCTTCGAACATTTATTTATTAAAACGATCATTTGACAAATTGCACAATTTTTGTCTTGGAAATTCTACGGATACACCAGATAGAATTCAGACATTTTCGGAGAATTTCTCTTGAAAAACATGGAACACTGGGATATAATGAGCCTGTAAGAAACAGTAACGAACATAACCGTCTGGCAATAACAATTTGCAAAGAAATAATTTGTGTTTCTTTACGAACAACGAACATAAAATCTGAGGAGGAAGAATCAATGGCAAGATATGCCCTGGGCCTTTATGAAAAGGCCATGCCCGGAACCATGACTTTGGGGGAAAAGCTGGAATGCGCCAAAAGCTGCGGCTACGATTACGTGGAGCTCAGCGTGGATGAGACGGACGAGAAGCTGGCCCGGCTGGACTGGACCAAGGAGGAGCGGCTGGCACTGGTGCAGGAAATGTACCGGGTAGGCCTGCCGTTCCGGAGCATGTGCCTGTCCGGCCACCGGAAGTACCCCTTTGGCGCCAAGGACCCCGAGACCAGACAGAAGGGTATGGAGATCATGGAAAAGGCCATCGACCTGGCCGATGACCTGGGCATCCGCACCATCCAGCTGGCAGGATATGATGCCTACTACGAAAAGGACCAATGGGAGCATAGCAAGGAGTACTTCCTGGAAAACCTGACGAAGGCCACCGAAATGGCTGCCGCCAAGGGTATTTCCATGGGCTTTGAGACCATGGAGACTCCGTTCATGAATACGGTCTGGAAGAGCATGTTCTACGTGAACCACATCAATAACCCCTGGCTTGGGGTGTATCCCGACTGCGGCAACCTGACCAATGCCGCCGTGGCTGACGGCTCCTCCGTCACCGATGACCTGTATTCCGGCCGTGGCCATGTCATCGCCATGCATCTGAAGGCCACCAAGCCCGGCCTGTTCCGGGATATGGTCTTCGACGACCCCACCTCCCATGTGGACTTCGAGGCCGATATTGCCAAGGCCTGGAGCCTGGGCGTCCGCCGGTATGTTACCGAAATGTGGTATCTGGGCAGCGAGAAGTGGATGGACGATATCCATACCGCCAATCGGACCATGCGGGCCATCCTGGATAAGCAGGTATAAGTGGTAAGACAGTTATAACAATGCTCCCTTTGCATCAGACTGTGGGGTGATCCCGCAGCCTTTTGCAAAGGGAGCATGTTGTATTTTGCGATCAAATTTACTTGCCGCCGCGGATCTGCAGCAGCTTGTTTTTGAGATCCGCTTCCATCTTTGCCATTTCCACTTCGGCGGCCATTCTCTGCTGGCGGCCTTCGGACTGGATCTTCATCACGTCGTCCAGGGTGGCGATCAGGTTCTGGTTGGTCTTTTTCAGGGTCTCAATGTCTACAATGCCCCGTTCTGCCTCTTTGGCGGTTTCTACAGAGGCCATGTGCAGGGCTTCAGCGTTCTTTTTCAGCAGGGAATTGGTTACGTCATTTACCTGCCGTTGGGCCTGAGCGGCCTGGGTAGCGTGGGAAATACCCAGGGCCAGCACCATCTGGTTCTTCCAAAGGGGGATGGTGTTCATCAGGGTGGTCTGGATCTTCTCCACCATGACGGTGTCGTTGTTTTGGATCATCCGGATCTGGGGGGCGGTTTGGATGGAAATGGTCCGGGTCAGCTCCAGGTCGTAGATCTTCTTTTCAAAGCGGGTACATTTTTCGGCCAGGTCCCGGGCCGCCTGGGCGTCTTCGGCCAGGCCGCTGAGCTGCGCTTTGGCTTCCAGTTCTTTGAGCTTCCCGTTTCGGACTTCCTCCAGCTTCTGTTTTCCGGCCAGGATATACATGGTCAACTCCTTAAAGTAGGCCAGGTTCTGGTCGTACATCTTGTCCAGCACCGCGGAGTCCTTTAATAGCCGTACCTGGTGCTGCTCCAGGGCAGAGCTGATCTTTTCTACATTGACTTCAGCTTTGGCGTACTTAGCCTTGGTCAACTCCATTTTGTTGGACTGCTTCTTGAAAAAGCCCAAAAAGCCCTTTTCTTCCTCGTCCCGGTCCAGGCCCTTCAGTTCGCCCATGACGGTTACCAGCAGCTCGCCCACTTCGCCCAGGTCCTGGGTTCGTACGTTTGCCAGGGCAGTATCGGAGAAATCTGCCATTTTCTTCTGGGTCCCGGCGCCGTATTGCAAGATCTGATTGGTGTTTTCCAGGTCGATTTTGGCGGCAAAGTCCGCCACCATTTTCTGCTCGGCAGGGGTCAATACCGGCTGGGGGATGGCGGGTTCTTCCTTGGGGGCGGGCGCTTCTGCTGTGGGCTCCAGGTCCGGCTCCAGGGTCAGACTGGGGGTCTCGATGTTTTCAAAATCCATGGTAGCTCCTCCTTTATTTGTTCAGGTCAAAGTCACTGCCTGTCAGCCCCTCCTGGGCCAATAGGGTGTTGAGTACGGAAATATCGCTGGATACATCCAATGCGGTGTCTTCAAAAACGGAATCCAGCAGCTTTTCAAGGGCGGCGTTCAGGGTATCCAGGGTGGCGTCGATCTCTGCCTTGGATTTTTGGATGGTTTCTCCCTGTACCGGCTGCCGGTCCATATCGGCGTAGGCATTCAGGAGCTTTACCGTCATGGGCAGATAATAGTCCATGAGTCTTTTCAGGTCGGGGATGATCTCCGGGTGACTTTCCGCCCGCTCAAAGATTTTCCTTACGATCTGCTCCATCCGGTCGATTTTGGCGGAGATCTCCTCCCCGGGGATCTCGTCGTTGCACCGGCGGATCTGCGCTACATAGGCGTTGCCCCGGTCCAGGACCTCCTGGATTTTGGGGTCTGTTTTTTTATCTTCCTGAGCTTTGTCCTGCTTCCGCTTTTCATATTCCGCCTGGGCCTGCTCGTAGTGGGCGTAGGTCTCGTCACTGGTAATGAGGTTTTTCTGCTCTTTGTCCAGGTGCCCTTCCAGGAAGAACCCCTGGGAGATCATCTTTTGGAGCTCCTTCCGGACGAACTTCTCGTTTTTTCCCACGCTGCGGGCCAGCTTGTCCAGGGCAATGTAGGTCTTCTGCCCCAAGGTTTTCAAATACACTTTGTATCGGCTCACCCGGGCCAGAGAGGAAATGCCGGAACTCAGGAGCCCCAGACCACCGCCCAAAATCCCGGCTCCGACACAGAAACCCGCTGCGTACCCGGTGGAGATAACCAGGGTAAAAACACCGAAGCTCAGTCCCATGGCCAAGCCCACAATCGACAGCAAACTGCCGAACACCGTTTTCAGAATGCCCTTGGTGGTCTCCCCGTTGGTGCTGCCGTATAGGGCGGGCAGGGGGGCTTTCGTTCTTTCCACCGTGACTTTTGGCTGTACCCGTTGAGAGGCATTCTGGACTGCCGAGGCCCCATAGCGCATGGCCCGGTCGATGGTGTCGTTGATCTTATCCTTGTCTACGGCCCAGCCTGCCCGGTGGAGGGCATCGGAGCCTGCGGAAAAGGCATTGTCAATGACATTGCCAATGTTTCGGCTCAGTTCCTGATAATTCTGCTGATTGATCGCGTTGTCAATGAGCTCCTGGATACTCTGACCCAGATGATCCCATTGGGGACCGGTTTGTTTGTCTGCCATCGTATCCCTCCTTATTTCAATTATGGGCCTATTATAGCGGTTTTATGGAGAAAAAACAAGCGCTATTTCATGGGCGCATGATTCCCGGCCCCGCCGCATACAGTGGCTTCAAAGGAGGCGGCGGGATGGAGTGTGATTGGGATTCCTTTTTAAGTATCCTCCCTGGCTGGCTTCGGGGTGGGGTGGATGAGCTGGGAAAAGAAAACCTGCGGGAGCTGCGCCTCCGGGAAGGACAGGCTCCCCAGTTAGTATTTGACAGCCGGACCTGGAGCTTGCCGGGAAAGGTGGGGGAGGGGGACCTGCAATACTGCCTCAATGGCGCCACGGCCTACTCCCCCTGGGCATCTGCGAGCCTTTCTTCCGGCTATCTGACTCTGCGGGGCGGTCACCGGTTGGGTGTCTGCGGGGAGGCGATTGTGAAGGATGGGGCTATGACGGGCTACCGGAAACTTTCTTCCCTCTGCATCCGCCTGGCCCGGGATATCCACTGTGAGCTGGATAAAAACTGCCGCTCTTGGGGTTCTACCCTGATTTTAGGCCCTCCCGGCTGGGGAAAAACCACCCTCCTGCGGGGCCTGTCCCGGGAGCTGAGCTTACATAGCCAGGTAGCGGTGGTGGACGAGCGGCAGGAGCTGTTTCCCCTGGGATTCCTCCGGGGGCCGGGGCTGGACGTGCTGTCCGGCTGCCCCAAGGGGCTGGGCCTTTCCCTGGTTCTGCGGACCATGGGACCGGAGTATATTGCTTTGGACGAGATCACCGCCCAGGAAGATGCCCAGGCGATCATTCAGGCTATAGGCTGTGGGGGAAAGCTGTTGGCCACGGCCCACGCTGCCTCCCGGGAGGATCTTCTCAAAAGGCCCATCTACCGGGGCCTAATAGACCTGGAGGCCTTTGAGACTCTGCTCATTCTGCATAAGGACAAGTCATTTCACGTGGAAAGGATGGAACCATGACCTACAAATGGATCGGCGCGGTGCTGGTGGTGGTGGGCTCCGGAGGCTTTGGCTTCTCTCTGGCACGGGAGACCCTTCGGCAGGAAGCCCTGCTGCGCCAGACAATGGATATTCTAGAGGAGATGGAAGGGGAGCTTCGCTGCCGATTAACGCCCCTTCCACAGCTTTGCAAGGGCCTTTCCCGACGGCACCGGGGGAGTCTGGGCAGGCTCTTTGCCGCCCTTTATCGGTCTCTCCGGGATCAAACGGAACCTCAGGCGGAGGACTGTCTGCGTATTCTGCTCCGGGAAGACCGGGACCTGCCCGTAAATGTCAAACGGGTGCTGCAGCTGCTGGCCAGGTCCCTGGGCCGGTTCGATTTGGAGGGGCAGCTGCAAATCCTTGCCTCTGCCAAGGCCCTGTGCCGCCGGGAGCTTTCCGCCATCCGCCAGGATAAGGACATTCGCCTCCGGGGCTACCGGACCCTGGGATTGTGTGCCGGTGCTGCCTTGGCGGTGCTGCTGATCTGACTATGGATATTGATCTGGTATTTAAGATCGCCGCCATCGGCATCATCGTGTCCATTCTCAACCAGGTCCTGTCCCGTTCCGGCCGGGAGGAGCAGGCCACCATGACGAGCCTGGCAGGGCTTGTGGTGGTCCTCATGATGGTGGCCCAGAAAATCGCAGAGCTGTTTGATTTGGTGAAGACCCTGTTTGAATTCTGATGGAATACTTTTGGAAATGTGCGGCCTTGAGCCTGGTGGCCGTGGTACTCATTGCCCAATTGCGGCAGCAGAAGGATATTGGAGTCCTGCTTGGCATGGCTGCCTGTGCCATGGTGCTGCTGGGGGCATTGCGCCTGTTTGAGCCGGTGATGACCCTCTTCCGGGATCTGGAGGATCTGGGCGGACTGGACGGCAGCAGCCTAAAAATTCTTTGCAAGGCCACCGGTGTGGGCCTTACCGCGGAAATGGCCGGCTGTATCTGTGCCGACAGCGGCAACGGGGCTTTGGCGAAGGCAATGCGGCTTTTGGGCACGGCGGCGATGTTGTGTTTGAGCATTCCCATGGTGGAAAAACTCATGGGCTTTGTACAGGAGATGGTAGGTGCTTCTTGAGAAAGCTGATTCTATTTTTACTCCTTTGCGCCCTTTTGGTGGTGCCGGTGTCCGCGGAGCTGGCGGCGCCAACGGTTCCGGAGGCGGGTTCCAAGCTCATGCCAACCGAAACAAAGGACTTTGGACAGGCTCTTCTGGAGATCTTAAAGGACCTGCTTCCCATTCTTACCCCCCATTTTTACAAGGGACTGGCGGCGGCAGGGGCCATCGGGGCGGTGTGTTTGCTGACGAGCCTGGTCCAGACCGGTACCTCCCAGGGGAAAAAGACCGTGGATCTGGTGGGGGCCGTTACCGTGGCGGTGCTGCTGGCCTCCTCTACGGGAGCCATGATCCGCCTGGGGGAGGAAACGGTGACGAACCTTAGCGAGTACGAAAAGCTATTGCTTCCCGCTATGACTGCCGCCCTGGCCGCCCAAGGGGGGACCACCTCGGCAGCGGCCTTATATGCCGGATCCGCCGCCTTTAACGCGGTACTTAGTGGCCTTCTTGTAAAGCTCCTGATCCCGGTACAGTATTTTTTCCTGGCGGCTGCCGTTTCCGGAGCTGCGCTGGAAAGTGAGGTGCTGAAAAGCCTAAAGGATACGGTAAAGGGGATGCTTTTGTGGTGCCTGAAAACCATTCTCTCCCTGTTTACCGCCTATTTGGGGCTTACCGGCGTGGTGACGGGCAGCGTGGATGCCGCCGCCCTGAAAGCGGTACGGGCGGCCTTCGGAACATTGGTGCCGGTAGTGGGCGGGGTCTTGTCGGAGGCCTCGGAGGCGGTTTTAGCCGGGGCTGGGACCATAAGGGGTGCCATGGGCATCTATGGGATATTAGCCACCCTGGCGGTATTTTTGGAGCCTTTCTGCCGTTTAGGAATTCAGTATCTGATATTAAAGGCAACGGGGGGCTTTGCCGCTATGTTCGCTCCTAAGGCGGTATCGTCGGTGATCGGGGATTTTGGAGAGGTGATGCGGATGCTTTTGGGTATGACGGGGGCTATGTGCGTCATGAGTCTTATCACTACGGTGTGCTTTCTTCGGGGGGCTTCCTGATGGCGGCAACCTTTGTATTACGGCTGTGCGCCGGGGCGATCATTTGCGGGATCTTAACGGAACTCAACCGGGAAGGACCTACAGGGCAGGCAGCGAAGGTGCTGTGCGGCCTGTTTCTTCTGCTGACGGTTTTGGGACCTCTGGGAAAGCTCCAAATACCGGACGTGGGCGCTTTTGGAGAAGGCTGGCGGCGGGAGGCG
Organism: Faecousia sp.; assembly: GCA_050872865.1. Lineage (GTDB taxonomy): Bacteria > Bacillota > Clostridia > Oscillospirales > Oscillospiraceae > Faecousia. Next base: position 13,456 of record JBNMHR010000004.1, on the reverse strand, counting down.
GCGGAGGCCGTGGCGGAAGGGGAGCAATATGCCCTTGGAATGCGGCAGGCAAGCATAAAGAAGGAACTCCAATCATATATCTTGGACAAAGCGGCAGAGCAGGGGCTGGAACTGCAGGCGACCGTGACGCTTTCCGAGAACGGGATCCCTACAGGGGCTGCACTAACCGGAAGCCCCACCGCTTTCCAAAAGCAGGCGCTGGAGCAGATACTGACGGAGACGCTGGGGATCCCCAAGGAGGCGGTACGGTGGATGGAGCCTTAGAAAAGCTGAAACTGGTCCTAAAGAAAAACGGCGCGGTGCTCCTGGTGCTGTTCCTGGGGCTTCTGCTGATGCTTTGGCCTCAAAAAAGAGAGAAGGTGGAGCCCACGGCACCTGCCCCGGCCCGGACAGAGACCCTGGGCCAGCAGCTGGAAAAGCTTCTGTCCCAGGTAGCCGGGGCGGGGGAGACCCGGGTGCTGCTGACCGAGGACGTGGGAGAAAGGACGGTATTCCAGTCTGACGAAAGCCGTTCGAACCAGGCAGACCGGCAGGAGGAAAAGACGGATACCGTTCTCGTTACAGACGGCACCCGCCAGCAGTCCGGCCTGATCCGCCAAAGAGAGGCCCCCACCTACCGTGGGGCCATTGTGGTGTGCCAGGGCGGGGGTGATCCTCAGGTCAGGCTCCAGATCGTAGAAGCAGTGTCCGGGGCCACCGGGCTAAGCAGCAATCGAATCGTAGTTCTCAAAATGAAGTAAGGGGGCATTTTCGTGAAAATCTGGAAGAAGAATCTTATTGCGGCGGCGGTGCTGGTGACGGTCTGTGCCGGGATCTATGTGAACTGGCTCTACGCCAAGGATCAGACCACGGCATCGCTGACGGAAAGCCTGGATGCGGAAAAGGTCATGGGGGAGGACACCTTAGAACTATCGGAGGATATGTCCGCCGTCATGGCCGGGGAGGACGTGGATACCGCCGGGAACTACTTTGCCGCGGTGCGCCTTTCCCGCCAGCAGGCCCGGGATGATGCCATCCACCTGTTGCAGGAGGCTGCCGCCTACGCAGAAACCGGTACGGCTACCGGCACCAAGGAGGCCGAGGCCAGCCAGGACCTGGAGGACATTGTGCAAACGGCCCTCAGCGAAGCCCAAATCGAGAGCCTGATCATTGCCAAGGGCTATGCGGACTGCGTAGCCTATATGAACGGCGACGGCATCTCCGTAGCCGTGGCCGCGCCGGAAGGGGGATTACAGCAGGAGGACGTGGCGGTGATCGCCGACGTAGTCATGGCTCAGTCGGACTACACCCTGGATACCATCCGGGTGGTGGAGGTGCAATAGGGATAGTGAAATTCGCCCTTCGGACGAGTGAAATACCGCTTGCGCGGTAAGAAATATGGCGAAGCCATGTGAAATCGCTGCGGCGGAGAGAGGAAATTTATATCGGGGCTTTTGCAGAATTCGGTTTTGCAAAAGCTCCATTTTGCGTTTTCGGAAAAATAATACTGGAAAAAACGAACAAACTATGCTATTATAAACTGAAAACACTATGCAAAGGAGGAGAGGGCCAGATATGAATTGGCTGCAAAGCTTACTGTACGGATTTCTGACCGGTATTTCGGATGTTCTGCCCATATCTTCCCGGGCCCACGGGATCCTGCTTTTAAAAATCTTCGGCACTACCATCGATGGAAACCTTATGCTGCTGTTTCTCCATGTGGCGGTGATGCTGGCGCTTTATATGAATGCCCGGCCCACCATGACCCGCATCCGCCGGGCGCTGGCGCTTTCCAGGATCCCCAAGCGGAAGCGCCGCCGCCCCCTGGATACCAAAAGCCTGATGGATTTCCGGCTGCTGCGGACTACGGCTGTGCCCATTATCCTCGCCTACTTATTTTACGATAAGCTCTTTTCCCTGGGCACCAGTATGCTGGCGGTATCCATCTGTCTGCTGCTCAATGGGCTTTTGCTGTACATCCCGCAGTTCCTGCCCACCGGCAATAAGGATGCCCGGACCATGACCCGGGTAGAGGGCCTGCTCATCGGCCTGGGGGGCGCCCTGAGCATCCTGCCCGGCTTTTCCGCCGTAGGGGCAATGATGTCCGTCAGCTCCGTGTGCGGTGTGGACAAGGACTATGCCCTGGGAAATGCACTGCTGGAAACCATGCTGATTCTGCTGTGCGTCAGTATCAACGATATTTTGCGCATCGCCGGGGCCGGCCTGGCGGATGTGACTTTCCGGATGGTGATGATCTGCGCGTCTACCGCCGTGGCGGCTTTCGGGGGCACCTTTTTGGGGATCAAGCTTCTGAAGAATATTACGCAGAATGCGAATTTCTCCATCTTCGCCTTCTATTGCTGGGGCCTGGCCCTGTTTACCTTTTTCCTGAATCTTATTGCCTGAATCGGAGGGACCAAAATGGCAGAAAAGAAGACCACCCAGGCAGAGCTTGCTGCCGCGGGTGCAAAAAAGAAACCATCTTCCGGAAAGTCCACCGGAAGAGCCACACCGTCGAAGCCGCCTAAGAAAAAACCGGCAGAGAAGGTCAAAAAGAGCAATCAGGACTTTTCCGGCAGCCTGTCTCCCAATGTGCTGGCAGCCGTTTTGAGCCTTGTGTTGCTCATTTTGTTTGTGGTGATCGCGGTGAACCCGGAAGGGGCACTCTTGAAGCTCCTGCAATCCGTGATCCTGGGTCTGTTGGGCCAGGCGGCTTTTTATTTTTCCATCCCCGCCCTTATGTACCTGTTCATTATCCAGACCCTGGGCCGGAAGCACAGCCCCACCATGCGCAGCGTGTGTCTGGTGCTGTTCGTGTTTTTCAGCGGCAGTATCTTCCATCTGGTGGTCCAGGACCAGGGCATGGCCGAGGGCTTTGCCGTCATTGGGGACCTGTATACCGGTGGCCTTTCCGGTACCACCGGCGGCGTCCTCTGCGGCGGCTTTGCCATGATCCTCCGGTGGCTCTGCGGCAACGTGATCGCCTATCTGGTGCTTATCGTCTGCGCTATCCTCACCCTTCTGGGCTCCATGGAGATCACCATTCCCAGCATCGTCCGGGCCATTGCCAACCGGCCCCGGGAGGAGTATGAGGAGGAAGAGGACGAGCCCTATATGGAGCCCGCTGCCGTAGTGGTCAACCATATTGCCAATAAAAAGATCGAGCGCTCCCGCCGTCAGCGGCAGGTACCGGCTCCCAGCATTCAGGAGGAGCTGCCCTTTGAGCCCGTCCAGGAGCAGCGCCCCGCAGCCCCCAAGCCCCAGCGGAAGGCCCGGCAGCTCCCGGTGGAGCCCGTTCTGGATGTGGGCACTCCGTCCAGAGGGGCAGACGTGATGAACACCATCGACCTGGACATCGATACCCCCATTTATGGCTATTCGGAGCCTGTGGAACCGGTTCGCCCGGAGCGGACAGCGCCCAGGGTGCCGGAAAAGAGGCCTGCCAGAGAACAGGTGGCCCCTATGGACGAGATCCCGGTCCAGATGCCGGAGCTCATTATGGAGGAGCCCAAGCCCCAGCCGGCTCCCAGGCAGGAGCCCATTCGCCAGGAGACGCCCAAGCAGGAGCCTCCCCGGCAGGAAAGAAAGGCGCCGGAGGAGCCCGCCGAAAAGCCCGGCAAGGTCAGCACCAAGGATGCCCAAGAGTCCGCCCGGCAGGTAGCTGCGGAGATCGCCCAGGGCCAGACCGAGGAGCAGCCTGCCTACTGCTTCCCGCCCATTGACCTACTGCGCCGTCCCGCCGGTACCGCTGCCGACGGAACAGAGGAAATGCGGGAGAACTCCGCCCGGCTCAACGAGACCCTGGCTAGCTTCCGCATCGATGCCCACATCATCAATGTCACCCGAGGACCCAGTGTCACCCGGTACGAGGTAGAGCTGGATAAGGGCGTCCGTCTGAGTAAGCTCACCTCCTGCGCCGATGATATCGCATTGAGCCTGGGTGCCTCCGGCGTCCGAATTGCCGCCGTTCCCGGAAAAATCTCCATCGTGGGCATTGAGGTGCCCAACCGCACCGTGACAACCGTCTCCCTGCGGGAAGTCATTGATTCTCCCGAATTTGCCAAGGCCAAGGGCAAGTCTTCCTTCTCCGTGGGCAAAGACATTGCCGGTAACTGCATTGTGGGCAACATCGCAAAAATGCCCCATATGCTCATCGCCGGTACCACCGGCTCCGGTAAATCCGTGTGCATGAACTCTATCATCATTAGCCTTCTTTATAAAGCAGGCCCCGAGGATGTAAAGCTCATCATGGTGGACCCTAAAATGGTGGAATTGGGCATTTACAACGGTATTCCCCATCTGCTGATCCCCGTGGTCACGGACCCCAAGAAGGCTGCCGGGTCTTTGCAGTGGGCCGTTACGGAAATGCTGCGCCGGTATAAGCTCATGTCCGACCTGGGCGTCCGGGATCTGGAATCCTATAACAGCATCGTCACCCAGGAGGAGGGGGGCCAGAAGCTGCCCCAGGTCATCGTCATCATCGATGAGCTGGCCGACTTGATGCTGGTGGCCGCCAAAGAGGTAGAAGATTCAATCTGCCGCATCGCCCAGATGGGCCGTGCCGCCGGAATGCACTTGATCATTGCCACCCAGCGTCCTTCCGCCGACGTCATCACCGGTTTGATGAAGGCCAATATTCCTTCGAGAATTGCCTTCTCCGTGGCCTCCGCTATGGAATCCCGGATCATTCTGGATACCCAGGGCGCCGAAAAGCTGGTAGGCAAGGGCGATATGCTCTACGCTCCCATCGGCTGCGGAAAGCCCCTCCGGGTCCAGGGCTGCTTCGTCACCGACAGCGAGGTAGAGGCGGTGGCCGGGTTTGTGAAAGAGCATTACGTGGCCGACTACAACCAGCAGGTGCTGGAGGAGATCGAAAAGAAGGCCCAGCAGGCGGGCAAGTCCGGCAAGGGTGCCACTGCTTCCGACCCGGAGCCCAACGACGAGGAGCTGGAAGGGGACGAAATGCTCCCTGCCGCCGTGGACGTCATTCTGGAAACCGGCCAGGCCTCTGTCTCCATGCTCCAGCGCCGCCTGAAGCTGGGCTACGCCAGAGCCGCCCGGATCGTAGACGAAATGGAGGAAAAGGGCATCGTGGGCCCCTTCCAGGGCTCCAAGCCCAGAGCCATCCTCATCACCAAAGAGGAATGGGCCGCAAGAAACGGCAGCCCCATGGACGCCCCCTTCGACCCGGACGTACCGGACGAGCTATTATAATGAAAGATTGTCGTTGCGAACCAGTGCGCACACTGGTGTGGCAACCTCCCGGATCTTTGAACATCTTGGTATCGAGATTCCAGCCAACGTTGTTGGGAGGTTGCTGCACCATTGACATGGTGCCGATTCGCAACGACAAAATTTTTTTCAGTCCCATGCAACAAACCGCTTTCATTTCCGTCTATATAGATAGAGAAAGAAAAGGAGGCAGCCCATATGGAGGATGCGCAGATCATTTCCCTGTACGAATCCCGGTCTCAGCAGGCCATTGCGGAGACGGATGCCAAGTACGGGCCCTATTGCCACAGCATTGCGAAAAACATTCTGAAAAACGAAGAGGATGCGGAGGAATCGGTCAGCGATACCTGGTACGCCGCCTGGACTAGCATCCCGCCCCAGCACCCGGGGATCCTTTCGGCCTTTCTGGGAAAGCTCACCCGGAACATTTCCATTGACCGCTGGCGAAAGATGCGGGCTTTTAAGCGGGGCGGGGGAGAGGTGGCTTTGGCTCTGGAGGAACTGAAAGAATGCGTCTCCGGGAAGGAGAGCATGGAAAATTCCTTCATCCGCCGGGAGACCCTGCGGAGCATCAACCGATTCTTGGGGGAGCTGAACACGGTGGAGCGCAGTGTGTTTTTATGCCGGTATTGGTATTTGGACTCCACCCGGCAGATTTCGGAAAAGTCCGGCTTTTCGGAGACCAAGGTCCGGTCCATGCTCCACAGGCTGCGGGGTAGACTGGACCGGCATTTGGAGCAGGAGGGACTCAAATGACGGAAAACGAACTATTGGACCTGCTGACGGACGTCCGCAGCGACTACATAGCCCAGACAGATGCCTTCCGGCAGGGAAAAATCAAAAAGAAACGAACCTTTCGGCTGCTGCCCATAGCTGCTATCTTTGCGGTGGCCCTTTTGGCTGGGGCGGCGATCCAAGCCTTTTTGGTGCCAAACTGGAAGCAGGGGACGGAGGAGTCGGAAATGCAGAGCTTCGCCGCCACTGCCGCGGAGCCCGAAACCATAGAGCAGGAAGCGGCCTGGCAATCGGAAATCCTGAATGGTACCATTGCCTTTTACAGCCAGGACTACGAAAAGGAAATGACCTTCCCATCCTATACGGAAGAGGTTCAGCGGCAGCGGGAAACCAATCGGATTTCTCCTTGGCGCTATGCCATCCTGGATATGGACGGGAACGGCACCCAGGAGCTCATCATTCAGTACCGCCAGATAGACAACGATGGGTACTTCTATGGAGAAGAGCAGACCCTCGTTTTTTGGCAGGTGGACCAGCAAATCCTGGAACGGGTGTATTATACCAAGCAAATGCAAGGTATCCGGGCAGACGGTGCTTTTTTCTGGGCTTCAAGTAGCTCCGATAGCGGCTGGGCAAGACTTACGGGCCTGGATGGGGATGACCCCGGAGAAATGAACATCCCAGAGGACCAGTGGGACCGGCCGGAAGCGGATTGGCATTCCTTTGACGGCGGCGACGCCCATTCCCAGGCGGGCCCCTCGGCAGACGAGCTGCTCCGGGTCCGGGAACGGGAGATCACCTATGTAGATGGGGAAGGAAATGCTACTGCATTGGAAACCGAGCTGTTCATTGGCCGGGGGTATTCCATCTATGTTCCCAAAGAGGGCTGGACCTACACCCAGGAAACCTATGGCGGGCTGACTGCGGACAAATGGACCTATGATTGGAACCCGGAAATCAACCTGCGCATTGTTCGGGTGACTGGAAATTATGATCGGGCGACAGCCTGGGTCCGGGAAACGGAAAGCGCCTGGTCCTTCTTCTGGGATGAGCAAGGTGGCCTTTATGGGGACCGGGACGGAAAAGTTATGAATGTAAGCTTTTACCAGAAGGAAGTGGATACTATCGCGGTTCTTTGTGCCTTCCCCATGGAAGCCTACGAAGGCGGCGGCCGCACCCTGAGCGTCCTGGTGGATACCTTCAGCCGCTGGCCCACGGAAGTGGATATGCTGTATCCGGAAGCCACTGAATAAATAAAGACATTTGTCCATCTGTGACGTATTTTGGACTTGACCTTCCGGTCGGAAAGTGGTATCATAGGAAAAGTAAATCACAAAAGAAAAGGGAGTTGCACCACTATGGAAAAGAAAAATATCGACTGGAGCAATCTGGGCTTCGGCTATGTCCAGACGGATTACCGTTACGTCTCCAATTACAAGAACGGCGCCTGGGATGAAGGCACTCTGACCACCGATGCCAACATCACCATGAACGAGTGCGCCTGCGTTCTGCAGTACGCCCAGACCGTGTTTGAGGGTATGAAGGCCTACACCACCCAGGATGGCAAGACCGTTTGCTTCCGTCCGGACCTGAACGCCGAGCGGATGATGCAGTCCTGCGAGCGGATGAAGATGCCCGTGTTCCCCAAGGAGCGGTTCCTGGATGCCATTTATCAGACCGTCAAGGCCAACGCCGCCTGGGTGCCCCCCTTCGGCTCCGGCGCCAGCCTGTACCTGCGGCCCTATATGTTCGGCTCCGATGCCATCATCGGCGTGAAGCCCGCCAACGAGTTCCAATTCCGTGTCTTCGGCACCCCCGTCGGCCCCTACTTCAAGGGCGGCGTCCGGCCCCTGACCATCCGTACCTCCGATCTGGACCGGGCGGCCCCCAGAGGCACCGGCCATATCAAGGCCGGCCTGAACTATGCCATGAGCCTGTACAACATCGTGGACGCCCACGAGCAGGGCTACGATGAGAACCTGTATGTAGACTCCGCCACCCGTACCCACATCGAGGAGACCGGCGGCGCCAACATCCTGTTCGTCACCAAGGAAGGCAAGCTGGTAGTGCCCAAGTCCGATACCATCCTACCCTCCATCACCCGCCGTTCCCTGGTCCAGGTGGCCAAGGAATACCTGAACCTGGAGGTTGAGGAGCGCGTGGTAGGCGTCAATGAGCTGGGCGACTTCGCCGAGGCCGGCCTGTGCGGCACCGCTGCCGTGATCTCCCCCGTGGGCAAGATCGTGGACCACGGCAAGGAGTACACCTATGCCGGCATGGGCCCCGTGGTAGAAAAGCTCTACAAGACCCTCACCGGCATCCAGATGGGTACCATTCCCGCCCCCGAAGGCTGGATCATGGTCATCGAGTAAAGAATAAGCTCATCAAAAGCAAAAGACTCGCAGCAGCAGGATATTTTAAGATCCTGGCCTGTTGCGAGTCTTTTTTGCGCAAATGGAAACGAACCGCTAAAATCGAACGGGGGAGTTCTGCGGGGGAGAGAAGCCGGCTGGGAAACGAACCCCTATGCTACCGGATGCTGACAGAAAGACTTCCGGATACGGAGTCGGCGGAAATAGCGCATTTTCCGTTTCCGTAGCGGAAATGTCCCTTGGATTCCTGCGTGACAGAAGCGTCCGTATTCAGGCTTCCACTGACCGTGTCAAAATCGATGGTATATCCCAGGTCTTTGGGGAGTTCCAGCCGCATGGAGCCGGAAACGGAATCGGTGCGGATTTTCCGTGTTTGCTTCGTAAGTTCGGCGGAGCCGGAACCGGAGGTGGTGGAAAGCTTCAGGTCTTCCATCGCTCCTTCCAGCGAGATGGTGCCGGAGACGGTCTCAATGGAGGCCTCACGGGCGGTCAGCCGGGAAACAGTCACGCCGCCGGAGGTGGATTCCACATCCAGCTCTTCTACGTCCAGTCCTTCCAGCCGAACGGAGCCGGAGATGGTGTCGATTTTCAGTTCGTCGCCGTTCCAGTCTTCCGGGACGGTAACGACCAAGGATTTGCTGAATACCCAGCCGGCCCAGACGAAGCTGCCGCTGCTGTAGTCGATGGTTAGGGTATCTCCACTGACCTTATGGACGGTTTTCTCATTTCGCTCGCTTCCAGAGACGGTATAGGTGATCTGCTCTTGGCGGCCGCTTTGAACAGTCACATTGCCGTTGGCCCAGTCAATTTTTACGTTTCGGATGCCGGTTGGATCAAAGGAACTGCTTTCGGCGGTGGTTCCGCCTGCCGGAATGCTACTGCGGAAGGAGCCCACGGTGGGTTGAAGGAAAGAATGCTTAGGTAGAATGCCGCTGCCCAGCACCCCCAGGATGCATAGGATCAAAATAATGGAGAGTATCATTTTAAAAAGGTTTTTCCCCGGAGCATCTCCCTTGCCAAGGCCTAGAATGGATTTCAGCAGATCTTCAATGGCCCCGGACAGGGGGAAGATGATCCAGGTGATCCACCAGGCACGGGTTCTAAAACTGATAACAAGGTACAGGGCCATTACCAGAAGGGAAACGACAGAAGAAAGCGGGCTTTTTTTCCTAGGGGCGGCAGGGACGCCTTCCTTCGATCCCGCTAGGATCTGCATGGCAAAGCCGATCGCGATCATTGCCAAAACCAGGCACAGCCCAAATTCGTTTTGCAGCAAAAACAGGGGCAGGGGAGACAGAATATACAGGGCAATGGCGCAGGTATGTAGAATTGGTCGGGTTGTGCCGGAAAGAACATCCGGTTCCGGAACGTTTTCAATCAGCTTACCTGCCAGCACCTGAATACAAACGCCCGCGGCCACCATCACCAGCAGCAGGCACAGCCCGACCGCATTTTGCAGCAGAAACAATGGGATGGGGCAAAGAATGTACAGAGCTACCGCAACGGCGGTACAGATCCGCTTGCCAATGGGGGTATAGGCTTCCCTTCGGCCTTCCTTTGGCTGGTCTGGGATCGTGTGGAGCAGGGAAGAAACATCCCCGATCCCGGCAATTGCCAGGTCGTAGGCTTCTTGCTCTGTTTTTCCTTCCTTGATCAGATCGTCATACCGGTCCAACGTGTTTTGCAGAATCTCCTGACGCATATCCTCCGTTCCATAGCTTTCCTCAAACAACCGGGAAACATATTGGATCAGTTCTTCTCTCATGTTGGTTCCTTCCCTTCCAATAAGTGGTCCATGATCTCTTTGGTTTCCAGCCATTCTGCTTTGAGCCTCCCGGAGGCGATTTTTCCGGCAGGGGTAATGGAATAATATCGCCGCCGGGCACCGCTGCCTTCCGTACCCCAGTAGGAGCGGATAAACCCCAATTCCTCCAGCCGCTTAAACGCGGTATAAAGGGTGGCTTCCTTCAGCTCGAACCGGCCGCTGGTCATGGCATGAATGGTTTTGTTGATCTCGTAGCCGTAGCTGTCGCCTTGCAGCAGCCGGGCCAGAATAATGGCATCCGTGTGCCCCCGGATCAAATCTCCGGCAATAGACATGGGCTTTCCTCCTTCCTTGCATAGAATAATAGCACGAGATACCTCGCCTGTCAAGGTATCTCGTGCTATAAAATCACATTCGTTATTTATGGTACCGGCTGCCTGCCTGGATGGCCTCGGCCCGGTACAGCTGCTCCAGAACCATGATCCTGGCCAGATGGTGGGGAAAGGTCATAGACCCCATAGACAGCCGGAAATCTGCCCGTTCTTTCACTCTGGGCGCCATGCCAAAGGAGGAGCCGATCAAAAAGCAGGCACTGCTTTTTCCGGAAAGCTTGACGTCTGCCAATTTTTTGGCAAAGGCCTCGCTGCTCAGTTCCTTTCCCTCCGGGGTGAAGACACAGAACCAGGCCCCCTTGGGGACCCGGGAAAGGATATCCTCTGCCTCCTTTTCTAACCCTGTATTGATTTCCGCCGGGCTGGGGGAATCCGGCAGGCGGCATTCCGGCAGTTCCAAAAGGGTAAATTTGCAGTAGCCGGATAGACGCTTTGCGTATTCCGCCGCAGCGGCAGTATAAAATTTTTCTTTCAGCTTCCCCATGGTGATCAGGGTGATTTCAAACATGGTTTCCTCCAAAATATGATTTTTGTTTATCATATCACGGTTGAGCCCTGAATGCAACCGCCGAATAAAAAGCGAAAAATGCGGCAAGCTCATCCGGGAGGCGGAAAGAAATGAAGCAGGAAAAGAAAATTTTGACGGACCCCCAGGGCAGCTATACGGGAAGACCCTTAGAAAAAGAAGAGCTCCCGGTGCAGGACGTAGATGATCTATAGCTCCTTCTGATACTTTCGTTTGGTAGCCAGCCCGCCCCGGATGTGGCGCTGGGCCTTGTTCCGGTCTAGCACTGCCCGGGCCTGGACCCACAGGCCGGGGCTTACCTTTGGCAGACGCTGGGTCAGGTCCTTGTGCACGGTGGATTTGGAAATACCAAAGTGTCCGGCAACAGACCGGACCGTGGCATCGGTTTCAATCAGGTATTGGGCCAACTTGCAGGCCCGTTCGTCCATATCCTCTTTCACAGCGCTCCCCTCCGATGCGGTTTGCTGCATTCTATGTGCCTTTCAGCGGTGGTATTCCCTTGACAAGGGGACTGCCTGTGGGTAGAATAGGGGAAGACAACAGAAAGAGGGGAATACCCATGATTTATTTTAACAACGACTATTCCGAGGGCTGCCATCCCGAAGTCCTGAAGGCCCTGACCCAGACCAACATGGAGCAGACCATCGGCTATGGCACCGACGAGCACTGCGCTGCCGCGGCAAAGAAGATCCGGGCCCTTTGCCAGGATGATACCCTGGCGGTCCATTTTCTGGTAGGCGGCACCCAGGCAAACCTGACGGTGATTGCTGCTGCTCTGCGGCCCCATCAGGGGGTGATTGGTGCGGATACCGCCCATATCCACTGCCACGAGACCGGCTCCATTGAGGCTACTGGCCATAAGGTCCTGGCCCTGCCCGGAGAAGACGGTAAAATTACCGCCCAGCAGATCCGGGACTGCGTCATTGCCCACCGGGAGAACGACAGCTTTGAGCATATGGTCCAGCCCAAGATGGTGTATTTGTCCAATCCTACGGAATTGGGCACCCTGTATACCCTGGCCGAACTGGAGGCTATCAGCGGCGTCTGCCGAGAGCTAGGGCTTTACCTGTTTGTGGATGGCGCCCGGCTTGGCTACGGTATGGCGGCCAAGGGGAACGATGTGTATTTGCCGGATCTGGCCCGGCTCTGCGATGTGTTCTATATTGGCGGTACTAAGGTCGGCGCCCTTTTCGGGGAAGCCGTGGTCATTGCCAATTCGGAATTGAAGACCGATTTCCGATACCTCATCAAGCAGCGGGGCGGTATGCTGGCAAAAGGCAGACTTCTGGGGGTCCAGTTTGAAACGCTGTTGGATAACGACCTATACATGACCGTTTCCCGCCATGCAGACCTCCTGGCGGATCAGATCCGGGACTGCCTGGTATCCCTGGGCTATCCCTTCCTGGTAGAAAACACCACCAACCAGATTTTCCCCATTCTTCCGGACGATATGCTTTCCAAGCTTGGGGAAAAGTATGTGTTCTGCGAGCAGGAACGGGTGGATAAGACCCACCGGGCGATCCGCATCTGCACCAGCTGGGCTACCACCCAGGAAAACGTGGATGCTCTATGCCGGGACCTGAAAGAAACTACCCGGTAATAAATAGACAGGTATAAATAAAATCGAGCTCCAAAATGGGGCTCGATTTTTCATGGCAGTATTTAGAGAAAGCTTACAGCTTTTCATAGGAAAAATTTTCGAACTTAACCTTGTCGCCAATATCCACGTCTCCGATAATGGCCAAGGCTACATGGGATTCCGTGCCGGTGGCGTCATACCGCACTACAGCATAGTCTCCGTCAATTTCAATGACAGTACCGATCATAAATAGCTCCTTTCTAAAAATCCTCCCCCTGAAAATTCAGGGGGAGGACCTTTTATTCAGTCAGGGGAGTGGTACTTGGGAATTAACCCTTGTACATCTCAACCAGCTTCAGCAGGTGCTCGTAACGCTCCTTAGCAGCCGCCTCGTTCTTGGGGAACAGCTCAGCAGCACGCTCGGGGAACTCACGGGTCAGACGGCTGTAACGGGCCTCGTTCATCAGGAACTCCTGATAGCCGCCCTTAGGAGCCTTGGAGTCCAGAGTGAACTTGCCGGTCTCCTTGGAGGGATCGAACCGGAACAGGTTCCAGTAGCCGCACTCAACAGCCTTCTTCATCTCAGCCTGGCAGTTGGTCATGCCACCCTTGATGGAGTGCATCTCGCAGGGAGCATAGCCGATGACCAGAGAAGGACCATTGTAGGCTTCAGCCTCGGTGATGGCCTTCAGGGTCTGAGCCTGATTAGCGCCCATGGCGACCTGAGCAACGTAAACATAGCCGTAGCTCATAGCGATCTCAGCCAGGGACTTCTTCTTGGTTTCCTTACCGGAGGCAGCGAACTGAGCAACCTGGCCGATGTTGGAAGCCTTGGAGGCCTGTCCGCCGGTGTTGGAGTAAACCTCGGTATCGAAG
>JBNMHR010000003.1:0-94443 GCA_050872865.1 Faecousia sp. | reverse complement strand
CTCTTACTTCCGTTCGACTTGCATGTGTTAGGCACGCCGCCAGCGTTCGTCCTGAGCCAGGATCAAACTCTCAAAAAATTGTATCTAAACTCCGAAGAGTTCAAATCAAGTTTTTGAATAATCTGCTTCTAGCATTAATTACTCAAGAATTTCGTTGGCTGTTTTTTCGCTTACGCTTAAACAATCCATTAATTGTCCAAGGTGTTAATTAGTTCGTCTTAACGTTATTCAATTTACAAGGTACAGAACCGATCTCTCTTTGAGATCTTGGACATTCTATCACAGAATCAAGGTCTTGTCAAGTACTTTTTTCAAGTTCTTTTGACCTTTTCTTCTGTTTTTCGCTGTCTTTCGGAACTTTTTATCGGTTCTCGCCGACAGCTCAGATATAATATCACACGGTATTCTGTTTGTCAAGCATTATTTTCTTCTTTTTCAAAAAAATCCCGCACCGGGTTCGGTGCGGGATTTGGGGAACGTATTTAGCCCTTAACGGCACCGGCAGCCACACCCTTGATGATGTGCTTCTGGCAGGTCAGGTAGAAGATAATCACAGGGACAATGCTCAGAAGGATCAGGGCCATAGTAGCGCCCATATCCACGGAGCCATAGGAGCCCTTCAGGTACTGGATGTGGATGGGAATGGTCATGTACTTCTTCCGGTCCAAAACCAGGTAAGGCAGGAGGTAGTCATTCCATACCCACATGATCTCCAGCACACCTACAGAGATCAAGGTGGGCTTCATCATAGGAAGTACCACACTGAAGAAGGTGCGGATGGGGCCACAGCCGTCAATGGCCGCTGCCTCTTCGATAGACAGAGGGATGGACTTGACAAAGCCGGAGAACATGAACACGGCCAGGCCGGCACCAAAGCCCAGATAGATAATAGGAATGGTCCAGGGGGTATTCAAGTGCAGGCTGTCGGCGGTCTTCGGCAGGGTGAACATCACCATCTGGAAGGGTACCACCATGGAGAAGACGCAGAGGTAATAGACAATCTTACTGAAGGTGCTCCCCACCCGGGCGATGTACCAGGCGGCCATAGAGGTACACAACAGGATCAGGGCGCTGGACACCACAGTAATAAACAGAGAATAACCAACGGACTTGGCAAAGGGATAGTTGCCGAAGGTCATGCCCTTGATATAGTTCTGAACGCCTACAAAGGATTCTTCATTGGGCAGGGCAAAGGTCTCGGTATTGACATAAGCGTTTGCCTTGAAGGAGTTCATCAGCACCAGGAAAATGGGCAGCAGGTAAACAATTGCGATAATGGTAAACACAACGGTGAGAATGGTCTTGCCCCGCTTCTCCCCTTGGATCGTAGCAGCTTTGCTCATTACTGCTGCACCTCCTTATCATGAGTGGATCTCATCTGCAGGATGCCGATGATCGCGACCAGAACGAAGAAGATCACGGCCTTGGCCTGGCCCACGCCCTTGGTCTTGGGCGTATTGGAATTGACGATGTTCAGAGCCAGCATTTCCGTGGTATGGATGGCCCCCTGGTAGGGACGGCCGTTGGTCAATGCCAGGTTCTGATCGTAGAGCTTGAAAGAATTGGTCAGGGTCAGGAAGGTGCAGATGGTGATGGAAGGCATCACGTTGGGAATGGTGATGTGCCAAAGGGTCTGCCACTCGGTGGCACCGTCGATCTTGGCCGCCTCCAGCATATCCCCGGGAACGGCCTGCAGGCCCGCAATGTAGATGATCATCATATAGCCGATCTGCTGCCAGGCCATCAGAATGATCAGGCCCCAGAAGCCATATGTAGAATTCAGCAGAATAGAAGTATTGTACTTGGAAAGGATGCCGTCAAAGATCATGGACCAGATATAGCCCAGAACAATGCCGCCGATCAGGTTGGGCATAAAGAAAACGGTACGGAAGATATTGGAGCCTTTGATTCCCTTGGTCAGCAGGTAGGCCACGGTAAAGGCCAGAATATTGATGATCAGCAGGGACACCAGGGCGAAAACCGCCGTATACCAGAAGGCATGCAGGAAGCTTTCATCGGCAAAGGCCTTTACATAATTGCCAATGCCGATCCAGGTCCACTTACTGGTGGTTTTGAAGTCACAGAAGGAAAGGAACACGCCCTTTCCGAAGGGGTACAGAAATCCAATGCAGAACGCAATGAAGGTAGGAAGCAGGAACAACGGGAAGCACTTCTGAATAGGCCGGCGGACCAGCACAGAGTTCAGCGAAGCGCCGTCGTTGGTTTTTTTCGCTTTTGCCATAGTCATCTCTCCTATCGGCCCCGTCCAAATGCAAAAGGGCCTGTTCTGAGCTTGATACTAGAAAAAACCGGGGCGAGCGAATCCGCTCGCCCCGGAAAGGATCAGCTAAACCTTATTGAAATCAGCCAACGTTCTTGGCGTACTGGGTTGCCCAGTCGTCCACAATGGCGCTCTCCACAGCGGCCCAATCGCCGGTGCCGGAGGTGTACTGGGTCAGAGCGTCCACGACGCCGGCACGGAAGTCCTCCACACCAGGAGTCCAGTTGAAGGCCCAGGTCACAGTGTAGTTGCCGGCAGCGACCAGCTCGTTGGCATCGGCAAAGAACACGTTCTCAGGAGTCTTGGCGCTCTTGAAGGGGCAGGGACCAAACTGCTCAGCCAGCATGGTGGTGCCTTCCTCGGAGGTGACGACCCACTTCATGAAGTCCAGAGTAGCCTGGATATCCTCGGGGTCGGCGTCCTTGTTGACAGCCCAGCAGTTCTCGGTGCCGGAGCACAGGCCGGCCTTCTCCTCGCCCTCTACGCCGCAGTAGATGGGGATCATAGCCAGGTCATCGGGGTTCATGCCGAAGGTGCCGGTCAGGTTGCCGTACTCCCAGGTACCGTTCTGGTAGAAGACGGCCTCGCCCTTGCCAAACTCAGCCTCGGCCTGGTCGCCGGTAGCGGTGGTCAGGGCAGCGCCGGTGGTAGCGGAATCGGTGATGTACAGGTCCCAGATCTGCTTGAAGTTCTCCAGGTACTTATTGTTGATGGTAGCGGGCTGCTCGGTGACGCCGTCGTCACGGAACTGGTAGTACAGCGGCATATTCAGCAGGTGGCCGGAGAATCTCCAGGAGGAGGAACCGTCCAGGCCGGCGGAGGTGAAGGCATCGAAGCCCAGCTCGGAAGCCCGGGCATGGATGTCGTCGGCAACGGCCTTCAGGGACTCGAAATTGGTGATCTCATCCAGGGAGTGGCCGGCCTTCTCCAGCAGAGCCTTGTTGACGATGATGCCGAAGGACTCGTAGCAGTAGCCAATGGACAGGACGGAGCCGTCTTCGCCCTTCAGGTTGAAGTCGTCGGTGGTCATTTCGTTGTAAACGTCGGTGCCGCGCAGGTCCATGCACCAGTCGCCGTAGGCGTCGATGGCGCCCTGGTTACCGGCCTGGAACATGGTGGGAGCTTCTGCCTTGTCCAGCTCAGCAGTCAGGGTGTCCTCGTAGGTGCCGGAAGCGGCAGTAACGACGGTGACCTTGACGCCGGTCTGCTCGGTGTAGGTCTTGGCAAGAGCCTGCCAGGCCTCATCGGCTTCGGGCTTGAAGTTCAGGTAGTAAACGGTACCATTGCCGGCAGCGGGAGCCTCGGCGGCGGGAGCCTGAGTGGCGTCACCGGCGGGCGCTGCGGTGGTAGCGGCGGGAGCCTCGGTCTGAGAGCCGCAGCCTGCGAACAGGCCTACGACCAGAACAAGAGCCAGCAGCATTGCGATGGTCTTTTTCATAATAGTGCCTCCAAAAATTGTTTTGCATAAACGGCTTGTATTCGCCGGGAATGCCAAAAAAGGACTTGCTCAGCAAGGTTCACAACAAACCCCCTTAAGCAAGTCCCATTATACACCATTGTTATGTGCAAAGTCAACAAAAAACAAGTGGAATTTTCTTGTGATATGCCACAAGGAAACACTTCTATATTTGTTGACTTTTAACAATTACTTCATATTTACTCTACTACTGGACCCCGGTCGTACCGATTTGTGAGCTCCAAAATCTTCGCCGCCAGGCTATTCGTCGCAAATCCCTTCTTTGCCCGCCAGCACCAGTTGCCGCTGGGTTTTCCCGGGAAATTCATCCGGGCCTCGCCGCCCAGGTTCAGGTAGTCCTGCATCTGGACGATGGCCCGCTCCGATACGGAGCTCATGGCGGTACGGATGGTGCCCCAGACGAAGCCTTCCTTCTTGGTCAGGGTCATGTAGTCCACGGCCACCTTCACCGCCTCGGGGGATGCCTCCTCGAACCACTGCCGCATGGTCATATTGTCATGGGTACCGGTGTAGCAGACGGTATTGGCGGTATAGGTGTGGGGCCGGTACTCGGAGGGCTCCTTGGAATCAAAGGCGGACTCCAGCACCTTCATGCCGGGATAACCGGACTCGTCCCGCAGGTCCACGACCTCCTGGGTCAGATAGCCCAGGTCTTCGGCGATGAAATTCAGGTGGGGCAGGTTCTTTTTCAGAGCGTTCACAAAGCTCATGCCAGGACCCTTGACCCATTTTCCGCCCCGGGCATTCTCATCCCCATAGGGCACCGCCCAGAAGGACTCAAAGCCCCGGAAATGGTCCAGCCGGACCACGTCGAAGAGCTTGCCCGCGGCGCTGAGCCGGTCGATCCACCACTTGTAGCCGGTCTCCTCCTGGACGTCCCAGCGGTACAGGGGGTTGCCCCAGAGCTGGCCGTCGGCGGTAAAGGCATCGGGAGGGCAGCCCGCCACGTCGATGGGCGTCAGCGTCTCGTCCAGCCGGAAGAGCTGAGGATCCTTCCAGACCTCCACGGAGTCGTAGGGCACATAGATGGGCACGTCGCCAATGAGCTCAATGCCCAGTTCCCCAGCCTTCTTCCGCAGGGCATTCCACTGCTTGTAGAAGATGTACTGCACGAAGCAGTAGAACCGGATGGGCTCGGCCAGGGCTTCTTTTTGCGCTTCCAGAGCGGCCGCATCCCGGAACTTCAGCTCCTTTTCCCACTGGAACCAGGGAGCAAAGCCGTGGGTCTCCTTCAGGGCCATGTAGAGGGCAAAGTCATTCAGCCAGGAGGCATTCTTCTTGATAAAGCTGTTCAGCGCCCGGTCGTTGCGGAATCGGCTGTAGGCCAGCTTGAGGATAGGGGTTCGGCCGTTGTAGAGCTTGCCGAAATCTACATGGGTATCGTCGTCGCCCCAGTCCACCGCCAGAAGCTCCTCTTTTTTCAGCAGATGCTGCCGAACCAGGGTATCCAGGTCGATGAGATAGGGGTTGCCCGCATAGGCAGAGCAGGACTGATAGGGGCTGTCGCCGTAGCCCGTGGGGGTCAGGGGCAGCATCTGCCACATCTGCTGGCCGGACTTATGCAGAAAGTCCAAAAAGGCATAGGCACTCTTGCCCATGGTGCCCACGCCGTAGGGCCCGGGCAGGGACGTGATATGCATCAGAATTCCGCTTTTTCTCATTTTCATTTTCTCCTTCTATACTCTATTTTGTAAAAAACATTGTAGAGCTTGGTATGTGATATGACTTTCCGGGAGATTGCCACACCAGCGTGCGCGCTGGTTCGCAATGACATATTCTCTCATCCAAAAATAGAAAACCAAACCGGGCACAGTACCGCCGTCAAAATCCCCGCCACCACCAGGGACAGGGAGCTGACCGCACCGGTGAGCTCGGATATTTCCGTGGCCCGGCTGGTACCCAGTACATGGGAGGCCGTGCCGAAGGCCACCCCCTGGGCAATGGGGGAATCTACCTTTAGCAGCTTGGAAAGCCCGGAGCCGCAGACGCAGCCAAAGATCCCGGTAAGGATAATGGCCGCCGTGGTCACCGCGGTAATGCCCCCCAATTGCTCCGCAATGGCGATGCCCAGGGCCGTGGTCACGCTTTTGGGCAGCATGGCAGCCAGAATGGGGCTCTCCAAGGAAAAGAGCTTGGACATCAGCGCCACGCAGCAAAGGCTGGTCAGGGTCCCCGCCGCCACACCGGCAAAGATAGCGGGCAGATTCTTTTTCAGTACCTTTCCCTGCTCATACAGAGGAACCGCCAGGCAGACGGTGGCCGGAGTCAGGAACCAGGATAGGCCGCCCATCTTTTCCCCGTAGGTTTCCGCCGGAATGCGGAAAAGGCCCAGGACGATCATTACCAGAATAATGGAGATCAGCAGAGGGTTACACAGGGCGTTCCCCGTCTTTTTTCTGACCCACAGCCCCAGCTCGTAGGTGCCCAAAGTCAGAACAATGGCAAACAGGCTGGTTTGCGTCAGTACTTCACCCATTGTCCTTGTCCCCCTTTTTGAGCATGGCCTGGGTCACCAGGGCCGACACCGCAAAGACGATCGCAGTGGAAAGCAAAGAAATCAGGATGATCCAAAGGATACTGGGGGCCACGGTCTCCCAAACCTCCAGAATGCTGACACCGGGGGCCACAAACAAAACGCCCATGGTGGCGATGAGGAACTTACTGACCCCATCCACCTGGGAGACCTTTACGATCCCCAATACCAGAGCCAAAAACAGCAGCACCAGGCCGTAGATGGCCGCGGGAATGGGCAGCGGGAGCAGAACGTGCAATAGCTCCCCTGCCAAAGTAAATGCAAAAATGATAGTCGCTTGTCCGATATACTTCATACGTTAAAACCACAAATACTCCATAAATTGAGGCACCTGCTTTTCCCAGTCTGCCTCGCAGTGCTTGCCGCCCTCCTGGCAGTACAGGGTCGCCTGGGCCTTCTTTTTCCAGAAGGCCTCCGCCACCTCCCGGTTGGCCAGGGCCGCGGGGCTGTAAAAGCCTACCCGCTTGCCGCCGGATTCCTCCGTACCCCAGGACAGATACACCCGGGTATCCGGGTCCACGTCCCCGATGTCCGCCAGCAGCTGCTTCCGGCAGACCCGGATGGCGCTACTTAGACAGGCTGCCTTGGAAAACCAGGCGTTGTACTTTCCTGCCGCATAGATGGCCATCAGGCCGCCCATGCTGGACCCGGCAATACCGGTGGCTGCCCGGCAGGGCCAGGTGCGGAAGTGGGCATCCACCCAGGGCTTGACCTCCCGGACGATCCAGTCCATAGTGGCCTGCCCCATACCGTGGATCTCTCCCAAAAAGCCCCCGTGGGAATCGTAGGGGCAGTATTCGTCCAGCCGCTCCCGTCCCTCGTGGCCGCATTCCATGCCTACCACGATCATCTTCTTGGACCAGTGGTCCAGAAAGGTCTCCAGGCCCCAGCATTTGCCGTAGGTGGCGTCGGAGTCCCGGAACAGGTTGTGTCCGTCGAAAAAGTACATGACCGGATATTTTTCCTGGGACCGGTCATAGTCGTTGGGCAGGTAGATGTGCAGAGTCCGGTTTACATTCTTGGGAGAATAGTTGAACTGCTGCTGGATCACCATAGAAACCTACCTCCTTATCTTTTATTCGTATTTTGCCTCACAGGTCAGGTTCATGCCCAAGCGGCGGAACATATTTTCGTCCACGCTGGACAGCAGGACCGTAGAATGGACCTCGCAGCCCCGGAGCTTATCCAGCTGCTCCATAGCCAGCTCCGCGGTGGGATTGGTGGCCGCGCTGATGGATAGGGCGATCAGGGTCTCGTCGGTGTGCAGGCGGGGGTTCCGGTTGCCCAGGTGGTCCACCTTGAGATGCTGAATGGGATCCAGGACTGCCGGGGCGATGAGGTGCAGGTCCGCAGGGATCCCGGCCAGGGCCTTGAGAGAATTCAGCAGCACCGCAGAGGCGGCACCCAACAGGTCGGAGGTCTTGCCGGTAATGATCCTTCCGTCCGGCAGCTCCACGGCGGCGGCGGGATTGTGGGTCTCCTCTGCCCGCTTCAGAGCCGGGGCGATAACGGTCCGCTCCTCTGCCTTGACGCCGGCCTTTTTCATGAGAAGCTCAAGCTTGAAAACCACCTCGTCGGCGGCTTTGCCCTTCTTCTGGTCGCACAGAGCCGTATAATACCGGCGAATGATCTCCTGGCGGGAGGCGAAGCAAGCGGCCTCATCATTCGTAATGCAGTTGCCTACCATGTTGACGCCCATATCCGTGGGGGACTTGTAGGGGCAGTGGCCCAGAATCTTTTCGAAGATGGCCACCAGCACCGGGAAGGCTTCCACATCCCGGTTGTAATTGACGGTGGTTTTGCCGTAGGCCTCCAGATGGAAGGGATCGATCATATTCACATCGTTCAGGTCGGCGGTAGCGGCCTCGTAGGCCAGGTTCACCGGATGGTTCAGGGGCAGATTCCAGATGGGGAAGGTCTCGAACTTGGCGTAGCCGGCGGTGACCCCCCGCTCATGCTCATGGTAGAGCTGGCTCAGGCAGGTGGCCAGCTTGCCGCTGCCGGGGCCGGGGGCGGTGACCACCACCAGCTCCCGGGTAGTTTCGATATAGTCGTTCCGGCCGAAGCCCTCGTCGGATACCACAAAGGAGGTATTGGAGGGGTAGCCCTCGATGGCGTAGTGGTGATAGACCTTCATGCCCATCCCCTCCAGCCGTGCCTGGAAGGCCTTGGCAGCGGTATTGTCATGATACCGGGTCAGGACCACGCTGGATACGTAGAGGCCAAAATTCCGGAAAATGTTGATGAGCCGGATCACATCCAGGTCGTAGGTAATGCCCAGATCTCCCCGGATCTTGTTCTTTTCGATGTCTGCGGTATTGATGGCAATGACCATCTCCACCTGGTCCTTCAGCTGCAGCAGCATCCGCAGCTTGCTGTCCGGATGAAAACCGGGAAGCACCCGGGATGCGTGGTTGTCGTCGTAGAGCTTGCCGCCGAATTCCAGATAGAGCTTGCCGCCGAACTTGGCGATCCGCTCCCGGATATGACTGGACTGCATCTGCAGATACTTGTCGTTATCAAACGCCGTTTGAACCATTGGTACGCGCCTCTTTCTCTCAAATTAAGCGCTTCCATTATATCGGATTTCCCCCGGAAACGCAATATGATACCGGTGGAAATTTTAAGGCCTCGCGCAGGCTCTCATTCCGGTTGCACCGGCGCCGCCTTCAGGACATCCGCCACCTCTGTAATGGTCACAAAGGCCATGGGGTCCAGCTCTCGGACCAGCGTGCGGACCCGGGCGATCTGGAACCGGTTGACCACAAAGTAGATGATTCCCTTTTCCGCGTTGGAATAGCCGCCGAAGGCCTGCATGCGGGTGGTCCCGCAGGAAAAGGCCTCCAAAAGGGCAGCGTTGACCTCCTCCGGCCGATCCGTAATGATCATGACGGCCTTAGAGCGGTCGATGCCCTCGGCAATGAAATCGACGGTCTTCAGTCCGGCTCCATAGGTAACGATGGAATACAGGGGCAGGATCCAGCTGCCGATCACCGCCCCGCAGAGGATGTACAAAATCACATTGTAGATCATCACAAAGGTGCCCACGGTCATATTGAACCCCTTGGCAAAGGTCACCGCCAGCACATCGATGCCGTCTATGGCCCCGCCGTTGCGGATGGTCAGGCCGCTGCCCACGCCGGAGATCACCCCGCCAAACAGGGCGCACAGCAATAGGTCCTCCCCGGCCAAGGGGGACGCCATGGCGACGTCAATGGGCAGCACATCCGTGATCATCCAGCTGGCCCAGGCGTACACCCCTACCGCAAACAGGGAATACACTGTAAACACCCCGCCCTGCCGCTTGAGGCCGAACAGGAAGAGCGGCACATTCAGCAGCAGCAAAAAGACGCTCAGCGGCAGCCCCGTCAGCTGGGACAGCAGGATGGAGGTTCCGGAGATCCCGCTGTCGTACAGCTTTACCGGTGCCAGAAACACCGTGACCCCAAAGGCATTGATGCATCCGGCCAGTAACAGCATTGCAAAATTTTGCCAGGATAGTTGTTTTACCAGTTTTTTCATAGCTTTCCTCCTGATTTGATTCTGTTTTTACAGTATATCAGATACCGGGAGGGCATTCATGAAGAATTCGGAAATTTGGAAAACTTCGGGCATATCTATAATTATTGTATAGGGGAAGGTTCCTCTTGAAAAAAAAGCAAATACGTGATAGTATGATGATAGAAACAGTTACACAATGCTTGATATCTACCAAGGAAAGAAGGTATTTCCGTGGCGCAAAAGGATATTACAGAAAAGCTGCTGGAAGCATACAATGATGTATTCGCGGATATTGTGAATACCCTGCTCTTTCAGGGGGAAGAAGTTTTAAAAGCAGATGAACTGGTAGACCAGGCGCCCAGGTCTGTATATAAGGCAGACGGAAAGCTTCGAGAGATCGAGCGGGATGTTGCAAAGCGTTGGTACAAGCAGAATATCCGCATTGCCTGTATTGGCCTGGAGAATCAAACCAAGCCGGACCCGGATATGCCCCTTCGGGTCATTGGCTACGACGGGGCCGAATATCGCAGCCAACTAAACGGCCCGGACCGCTATCCGGTGGTGACACTGGTTCTGTATTTCGGTCACGACAAGCATTGGGACAAACCAAGAAACCTGCTTGGGTGTCTGGATATACCGGAGAAATTTAAGCCCTATGTGCAAGACTACAAAATCAATCTTTTCGAAATTGCATATCTTACAGAGGAGCAGGTAAAACTCTTCCGGAGCGACTTTGGAATCGTAGCGGATTTCTTTGTACAAAAGCAGAAAAATGGGGATTATACACCAAGTCAAAAAGAAATACAGCACGTTCAAGAGGTATTGCAGCTATTAAGTGTTATGACAGGCGATCAGCGTTTTGAAGAAGCCTGTGCCAAGAAACCGGAAGGAGGTCCGAAAAATATGTGTGAAATTCTGGATAAAGTTGAGAAAAGGGGCATCGCCAAAGGCATGGCTGAAGGCAAGGCCGAAGGCAAAGCTGAAGGCGAAATGCTGAAAGCAAAGGAAGTGGCCCTCAATCTGAACAAAATGGGCCTGAGCAGTGAGACGATCGCACAGGCTGTAGAAGTAAGCGTGGAGACCGTTCGCCAGTGGCTCAATGCTGCGGCAAACTAATGCAAAGCTTATAGTGCGACCCCCCGGAAGATTTTGCTCTTCCAGGGGGTCGTTTGTTATTTCTGGACCTTGACGGTCAGCTTGATGGTGACGGGGGGAACGTTGCTTGCGTTGCTGCAGGGCGTCGCATCCAGAACTACGGAATAGCTCTTTCCGGCAGTCAGGGCGCCGGGGTTTGCGATCTCGAATTCCAGCCGGTTGCCGTCCTGGGTCATGTCTCCCACGGCCTCCCGGAACTCCTTGGCGGTCTTGCTGTTCATGGTTACCTTGTCCATAGGAACATTGGCAGTCAGCACCACACGCAAGGGGGACTTCTGGGCCTGGTAGTAGGTAACGGTCTTGGGCACCGTCACCTTCAAAGCCGTCTGGGTGACCTTCACAGTCTGCACCGGGGACAGGATCTCCCTGCCGCAGGCGTAGAACCGGAACTGGATCTTGTAGGCCTTGTTGGTAGCGTAGGTGACGCCATCCACCAGGGTCAGATGGACGGTGGGCTTGCTGTTCACAACATCCATTTCCGCCCGGAACAGGTCCTTGTCCTGGCCTTCCAGAACCACGTCCTCAACGGTACCAAGGCAATTGGTCAGTTTCGTAACGGTATAGGCGATCTCACCGTCCGTCTGGGTATCCAGCTTGCCCTTGGCGGAAAGGGATACACTCAGCTTCTGGGAATTGTAGGCCTGGACCTTGAAGCTCAGCTTGGTAGAAAGGGTTACTTCCTCACCGGTCTCCACGTCCCGGACCACTGGGTACAAATCGTAGCTTCCGCCATTATCAGAATTGCTCCGCAGTTCGACAGACAGGATGCCGGTATCCTCGTCAAAGGTCATGCCTTCGGGCATTCCCTCAAAGTCCACCACCTGATAGCCATTGGGAGCGGTGGCCGTTACAGTCCCCTGCTCCTTCCCAGCCAGGAACTTGTTGAGCATCACGGAGGTTGCGGAGAGCTTTACCTTGGGGGCAGCAGCGGATACGGTAACCTTCAGGGTGCCGCCGGGGATAGTCTCTTCGTTTTCCAGGATACCGGTGCATTTGAAGCTGTAGGTACCAGCCTTGGGGGCATTTTCCCCATCCCTGATTTTGGCCGTGGCATATCCCATATCATAGCTGAGCTCCAGCTTTTGGGCCTCCGTCCAGGCGGCGCTGCCCTCTTTGGCAGTAGAAACAAAGTCCACAGTTTCCAGAGACAGATTGCTCTGGGACAGGACCATAGCTGTCTCCGCGGTGCGGGCGGTAAACAGGCTGTTCAGGGTCAGGTTCCCGGCAGGCTTCAGGGTGGGCTTTTTGTTGGAAACGGTGACCTTGTGGGTGAGCTTGATGGGTTGGGCCCAGGTGCTGTCCTGCAGGTACATGGTCACGGTGGTGGCCTTGGGCGCATCCAAAGTGATGGTCACAAGGTTCCCATCGATACTTACGTCCGCATTGTCGCAATCTACACTGGGGTTTTCTAACTCTAGAGGCTTTCCGGACTTATCCAGGAGTATGACCCGGGTAGTCAAATCAAAAGCGCTGTTGATGGTGCTGAAAGCCGCGCTGAGCTTTACCGCGGGGACGGTGGAGATGGTTCCAACGGTCAGCGCCACTTCGGCCGGCTCCCGGTAGCCTTCCAGGTAGATGTTCAA
This sequence comes from Faecousia sp., assembly GCA_050872865.1. Classification (GTDB taxonomy): domain Bacteria; phylum Bacillota; class Clostridia; order Oscillospirales; family Oscillospiraceae; genus Faecousia. Next base: position 81,913 of record JBNMHR010000003.1, on the reverse strand, counting down.
GGTTCCCTTGGTATCCGGCTTGGGGTCCTCCGTCATGTAGACGATCTCCCAGCCGTCCTCGGAAGGCTCCAAGGTAAAGTCCTCGGTGTCCGTCAGTTCTACGTTTTCAACGGTCTGGCCGGGGACGGTGACAGTCAAGGGGGCGGTGCTGTTTTTGTAGAAGAGATTCAGCTTGGCAGTCTGCTTGACGGTGGGTTTGGGGAGGGTGTTGGTGACTTTGATGGTCAGGGGGTAGGTATACTCCCTTTCATCGGCGCAGGTAACGCGCAGGGTGACAGGATAGGTGCCGTTCTTCAGAGGATTCTTTGCCGAAACGGTCAGCTGGTTTTCCTGATATTCGAACACGAACCGCTCATCGTCCCATTGGAGCGCCTCTACCCCATTCCCATAGGCTTCCAAAAAGTCCACGGTCACGCCGCCGGACAGGGCAGTATTCAGATTCAGGGTAGTTACTTCCAACCGAGGGCTCTTGTCCGTATAGGTCACGTTCAGCGTCACTTTGCCGATGAGCTTGCCGTCATCGGTAGCCTGGATGATTGCTGTACCAGGCTTGAGCAGAGTCACCACACCGTTTGCATCCACCTGGGCCACGTCCTTTTTGCTGGTGGACCAACGGATGCCCTGGGCTTCTTCCATGGTATTTTTGATGGCCGTCAGGGTGAGCGTCTCACGGTCGTACATATCCACATCCAGGTTTTCGCCAAGAGGTTCTCCATCCAGCATCAGAAGCAGGGCCGTGGCCTTGGGGTTGATGCGGATGGTCTTCGTGGCCCTGGGTTCGCCGTTGGTGGGTTCCGCGATGACCGTAATTTCCACCGGCTCTGCCACTGCCTTGGCGGTCAGGGTGCCGTTGGATGTGATGGTGGCGTAGGCTTCGTCACCTTCGTAAAGGGACCAGGCGGCAGGAATCTTTTGATCCTGCATCAGGGACCAAAGAATGAGGTTCTGAGTGTCGCCGCCGTCCAGCTCGGTGAGGCCGGTGGGGCGGATCTCGGTGCCGATTTGGGATTGGTAGTGGATGGTGGCGGTCCTAGGGATGGTGTTGTTGCCTGCGATTTTGATTTGGCTCCAGTCTGTTTTTGTACCGCCATAATAAACATCCTTCAATTTTTTGCAGCCATCGAAGGCATTTTCATGAATACTCGTCACACTTTTGGGAATCGTTACGCTAGTTAGGCCGCTACACCCCCCAAAGGTACTCTCCTTGATGCTTACCATGCCTTCTGGAATCACAATGCTGCCCAACTTGTCACAGGCAAAAAAAGCACCCGGTCCGATGTTCGTCACGCTTTCCGGAATCGTCATGCTTATCAAACTGCTACATTCAGAAAATGCCTCCCAGCCAATGTTCGTCACACCTTCCGGAATCATTATACTGGTCAAGTTGCTGCAGCCGGAAAATGCCCATTCTCCAATGCTTGTCACACCTTTGGTAATCGTTACATCTATTAGACCGCTACAATTGCGAAAGGTGTAATTCTCAATGCTTGTCACGCCCTCCGGAATCATTATGCTGGTAAAGCTACTGCACCCAGCAAAAGCAAAGCTTCCAATGTTCGTCACATCTTTCGGAATCACTACATTCGTTAGCCTCTCACAACCAGAAAAAGCCTCATCTCCGATGCTCACTACATTTTCCGGGACTGTTACATTTTCCAGACTGCTGCATTCGCGAAAAATTCCTTTTGAAATACTCGTCATTCCTTTTGGAAGCTTTATACTTGTTAAACTGCTACAACCGTAAAAAGCAGCATCTCCAATACTCGTTACACTTTCCGGGATCGTCACGCGAATCATATCACTGCAACCATCAAAAGCCCGCTCACCGATATTTGTCACACCTTCCGGAACTATCACACTTACCAAACTGCTGCAATCACGGAATGCGGAATCTCCAATGCTTGTTACACCTTCCGATATTTCCAGACTGATCAAGCTACTACAACCTTCAAAGGTAGACCATTCGATGCTTGGCACGCCTTTGGGTATTGTCACACTCGTCAAACTACTGCAGCCAGAAAAAGCTTCCCATTTAATATTCGTCACGCTGCTTGGAATTGCGATGCTTGTTAGACAACTGCAGCCTGAAAAAGCCCCAAACCCAATAAATGTTACACCTTCTGGAATTACAGCATTCGTCAAACTGCTACAATCATAAAAAGCTTCCCACCCGATACCTGTCGTATCTTCCGGAAGCGTCACGCTGGTTAATCCGCTACAGCCTCTAAACGCTGCATTTCCGATATCTGTTACACCTTCCGGAATCACCACGTTGGTTAGACCGCTGCAGCCGAAGAAGGTCTGGTACTCAACGCTCGTTATGCCTTTTGGAATTGTCACATCCGTCAAGCTGCTACATTCCTTAAAGGCACAAGATTTAATGCTTGTCACGCCATCCGGAATCGTCACACTCATCAAACTGCTGCACCCGTCAAAGGCGCCCCACCCAATGCTCGTTATGCTTTCCGGGATGTCAATACTCTCCAGGTGATTGCAGTTTGTAAAAGCACGATCTCCTATACTGCTAACCCCAGATATTATCAAAACCTTTTTGATTTCTTCTCCATAGATATTCCACGGAGTCGTCGTACTAATCCTTTCTCCCTTTTCACCATACACCTCGTCAAAATTCTCCATTGCCCCGTCACCGGAAATAGTCAATGTCCCATCCGAAGTCAGCACCCAGGTAAGCGCACCCCCGCAGCTGCCGGAGTCGATCACACCCTCCGCCAGCATCCCAACGGTTTCCTCTACCGTCTCCGGCTGTGTCTCCTCTGCGTCCGTCGTTTCCGGAACCGTCTCCTCTGTGGGCGCTTCTTCGCTTTCCATAGGAACTTCCGTGGTCTCCTCGGGAAGCTCCTCTTCCGTAGCCTCGGTGGTTTCCTCCTGGGTTTCCTCTTCCACGACCTCAGTTTCTTCCGTAACTTCCTCCGGTTCTTCCGCAGCTGCATCGGCCCAGGCTGGAGTGATGAGCTGGAAGGTCATGGTCAGGGCCAGGAACATGGCGAACAGTTTTTTCATGACGGTTCCTTCTTTCCGCGCTTCCCCTTTGGGGAATGGCGCTTGTTTTTCTTTTGCGGGGTTGTTTGGCAAATGGGGATTTGACTGGGTCTCTGTCATTGCGAGACAGTCCGCAGACTGTCGTGGCAATCCCCCGGTTGGATGGCACAGGCTGACAGGCTGTATTCTTGTTCTCCTCCTGCTGGAGGAGATGTCACGCAGTGACAGAGGTGGAGGGGACCCGGTACGATAACAGATTGCTTTGTTGGGAAAATACGGCCAAATGGAATATATTTCATTCATCCGACCGCTCAAAATATCGAACCTTTTCAACCACCCCCCGGTCTCCTGCGTCGCCCGCCCCCTCCATGCTTGGAGGGGGACAAGGACTCAGAATGTTGTGGCCTGTCCCATCCAACCGGGGGACTGCCACACCAGTTTGCGAACTGGTTCGCAGCGACAGTCTTAATCCAACAAATCCCTATTTCCCAACTTTCCCTCCCCACAATAATGTATGTTTCTATTCTACATCCCCCTGCCCCCAAAAACAATTAACTGCCTGCATAGTGTTTTGACAAAATTTTTGTGGAATCGGCACATTTCCGCAGCAATGCACCATCCCCGAAAAAAGAAATACTGCCCCTTCCGGTTTTGGATCGGAAGGGGCAGTATTTACTGTCAATTGAAATATTCACTTACGTCCGCTTTGTCGTTGTACTGTTTTCTGACCCGGACAAGCACGGAGCCGTCGCTTTGTTCCGTTTCCTCGGTGATCTGGTACCGGGTACGGCTTCTGTCCATCAGGGCCTTGTAGCGGCCCACTTCGTCGTGGTTGACCCGAAGCTGCTGCTCCCGGGTCATGCCGCAATCCTCTTTCTGCGCAAACACCAGCGTTTGCAGAATACAGGCTGCCTTTACGCGCTTCATTTTCTTCACCTCCCCTTTGCCTCCGCCCGGACAGAACGGATGGTATTTTCAGAGAGATGATCAGTGAACAAACCGCTTGCGCGCGCCAGTCTGCCGCCGACGCCCACAACACCGGATGCACTCCCGTGATTCCTGTGGAATGCTAATATTTTATCATATATTTCCTGAAATTTCAAATATTTTTTTGTTATCCAATAACTTTTCCATCATTTACTTGCAAAACCGGAACAATGGTGTTATACTCAGATTACAGACATCCAATAATATCATAGCCGTTTTCAGGAGACGAACCGCATATTCGTCTGCTTGAAATACCGCCGCAAAACTTTCATCTCCATTGTAAAAATAGACATAACAAGCAGGCTGTTCGTAGCAAAAAAGAATATCCATTCTACGATACGGAGGAACCAAAATATGAATACTATCCACGCAATTTTCACCCGCCGCAGCACACGTCAATTTACAGACCAGCCTATCGAAGGTGAAAAGCTGCACCAAATACTGGATGCTGCCATGAGCGGCCCCTGCTGCGTAAACGCCAGAGATTGGTCGTTTGTGGTCATAACCGAAAAAGAAAAACTGCAAAGAATGGCAGAAGCCAACGGGGATCCTGCCCGCCCATTGAAAAATGCCGCCGCAGGCATTCTTGTCTGCGGAGACCTGGACAGGGCCTTCCGCTTTGCCCCTGACTACTGGATCGTCGATGGGGCGATCGCCGCCGAAAATATCTGCCTCTGTGCCCATGCGCTAGGGATCGGCTCGGTATGGCTTGGCACCTGGCCGCAGATGGATCGAGTACAACGCCAAAAGGAACTCTTTGGTCTTCCGGATCCCATAATGCCCCATTCGATTATCGCACTTGGCTATCCGGCAGAGGACATCACCGCAGCCCGCAAGAGCCGCTATGAAGAAAGCAGAGTACATTTCAACCAATGGTAAGAAGCAGCAAGTCTGTCCTCCCTCGACAGGCTTGCTGCTTTTCCAATTTTTAATGGCATTGCACAATCGTTTTCCCTGTCAGCGGTAGGTATTCGAAATTTTCGAATACCTGAATGCCTATATCATCACAATTTATCTGAATTTACAATTCCTTCGATATCCCGTCCACCGTAGCATACTCGGGCTACCGTAACTGTCCTTTTCTCGTCATCGACAAGATAATACACAATGAAGTTGTCTACCGGAAGCCGGTGCATTTTCATCGAACGCCAGGGCTCCCAGCTGACGAACGCATAACGGGCTGGCATAAAATCCAAGGAACGAACTTCCTCTCGGATACGTCCCAGCAGGGCAGTGGCAGTTTCCGGAGCAAGGAGTTCATTTGCAACATACGCATAGATTTCACGCAAATCGTCAAGTGCCTCTGCAGAATAGCCAACCCTATAGCTATCCGTCATATGCCGAACTCCCTTGCAAGAGCCGCATCCACCTCATCCGCAGAGTATACCCTCCCCGCTTTGATGGAATCCACACCCTTTTGGAGTTCTGCGTCAAGCTGCTCTCTGCTCATTGCGCCAACAGCCAGCGGTTTGGAAGAAGGAAGCTTTAATTCAAATGGCATTCCCTTCTTCAAGACGATCTGGCTATAAAGCATCTGGATTGCACTGGACGGAGAAATCCCCAGCTGGGAAAGAATATTCTCGGCGTTATCCTTGAGATTAGTGTCTATTCTTGCGTAAACAGCAGATGTGTTTGCCATGGTATTACCTCCTTTTCTTAATATTATATTGCATACGCAAGCAATTGCAAGCATTTATTAAAAATATTCTATGACAATACTTTGAATTTGATACATCCTTTTTGATGGAGAATTTTTGAACTATCCGGAAATTCCGGATGGTTCAGTTTTTTCTCTACTCGGAAGTCAGTTTCTCGTCAAAAGGACAATTGATTCCACATGGCTGCACCTTGGGAACAGATCGGCGCACATGGCCTTCTGCAATGCGAACCCCTTCTCCTTGAGCAGCGCCACGTCCCTTGCCAATGTAGCCGGGTCGCAGGAGACGTAGACCAGGCGTTTGGGGGACATTTTGGCGATGGCCTCGATGGCGTCCTGGTTCAGGCCCTTTCTTGGGGGGTCTACGGTGATGATGTCCGGGTGGATGCCCTTTTGTTCCAGGTCCAGGGCGGCCTGGCCTGCGTCGGCGCAGAAGAATTCGGCGTTTTCGATGCCGTTGCGGCGGGCGTTGTCCTTGGCGTCCTCGATGGCCTGGGGGACCACCTCCACGCCCATTACCTTTCCGGCGGCGGAGGCCATAGCCAGGGTGATGGTGCCCACGCCGCAGTAGAGGTCCAGCACCAGGTCTTCTTTGGTGATACCTGCCAAACCAATGGCGGCCTGATACAGGCGCTGGGCCTGGTGGTGGTTCACCTGGTAGAAGGACCGGGGGGACAGGCGGAAGGAAAGGCCGCAGAGGGTATCTTCGATATAGCCCGGGCCGTAGAGGGTGACGAACTTGTCCCCTAAGACGGCGTTGCCCTTTTTGGTATTAACGCCGAGGACCAGGGTGGTAAAGCCGGGGACGGCTTTCAGACTGTCGATGAGGGCGGAGATTTTGGGCAGGCCCTCCCCGTTCACCACCAGGCACACCAGCACCTGCTTCGAAACGGCTCCCCGGCGGACGTAGATATGCCGCAGCAGACCCCGGTGGGTCAGTTCATCGTAGACGGGGACGTGGTGCTTGTTGACATAACGCATGACAATGGCCTTTACCTGGTCCGTTTCCTCCGGCAAAATCAGGCAGCGGTCGTTGGGGATGACCTGATGGGTGCCGGCCTGGAAGAAGCCGGCGTAGGCCTCCCCTTTTTCGTAGGCCACGGGGTACTGGGCCTTGTTCCGGTAGCCCTCGCATGTAGGAGCCGCCAGGATGGGCAGGCGCTCCAGATGCTCCCCGCCGATGCGGTTCAGGCAGTCGGTGACCCGCTGGGCCTTCAGGCGGCACTCCTCTTCGTAGTCCATGTGCCAGAAGTCGCAGCCACCGCACTTTTTTGCCACGGGGCAGGCCCGGTTTATGCGATGGGGGGAAACCTCCAGAATGCGCAGGATCTTTCCCGCCGCCCAGGTCTTTCTTGCTTTTTCGATGCGCAGGAGCACCCGCTCCCCGGCGATGGCATTGGGCACAAAAACAGCGCAGCCCTCAATATGGGCTACCCCCTGTCCTTCCGTGGTGTAGTCCGTAATGAGGGCTTCGTATTCTCCGTTCTTTTGCAGCATAACGGTCTCCTTATCCGTGATAGCGTTTTTTATCCATGTACATGCTCTGATCCAGGTCCGTCAGGAATTCCTCGATGTTGCTTCCGTCAAAGCGGGCCGTTCCCAAGGACAGGGACAGCCGGAAGGGGGCATCGGTGGTCTTGTTGAAGTGGGCCACATTTTCTAAGATGTCCTGCCTGGTCTGGGCCGCCTGGGCATCGGAGGCATTGGCCAGCAGCACGATAAACTCGTCGCCGCCCATTCGCATGGCAATGCCCTTCTCCGGCAGGGCGGAGGAAAGGATGGTACCGGTTTCCTGAATGGCCCGGTCTCCGGCGGCGTGACCATAGGTATCATTGATGAGCTTAAAGTCGTTCACATCCACCATGATCCCATGGAGGCTCTTGTTCCCGGACTTCCGGGCCTGGTCCAGGTAATAGTTCAAATACTTCCGGTTAAACAGGCCGGACATTTCGTCCACAAAGGTGTCGCTGTTCTGCAGCTGGATGTGGACAAATACCAATGCCATGGATACCGCCAGCCAGCAGAAGGCCATGCCGTAGCACAGTAGCTGCAGCACCGTTCCCACCAGGCAGGGCACCAGAAATACCCCTACCGGGAAGAAATTGACGGTCTGCCCTTCCCGCTTTGCCCTGCAGGAAATATCGATGCTTTGGGCATAGTAAAGGCCCACCGCAATGTAGAAAACGATGTTCAGCGGGCCCCGGGAATACACATTGTCCTGGGATACCGAAAACACGATGCCGGTACCGCACAGGTTCACCAGCAGGATCGCCATGCACACAACATAAGGAAGGCACAGCCGGAAGCGTACCTTTTTCAGATGCCGCATACTGCGATAGATCCGATAATCCACAAACAGGCACCAGCACAGGCCTAAAAAAGGCGACACCGCCGTGCTCAGGGTATTGAGCAGATATTGCAGTTCTCTTCCTCCGGGGAAGGGCTTTCCGTCGATCAAAAAACTGACGGTCTCCGCGATTTGGGCCACCAACGCTGCAAGCAGCATCCAGTCAAACAGCCGCATGGCCCCCAGCTTGGATTCTCCGGTACGGACCCGCAGCGCGAACAAAAAAATCACCAATGCGGCACCGGTGCCGTTGGCGACCAAAACTTCCGGTAAATTCACAGTGTCTCCCCCCTGTTCTTACGGGTATTTTACCACAAAGCCGGGGCGCAGTAAAGCGATACTTGCGTTTTTCTCAAAAAATGGTAGAATATAAGGCATAATTGCTTTTTAGGGAGCTGTTTTTATGAATTATTCCAACTGCACCCTGTGTCCCCGGCTCTGCGAGGTGGACCGGACCAGGGGAGAAAAGGGCGTCTGCCGGTGCCCGGATACCGCACTGGTGGCCAAAACCATGATCCACAAATGGGAAGAGCCCGCTTTGGCAGGCAGCGGCGGCAGCGGCGCCATCTTCTTTGGGGGCTGCACCCTAAAATGCAGCTACTGCCAGAACGGCGCCATCAGCGGCGGCCCGGTTGGGAAGGCTATGGACTCCAAGGAGCTGCGGCAGGCCATGGAAGGGCTGATCGAGCAAGGGGCGGAGAACATCGATCTGGTGACCCCTACCCAGTTTCTGCCCACTCTGATCCCGGCCCTGCAGCCCAAGCTCCCGGTGCCGGTGGTATACAACTGCGGGGGCTATGAGCGGGTGGAGACCCTCCGGGCGCTGGATGGCCTCGTGGATATCTATTTGCCCGACATGAAGTATGCCTCCCCCGTTCTGGCCGCCAGGCTCTCCCGGGCCGGGGACTATCCGGAAATCGCCAAGGCGGCCATTCAGGAAATGTTCCGGCAGACCGGCCCCGTCCAGTGGCAGGGGGATAGGGTGGTCAAAGGAACTATTATCCGCCACCTGATCCTCCCCGGACAGATCGACAACTCTCTGCGGGTCCTGGACTGGATCGGCGATACCTTCCGGCCCGGGGAAGTTCTGGTCAGCCTCATGCGGCAGTATACCCCCGTAGGCAGCCAGAAGCCCCCTATGGACCGGCGGATCACCGACGAGGAATACGACGCGGTTTTAAGCTGGATGTTCCTAAACGACCTGCAGGGCTTTACCCAGGAAAAGGACTCCGCGGATATTGGATTTATCCCGGAGTTTTGAAAAAGGGGCTGTTAGAAAAGCTCTGTCATTGCGAGCCAGTGCGCACACTGGCGTGGCAATCCCCCGGATTTTGGAACATTTTGGTTCTAAAACCAACCTGTTTCCATCCAACCGGGAGGTTGCCACACCAGTGACATCGGTCACTGGTTCGCAACGACAAACATTCTAACAGCCCTATTATTTTTTCTTTCGCTCCCCATTCCCGGGTGCGGAATTCCTTACGGGAGCTTTTACGGGGTATACTCCAAATAATCGTTTCCGGGGATGGCCGCGCCGTCGAAGGTCAGGTCGGAACAGGCAGAGAAGCTGTAGATGTAGCCGGGGACACCGTATTCCTTATCTCCCAGGTCCCGGAAGGTGTTGCCGTTCATCTCGGTCTTCTTGCAGCTAGTCAAATAGATGCCGCCATAGGAGCACTCGTAGATCTCGTTATTGGTAAGGGTCATGTTCCGGCACTGGACACCCTGGATGCCGATGGTGCCGCAGCCAAACAGGCCGGTATTTTCTACGGTTACATTGGTGCAGCCGTCAAAATACAGCACGCCGCCCATGCAGTAGCCGGGCTCCTTGGTGTGGCCTGCCGTCAGGTCCTTCAGGGTCACGTTGGCGCAGTTCTGGAAGTGCAGGACGTTTGCGTACCGGGGTACAGCGGAAATCACGTTAGCACCTTTGCCGCTCTTGCCGCGGATGGTCACATTGTCCAAATCCGTAATGTTCAGCTGGGGGCCGTCGAAATTGTCCACCCAATAGTAGTTGACCCCAGCAGTATTCTTGCCGTAGTCCGAAGCGGTGCTAAGGTCCAGCAGGGGCGTGTCGATGACGATCTCCCGGTTGGACTGCAGTGCCGCCAAGAACTCGTCCGCCGTCTTAACCGTCACGGTCTCCTGGGCGGTGGTGGGCGCTTCCGCCTCCGCGCTCAGAGGACCAAAGGCCTCGTCCATCTGGGCTTCCGTAATTTCCGCGCCGGTGGCATCCACCACGGCCACGCCCCCGTCCAGGGTAAACCAGGCCCAGCCGGTATTGCCCTTGCCGGTACAGTCGTCCATGACGATGTCCGCCAGCTCAGAATTGTTATAGGCGGTGAGGAAGGAACCGCTCATGGTGTTATCCTCAAACTTGCAGCCCGTAAAAACGGCACCCTGGCCGATGTTCATCAGGTCACAACAGTTGTTTCCACGGAAGGTGGTATTGGTGATGTTCAGGCCCGTGCCCCACCAGGCCGTCAAGGCACTGCTGCCTCCAAGGTTGCCTCCAATGTCCCGGATTACGCAGTCCGTCACCGTGACCTCGTTGGTGTAATACAGATCCAGGCCTACGGAGGAGCACTCGTAAATTTCGCACCGCTCCAAAGAAAGGGTATTACACTCATAGGAATTGACACCCACGGCCCCGCAGCCGTAGAGGCCCAGGTCACGCATGGTCACATTGGTGCAGCTGTTCAGATTGATGACGTTTCCCTCGCAGGGCTCCGCCCGCTCCGTATGTCCGGCGGTAAAGCCTTCCAAAACCACGTTTTCACAGTTTTGGAAGTTCAGAACCGTGGCCGCTCTGGGGGCGCTTTGCAGCACGGTCTTCCCCTGCCCCGCGCCCCGGATGGTCACATTCCGGACGTTGGCAATTACCAGCTGGTAGCCGTCTCCCACGCTTTCCCAGCGGCAGAAGGAGTTGCCGGTCTGCAAATCTCCGTTTTCCGGGTCCAGGAGGATGGTCCCCTCCCCCAGCTCCACCGTGGCCCCGGGGACAATGGCCGCCGCCAGCTCCTTGGCCGTGGTGATGCCGGAGGCCGCCGTGGACTCCACCGCCACAGGCTTTTCGTCAATGGCGGGCAGGGTTGCCGGGGTGTTGGGCCCTCCGGCGCAGCCACTGAGCAGCGCCGCAAACAAACCGGCACAGGTAAGCAACTTCCAATTGCATTTTTTCATTTTCTCATTCCTCCCAATCGCAATCAATACTTGTCTTGCAGGGTTCCTTGGTAAAAATCGGCATTTCCCGGGCATCCGTCCGGTGGAGGGGCACCGCGCAGAACGCCAGCAGCATGGCCAGGATCCCGCCGCCCACAACCAGTTTCTTGAAAAACAAATCCATGGTGCGCCTCCCTTTTCATGTTTCTGTCCAAATCATAACAAATCTATTACGCTTTGTCACCTTCCTTAACCGATTATTAAGGATCCCTCTGGAAATCTTATACATTTTTTAAGGATGGACCATGGCCGCAATGTCCGCCTCCGTCAGCTCCTGCCCGTCTTCTTTGATTGGCTTCTCTTCGCCGAGGAAATAGCCCTGGGTATAGGTATCGGCAAAGCTGCAATTCTGAATCAGAGGCGCAGTTCCAATGATATGCGCAAAATAGGCGAAGGTATTGCCCGAAAAATCAGAATTTTCCAGGCTCAGCGCCCGGTTGGTATCGGAATACAGCATGTCGCCGCCGGCACACTCCGTCACGTGCAGATTCAGCAGATGGACATCCTGGCAGCCGATAAGATCAAAAAGGGTTGCGTACGACTGGGGTTCCCCAGTGCCGATTCTCGTCAGCGTGCAATCCGTCATAGTGAACCGGGCGCACAGCCGCAGATAGATTGCCCCCTGGGAACAGTCATGAATGACGCAGTTTTGCACCGTAACATCCCGGCTTTCCTCGCCGAGGATCCCGAGGATGCCGCAGCCGTACAGGTCGGAGTCCAGAATATCCACATTGGCGCTGCCCTGGAGCCGAATCACACCGCCGGCGCAGAGGCCCTGTTCCGGAGTATGGCCCAGTTTCAGGCCCTGCACCCGGATGTTCTCGCAGTCCCGGAACAGAAGCACGTTGGCGTACCTGGGCTGGGTGACAATTTCCGCGCCTTCGTCCCCGATGAGCTGTAGATTGTCTGCCTTGATTTGCAGCTCCCAGCCGTCGTAAACCTGCTCCCAGATGCAGGACGTGGAAATCGGGGTGCCGCCATAGCGCTCCGAGGTGCTGAAATCATAGGTGCCGCGAGACAAGTAGACAGTTGTATTGTCCCCGATGGCATCCAGCAGCTCCTCCACATTGTTGACCCGCACCTGTCTGGGCTCCTCCGGGGTTCCGGTTCCCCAGGCCTGGGGTTCCGAGGCCGACGTTTCCCCGGGTGCGGTTTTCCCGGGCTCGGACTCCACGGGTGCGAACGCTTCCGGGACGTTGTCCGATGCCGCGACTCCCGGGTAGTCCCATCGAGGTGCGGTGATGCCCCGGAAGCTGCACTGGTCCACCACAATAGGCTTTTGGTTCTGCATAACCGCCACCTCAAAGGTACAGTTTTCCACCACGTTGCCGGAGAAGGTCACCCCGCCCTCCGTATACATGAGCGAAGGCGCTTTGCAGTTTTCAATATGGCAGCCCGTCATTTGAACGTCGGAGCTATTTTGCGTGATGAGCAGGGAATCCACGCAGTCCATGTCATAAATATGGCTGTTTTCCAGCTTCATGTTCTGGGTATCCATCAGGTATACCGCCCCGTAGGAGCAGTCGTACAGGTCGCTGTCCCGTATGGCGATGTTCTGAACATCCCGGGTGGCAACCGCAATGGTACCGCAGCCAAAGAGCTTTAGATCCGTCCCGTCTATCTGGCTGCAGTTTTCAAAACAAAGGACGCCGCCGGTGCAGGTGCCCTGCTGGGGGCTGTGGCCCACGGTCAGGTCCTGGAGCCAGAGGTTGCAGCTGTTCCGGAAGTGCAGTACGTCGGCATATCTGGGGGCCGCCAGCAGGTAGGTGTCCTCCCCGTCCTGGCCCCGGATGGACAGGTTCTGTACATTCTGAATCACCAATTGGTAGCCATCAAACACCGGCTCCCAGCTGTAGAACCGGCTCTCGGTTTCCATGCCATAGTCCAGGGCCTGCAGAAGATCGTAGGTCCCCCGGCGCAGACGGATTTCCCGGTTGGGGGCTATGGCGGCCAGAAGCTCCTCCACGTTTTCAACCGTCACCACCCGGAGCTTGTCCATGCCCGCCGCCCCCTGGAATCGGGCCGCCGGGAACTTCCCTGGCCCGGGGCCCAGCAGCAGACCCAGGAACACCAAAGCCGCCACCAGCAGTCCCCCCAGGGCCAGCGCCGGGCCCGACTTCCGGTAGCCCATAATGGCCAGAAGCCGCCGCTTCAGGTCCCGCTTCTCCGTGGCGAAGGTGGTGGCCCCGGCGGCATCCGGAAACCGTTTTTCCGAGGCCATGGCGATCAAGGTTTCCCCGTATGCCTGCTTCTCCCCGGCACTCATATGCCGGATGACCCATTCGTCACAGCTAAGCTCACAGGCCCGGTTCAGTTCCCGGCGGATCCCATAGATCAAGGGATCAAACCACTGGACGGAGAATACCAATACGGAAAACCACTTGTAGAAAATGTCCTTTCTGTGGAAATGCACCAGCTCGTGGCGCAGAATATTCTGTAAGGTCTCCCGGTCATATTCCCGCACCGGAAGCAGGATCCTTGGCCGAAGTACGCCAATCAGCATGGGAGAATCCAGATTTTCGGCCAATAAAAGCCTGGGCTTTGCCCACAATTCCCGGCTGAGTCCCGCATCCTCCCACCTAAGTTCCCGGCAGACGCTGCGCCTGGCCCGCAGCACAAAATAGCCGTAGCTTCCTATGTACCAGGCAAGGGACAGCGCCGCCCCCGCCAGCCACACCCGCAGAAGCACCCGATCCCAGGCAATGGTCTTTGGGGCGGCTGTCTCCGGCAACTCCGTTTCCGGAGCCGCCCCGGCCTCCATATTCACAGGGTCAGTCTGCCGGGGCGCCGCTTCCCACGTCGCTTCCGTTGGTGTCCCGGAATTCAAAACCGTAGGGGGCTCCACCGTAGTTCTGACCGGGATCACCCCGGGCAGGGGCACCAGGAACCGCAGCAGCACTGCCAGCCAGGCGTAGTAATAGAGGGTATTGGGCATTTTCTTATAAATGAGCTTCTTTCCCACAAAGAGCAGCACCGCCAGCACCGAGCCGCCCAGGGTCAGGGTTCCCAACGTCTTTAGTGCATTCATTGTGCGTCCTCCACATGGAACAGCTCCCGCAGCTCCTCCATATTCTGTTCCGTCAGGCCCTTGGAGTCGATCAGCGAGGCAACCAGCGCCTTGGCGCTGCCCCGGAACAGCCGGTTTATCATGCTATCCGCGGCGGAGCGGGTGTATTCCTCTCTGGGAAAGGCCGGTGTGTAGAGGTACACCCCCGCCTTGCTGCGGACCAGGGCCCCCTTCTCCGTCAGCCTGCCGATCAGGGTTTTGATGGTGGTCGCCTCCCAGCAGGTATTTTTCAGCCCCTGCCGGATCTCCGTCACACTCAGGGGCCGCCCCGCTTCCCACAGAAGGTTCATGATCTCATATTCCGAGTCTGTGATCTTAAACGGTTTATTTCCCATACAAACGCCTCCTTTGTTCTGATGGTATCTATATACCACACAAGACTACAGTTGTCAACCGTTTTAGACTACATTTGTCATCTCTTAATGATTTTTTAGGAATCGGGGCTGTTGGAAAAGGTTCCAGAAAAGCGATCCACAGCCTGGATAAGCAAGAAAAAGCAGACCCTCTCCGTTTTGGGAAAGGATCTGCGATTTCTTTAGGGGGGTATTTAACAGCCCCCTTTTTTGCAGCAATTGTAGGGGCGGCTATCAGCCGCCCGAAAGAGAAAGATATGGCTCAGGTTCGATGAATGGTAGACACCGAAGGCTAGGGATTTCCTTCTTTGGGCTGGACCCATTCATCGACCCTGTCCTAGATTGTTAGGTTTCGGGCGGCTGGGTAGCCGCCCCTACGGTATGTTAGGACATGGTATAAATGCTTCCGTCCTCCACGGTAAACATGGCCATATCCGAGGTATAGCTTTCGCCGCTCTGGTCTACCATGTCGAAGCACAGGGCGAAGGTGCCGTCTCCCAGCTCCTCTTCCGCAAAGGCGGTCTCGTCGGTGACGGTAACGGTGTCGCCTTCGAAGAGCTCCGGCTCGCTGTCGTCTCCGGAAAGGCTCATGATGTAGTGCAGCATCGTCACCTGGTCTCCGGGTTCCAGCTGCCGCAGGTTCCGGTCAGACATACCGTTGTCGTCGATGCCCTGGCGGGCGCCCATGATCTCAAAGGTTTCCGTATCATACCGGTAGGCTACCCGAAGCTGGTATTTTTCGCCGTTCAGCAGGATGGGAATGGAGTACAGGTTATAGTCGTCCCCTTCGTAAATCAGCTCCGTATAACACAGGGCCCCGTCCAAGGCACCCCATACGCCCCGGAAGTTATCCCGGAAGATACCGTTTTCCCAATCGGCATACAGATCGTTATCGTAGCCCAGCATCAGAATGATGTCCAGGTCCTCATCCACGTAATACAGGTTAAAGTAGACACCCTGCAAAAGGGAGGCAGCATCGGCCCCGATGTCCAGTACCGCGCTTCCGTCCTGGTCCACATACAGGGCATGGTCTTCCAGGCCCAGGCCCACGGCGGATTCTACGGTCGCAGCCTCTTCAATGGCTTCCCCTTCCTGGGAAAGGTACTGGAGGCCATCCGCACTCAGAGAGCCGGAAATGGCGTACTCATACAGATATCCCATAGACCGGCTGGAACCCAGGTCTGCAAAGGCGGTAACGCTCGACGATTCTCCGCTGTAGGGATAGAAGCAGGACAGGCCCGTGGACTTATCCCGGTAAATGCCGTTCACCTTATAGACCACGCAATTGTCCAGAGCATCCAGGAGGGGCTGGGCATTGTCTCCCAGAAGGTCTTCCGTATTGCGGACCAGGTCTCCCAGGTCCACCATGTCCGTATAGCCCTGGTCGTCGCTATTGAAGCCGTAGTTTTCCGATTTTCCGGCGCCCCGGCCCAGCTTGGCGAAGAACCGCCCATCGGCGGCCGCCTTGGTCAGGGCCTCCTTCCCCAGGGCCTCATAGGCATCCAGCAGAGGCTGAAGGGCCTGCAGATCCACCACGGACAGGGTAATCTCCTCCCCTTCCTCTTCCGCCTCGCAGCCTACCACATAGCTGTCACAGATGATTTTCCCCAATTGGGCCCCGTCCATTTTAGGGTCGTCGCCCAACTCGTTCAGCCACTGGGTATAGTTCCAGCCACAGCCCGGCTCCGCCTCCTCGCTGGCCACCAGGTATCGGGCGCAGTCCTGAAGCATAAAGGCCGTATCCAGGGTGGCCATCAGGCAGGCGTCAAAGCCCACCACATCAAAGGGCGGGTCCTCCCGGGACAGGGCACAGGCGCTGGCAATGGCGCTGTAAATTTCCGGAAGGGACAGGGAGTCGTAGTCGTAGGTCTCGTCGAAGGCTACGCCTCCCAGGCTGCCGCCGCCATGGTTCCAGAACACCAGCATGGTCCGGTCCGCCGGATATTCCCGGGTGCAGAACCGCAGAAAGTCTTCCAGGGTCTCCGGGGCGCCCATGTTGGCGTTGGGCTGCACATCCACCATTTCCAGGGTATTCCCGGAATAGACGTATCTGCCCAGCTGCCCCGGCTCCACATCCGGATGGGCCCATTGGGAGCTGCCGCCGGTTTCGACCACCACCGTCACATTGTCCGGCAAAGTAGCCTTCTGCATTTCCTGCAGGTCCGTAGTAGCGCACTGGTACTCACTTTCCAGGTCCGAGCCGCACAGATACCAGTAGATCGCCCAGCTCTCCCCCTGGCTGCCGTCCACCGCTGCAGCCGTTTGCGGTGCCTCCTCCCAGTCCTCCGTATCGGAGCAGCCGAAGAGAGACAGCAGCATTGAACATACCAAGAATAGCGCCAACCATTTTTTCTTTTTCATAAGGGCCTCCTGTCTGGTAGAAAGCAGATATATTTTCATGTAGTTATTCTATCTAATCAACAGGTCTCTGTCAAGATATATTTATATGAGAGCCAGAACAATTGCACGAGTTGATCATTTGTGAATCGCGTTTCATTCCATGCTTGTCAAGGGCCTCATATATTTTAAGCAAATACCACTCTGACAGGAGTCCGCCTTCGGCGGTGGTTTTCTTGTTCCGGCAAGAAAATCAATAAGAAGCCGGCTCAAGGGGGGCATTGAAGTCTCGCTCCCACTCCAAGCCATCCCCCCTTGAGAATCCCCCCCGGCGTACCATTCAACCTACATATCTAAAGCCTTTTTCGAGTAATACAACAGTGGACCGCCGGAAAGCCTGACGATACGAAATTTAATTCTTCCGTTTTTCAAAGCGATACGTTGGTAAATTGTTACAAACGTTTCTGCTTTTTGAGACGCAGTAAATAGGTGTTAGACTGGTATGTTGAATGGTACGCCGGAGAGGGGTCCTTAGGGGGGAGGCGGCTTTGAGTGGGAGCGAAACTTCAGCGCTCCCCCCTAAGCCGGATTCTTTCATTCTTTCTTGCCGGGACAAGAAAGAATCTCCCGCAGGGAGAACGCTTCAGTGTAGTGACAGCCTTACTTTAAACGAAAAAAAGCTGAACATTCCACACCGTCAAGCCGTATCTGTCAAAGTGTTCATACATTTGTAACGCATGCAATTGTCCTGATATGGGGCTACGCCTTATGCCCGCCGATCTGGCCGTTGCGGTCCCGGGCGGTGGCGCCGTCTTCCAGGTTCATGCCCCGGAAGATGGCATTTTTGCCGAAGCGTTCCTTGATTTTCAGCATGGCCTGGATCCTGGCCTGTTCCCGGGCCATTGCCTCTTCTTTTCCCGGCTCCTCTTTGGGGGCATCGAAGAGGCTGATCTGTTCCGCGGCTGGGGGTTCTGCTTTTGCCTCCTCCCGGGGGTAGATGTCCGCCCCCAGGGTCAGGCGGCGCTGCAGGAGGCGGTTGTCCACAATGCGGTCGTAGAGCTCCAGATAGGCCTGGGAGATCAGCCTTTGGGAGGCGCACTTTTCCGGCAGATCGATGGTGCCGTGGGCGCTTTTGGGGACCTGGCGGCCGTAGCGGTCCGTGGTGGTGGGGCCGCAGTAATGAAGGTTGGGGTCTGCCAGGCTCTCCCGGTCGTAGCCCAGGGTCAGGGTCAGCTTTTTGGTCACCTGTCCCTTGGCCACCAGGTCCATGGCCAGCTGGTCCGCCATTTCCTTGACCACCAGCCTGGCCTTGTCGCAAGGGTAGGGGCAGGACAGCACCTGGCCGGAGCTGACGGACTTGGACTGGGGCTTGTAGGCCTTGATGTCCGCAATGGTGCAGGGCTCATAGCCCCAGGCGTGGTCGATGAGCAGCTCTGCATTGACGCCGAAAAGGTCGTACAGGCTCTTTTCTCCGTAAGGGCCCTTTTGCAGGGACACCATAGCAATATCCCCCATGGTATAGATCCCCCGCAGGCTCAGCTTTTTGGCAATACCGGGGCCCACCCGCCAGAAATCCGTCAGGGGCCGATGGCCCCACAGCTTTTCCCGGTAGCTGATTTCATCCAGGCTGGCGATCCGCACCCCGTCCTGGTCCGGGGGCACATGCTTTGCCTCGATGTCCATGGCCACCTTGCACAGGTAAAGGTTGGTGCCCACCCCGGCGGTAGCTGTGACGCCGGTCTCTTTCAAGATCTGCTGGATCAGCTTCTTGGCAAAGGCCCGGGCATCCAGGCCGTAGAGCTTCAGATAGGCCGTGGCATCGATGAAGACCTCATCCACGGAATACACCTGGATGTCCTCCGGTGCCACGTATTTCAGGTACAGCTGATAGATATAGGTGCTGTACTCCATATAGTAGCGCATCTGGGGCCGGGCGATGATATAATCCAGCTCCTTTTCCGGATGGCTTTTTAATACGGTGCTGTCAAAGCTTTTCCCCTGGAAGGCCTTTCCGGGGGCCTTTTGTTTCCGCAGGGCATTTACTTCCCCTACCCGCTGGATCACCTCAAAGAGCCTCGCCCGGCCGGGGATCCCGTAAGCTTTCAGCGATGGGGACACCGCCAGGCAGATGGTCTTCTCCGTCCGGCTTTCATCGGCCACCACCAGATTGGTGGTCATAGGGTCCAATCCCCGCTCCACGCACTCCACGGAGGCATAGAAGGATTTCAGGTCGATGGCGATATATTGTTTTTCCATGGGTGCGCCTCCTTTTTAATCATTATAGAACATACGTTCCCTATCTGTCAACAAAAAACCTCCCCGGAAAATTCCGGGGAGGCAGGAATTTTTAAGCGGTCACCCGCGGTGCCTTACGGCAGCAGGTTCTCGTTGATGTTCCAGCAGACGTAGTAGGTGCCGATCTGGCCGACAACGTTGTACTCGGTGGGGTACTCCTCAGCCAGGGTCTTCATCTCGTTGGTAGGCACATCGTCGATGAGCTGCCAGTCGCCGTTCTTGAAGTTGGTCAGCTGGTTGTTGGCATCGTCGGACAGATAGAACTTGATCTCGTTCATCTTGACGTTGGCAGCATCCCAGTAGCCGTCGTTCTTGGCAACGGTGATCACGGAGTTGTGATCCCAGCCGGTCATCTTGTAAGCGCCGTTGGAAATGAAGGTGGAAGCGTTGGTGCACCAAGCCTCGTCGGCGACCACGTCCTCACGGACAGGGAAGAAGACGGGGAAGGCCAGCAGCTCGTTCCAGTAGCTCAGAGCGTTGGTCAGGGTGACCTCCAGGGTCTTGTCGTCCAGAGCGGTGACCATCAGCTCGCCGTTCTCGTCACGCTTCACGCCGTCCAGCATATAGCCGTAGTCGGCGCCCAGTTCAGCGGAAGCAGCGCGCTTCCAAGCAAACTCGAAGTCGTGAGCGGTAACAGGCTGGCCGTCGGACCACTTGCTGTCCCGCAGGGTGTAGGTGTAGGTGACGGAGCCATCCTCGTTTTCCACAGGCTCGACCAGCTCCTCGGCGGAGTCGGCAACAATCTGGGTATGACCGTTCTCGTCCTCAGCCCACTTGGCCAGACCGGAGAACAGCTGGGAGTCCATGGTGCCGCCGTCCAGAGCGGAGTTCAGAGCGGGGTCGATGACGTCGGGCTCGGAAGCCAGGCAGACAGCGATGGAGTCGGTGTTGCCGTCCACATCGGTGCCGTAGAAGAACTTGTAGCCCAGGGGGTTGACGAAGAAGTCATGCACGGAGTCATCCAGCATGTAAACGTCGGTGTAGAAGTACAGGGGGACAATGCAGCCGGTGCTCATCAGCAGATCCTCAGCCTCATGCATCAGCTTGTAGCGGGTATCCTTGTCGGTGGTGTGCAGGATGGTGTCGATCAGCACGTCGTAGGTTTCCGCCCAGGTGCCGTTCTCAACCTTCACATCGATGCCGTAGGGGGTCAGGTCCAGGCTGTAAGCCTTGACGTCGGCGTTGGCGCCCTTACCGAACTGAACATCGTTGTTGCCGGAGGCAGTGGTCCACATATCCAGGAAGGTGATGGGATCGTTGAAGTCAGCCAGCCAGCCGTTACGGGCTACGGAGTAGTCGCCGGCCTTACGGGTGTTCAGGAAGGTGTTCCACTCCTGGTTCTCCAGGTTCATGGTGATGCCCACGGAAGCCAGAGTAGCAGCCAGGTACTCGCCGATGGCCTTGTGGCCCTCGGAGGTGTTGTACAGGTAGGTCAGAGTGGGGAAGTTGGTGAACTGACCGGTGGTCTCGTCGTAGTCGTAGTACTTGCTCAGGATCTCGATGCCCTTGGCAAAGTTATCCTCGTAAGCATCCTCGGACACATCCCAGTAGCCGTAGAAGCCATCATCGTGGCCGGCGTTCTGGTAGAACTCGGAGCCATCGGCATCGGTCATACCCATGGCAACGAAGGAGGAAGCGGGGACCTGACCGGCCTGGCCGATCTCTTCGACGATGTAGTTACGATCGTACAGCAGAGAAATGGCGTAGCGGATCTCGGCCTCAGCCTTGGCCTTCTCCTCGGGGGTCATGTTGCTGGTGTCTACCTTGCCGGTGTCGGCAGGGGCCTCGGCAGCGGCGTCAGTGGCAGCAGCGGCGGTGGTAGCAGTGGAGGTATTGGAAGAACCACAGGCGACCAGGCCCAGAACCATGACGACTGCCAGAAGCAGAGCAATCAGTTTCTTCATTTTTCATTTTCCTTTCTCAAAAATGATTTTTTATCTTCAAATCCCGTTTGGGACCTGAATTCAAAGGAAATTTTCTGTCGCTGCGAACCAGCCCGCAGGCTGGTGTGGCAGCCCCCCGGATCTTCCGAGGGTTTGGAGAGTTGCGAATGTCATACCGATCTAAAACCTTTGGAGATTGCCACACCAGTCTTCGGACTGGTTCGCAATGACAGGTTAAATCTCGTTCACCCGGTGGCAGGCGACGAAGTGGCCGGACTGGACTTCCTTGAATTCCGGCATGCTTTCGGCGCAGGCGTCGGTAGCATGGGGGCAGCGGGTGCGGAAGGGGCAGCCGGAGGGGGCGTTCAGGGGGCTGGGGATGTCACCGCTGAGAACGATGCGCTTGTTCTCTCTGGCAGCCTTGGGGTCGGGCAGAGGCACGGCGGACATCAGGCACTTGGTATAGGGATGCAGGGGGTGATCGTAGATCTCCTTGGCGTCTGCCAGCTCTACCATTTTACCAAGGTACATCACGGCAATTCTGTCGGAAATGTGCCGGACCACCAACAAATCATGGGCAATGAACAGGTAGGTCAGGCCCATCTGGTCCTGGAGCTCATCAAACATGTTGATGACCTGAGCCTGGATGGAAACGTCCAGGGCGGAAACGGGCTCGTCGCAGACCACGAACTGGGGGTTCATGGCCATGGCCCGGGCAATGCCGATCCGCTGCCGCTGGCCGCCGGAGAACTCGTGGGCGTAGCGGTTGGCGTGCTCGGAGTTCAGGCCCACTTTAGCCATCAGCTCCAGCACCCGCTCCTCCCGTTCCTTCTTGTTGGCGTACATCTTATGCACATCCAGAGGCTCGGCGATGATGTCGGATACGGTCATACGGGGGTTCAGAGAGGAATAGGGATCCTGGAACACCATAGCGGACTTTTTCCGGTACTCCAGAATGTCCTGCTTGGTGGCGATCTTCTTGCCGTCGAAGAAGACTTCACCGGCGGTGGGCTTGTACAGGTGCAGCAGGGTCCGGCCGACGGTGGTCTTGCCGCAGCCACTCTCGCCAACCAGGCCCAGGGTCTCGCCCCGGTGGATGGAGAAGGACACATCGTCCACAGCCTTCAGGGGCTTGGAGGAAAAAGCACCGGTGGAAATATTAAAGCATTCCTTCAGGTGCTTGACTTCTACCAGGGTATCAGCCATTGGTGGTTTCCTCCTTTTCGAATTCTTCTTTCACGTTCATCCAGCAGGCAGCCTGATGATCCGCGTTGATCTGCATCCGCTGGCACTTCTCCCGCAGGCAGATCTTCATGGCGTTGTCGCACCGGGGGGCAAAGGCACAGCCGGCAGGCATGTTTAATAGGTCAATGGGCGTACCGGAAATGGGCTGCAGCTTCTCCCCGTCGTTGCCGACCGTGGGGATGGACCGCATCAGGCCCTTGGTGTACTCGTGCTTGGGGTTGTAGAAGATCTCGTCGGCAGTACCCTGCTCGCAGATGGAGCCGGCGTACATGACAATGACCTCGTCGCACATCTGGGCCACAACGCCCAGGTCGTGGGTGATCATGATGATGGCCATACCCAGTTCCTTCTGCAGCTGCTGCATCAGTTCCAGGATCTGGGCCTGGATGGTCACGTCCAGAGCGGTGGTGGGCTCGTCGGCGATCAGAATATCGGGCTCACAGGCCAGGGCCATGGCGATCATGACTCTCTGGCGCATACCGCCGGAGAACTCGAAGGGATACTGCTTCATCCGCTTCTCGGGCTCATTCACGTTGACCAGCCGCAGCATTTCCACGGCCCGGTCGTAGGCCTGCTGCTTGTTCCGATCGGTGTGCAGCAAAATGGCCTCCATCAGCTGGTGGCCGATGGTATAGGTGGGGTTCAGGGAGGTCATGGGGTCCTGGAAGATGATGGAGATCTTGTTGCCCCGGACACCCTTCATTTCCTTTTCGGGGATGCCCACCAGCTCCTTGCCGTCCAGCTTGATGGAGCCGGAGACGATCTTACCGGTCTTCTCCAAAATCTGCATAATGGAGTAAGCGGTAACGGACTTACCGGAGCCGGACTCGCCTACGATGCCCAGGACCTTGCCCCGGTCCAGGTTAAAGGAGACGCCGTTGACGGCCTTGACTTCACCGGCAGGGGTAAAGAAAGAGGTATGCAAATCGTTTACTTCTAGCAATGCCATGCTTGACTATTCTCCTTTCGTTAGCGCTTCAGCTTGGGGTCAAAGGCATCCCGCAGGCCGTCGCCGAACAGGTTCAGGGACAGCACGATCAGAGAGATGACAATGGCAGGGATGACCAGCCGGTGGGGATAGGTGTTGATGCCGTTCAGGGCGTCGGAGGCCAGGCTGCCCAGAGAGGGCATGGGGGCGTTGACGCCCAGACCTAAGAAGGACAGATAGCTCTCGGTAAAGATGGCACTGGGGATCTGCAGAGCAGTGGAGATAATGACCACGCTGATGCAGTTGGGCAGCAGGTGCTTGCGGATGATCCAGCCGGCCTTGGCGCCGGTTGCCTGAGCGGCCAGCACATACTCCTGCTCCCGCAGGGACAGGATCTGACCACGGATCAGACGGGCCATGGATACCCAGTACAGCAGGGCGAACACCACGAACAGAGAGATCATGTTGGAGCCCAGCTTTGCAAGGACGGTGCCGTCAATGGCAGGTCCCAGGGTCTGCTTCATAACGGTGGCCAGCAGAATGATCATCAGGGTATCCGGCAGAGAGTAGATAATATCCACGATCCGCATGATGATCAGGTCCACCTTGCCGCCGCAGTAGCCCGCGATGGCGCCGATGGTCATACCGATGATCAGAACGATGATGCTGGCGAAGAAGCCAACGGCCAGAGAAATACGGGTGCCGTAGACCACACGAATGAAATAATCCCGTCCGGAGGAATCGGTGCCGAAAATGTGGGGGAAAACTTTCTCCCCTGCCTCGATCTTCTTGAGCTCGGTCTTGCCGTACTCAAAGGGAGCCAGGTTATTATAGGACTTATCCACAGGCTTGCCGGGACGGACGCCCAGCATGGTGTCGTACTTGTAGGGCCAGAAAATAGGCAGAATGATGCAGCTCAGGGTAATGACGATGATGAGGATCATGCTGACAAAGGCGATCTTATTTTTCATCAGGCGCTTCATGCCATCCTTAAAGAAGGTGGTAGAGGGGCGCATCTGGACCATGTATTCCTTTTCCGCGTCGGTAGCGGGGATGAAATCGTCCACATTCACGTGGAGGCTGAAGGGGTTCTTTTTCATATCCATTTTTCTTTAACAGCCTCCTTAGTCCAGTTTGATCCGGGGATCGACCACGGTATAGAGAATATCGCTGACCAGGTTCATAACAACGATCAGAATGGCCAGTACGATGGTAGTACCCATAATGAGGGGATAGTCACGGCCCGTAATGGAGCTGACGAAGGCACGGCCGATGCCGGGCACCGCAAAGATCTGCTCCACCACCAGAGAACCGGTGACAATGTAGGCAAGCATCGGTCCAAAATAGGTGATGACGGGGATCAGGGAGTTCTTCAGCGCATGGCCGAAGATGATCTTGGCAGGGGCCACGCCCTTGGCCTTGGCGGTACGGATATAATCCTGGCCCAGCACATCCAGCATGGAGGAACGGGTCAGACGGGTGATATAAGCCATGGGGTACAGGCTCAGGGTGACAATGGGCAGCAGCAGGCCCTTGGCGGTCTCGCCGTTGGCAGGCACCAGGCCCAGCTTTACGGAGAACACCAGTAGTAATAGTGTACCCATAATAAAGGAGGGCATGGAAACAAAGGCGGTGGTAATGACCATGATGACCTTATCCAGAATGGAGTTCCGGGTCAGGGCGGCCACGCAGCCCAGTACAATGCCCAGACCCAAGGCAAAGAAGGCGGCAATCAGGCCCAGCTTAATGGACACCTTCATACCGTCGGCAATGACGTCGATGACCTGACGGCCGCGGAGCTTGATGGAGGGACCAAAGTCAAACTTGGTGACAATGTCTTTGAGGTAGGTAACGTACTGCTCCATCAGGGGCTTGTCGAGGCCATACTTGGCCTCCAGTGCTTTTTGGGTGGCTTCGGAGACGGCCTTTTCACTGAGGAACGGGCCGCCGGGGACGGCGTGCATGACAAAGAAGGTCACAGTAATAACGACCCACACCGTCAGCAGCGCCAGGAGGATGCGCTTAAGAATATACAAAAGCGTCTTGGTGTTCATCCGGCTCTTCCTTTCGGTTTTTTAGTAGTAAAGTGCAGAAAAATACGCACAATAAATTAGTTTTCATTATACCAAAACCCAAAAATCAATGCAATTGTATATTGTCCCAAACAATCCCGATTTTTTTCTTTCCCTTTGGTCAGTTTTGCACGGTTTTCACAGAAAATACATATTTACGCTGGAAACAACCATCCATTTGTGGTGCACACGCTCTAATTTTTTCCAATGCGGTCATGGAAGAGGCTTCCCGTTTTGGCCAATATGCACAGCAAGCGCATTAGGGCATTATCGGAATAAAGTGCGAATATTATGCATCGAGAATACAGAATATTGGAAGCACTTTGCATTAACATTTCAGACGCGTATTGGTAAATGAGGATTTGTAGAGACGATCTGTCATTGCGAACCAGTCCGCAGACTGGTGTGGCAATCCCCCGGATTTTTAGACCGCTAAAGGAGAGCAACCCCTTCCCCTCTCCAAGCTTGGAGAGGGTGGCCCGCAGGCCGGGTGTGGTTGGAGAAACGGTACGATAACAGATCGTTTTGTTGAGAAAATACAGCTAAATATAGAAAATTTCATTTATCCAACGGCTCAAAAAATCAAACCTTTCCAACCACACCCGCCTCTGCGGAGGCACCCTCTCCAAGCTTGGAGAGGGGAAGGATTTTCCCGCCCGCCAGCTTGTCCCATTCATCCGGGGGGTTGCCACGGCAGTGTGCGCACTGCCTCGCAACGACAGCGGCCCTCCTCAGTCGCTGCGGCGACAGCTCCCCCCAAGGGGAGCGGAGTTCGACAACTCCCCATTTATCAGTCTGTTCATACATTTGCAGCTCATACAGGCATCCAGACCTTGAAGAAGGGCTTTCGGGCTGCTAAAATATTTTCAAAATTTTTTTCCACTTCCCTTTTTTCTGCGTGTATATAGGTAAAGACACCAAAGGAGGAACCCCCATGGAGGACACCGAGATTTTAGACCTGTACTTTGCCCGGTCTGAGGAGGCCATTTCAGAAACAGACAAAAAATACGGCCCCTATTGTTTTTCGATCGCAAACCACATTTTATCCTCTCCCCCGGACGCGGAGGAAAGCGTAAACGATACCTATTACGCCTCCTGGAAGCTGATCCCGCCACGGCGGCCCCAGCGGTTTCGGATTTTCCTAGGAAAGCTGACCCGGAACCTCTCCATCGACCGCTGGCGAAAGTCTACCGCTGCCAAGCGGGGCGGCGGAGAGACCCAGCTGCTTCTGGACGAGCTGGCAGATTGCGTCACCGGCGCCGAAAGCCCGGAAACGGAGCTGCAGCGCAAGGAGCTGACCGCCGCCCTGAACCGCTTCCTCCGGGCGCTGCCGGAACAGGACCAGGCCGTTTTTCTGCTGCGGTACTACTACGCCAGCACCCTGCCGGAGATCGCCAAACGAACAGTGTTATCCCCCAATCAGGTAAAATACATTTTGCAGCGCACCCGGAAAAAGCTGGCCGCGCGGCTTCAAAAGGAGGAACTGGCATGACTTCGTTTCAGCTATTTAAGAGCCTATCCGGCATAGACGGGGAGCTGCTGGCAAGGGTGGAAGCGCAAAAGCCCCCCAAGCGGCTGCCCAGAAAGCGGCTGTGGCTGATCGCGGCAGCGGTCGTGCTGGCTCTGGCTCTGGTGGGCTGCGCCATCGCCTATGCCGGCGGATGGTTCCCGCTTCTGTTCTCCGCCCGCAGCGAAACCCCACTGTCATCGGATCAGGTCCAATATATTCAGGAAAACGAGCAGACCGTCGCTCAGGCACAAACCCTGGGAGACTGGACCGTTGACCTCAAATCCAGCATGTCCGACGGTACCGTTGGATACCTGATCTTCCAGGTGACCGCACCGGAAAATACGGACCTGGAGCAATACCTGGATCCATCCGGCCCGGGCGGCCGACGGCTTATCCCCGGAAATTACAGTTTAAGCCGCAATGCCGCCTATTCCATGGTGATCGCCTCCATTGGGACCGTGGATATGGACAGAAACTATATATACCATGACAGCGGCAGCTGGATCTCCGACGGCGACGGACTGCCCAATACGCTGCTCTACTGTATGACCATTCAATGCGAAAAAATGTACCCCGGAAAACCGATGCTGCTGGAATCCCCCTTCGGAAAGGACATCTCCTTCCGGATCCGCTTTATGGGCATCACGGTAGAATATGAGGATAGCGCCGTTTGGGAGTCCATCGAGGCAGAGCATTCCGGCCAGGAAAGCTATCTTGTCGACGGAGAGGAGCTGGACGGTTTGTTCCGCTCCGACATTCTGACCGATGGGGAATGGAATTTCAACGTGGCCTTTGACCCGGACAGCCAGTTTATAGAGCTGATCACCCAGCCGGTCACCGCCCAGGCAAAGGTCACCTACGAGCCCACGGAAGCGTGGTCCCCCGCCGTCCAAAAACAGGAGCCTGTCCAAATAGAGTCCTTCCGGGTAACCCCCTTTGGTGCGGATATCCGGCTGGAAGCAAAACCGGGAGTGAACACTGCCTCCCTGGACCTGTCCCCGGATACCGGCAGCCCAATATATGCCGTTATGAAGGACGGTAGCCGGATCGCGCTGCAAGAGAAAAACAACCAGCTTCTTGCGCAAACGCCCATCGTTCTAAACCAATTGGATCACGTTTTGCTTGGGGACGGGACTCAGCTGGACGCACCCGGTTTTGGCGGCTGATGCGCTAAATTTGCCGCTAAATAAGCCATTGAATTTTACGCAAGACTAGGGTATAATAGGTCCGTAGCCATAAAAAAAGGGGGGCAAGCTATGCCAAACATCAAACCCATTTCGGACCTGAGAAATTATGCCTCAGTTCTTGAAACCGTACAGATTGGAAAGCCCTTATATCTGACCAAAAACGGGCGGGGCTGCTACACGGTTATGAATATCGACGAGCAGGAGGCCCAGCAGGAAAAGGCCGAGAAATATGACCGCATGCGGGCGCAGCTTCAACTGATGTGTGAACTGTCAGAAGGAAGACGTTCCGGAGAGGAAGAGGGGTGGATTTCCGCGGAAGACGTTCGGAACCGGTTGCAGCATTTGCTGGAGGAACTGTAACTTGCGTGTGATGTTCTCACAAAGCAATCGCTTGGGTGGCAAATGAACGAGTGTCTCGGCAAGTGGGGAGTTGTAGGGATGACCCTAGCGCCCCGTAGGGGCGCATCTTAGCCTTCCCCTGGGAGGGGAAGGTGCTGCGTGTCGCGGCGGATGAGGTCGCTAGGGTTGGACGATGTATGCACTGAAATTTGAAAATAAAAGTGAAATGGACTACTTTTTCACTATTACCTGGATAAAATCGTAGCCTTTAGCGACCTCATCCGGCCTGCGGGCCACCTTCCCCTCCCAGGGGAAGGCTAGGAGAGCGTGCCTTCGGTGCCTACCATTCAACCAACCTAACCGGTATCGTTACCCCTCGGGACGATGTGGGCATCGTCCCCTACAGGTAAAGGTCTCCACAAATCCTCATTTACACCCCCAAAAAATATTTACAATTCCGGCAATATTCCTTTCTTGACAATCCTCCCGGAATCCCCTATACTTATCTGCAAATAAATCTCAAATAGAAAGGCGGGGTACCTATGGCAAAGCACAAGCGCATTGCGGCGGCGATTCTGGCGGCGGCGCTGGTTTTGGTCATGCTGGGCTCCGCCCTTTTTATCGTGGAGGAATCCGGGCACGACTGTATCGGCGAAGGTTGTTCCGTTTGCTTCCAGCTCAGCGTTTGCCGGAACGCGCTGAAAAACCTTTGCCTGGCGGTCTTTGTTGCCGCCGTGGCCGCCGGGGTGCTGTATGCCTTGGCCATGGGAGCCGATCCCCGCAGGGAGCCCGATTTTTCCGATACGCTCGTAACGATGAAGGTCAAGCTTTCGAATTAAATAAGTGCTTTTACCAAGGGTGAAGTCTATCCTTTTTTCGGGATGGGCTCTGTTTGCCCTTGTATTTTTGCGCCCATTTTTACAATTCGGAGGAAAAACCTTATGAAAAAATTACTTGTTCTGCTGCTGGCTGTTTTGATGCTCACCGGCTGCGCTCAGAAAGCAAATACCAGCGAGCCCGAAAAACTGAAAATCGTTACCACCATTTTCCCGGAATACGACTGGGTACGGGAAATTCTCGGTGACCAGGCTGAAAACGCCGAAATCGCGCTGCTGCTGGATAGCGGCGTGGACCTGCACAGCTACCAACCCACGGTGGAGGACCTGGTCAAAATCTCCGACTGTGATCTTTTTATTTATGTTGGCGGCGAATCCGACGGCTGGGTCGATGACGCTCTGAAAAATGCAACCAACAAAGATATGAAGGTCATCAATTTGCTGGAAATATTGGGTGATTCCGTAAAGGAAGAAGAAACGGTCGAAGGGATGCAAGAAGATCACGACCACGAAGATACCGAAGAACATGACCATGCGGAGGAAGCAGAGTATGACGAGCACGTCTGGCTGTCTTTGAAAAACGCTAAAACGCTTGTGAATGCCATCTCCAAGTCTTTGCAGGAGCTTGACCCCGACAACAAGGACACCTATTCTGCCAATTCCGAGGCTTACGCAGAAAAGCTGTCTGCTCTTGACGCAGACTATCAGGCAGCCGTAGACAGTGCGGCCTATAAGACCATCCTCTTTGGAGACCGGTTCCCCTTCCGCTATCTGGCGGATGATTACGGCCTGACCTACTACGCCGCCTTTGTGGGCTGCTCCGCGGAAACGGAAGTCAGCTTTGAAACCATCTCCTTCCTGGCCCGGAAGGTAGACGAAGAGGGCCTTCCCTGCGTACTGACCATCGAAGGCACCCAGCACAAAATCGCCGAAACCGTGGTCCAGAATACCGCGGAGAAAAACCAAAGGGTACTGACCATGGATTCCATGCAGTCCACCACCTCTCAGGATGGGGAAAACGGGGTCACCTATCTTTCCATTATGGAAAAGAATCTGGCCGTGTTAAAAGAAGCCCTGGAGGTAAAATGATGGCACAGCTGATTTGTGAAAACCTCTCCGTGGGCTATGAGGGGAAAGCCGTTCTACAAGGCCTTGATTTTGAAGTTCGCCAAGGGGATTACCTTTGTATTGTAGGGGAAAACGGCTCCGGAAAAAGCACCCTGATGAAAACGCTTCTGGGCCTGCAAAATCCCATTGCAGGCAAAATCGAAACCGGTGACGGGTTAAAGCAGAATGAGATCGGGTATCTGCCCCAGCAGACCCTGGTGCAAAAGGATTTTCCCGCATCGGTATGGGAGATCGTCCTCTCCGGCTGCCAAAGCCGCTGCGGCCTGCGGCCCTTCTATAACAAAGAGGAAAAACAGCTGGCCCGGGAAAATATCCAGAAAATGCAGATTGATGCCCTGACGAAACGCTGCTACCGGGAGCTTTCCGGCGGCCAGCAGCAGCGGGTACTGTTGGCCCGGGCCCTGTGCGCTACCCGGAAAATGCTCCTGCTGGACGAGCCCGTCTCCGGCCTGGACCCCAAGGTGACGGAAGAAATGTACGCCCTGATTGAGCGCCTGAACCGGCAGGACGGAATCACCGTGATCATGGTCTCCCACGACCTGGCCGCCGCCCTTCAGTACGCAAGCCACATTCTCCACATCGGGGGCGCCGTCTTTTTCGGCACCAAGGAAGATTATCTGCAAAGCCCCCAGGGGCAGATCTTCGCCACCCGGAAAGGAGGGGATGCCCGATGACCCCAAAGCTGGTATTCTATTGGAGCTATCCCTTTGTCCGCTACGCCCTGGTGGTAGGCGTGCTGATCGCTCTGTGCTCTTCCCTGCTGGGGGTCACGCTGGTATTAAAGCGGTTCTCCTTTATCGGAGACGGCCTGTCCCATGTGGCCTTTGGAGCCATGGCCATTGCCTCGGTTCTGCAGATTCAAAACGATATGCCCTTTGTCATGGCCGTTACCGTTCTCTGCGCCGTCCTGATTTTGCGGACCGGGCAGAATACAAAAATCCACGGGGATGCGGCCATTGCCATGATCTCCGTAGGGTCTTTGGCCATCGGGTATCTCCTGATGAATCTGTTCTCCACCTCGTCGAACCTGTCCGGGGATGTGTGCAGCACCCTGTTTGGCTCCACCTCCATCCTCACCCTCTCCCAAACCGAGGTCTGGCTGTGCGTAGGCACATCGGTGCTGGTGGTGGCTGTGTTCCTGTTGTTCTACAACAAAATCTTTGCGGTGACCTTTGACGAAGCCTTCGCAAAAGCCGTGGGCACCAAGGGAGACCTTTATAATCTGCTGATCGCCGTAGTGGTAGCCATCGTCATTGTGTTGGCTATGAATCTGGTAGGCTCCCTGCTTATTTCCGCTTTGGTGATCTTCCCGGCGCTGTCTGCCATGCAGGTATTCCGCAGCTTCCGGTCCGTGACCGTCTGTTCCGTCATTCTATCCGTGTTCTGTGCCGTTCTCGGCATTCTCATCGCCATCCTGGCGGGGACCCCCGTCGGGTCCACCATCGTTGCCGCGGATATGGCAATGTTTTTCCTGTTTTCCATTTTGGGACGAATTTTGGGAGGTACTCATCAATGAAACGTTTCTTTCTTCTTTTTCTGATCGCCGCCCTGGCCCTCTCCGGCTGCGGCCAGCCCGCCACCCCGGAGGCAGCCGTCTCCACCGCCGCTCCCGCCACCTCTGAAACCCAAGCCGCCAAACAGACCGGCTCCTACGTAGACCTGACCGCCCTGAGCAGCACCATGGTCTACGCCGAGGTCTTCAATATGACCACCTTTCCGGAGGACTACGTCGGCAAAACCGTAAAGATGCGGGGCCAGTTCAGCACCGGAAAGCTCTACGCCCAGGATGGCTCCGACGGCAGCATGGTCTTCGCCTGCATCATCCAGGACGCCACCTCCTGCTGCGCCCAGGGCATCCCCTTCGACCTGGCTGGCTCCTTCTCTTACCCCGAAGATTACCCGGAGCTGGGGAACCAGATCACCGTTGTCGGCACCTTCGAAAAATGCACCCAGGACGGGCTGGAATTTTACCGCCTGTCCCAGGCGGAGATGGTGGGGGCCTGAAATTGACTGAAAAAGGGCCGAAGCCGCCGCCCACCTGGGCAGTGACTTCGGCCCTTTTTATAAATGAGCGTCCCTTCTCCATACTGTCGTGCGGAAAAGAAATGGCCTCTGCTTCACCGGAAGCAGACAATATCGATTTTGTTGCGTACAATAAGCCTATCGTCACATCGTTTCCTCCGTACACAGGGAAGCCAGCCCCGGAAGATCTGTAACGATCAGTTTCCCGCGGGCAGTAGATAAAATTCCCCTGCTCCGCAGGTTTGTCAATTCCCGAGTGATCTGTACCCGGCTCATACCGAGAATATCCGCAATATCTTCCTGTGTCATCTCAATGACCAGCCCGGAATTAGACGGCTGATTCATGGTCAGCAGATATAGCAGGTTACAGAGTTTTACCTGTGAAGAATTGAACTCCTGATGAATTGTCTCAAAAAGGAAACGGTTAACATACTTCGAATACCAGTTGACAACATTTTCAGCCAGTGCAGCATTCTTCTCAAACATCATCTTGAACTGGGGCACGGTAAACTCCAACACTTCTATTTCGGAGAGTGCAACAGTTGTAAGTACCTGCTCAATACGAAAGTCATTGGTGTGATAACCAGGGAAAAGCGTTCCCGGACCGTGAAAGCTGATGATTTTCCGTCGCCCGCTTTCGTGCTCGGAAAAATGAACGGACGCACCGGATACATAGTATTGGACACGATCATAGGGCTGACCTGGCCTCCAAAGGTAGTCGCCTTTTCGGAAGGTCCGCACCATGTGGGGCTGGGAAAGAAAGTATTCATAAAAAGCGAGGAAGTCATCCGCAAAGTAATATCGTGGCATTAGCATAAAATCACGTCACCCCCAAAAAGGTTTGCAAAAATTATACCACAAACAAATCAACTTTTCCATGGCGTACTTACTGTCTTATAAGGAGGATAATCAAAAATGAACGAAACCCTGAATCAAATAAAAACCAGACGCAGCATCCGTAAATATTCCTCGCAGCCCGTCCCACAGGAAGTATTAGACCAGATTATGGAAGCGGGGCAATACGCGGCAAGCGGTATGGGCTATCAGAATACG
Source organism: Faecousia sp. (assembly GCA_050872865.1). Taxonomy (GTDB): domain Bacteria; phylum Bacillota; class Clostridia; order Oscillospirales; family Oscillospiraceae; genus Faecousia. The sequence goes on along the minus strand of JBNMHR010000003.1, from coordinate 48,445 downwards.
ATCATTATTCAGGTCACAAATCATGAACTGCGAAATGAAATCGCACGCCGAAACGCTTTGATTGGCGGCTGGAAAGAAGATTTCGACCCGTTTTACGGTGCGCCTGCCATACTGATCGTTCTGGCCAAAAAGGATTGGCCCAACCGTGTTTATGACGGCAGTCTGGTAATGGGAAATCTGATGCTTGCAGCGCATAGTCTTGGTATCGGAAGCTGCTGGATCCATCGGGCAAAAGAAGAATTTGAAACCGACTGGGGAAGGGCACTTCTGGAATCCTTGGGCATTGAAGAAGAATATGAGGGCATCGGCCACTGCGCTTTGGGCTACGCCGCAGGGACGGCACCGAAAGCAGCAAAGCGAAAAGAGAACATCTACTATTTAAAATAAAACTCTTCCGGTATCATCACAAGGAGAAACACAAAATGGAATACAGCGTAAAAGTAACCGTGATCGACAAAAAATTATACCCGGAATTGCAGCAGGAGTACTGTACCGTTCCGAACAGCGGGAAATGCCCATGTTACTATGTGGGTGATGAATTTATCTTTTGCAGAAATGAGGAGCAGGACAATTTCTGGCATTGCGGTGAGGGAACGCTTGTAAAATCCGGAAAACCAGACGATAGCTGTCTGCAATCCCCGGGGACCGCTCATTGTGGAACAAAGGGTGTTCCCTTCTGTTCGGAAGCATGGGACGCCATTTCCCGCTATATCTACACCGGCCTGCAAGGCGGGTCCATCATGAAAAACTGGATGAAGGCAGAAAACACCATGATCACCTGTTGCAACGATGGAACCAGACCGGTCATTTTTAAAATCGAGCGAATTGATATTCCGTAGAACTTTCCTGCATCCCCTACACATACGCAAACAAGGAGCGAACCGGCAAAGCCAATAGTTCGCTCCTTGTTTTGTCCAACGCAGTTTCATAGACACTGTCTGGCCTTTCTTACGATCACCCTTCCCGGTGCCCATTGTTATAAGCCTTCTGGATCTCCTCCGGCAGGTGGTCCGGAAGCAGGCTTTGCACCCGCTCTTCATTCCCGTCCCGGATGGCCTGGTCGTAGTACCAGCATTTGAATCGGAGCATATCCAGCACCCGCTCCATATGCCTGATCTCCGCCTCCACGTGGTCCTTCTGCTTTTCCAGCAGCTCCCGGCGCAGCGGATAGGTAGAGGGGCCCTCTACGCACCAATCCATAAACTGCCTGATGTCCCTGATCTCCAGCCCAGACCGTTTCAGGCATTCGATCACCCGTAAGGCCTCCAGCTCATCTTCGCCGAATCTACGGATCCCGGACTGACGTTCCATCCTTGGAAAAAGTCCCTGCTTGTCGTAATATCTCAGCGTGGAGATCGGCAAATCAAACATCTGCGAAACCTGTCCTATGGTATACATTGTTGCCTCCCAAAAAATTTTTCAAAAAATGCTTGACCTGAAGTCAGGTTTATGTGTTACTATCATAGCATATAAAAAACCACAATGCAATTGCAAAGGAGATACCAATGAAAAAGCCATATATCATCTGCCACATGATGATGTCCGTAGACGGGCGCATCGACTGCGGCATGACCGTAAAAATTGCCGGGTCCAAGGAATATTACGAAACTCTGGAGGCCCTGCAGGTCCCCACTACCCTGAGCGGCCGGGTGACGGCCCAGCTGGAAATGTCCGAGCCCGGTGTATTTGCCCCGAAGGAGACACCGGTGCCCTACGGAAAAGAGGGCTTCTCCAAAAAGCGGGAGGCAAAGGGCTACCAGGTCATCGTAGATACCAAGGGGACCCTTCTCTGGCCGGATGACAGGGGCAGCGACGAACCGCTCATCGTTGTCCTGTCTGAATCCGCCACCAAGGAATATCTTGCCTACCTGGATTCCCGCCACATTTCCTGGATCGTCTGCGGCAAACAGCGGATCGACCTACCTAGAGCCGCCGAAATTCTGTATACCGAATTTCACGTAGAGCGAATGGCCATCGTCGGCGGCGGCACCATCAACGGCGCTTTCCTGGACGCCGGCCTTCTGAACGAAGTCAGCATCCTCCTGGGCCCCGGCATCGACGGCAGAAAGGGCATGACCTCCACCTTCGACGGCCTGCCTATGAACCGGGAGCCGGTGAGGCTGAAGCTGGAAGGCGTCAAGGCCTACGAGGACGGAGCCGTTTGGCTGCGGTATCAGGTGAAATAAGGGGATTTATAGAAACAGAGCTTCCGGTTTATGGGCGGAAGCTCTGTTTGTTTCTGCTGTTCGCTTCCATAGAAGCTGCGCTTGTCCGGGTCGGAAATGGACAGCAACTCGCAATAATGGGACCAGCTCAATTTGCCAGACAGTGTCTGGCATTTTTGATATGACAAATAAAACAGCCGCATATTTTGCAGATTGGAGTGAGAAAAGCCTTTGCCAAATTCCTTTGTCAATTCTTTGGAAAGTTCTTTTAGGGTCCGCTTCCCATAGTCCGCCCGTTCCGGGGCGGATTGCTCGTATTCGCAGATGATCCGGCCAATGTTCCAATAGCTGTTCAAAAGCTCAGAATTGACCTCCCTGGCAACATTCGCCCTTGCGGAATCCAGGATGGTTTTGATTTCCTGAATGACCGCAGAAATATCACTGTCCGGTTTCAAATCGTTTTTGCCCACAGTAAAACCGCCTTTCGGGTTACTATTGTTTTCTATATCACTTAATTATATGCGGTGTTGAGGGGGGTGTCAAATGTTTGTTTGGGAGAATGACGCATCTATTTTCCAAAATTAATATTTCTTCAAAATTGGTAAACAGAGATTTTCTGTAAATGTTCCAGTCAGAACAAAATGCAATCAACTCAATAGAAATTTTGCTTTTCCACATCAGTAACAGTTGCCGAGACTTTCTCGGTAACTGATGTTACCCCTCAGCAAAGATATTTTTCAGATGTAGGGAGATGTTATCCGTACTACAATCAAACTTTTTCACGCATTGCATTTACTGTCTTTTTCGAAATCTATTGACCATAAAATACTCTGCGTGTATAATGTAATCAATTGAAAGATTCTATAAAAATAAATAGGAAAGAGGTTGACCAGCAGTGAACTTGCAGCAAATGAAATGTCCTAATTGCAATGCTCCTTTTTCTATAGACACCGGAAAAGGCTCCATATTCTTTTGCCCATATTGCGGAAGCAAAATTGCACTTAACAAAGATTCCAATTGTTTTGAAGTCACTTACAATCAAACGACTCGAAATATTGACGATGCCCAAATTCGCCGTGTAGACGCCGAAAAAGAAATTGAGTTAAAAAAACTGGAAATCGATCTAAAAAAGAGCAAGCAGCGCTATTTCACGGTTGCTGCTTTTGCCGTTGTTGCATCCGTTCTCATTTGTCTGTTTGTAATTCCAAAACGTACACCAACCACAACGCCCGTGACTGCTACTTCCAGCGACAGTATGTTCCAATCCAGTTCTGATATGCCAACTCCTATTGGAGAAACACACCAAGTTCCTTCTCAAAACACCTCTAAAAACGAAACCTATGCCGCACCAACTAACACAGAATTAAGCTATGGTTTTCTTGATCGAGGCTTTTTTACAGAAAGCTGGGAATACGGAACTTATCGCTGCGGCACTGACTTTCCCGCTGGTGATTACTTCATCATGTCAATAGCCGATGCGGCAGCAATGTATGATGTATGCGATAATCCCAGCGATTTTACCGGAACAGCGAATCAAATGCTTCGCAAAATTACCGTTGCAAACGGACAGTACGTTAAAATTCTCCATGGTGGAATCATGGTCCATGCAGATGAAATAGATACATCAAATTGGGAGAAATATGGTATCTTCCTTGTGGGAAAAGATTTACCGGAAGGTGAATATAAAATAACCACCTTGTCTAATTACTGTGCTTCGATAAATACACAGGGGGTTCGTGGAGCTTATCAAATTTGTGAAGATTCTCCCGAGGATCCCCCCGCATCTTGCAATTTGTTATTCGAAAATCAAGCATACATCACATTGAAAAATGGTCAATACCTGGCAATCAACAATGCTGTTTTAACTCTCTGTGATGGATGATAACAAAAGACCCACTACCTTTATTCGGGGTAGTGGGCCTAATGTTTCTAATAGAAAACATTATAGGGGGAGCGTATTTCATCCGCCTTCACAGCAAGGCCGTGCGTCTAATTCATAGAATACTGTACATCTCTTGATTCAATTAAAATACAAAGGCTATTTAATCTGTCTTTCTTTTTAACGCTTCCGCAACAGTGCGAACAACCGCTATATCCTCTTTTGATAATCCGGTTACATCAATTACACTTTCTTTTTCAAAATCAAGCAAATAATCTGTGCTGGTGTGGAATACATGAGCAATCCGAATCAGCACATCATAACTAGGGTATCTGTCACCAGATTCATAATAGCTGACCACCGACTTTGCGACACCAATTCGATCTGCCAGTTGCTGCTGCGTCATTTTTTTGCCCTGTACACAGCTCCTTTAGCTTATAACCAAAGTTCACAGTTGTAGAATATCCTTTCCACTGTTTTCTGATATTCCACCCAATTGTTGTTGACTGTTGGATAATATCTATATATAATTATGTGGAATATATTGTTTTTTACTGTTCATATATTGCATATTACCTCAAATTTTTTCATGTAATGCTAAAGGAGAAACTATGACGCATTTAGATGACTTTTTAAAGCAAAATTCTTTCAAAAAATATCGAAATGGTATTGAAAGAATTAAATCAGATTTTGTTCAATCCGGTTACGAAAAATTCTTATGGAAACCTTTTATGGATGAACTTAGCTGTATGCAAGTAACCACCGCAAAAACTAATTCATTTAAGCATAAACCCAGCGTATATGTCACCCAATTCATACAACAATTTAAATCTCATGATGTAATTTATATTTTTCCAAAAAGAAATGCTCCAAATTTTTTTATGATTCAAGAAGTGTGTAAAAAATCCAAAGCGTTGTATATAATAAACAACCTTTTTCCTGATGATGAAACAATTAATTACGCCGCAGTTTTTGATCCATCCTCATTCGAGGAAATTGCACTGATGAATCACCTTGCCTATTGGGGGTATATGTCCGATGTATTTGGCGGGTACAAGCTATTTAATTATAGTTTACCTTATTATGCTGATTTCTGTGCAGATAATGGCCAACAATATTTATTACAGCGACCCAATCAAATTATGCACTTTTGTAATTTTTGCACCAGACACGACACAAATCCATTTATTATTTACGATGTTCGCAAAAAAATCGAAGAAATAACAAAACAATATTACGCAAACGAATTTGAATTATTTATGGATTTAAATTATACTCTGATGCCATTCCTTCAGCAATTATATCAAGCTGGTATTGATGTAGAGAATGCCCATCCTTTCCCAGAATGGAACTCAAAGAAAGATGAAATAAAAAAACAGTTGGTAATCAATGGTACGATCAACTCCAAGTGGAAAAACGAGGAGTCTTTGTATCTCCTCGTACAGAAAAAATTTCCAGATGCGATTTATCAGTATCGGCCAGAATGGCTAAAACCACAGAGTTTAGATATATATATTCCCAGTCTCCAAATTGCAATAGAATATCAAGGAAGGCAGCATTATGAACCTGTCGAGTTTTTTGGTGGAGAAACTGCTTTTTACGAAAGAGTTGAGCTGGATAAACGAAAGCAAAAAAAGTGTATTGAACACAATGTCAGGCTCATTGAGTGGGATTACAATTACGATATAAATGAAGAGCATCTAATTGCTCGTATAAATGCATAATAAAAAACAATAGAGCCGGACAAGATACTCACGCCTGCCCGGTTCTATTAATTTACTTCCTATTTTCTAATATGCTTTCAATCGGAAAAACTATTACAGCTGGTAGCGCAGGTATGCTTGGAAATCCGACAGTTTATAGATATCTAAAAGTACAAAAATAGGCCTCAAAAGAAACTTTCCTTTGAGGTCTGTTTAAATTGGTGAAGAAAATTTTTGCGCTGGAACAGTTATCTCATTCCCACCCGATGCAAGAACATATATCTTAGCGAATTTTATTTAGATAATATTGTTCCCGTTCTTCTGAGAATTTTGATTTTCCATATCATCTTAGCCATGTGAAAATATATATACTACAGTTGTTCGATTAGGCACTTGTATGAACCGCTTTGGCAATAGACGCCTCCACAAAGCTATTAAGGCTCACGTTTCGTGCCATAGCTGCAACAACGGCTTGCTTATGCAGTTCCGGAGAAATGCGCACATTGAAGCTGCCCTTGTATGCCTTTTCCGGTTCCGTACCGGACTGCGCACACAGTTCCAGATAATCATCTACAGCGCCGTGAAAATCCGCCACAAGCTCGGCAGCGTTGGTTCCCTCATAGGAGATCAGTGCGCGAATGCCAAGCACCTTTCCGTAAAACAGGGCATCCTCCTCCGAGAATTCAACGCTTCCCAGATACCCTTTGTATTCCATAGTATTATTCACAGAAGTCCCTCCTGTTCCAGAATTTCAATTAACTGTTTTACCTGATATTCCAATAATTCCTTGCGCGGGTGCGGTTTATGCATTAAAATTGGAGGATGCTCTTCCGATACGAACACAATCCGCGAACCGCTGGTACGTCCTTTGTTGGAACGTTCATAGTGAAAGTACCGCAGCAAACTTTCTGCGTCGTCAAAGGTGAACGTTTTGGGCTTTGCTTTCAATCGTTCAATCAGTTTTTCTTTTTGTCCCACGGTAACGCCCCTTCCTTTCTATGGCTATTATACAGCATCCACCCTGTAGTTGCAACTATTTTTAGTTTCATTTTATTGCATGGTTGTGCAGAACACAAACAATATTCGCAAAACTTTTTTCCGCTCCCCGTTTTTCTGCGTGTATAAGGGTGAACATACAAAAAGGAGGTATTCCCCATGGATGACAATGCAATACTGGATTTGTATTTTTCCCGCTCCGAGCAGGCCATTGTGGAGACGGACCGGAAATACGGCTCCTATTGCTACAGCATCGCAAACCACATTTTGTTAAGCCCCCCGGACGCGGAGGAGAGCGTCAACGATACCTATTACACCGCCTGGAAGCTGATTCCGCCCCGGCGGCCCCAGCGATTCGGGCCCTTTCTGGGAAAGCTCACCCGGAATCTCTCCATCGATCGCTGGCGAAAGAATACCGCTGGGAAGCGGGGCGGCGGGGAAACCCAGCTGCTTCTGGACGAGCTGGCGGAATGCGTCACCGGCGCCGAAAGCCCGGAGACGGAAATGCTTCGCAAGGAGCTGTCCGCCGCGCTGAACCGCTTCCTGCGCGCCCTTCCGGACCGGGACCGTACCGTTTTTCTGCTGCGGTATTACCACGCCTATTCTCAGGGGGAAATTGCCCAAAAGACTGGGTTTTCCCAAAATCAGGTAAAGTACATTTTGCAGCGAACCAGGAGAAATCTAGCCAATACACTAAAAAAGGAGGGCTTGCAATGACATCGATGCAGCTTTTTCAGGGCTTTTCCGGCATAGACGCGGAATTGCTGGAAACCATAGAACAGCCCCAAGTACGCAAAAGAAAGCTTTCCCGGAAGCGTCTCTGGCTGATTGCCGCCATCGCCGCCCTGGCCCTACTGCTGGTGGGGTGCGCCGCTTACTACATACTGAGCATGGAACGGGTCAAAATTGGAGAAAGCGCCGAGCAGCGGGACTATACCCTGGTAGACGGCGTGTATGAGATAGATCCCCACACCGTTTCCACCAGCATTCTGACTCTCTCCGGCCTGGAGGGCTCCAACGCCTACAAAGCCTGCGCGGATTACTACGCGTTCCAGGAAGAATACGACCGGAATATGAAGCGGATGATCGAGGCAGGCACACTTCCGGAGGATTTCTGGGACACCTACGCCGGCACCATGGATGCCAAAGCCGCCGAGCTGGCGGAGCAGTATCACCTGAAGCCGACAGGGAATCTTCTGAGCTTCCGCACTACCCGGAATCTCTGTGACGCACTGGGTGTGGAACGGTTTACCCAGACCGGGCAGGCGCTTCGCACGGAGATCGGCGAGGGCGGCTGCTACGACAGCGGCAATTTCTGGCTGGACATGGGCTTTACCTTCCCGGAAGACCAGGGCTACGAGGTCGTATATACCCCCGGCGTTCTGCGCTGGAATCGGCTGGACAGCTTTAGCCGTGATTATGTAACCCTTATAGACTCCGGCGACTGGGTGGAACGGAACTACACCACCGCTGCCGGGAGTACCGTCCTGATTCTCCAGTCCCACAGCCAGGAGCGGGGCTATATTCTCTGTGATCGGGGTGAGGCATTGATGAGCCTCCAACTCGATGTAAACATTGAGCTTCTCAGCGAAGAAGGTGGAATTGTCTCCGCGGAATATCAGCACATGACCGACAGGCAGATTGACATGATCGCCGACAGCATCGATTTCACCGTCCAGCCCAAGCTCCCCACCCAGGCCGATGTGGACGCGCAGCCGGAGATTTCCCAGGCGGCAACCCAGAACGGCTATACCGTGCAGCTCAAATCCGTAAATACCGACGGCTACGTTGTCCGGATTCTCCTGGGTATCACAGCCCCCGAGGGCACCGCCCTTCCCAATGTCAAGTTCTCCAACTGGTACAGCGCTTTGGCCCCCGCAAGCGGCTCCGTTTCCGGCGGCAGGGGAACAAAGCGAATCATGGACGACGGAGACGGCAAGGACAACACCGCCGATTGTCTGCTCATCAATTCCCCTGCCATGGCAGATGGCAGCATGCCCTTTGCCCCGGGGAGTACATGGAACCTGCACCTTGTGGACATTGTTCACTCCGGCCGGGATCCTGTCAACAACCGTTCCTACAACGATACCCTGGCCGAGGGCGAATGGCTGTTTCCCATCCATTTTGACGAGCAAAACGGCGACTACCGGGAGCTGGAACTCCTGTCCCAGCCCGTTTCCGCCCAGGCCAGCACCGGCTGGAGGACAGACGGCACAGACGTATTGGAAACCTTCCGCATCACCTCTGTAAAGGTGCGCAGCATGAGCATTCGGCTTACCAGTGACGCGGGAGAATACGCCGATTTCTTCCATTTCTATGGTGCCTCCTCCTACGCCGTCATGCGCGATGGCAGCCAAATCGAAATCCTGAACAATGATTTTGTGGAGCCCATCGACCTGGAAAAGCTGGACTACATTCTCCTGGCGGATGGGACAAAGCTTCCTGCTCCGGGAAACTAAATCATGCCCTATTCCATCGGATAGGCCGGATACGGGCTGAAAAGCAAGGGGACGAAGTGCATCTCATCTTTGACGGCAGCAAGCGAACCATGGATGAATCAATCTTTACCACGCTTTCCGCATGGGCAGAGCAGTCGGAGAAGCTGCGCAGTGGCGAGATTACCAAAGAGCAGTATGATCACTGGCGCTGCACATTCCCGGAGGAAAGCACCACCCAGCGTTGGGCAAAAGTACCGTCGCAGGGACTCAGTGATATGCTTGTCGGCGCATTCAAAAATTATCTGGAAGATATCTGAGCATAGCAAAAGCCCGTACTGACATCCAATCAGTACGGGCTTAAATGATAATATGGGGAGCTTGTGAGCCGGGAGCGATTACTCCTTACTCACAAGCCACTGGCAACGCAGAATCATCGCGTCTCCGTGGAATCTTATCAAAATCTTATCAGAAGGGACGGGCAAAATCTAAACGCCGTTGGGATTCCTGCACTTTTGGGCTTTTGTGATTTATTCCCACTCACTGTTTTTGTTTCTTTCTTAAACAGTTTTGCTTGTGTGATTTTACACAGATTATCCTATATCTCTCCATTATTCAGAAAATATGGGCTATCTGATTTTTTGTTGCCATAGCGTTGCCACAAAGTTACCCTCGTCACGATGTTGTCAACAGCGCAGTCGAAATCACTTGACGTTTTCCTTTTTGTACTCCGCTCCCCAAGCCTCCATGGCCTGAATAATTGGCCGCATGGATTCCCCCAGCTCGCTCAACGCATATTCCACCCTTGGCGGAACTTCCGGGTAAACGGTACGGGTGATGATTCCATCTGCTTCCATAGAGCGCAGACTGTCAGTGAGAACCTTCTGGCTGATGCCCTCTAAATCCTTTTTCAATTCATTGAAGCGCCACGGGCGGGCAAGCAGATTCCGCATGATAAGCAGCTTCCATTTGCTGCCGATCATCTGGACTGTGGTTGCTACCGGGCAAGCGGGTAGCTCTTCTTTGGTTACCATATGCAGCGCTCCTTTTCGGATGTTACATTCAATTATAATGCAGCATTCTCAAGAAATCAAGAGCGATATTAAAAACAGATGACTGATATTTTGCATCCAAAGGTCACAAAAAGGTGACTGGGTAATAAAATAGTGCGTACTTGTGCCATAAAAAATTGAGAGTAAAATAAGAGGCACAGGGGGATAAAAGCCCACTGAATGATTGATCTGGAGGTAAATAACAATGGCTCTTTCCAATCTCTTCGGCTGGAACAAGAGGGCAGCATCCGCTCCCGCTGCGGCTTGCGGTGCGTCTGATAAGCCCGCTGCCTGTGGTGCTGGCGACCAGAAGCCTACCGCCTGCGGCAGTGCTTGTGGTGCAGGCGATAAGCCGACTGAGGCTCCCGCAGCCTGCGGTGCATCTGACAAGCCCACCGCTTGCGGTTCCGCTTGTGGTGCTGGCGACAAGCAGTAAAATCTAAGGGATACACCCCAAGAACACAACTTGGGGCGTATTTCCGAGAGGGTAGCCTTTGTTATACTTTCGGAAATGCGTCCCATCACAACAAGGAGGACAACATGAAACAGTATTTTTCTTTTCAGTGGCACATCACGGATGAATGTGACCAGCGGTGCAAGCACTGCTATATCTTTTCCGAAAACTGCAACAAAAAGCTGGATGCGATGTCCTGGCAGCAGATGCAGGACACCTTCTATAACTGTCTGGACTTCTGCAGGGTCTATGACCGACTGCCGTATTTCTACATCACCGGCGGCGATCCGATTCTGCACCCGGACTTCTGGCAGCTTTTAGAGCTGATGAAAAAGCACAGCGTTCCCTTTACCATTCTCGGCAATCCATTTCACCTGACGGACGAGATCTGCAAGAAGCTGAAAGAATACGGCTGTGAAAAATACCAGCTTTCCATTGATGGGCTGCGTAAAACCCATGACTGGTTCCGTAAACCCGGCAGCTTCGATTGCACCCTGGAGAAAATCGGTTGTATCAACAGGGCGGGCATCCGCTCGGTGGTAATGACCACCGTTTCCGGCATGAACATTGACGAGATTCCCGGCATCATTGATGCAGTGGTGAAAGCGGGCGTGAATGTATTCGCGTTCGCCCGGTATTGTCCCACCAGCGAGGAAAAGGAAGTCGGCATCGAGCCACTGCGCTATCGCAAGCTGCTTGCCGACTGTGACCGGAAATTCAAAGAATACGAAGCTGTGGGCTACCAGACCTATTTCAATAAGAAAGACCACCTGTGGACGCTATACGAATACGAAACCGGTGCGTTCAAAATCCCGGAAACGGTGGAGGAGGGCATGATTTATGGCGGCTGTAACTGCGGCAACTGCCACCTGACCATTCTTCCTACCGGCGATGTGTATGCCTGTCGTCGGGTACAGAATAGCCGTGTTGCCAATGTGTTTACTGACCGGCTAGCAGATGTGTGGGTGTGTCAGATGGAAGCCTACCGGGACTATACAAAGTTTGAAAAGTGCAGCAAGTGTGAGCTGCTGGCGTTCTGCCGAGGCTGCCCCGCCGTGGCCAGCGGCAAGGACGGCAACTTCTACGCCGCAGACCCGCAGTGCTGGAAGGAGGTAGGCGGCAATGCCTGATATTTTTGAAACGATTCTTCACCGCCGTACCATTCGGCGGTTCAATGAGAGACAAATTGAAGAAGCCGCATTGCAGGAGATTTTGCAGGCCGGTTTGTATGCGCCCAGCGCAGGCGGGCGGCAGGGTGTGATTTTTGCCGTCTGTCAGGACAAAGCGGTAAACGAACGCCTTGGCAAAATCAAGCGGGCAAATTCCCATCCCCACATGGCAACGGCAACGAGTTATGTGTCCCGTGAGCAGCCCAGCATTGCGGATGATGCCAAAATCACCAATGCGTTTTACGACGCACCGACTGTGATAACACTGTTCGCCCCGAAGAACTTTCTCTTTGCGGCAGAGGATTGCGCCGCAGCAGCGGAAAACATGATGCTGGCGGCAGACGCTCTTGGCATCGGCTCATGCTATACCGGGCAGGGGTGGTTGGCGTTTGATGATCTTTACGGACAGGAAATGCTGCGAGCGTGGAATATCCGCACGGACTATTACGCCGTGATGCAGTTGTTGCTGGGCTATCCCAGAGAAGGAGACAAGCATCCTACCCCGAAGCCCCGCAAAGCGGAACGTATTCTCAGAATTGGAGGAAATCAAGAATGAAGGAAATCAAAATTCAAAGTTTCCAGATCAATCCGTTTACGCTGTTCGGCAAAGACTGGATGGCGCTGGCGGCAGGAAATGAACAGGGCAGCTATAATACCATGACGGTTGCGTGGGGACACCTTGGCTCTATCTGGGAGCGTAGCAGTCACCGGAACTGTCTGCCTACCGCTATTTGCTATGTGCGTCCCAGCCGATATACGAAGGCATTGATGGACAAAGAGGAATATTTCACACTGTCCCACTTTTCGGAACAGTACCGCAAAGCGTTGGGCTATCTCGGCAGCCACTCCGGGCGGGACTGTGATAAAATCAAAGCTGCCGGTCTGACACCGGTATTTGTGGACGGAACCGTTTCATTTGCCGAAGCAGACTTGGTGTTTGTTTGCCGAAAGTTGTATTCACAGGAGTTGAGGGAGCCAGGATTCATAGATTGGGAACTGGTGGAGTTCAATTACCCTCAGCGGGATTTTCACACAATGTATGTGGGCGAAATCGTGAAAGCGCTGGTAAATGATACGGCAAAATGATTCGGGCGTACTGGCTGCAAAGTAACTTCTCCTGTTCATACGGTCGTAGCAAGAAAGGGCTCCGCTGCCCTGCGCTTATCGGCTCTTTTCGCATTATTATTGAGTGATTTTCCCGGCTCTGCACCCGGGAAAGTTTGGCATTTTTCTGGTGGGAAGCGCCTGAATGAAGCACTGTTTTATTCAGGCGCTCCCATTGCATAATTTATGATTTTTCCGGGTCTACACGGAATTTACCGTGCTTCGTCCCTGCTGCGGCCCATATCCCTGTTTTTTCCAAAGAATCTCCCCAAATCGTACCGGTCAATGATGGCATTGTAAACCCGGAGCTTGTCCTGGAGGGTATCATTTTCCTTTTCAACCTTATGGAGCTTCATCTGGAAGCGGGGTGAACGGTAGTAGGACAGTTCTTCCCGCAGGGAGGTGATTTCCGCTTTCAGCTCGTTAATCAGGGCCTTTGCGGCATCCAGGGCCCTTTGGAGCACTCCCTCCCGCTTCTCTTGGGCAATGTACTTCTTTGCTGTGGTTTTCAGCGCTTCATACTCCTTCCGTTCCAGGATCACCTTTGTAGTGGACAAGGGCACCGGCTTGGCTTCGATCTCGTCCACCTTCTGGATGGCCACCTGCTGCTTCTGGTAGCGCTCGATTTTCTTTCCGAGGGCTGCGGCTTCCTGGGTCTTGGCAGCCGTCTGCTCTGTCAGCCCTTCCAGGCGCTGCTGCTCCCGTTCCACCTTGAACTGGGTCACGGTCAGATGCTCCTCGGAGCTGCCACGTTCGCCACGCTCCAGGTCTGTGTAGCCAGCCGCCAGCATGGCGTTGTAGAAATCGTCCTGTAGGACAGAATAGGATTTCCGCAGAACCGGCTTGCCGGACTTGGTGAGGAGGGGCTGCCCGTCTTCACCGATGGCGGGCTGAGAGGCCCATTTCTTACTCATACTCACCTGATGGATCCGCTCCTTCACCGTCCCCACCAGGGCCGGGTCTTTGCAGCGTTTTGTCCAGCGGACTTCCTTTTCCACCACCGGAATGTAGACCACATGAAGGTGGTAATGGTACACGTCTTCGCCTAGCTTTTCGGACATAGCCCGGTTCCGTTCATCGGCGTGCATCACCGCCGAGAGAATGTACTGCTCGCCGCCCACGATATTCACAGCGGCCTGGTAGGCAGCTTGATAGAACTGCTTGGCAAAATCATAGCCGCCGTGGTTATAGAAGTAGGCGGAGTTCACATCGAAGACAAGCTCACCGAACTTCTCCGCATCCGCTTTCAGACCGCGGGTAGAGATGGTGCCGGAGGCTACCAAACAATCAAACATTGCGGTGTAGTCGTCTGACGGGGATTTGAAATGGACGTTCATCGGTGTCCGCTCTGGGACAATATCTTGATTTACATAACTTTCTTTCTGCCGCTCATTGTGAGCCCGCGCGTTGCCCACCTTGGCGGCAGTCATCTTTGCATTTCTTGCGCTGGTACGGTCAATACCGTCGCCTCTTGCCATAGGCAAATACCTCCTGATTTTAGATTTTTGAAAAACGTAGTTTGCGGGGGAACACTTCTGCGGAAGTGTAATAACCCACTATGATACTTTTATCCTGCGGCTGCAAAGTATCGTGGGCTCTCCGAGGGGGAATTGCGTCCACTGCGGTGTCCGCTGCTGGACAAGAAGAAAAAGAATATCCTTTTTCTTCTCGCCCAGCCCAACCACAATCGGTTCTGCGGAAAATCCGATTGTAGTTGGCGGCAGGGAAATTACCGTTTCCCTGCCTGCCCATAGGAAACTCTGCGGAGTTCCCTATGGGAACGGGAGATGCGGAGACAGGACGGGCAGAAATCACGGTTCCCTCTTTTTCTGCCAGAAGATTTCATAGCCCAGCACATCGGCCAGTTCCAGCACTTCCCTGTAGCGGATGCTCTCACGCTGGAGCTTGGCGGACAGGTTCGATACGCTGTCGCTCCAGCCATATTCGTCATGCAGTAGGTCAACCACCTCATGCATCGTAAAACCAACCCGGACGATCTGGGCTTTTATTTCGTTACGAACGTTCATTTTGTTACCTCCTGTTTTTGCTGAAAATTTTGGTTATGAATATAGCGAAGGTTGTACGCACTTTGGCGCTACCCCTTCGCTCCTTAGTGAAAAATCCGGCAGGAATCAAAATCCATCAGTTTTTCTGTGACGATGCCCTGTTCATACCGGGCACCTCCTGATTTTACAGTTTCGTGGGTTTTGGAATGAAACAGTTGAGAAACCCACACTTCCGTGAACCTTGTTCACAGTTCCGAGAGTCGCTGCTAAGCGAAATCATTCCTCCAGACAGTCAATTTTTTCACTGTTTCCACTTCCTTTTCCTAGAGGGTACGCTAAATCAGCGTATCCTTTTGATTTTTGGGTTGCATATTCCCCTGAAATTGCGTTTCTTATATAGAAAGATTTCGGGTTTTCGCTGCGTACATACGTACCATAATCAGCCATCCCACCCTTCGGGCAACTTGTCTTGTACGTACGTACGCTTCGAAATACCGCAAACCCCGTTTATATGGGGATTGGCCACTGCCTCAATCCCAAAGGATCCCCATACTCGCCGTCCGGCAGAATTGGTAACGTTGTTGCAGTATTCCAGATTGTACTTACTCTGGTTGGCTATGACCGCATCGCTGAAGCTACGCCGTTTCAAAGCTGTCAGGTTGTTTTCCTCACATCACATCCTGTAAATTTCATATAAATCCACAGAACTGACAGAACAATCTGCTTTCAGCCGGATATACCCCTCGGATTCCAGGAAGTCAAAGATGTTGTTATAGTGGATATCAAGATATCCTGTTTGTTCAGTATGTTGGCCCTTTTGCCGTTCTACCTGTAAATCGTTCCTGCCCGGTATTTTCCCCAGCGTTTCTCCCTCGTTGGTGCGCTTCGGAGTTTCCTAAAACTCCATCCTGGCGTCACTTCCCCGGAGGGCATATCCTTTACAGCCGGTCATTCAGTTCATTCACACAGTTCCCTGCTCTTTGCTTATCTTATCAGGAATCGGCCCTTGCTCCCGTATATCCAAAAGGTCGGAAAATCACGAATAAAAAGAAATATTCCACGTCCTCGGAAAATGTGCTATAATGGTTTTCGAAACGTGTTTTCAGGGAGGCAAACAATTCTATGTACACAAAGCTGACCGTTCAGGAACGCCTGAAAGGCCTTCGGGTATCTGAAAAGAAACTTACTTTAGAGGAACTTTCCGAACAAACCGGACTGTCCTGATCTGCATTGGGGCAGTATGAATCCAACGACTGTAAAGACATCAGCCCATTTGCCATTGTCACACTGGCAAAGTTCTATGGTGTAACCACAGATTATCTGTTGGGTGTAGAGGAAAATAAAAATCACCCAAACACAGCACTGCAGGAACTGCATTTGAGTCATGACATGATAGATTTATTATGTAGCGGCAAAATCAACAACCGGCTACTTTGTGAGCTTGCGACCCATCCGGGCTTTGTGCAGCTTTTGACCGACTTTGAGATTTGCATTGACAGGATTGCGGATATGCGCATCCGGGACATGAACCTGCTTCTGGAAAACACCCGGCAACAAATTATCCAGAAGCACGCCCCGGAAGAAAATGATCTCTATACCCGGACATTGGAGTTGGCCCAAGTCCATGAGGACATTTTTTACAGTCATGTGATTCACGACGATCTGGATGCCATAGTAAAAAGCATTCGAGCCGCACATAAAAAAGACAACACCACCGCTGATGTTAGCCCCCAGTCGGAGGCCAGCGCAGAAGAAGTCATGCAGATGTGGAATGAAGCTATGGATTACAGTGGTACCATGAATCAGAAGCGAGCGTACCTTCTCTGTAGTCTGATGAAGGTTAACTACGAAAAGCTATCACCGGAAGATCCGAAAGCTATGGAACGAATTAGTCAGAAGTCACCGCTGCTGGCCAGTGCAGTCAGCCAGAGAGGTAAAGCAATTCCCACGCCAAGCCACGGAAAGGGAAAATCGAAAAGGAAATAAGGTTTCGTTGCATTGAAATATTTCAAAAACATCCCGATGCAACCATAGATTTCCTAAATGTAAACTGCTTGCGGTTTACATTTATTGCATAAATACTTATTATTGGAGGCAGAAATCAATATGAATCTACCAGAAAAGCTTACGTATTTAAGAAAGGGAAAGGGCTTGACGCAGGCAAGTTTGGCCGAAACGTTAAACGTGTCTCGCCAAGCAATATCCAGGTGGGAAGTCGGGACTGCTGTCCCTAGCACGGATAATCTGAAGGTTTTGAGCAATCTGTATGGTGTGCCGGTTGATTATCTGCTGAATGATAATGCGGATGATTCCAGTAAAAGCACTGAGCATCCTGAGCAAGAGCCCTTCAAACAGGATAAGGAAGTCCGTAGCAAAAAATACAAATACATTCTGGTATGCGTTGTAGCACTGATAATGGCAATTCTAATCATAATTTGTATGATAGCAATTCAGGGGCAGAAGCAGGAGCTGGAACAAGTTACGCCGATTGGAGAAATGGACAGGGTGATTGATGATGACTTCACTGTCTATGGTTTCTCTATTGGATAAATAACACGCAAAGGGAGTGATGAAAATGCGCTTGAAAAAAATGGTCTGTATGGTTTTAGCGTGCATGATGATTGTTGGAACAATTGCAGTCCCGGCCTATGCTCTCGAAGCAGAGGAAAAAGTCCCAGAAAAAGCTATAACAAATCTTGTGATTTCTCGTGCAACTGGGTCGTTTAGCATGACAATTCCTGCGAAATCGAAAGCTCTAGCAGACAGTAGTTTTCCAATGGCTGCGGGTGAAACTGTAACGATTAAGGCGTCCTACGCTCCCTTTGATGCAAGTGTGGATTTTGGACTCGTGGATTCAGATGGTGTATTCCATTATTTTAACATAACAGATGGAAGTATTGACAAGACTATACTGATCGAAGAAAGTGGGAAGTATACCTTACAAGTGCGAAACAACTCTAACAGTTCAGTAAAGGTATCTGGATTCGTTAACTACTAAATCGAACTGTAAAATAAGGAGGATATGATTATGAAAAAACTTTTAGCTTTGGTCTTGGCAAGTATGATGTGTGTTGTACTTGCTTGTCCTGCGCAGGCAGCTAGCTATGATGAAGTCAGTGATGGGAGCAACGGTATTCCTGTGACAGGTGCCAACATTGGAGAATCTGAAATTCAGCCTCGTGTAAGCTATGATCATCCTATTTCAGATTTTTCGTTGGTCGCAGACGAACAAGCATTCACCACTCGCTGGGGTTACGGTTTTACAATCAGTAAGGAGGGACTTAATCATAATGATATCGACTTGTCGTTTGCTGTTAATGGTGCTGCGGTGAATTTGAAAATTGCGGTGTTAACAATGGAGAGTTATTCAAACAAACATTATGACACTACCGTAAGGTCCCAAACAATAACTAGTGCAGGTTCTAAGAAAGTCTCTTTCGATGATTTAGACTTCGGCACCTATGTTATCATGTGGGAAAATATTGGGGAAAAAAATATTAGTATTACTGGAGCCAGGTTAACAACATCCCGCTAATATGAGGATACATATGATACATATAAAGAAAACTGGTAAATTCAGCATTTTTCTAATCGTTATACTTGGTTTATTAATACTGCTGTATGCTTTTTATGCGACTTGGAATACCGGGAATGGACTTGCTACAGGCTCTGGTTCAGAGGTATGCTATTCTCCGAACGAAGATGAACTTAATGTCAAAATAACAATGACCGAAGCAGGAGATGCTAATATTTACATATCTGTTTGTACTGTGGATTTTCCCTTAGCCTTAATTCAAGAGATGTCTATCTCAAAACTCCGTTTACGAATCGACCAAGCAGAATATGTTTTAGACGGACAGTATGATGAGAAGATGTTTATAGAAGGTAGCGAAGGGAACATGACGATTTCGATTGATGCTGTTCCTTCAACAGAATGTCAGTTAATAATTAGCGAACTTACAGGATATGCAAAAGGGGAAGGACCGCTTTTTATTCGTGGCAACTGGACAAATTGATCCATCTTATTTTTAAGGCTGTCTAACTGCTACTTGCTACCTTAAAAACCCACATCCTATCAAAAACACCCCCAACAGGGAAACCATTCGCCCTTGTTGGGGGTGTGCAACTGTTTCACTTGGGAAAGAGCTTGAATGGTATGGGTGGAATTGCTACAGTTTCTCTGAATTATTCTTGTGAATATATTTTAACCGATAAACTGTACTGGACACAGATATAAGTAAACCGGTGTATCGCAAACCACGATACACCGGCATTTCTATTCAGTCGTTTATTCTGTGGAGTGTCGGCCCTTTCAAGTGGTTTTTCACTTCACCGGACAGCACCAGACTAGCGTATTCCCTTGGTGCATTGTAAATTAGCCAATCCAATTCTGATCGCTGATACATATTGTCGGAGATCTCGTTCTCTACAGCTACTGCGTCAATGGCAACCATGCTGCTGTTAGCAAATTTTAGCTCTACACAGGCAATATCCATATGAAAAGCACAGGATAAAATCTTTGTTTTCGTCTCCTTTTACAACTGATTTTGTATCATAGCTTGGCTCTTATGTCGTAAAAGTGTCGTAAATTCCGGGGCGGAAATCGAAAAAGTCTTGATATATCAATGCTTTTCAGGCAAAGTTAGTACCATGCCGTGATACTTTCATCCTGCGGCTGCAAAGTATCGTGGGCTCTCCGAGGGGGAATGCGGCTCCTGCGGGAGCCTTGGCCGTTGCCGACGATGTACCACATCATCAGCAGCGGCATGGACACCAGCGTTTCCGTACGCCCGTACTGCACCGCTGCTGTCCACAGCCTGGAAGATCTTTTCTCCCAGGCTGACCGGCCCCAATCTGCGGATTGAGCGCCGGGGACGGGGGCTGCGTTTTGGATCGTGTGACGGTTGTGACGATTGTGACGGTATTTTTGATACCGCCCCCGCTGCCAAAATAATCGTCACAACCGTCACCAATCGTCACGCCCCCTCCTTTCGCAGTCGGATGAAGCTGCCATTCCGTGTCCGCTTCATGGTGTATTCCACCCCATATTCGTTCTGCAGCTCCCCCGCTTTCACGTTGAGCTGCCGGGTCAGAATATTGGGCGGCATCTCCTCTTGCAGGGCCGCCGCCAGTTCCGTGGCGCTGCCGCTCCACTCTGGGGCATCCTTTGTCAAAAGGCTTGCCACTTTTTGCAGCAACGGATCTGGCGGCTGCTTCCAGAGTTCTGTTTCCGCATGGTCTAGGTCCCAGGTGAGCCTTTCCATGTTCCGGGTCAGGTGCAGCCGCTGATCCGGCTGGTCACGCCCTACAATGTCCAGCGTAGCATTCTGGTCTGTGCGTTTTTCCTTTTGGAGCAGGAACGCTCCGTCCGCACAGCCCAGCAGTCCTGTGGTGCCGGAGATCATTTCAAACTTATCCCCGGAAGGCTGTTTCCGGGTGTGATGTACGAGAAGTAGGCACACCCCGTTCTTGTCCGCAAACTGCTTCATCCTGCCGACAATGTCATAGTCGTTAGCATAGCTGTAAGCGTCTGTGCTGACTTCCCGGATTTTTTGCAAGGTATCGATAATAATTAGGCGTGTGTCTGGATGTTCCCGGATGAACTTTTCCAGCTGTTCATCCAGCCCTGCCCCCAGCTGCTTGGCACAGATGGCGAAATGGAGCTTGTCCGTGCCCTCCACGCCGAACATCCGGGACATTCGCTCCTGCAATCGCTGGTAGTCATCTTCCAGCGCCAGGTAAAGTACCGTGCCTTGGTGGACTTCATACTCCCATAGCCTTTGCCCGGTGCTGACATGGTAGGCCAGCTGCGCCATGAAGAAGGATTTGCCCACCTTCGGCGCACCGGCGAACAGGTAAGTGCCGGAGTAGAGCAGCCCCTCAATGACCGGCTGTTTGCTCTGATACACCGTCTCGTACAGCTCGTTCATGGAAACCGTGTGCAAATAGGCCGGGTCTGCCATGCGCTGCATCTGCTGGAAAAATTTTTCTTGAGAAATGTCCTCCAGGTCATTGATTTCCGGGGATTCAGCTGTTATAATCTCAGTAGTTTTTGATTGGATTGACTGCCCTGCATCTGCGCCAACAGATGCGTTAAGGGCGGTCTTTTCTTTTGTTTCAAGCGTCATAGGCATTCTCCTCCTTCATTCCATATAAGATATTGGCGATCAATTGGATTGTCTCCATCAGCTCCCCATCCACTGCCGTTCCGGCATCCATTCTCCGAAGCTCTACCAGGACGGCAGCCAGCTGGTCCCGAAGCGCCTTATACACCCTGGGATTTCCCTGTACCACCACATCCCGGTTCAGCAGCCGCCGGATGATGTACTCCTGTTTCGTCAGCCCGGAGAGCTTCACAGCGGTTTCCAGTTGTGCGTCCTCCTCCGGGGACATTCGGAAGGCCACCACCTTATTTCGCCAGCGGTTGCACTTATCCAGTTTCTTTTTAGACATTTTATGCGCCCCTTTCTGTGTTCAGCCTGTCAGCCATTTCTCCCTGCTTTGACGGAAACAGGTGTGCATAGTTGTAGGTGATGTCAATGCTTTCATGGCCTACCCGGTCAGCAATCGCTGTTGCAGAGAAGCCCATATCAATCAAGAGCGAAACATGGCTGTGCCGGAGATCGTGAATCCGAATTCGCTTTACCCCAGCTGCCTGGGCGCCACGATCCATCTCGTGATGAAGATAGTATTTTGTCACGAGGAACATCCGATCCTCCGGGCTAATTCCATACAGCTGTTTCAAATAATCCTGCATTTCCTCTACCAGAAATTGCGGCATTTTAATCACCCGATTGCTTTTCTCCGTTTTGGGGCTTGTAATCAGGTCTTGCCCGTTCAGGCGTTGATAGGACTTTGTGATAGCTACCGTGCCTTTTTCAAAGTCAAAATCTGACGGTGTCAGTGCCAGAAGCTCACCCTCCCGAATTCCACACCAATATAGTATCTCGAAAGCATAGTAGGACTGAGGCTTGTCCATAATTGCATCCGCAAATTTCAAATACTCTTCCTTTGTCCAGAACTGCATTTCCCGGTTCCGCTTCTTCCCCATTGCCCCGGCCTTTTTGCAAGGATTTTCCCGCAAATTATAATACCGAACCGCATGGTTAAAAATCGCACTGAGTTGGCTGTTCAGGGAGCGAAGATACACCGGCGAATACTTTTTCCCAGATTTATCTTCGTGTTTGATCTGTTCGTTTTGCCATGCGATAATCTGCTGGGCTGTAATATTGCACATTTTCAGTTTTCCAAAATACGGGAGCAATTTTGTTCGGATGATATGCTCCTTGCTTTCCCAGGTGTTTTCCTTGAGCCTGGATTTCATATCTTCCGTGTACCGCTCCACAAAACTGGCAAATGTCATATCCAGGTCGGCGGAAATACGATTCAGTTGCTCCCGCTCCCACGCCTGGGCTTCACGTTTGGTTTGAAATCCACGCTTCTGAGATTGCTTCCTTTCTCCCGTCCAGTCCGTATAGCGGTAAATAACCCGCCATGTCCCTGTTTTTTCTTCTTTGTAGACTGCCATCACTGATTCCTCCCTTCGTTACTGCCGTAGCAAAGCTTTTCCATAAAATACTGTCGGCTTACCCGTCCCGAAATTGTCAGGAATCCCTTTTCTCTCAATTCCGTATTGAGTTGGTGAACGATTTTATACGCATAGGATTTGGAAATTCCCAGTTCCTGTGCCACCTCCTCAACTCTCATAAATTTTTGTTCTGTCATAAGCATTTTTTCCTTTCTAAGTTTTTGTGTGTAGATTGTGTTTTCTCGTTTCATTTGCCGTTCCTCCCGAATTGCTTCCTGCCCCAGTCTCCTGCGGCGTTGTCACTTTCCTTGGCACGCTGACCTGACGGCTTCACGGCGATACTTTCCTGGAAGTGTATTTTCTTCGGACGATCATTCAATTTTCAAGGTTCATTAAGCATATTTGTTTAGCTTGTAGATACTATACTACACATTTTTGTTTAAGTCAAGTCCTTACGCATAAAATAATTAAACAAATTTGTTTCTGCTATCTTGACTATCTTAAACATATCTGCTATACTCAGCTTATCTAAGAATATGGCAGGAGCGACAGCTATGGCAATTGGCGAACGTATTCATTTTTTTAGAACAATGCGCGGCATGACTCAGAAATATCTTGGTATGCTTATTGGCTTTCCGGAACGATCTGCGGATGTTCGTATGGCACAATACGAAAACGGAACCCGCACCCCCAAATCCGACCTCACTACCGCCTTGGCGAATGCCTTAGACGTTTCTACGGATGCGTTAAATGTGCCGAACATAGATTCAGAAATTGGCCTGATGCACACTCTCTTTACGCTGGAGGACTGCTATGGGCTAGAGGTCTGTGAAAGCGAGGGTGAAATCCATCTGCGAGTGAATCCAATCAAAGGTGGACGTGATGGAATAGAACTTCAAGAAATGCTGTCTGCCTGGAATGAACAGCTCACAAAGCTAAAAAATAACGAAATCACCCAGGATGACTATAACCGTTGGCGATACAACTACCCTAAGTATGATGCGTCGGGGAAATGGCACAAAATACCGTCTCAGGAACTCAGCGACTATCTGGTAAAGGCTTTTGCTGACCGGCTGAAAGATTAAAATATGCAAAAAAGGAGCTAACTGACGAATGGGATCAGTTAGCTCCTATTTTTATGAATTATGAAAAGATGTTGCCAAAACGTTGCCAGCGGCAGCCTCGGGATTCAAAAAGTATTGATTTCTCTAGTACTTTTTGCCCTGTGCAAATCATTCCCACTCCACCGTCGCGGGCGGTTTGCTGGTCACGTCATACACCACCCGGTTGATGTGCTTTACCTCGTTGGTGATCCGGTTGGAGACTTTGGCCAGGATGTCGTAGGGGATCCTTGCCCAGTCGGCGGTCATGAAGTCGTCGGTTGTGACGGCGCGGATGGCCAGGAGGTGGTCGTAGGTGCGGTGGTCACCCATGACGCCGACGGTGCTGACGCCGGGGAGGACGCAGAAGAACTGGGCCATCTGGCTTTCGTAGCCGTTCTTGGCCATTTCGTCCCGGAGGACCCAGTCGGCCTCCTGGAGAATTTTGACCTTTTCGGCGGTGATCTCACCGATGATCCGCACGCCCAGGCCGGGGCCGGGGAAGGGCTGGCGCCATACCAGCTCGTGGGGGATGCCCAGCTGCTCGCCTACCCGGCGGACCTCGTCCTTGAAGAGGCTGCTCAGGGGCTCGATGATGTCCAGGAACTTTACGTCCTCGGGCATTTTGACCTTATTGTGGTGGGTCTTGATCTTGTCGGCGTTGCCCTTGCCGGACTCGATGCAGTCGGGGTAGATGGTGCCCTGGGCGAAGAAGGCATCCTCCCCGCCCTGGCGGCGGACCTCGTCCCAGAAGACCTTATAGAACTCGGTGCCGATGATCTTCCGCTTCTGCTCGGGGTCGGTGACGCCCTTCAGGCACTCCAGGAAGTGCTCCTGGCAGTTGACCCGGACAAAGTGCATATCGAAAAGGCTGGTGAAGGTCTTTTCCACGAAGTCTCCCTCGTCCTTGCGCATCAGGCCCTGATCCACGAAGACGCAGGTCAGCTGGTCGCCCACGGCCCGGCTGATGAGGCCCGCGGCCACGGAGGAATCCACGCCGCCGGAGAGACCCAGAATGACCTTCTTATCCCCAATGCGCTCCTTCAGGGCCTTGACGGTATCCTCGATGAAGGAATCCATCTGCCATTCGCCCTTGCACAGGCACACGTTGTACAGGAAGTTCCGAAGCATTTGGATGCCGAACTGGCTGTGGGTGACCTCGGGATGGAACTGGACGGCGTACAGATTCTTGCCTTCGTTCTCCATAGCCGCCACGGGGCAGTTGTCGGTAGAGGCGGTGACCTCAAAGCCCTCCGGCAGGGTGTCCACCCGGTCGGTATGGCTCATCCACACGATGCTGCTTTCCGGCACCTCTTCAAAGAGCTTGGAGTCCTTCTTTTGCAGGTTCAGCTGAATTTTGCCGTACTCGGAGGTCTCGGCGGTGATGACGGTGCCCCCGGCCATCCAGGCGGTGAGCTGGCAGCCGTAGCAGATGCCCAGCACGGGGATGCCCAGGTTCAGTACCACGGGGTCGTAATGGGGAGAGGACATATCGTATACGCTGTTGGGGCCGCCGGTAAAGATAATGCCCTTGTAGCCCCGGGCCTGAATTTCCTGGGGGGTAATGGCATCGTACTGCTCGATCTCCGCGTACACGTGGAGATCCCGGACTCTGCGGGCGATCAGCTGATTATACTGGCCGCCAAAGTCCAAAACCAGAATTTTTTCCAATCAAAATACCTCCGTTTTGGGGTTGATTACGCTTTATTTTAGGCAGTCTAAAACCTTGGGGGATTGCCACACCAGTGTGCGCGCTACTCCGCGCTAAGAGCCGCCTGCGGCGGTTGCGCTCTGTACACGCCTGCGGGCGTAGTGGTTCTCAATGACAGATCGTTATAGGTTGATTTCCGCAGTTTCGTGCTTTACGTTTTCCAGCAAGGGAGCCAGGCTTCCCAGGAACCGCTCTACCTGTTCGGGGCAGCGGCCCACGTAGAGCTTGGGGTCCAGCAGGGCCTCGATTTCCTGGGGCGTCATGCCGAATTCCTTCCGGGCGGACAGCAGCTCCAGCAGGTTGCAGCTTTCGCCGTTTTTCATTCGGGCGGTGGCCTCCATGGAGCAGGAGCGGATGATCTCGTGGAGCTCCTGCCGGTTGCCGCCCCGCTTGACGGCCTCCATCATCAGGTTCTCGGAGGTCATAAAGGGCAGGTATTCCCGCACGGTCCGCTCTACGATCTTTTCGTTCACGTGGAGCCCGTCGGTGACGTTCTGAGCCAGCCGCAGAATGGCGTCGGCGCACAGGAAGCCTTCGGGCAAGCTGATGCGCCGGTTGGCGGAATCGTCCAGGGTCCGCTCCAGCCACTGGGTGGAGGCGGTCATGGGGGCGTTCAGGGCATCGGCCATCAGGTACCGGGACAAAGAGCAGATGCGCTCGCAGCGCATGGGATTCCGCTTGTAGGGCATGGCGGAGGAGCCGATCTGGTTCTTCTCGAAGGGCTCTTCCACCTGGCGGTCGTGCTGCAGCAGACGGATGTCGTTGGCCATCCGGTAGCAGCTCTGGGCGATGGAGGACAGAACATTCAAAATCCGGCTGTCCAGCTTCCGGGGATAGGTCTGGCCGCAGACGGCAAAGCACTTGTCAAAGCCAAAGTCTGCGGAGATCATTTTGTTCATTTCGTCGATCTTGGCGCTGTCCCCGTCGAAGAGGTCCATAAAGCTGGCCTCAGTGCCGGTGGTGCCCCGGCAGCCCAGGAAGCGCATATTGTCGATGACGAAGTCCAGCTCCTCCACATCGCTCAGCAGGTCCTGCATCCACAGGGTCGCCCGCTTGCCAACGGTGACCAGCTGGGCAGGCTGATAGTGGGTATAGCCCAGGGTAGGCATATCCTTATAGGCGTGGGCAAATTCCCGCAGGTTGGCCAGGACCTTTAATAGCTCCTGGCGCAGGTACTTCAGGCCGTCCCGGTAGATGACGATATCCGCATTGTCCGTCACATAGCAGGAGGTGGCGCCCAGGTGGATGATGCCGGCAGCGCCGGGGGCCACCTGGCCGTAGGCATAGACATGGGCCATAACGTCGTGGCGCACCTCTTTTTCCCGCTGGGCGGCCACGGCATAGTCGATATCCGTAATGTGTTCTTCTAGCTCCTTCACCTGGGCCTCGGTGATGTTCAGGCCCAGCTTGTGCTCAGCCCGGGCTAGGCTGACCCAGAGCTTTCTCCAGGTCTGATACCGCACATCCTGGGAAAACAGGTGGAGCATATATTCGGATGCGTACCGGGAGGACAATGGGGATTCGTAACGGTCGGTCATAGCGTCCTCCTTTTAGCGGTAGATGATGCTGTCACGCTCGGGGCCTACGGAGACGTAGCCGATGTGGCAGCCGATTCTCTCTTCGATGTATTCTACATACTTCCGGGCGTTCTCGGGCAGCTCCTCCCAGGTGCGGCACTTGGAAATATCGCACTTCCAGCCGGGCAGATACTCCATAACGGGCTTGGCATCGGCAAGAATGGCGGGGAAGGGGAACTCGTCGGTGATCTTGCCGTCCAGCTCGTACCGGGCGCAGACGGGGATCTTGTCCATATAGCCCATCACGTCCATCTTGGTCAGAGCAATGGAGGTAGCGCCCTGGCAGCGGACACCGTAGCGGGTAGCCACGATGTCGATGGGGCCTACCCGACGGGGACGGCCGGTCTTGGCGCCGTACTCAAAGCCGGCTTTCCGCAACTCTTCAGCTTCGTCGCCGAACATCTCGCAGGTGAAGGGGCCTTCGCCGACGCAGCTGGAATAGGCCTTGACCACGCCCACGATCTTTTCGATCTTCACATTGGGCATGCCGGAGCCCACGGGGGCGTAGGCGGCGATGGGGTTCGAAGAGGTGGTGTAGGGGTGGATGCCGTAGTCCAGGTCCCGCAGAGAGCCCAGCTGGGCCTCGAACAGGATCTTCTTGCCCTCTGCCTGGGCATCCCGCAGGAACACGCCGGTGTCGCAGATATAGGGCTTGATCTTCTCGCAGTAGTCGTCTACCCAGGCCATGACCTCTTCCATGGTCACGGGCTTGGCGCCGTACACACCGGTGAGGGTCAGGTTCTTCCACTCCAAGAGATCTGCCAGGTGCTCTTTCAGGTGCTTGGGGTACAGCAGCTCGCCGGCCAGGACGGTCTTCTTGGCGTACTTATCGGCATAGAAGGGGGCAATGCCCTGCTTGGTGGAGCCATACTTCTTATCGGCCAGTCTGGCTTCCTCCAGGCCGTCCATCAGCCGGTGCCAGGGCATCAGCAAAGAGGCCCGGTCGGAAATTTTCAGGTTCTCGGGGGACAGTTCCACGCCCTGGGCCTTGACCTCCTGCATTTCCTTCCACAGGTTCTCCGGATCCAGCGCAACGCCGTTGCCCAGGATATTCACAACGCCCTTGCGGAAGATGCCGGAGGGCAGCAGATGCAGAGCAAATTTGCCGAATTCATTGATGACGGTATGGCCCGCGTTGCCGCCGCCCTGGTAACGGACCACGATATCGTAGTCCTGGGTCAGCAGGTCAACCATACGGCCCTTGCCTTCGTCGCCCCAGTTAATGCCAACGATTGCGCAGTTTCCCATGATGTTGATCCTCCGATTTATTTCTTAAAGTATTTGTCTAAGATTTCTTTTTTATAAACGCAGGAAAGCTCCGCAGGGGTTTTTACAGCCCCAACGGAGTTTTTCCTTGCTTTTTTCTTATTTCAGGTGCTCTTCCAGACGGCGCATGATCTCGGCGTAGGCTTCCTCCACGCCGCCCAGGTCCCGGCGGAAGCGGTCTTTGTCCAGCTTCTCGTGGGTCTTGGAGTCCCAGAGCCGGGAAGTATCGGGGCTGATCTCATCGGCCAGCACGATGGTGCCGTCGGACAGGCGGCCGAACTCCAGCTTGAAGTCTACCAGGGTCACGCCGCAGGTCAGCCAGAAGGCCTTCAGGGCTTCGTTGATCTTGAAGGAGTAATCCTCGATGGTCTTGATCTCCTCGGGGGTAGCCAGCTTCAGGGCCAGAGCGTGATAGGTGTTCAGCAGCGGGTCGCCCAGGGCGTCATTTTTGTAGGAGAACTCGATGGTAGGATGGTCGAATACGATGCCTTCCTCCACGCCGTAGTGCTTGGCAAAGGATCCGGCGGAGATATTGCGGACGATGACCTCCAGCGGCACAATGGAAACCTTCTTGACCAGGGTCTCCCGCTCGTTCAGTTCCTTTACAAAGTGGGTGGGGATGCCCTGCTTCTCCAGCATGGCCATCAGGCGGTTGCTCATCTCGTTGTTGATCACGCCCTTACCGGCGATGGTGCCCTTTTTCAGGCCGTTGAATGCGGTAGCATC
Source organism: Faecousia sp. (assembly GCA_050872865.1). Classification (GTDB taxonomy): domain Bacteria; phylum Bacillota; class Clostridia; order Oscillospirales; family Oscillospiraceae; genus Faecousia. Next base: position 19,574 of record JBNMHR010000003.1, on the reverse strand, counting down.
GTCCTTATACTCCACGATCAGGAGTTCGGGATCGTCGGTCTTAAATACCTTTTTGGCTTTGCCTTCGTACAGCTGTTCCAGTTTCTCCATAAGTAAATGCGCTCCTTTTCCGGTCAAAAAGTGAATTATTTACACAATGAAAAAAGAGACAAAGCCGCCCAGGGCTTTCACCCGTAGACACCCTTCGTCTCTACCTCCAAATTCTACAATAGTCTGCACCTTTTGTCAACGGGCACAAGGACAAAAGTTTCCGGGAGAAAGCAGGGATTCTTTTTGCGTTTTGCTACCAACTCACAAAATTTCACCGTAGGGGCGGCTATCAGCCGCCCGAAAGGGATCGATACGAAACAGGTAGGTTGAATGGTAAGCACCGAAGACCGGCTCTCCTAGCCTTCCCCTTGGAGGGGAAGGTGGCCCGCAGGCCGGATGAGGTAGCAAAAGACTGCGATTCTATCCAGCTAACCGTGAAAAAGCAGCTCGTTTCACATTCATTTCCATCTTGAAGTGCATATATCATCCAACCTTAGCAACCTCATCCGCCGCGACACGCGGCACCTTCCCCTCCCAGGGGAAGGCTAGGGGAGCTTGCCTTCGGTGCACACCATTCACCGTACCGGTCTATACCTGTAGTTTTCGGGCGGCTGATAGCCGCCCCTACGATTTTGTCCTGGAAAATGTAAACATTCTTTATTTCCCTTGCAATTCCATTCAAAAGGTGGTAAACTGAGCAGGATTATCGACTCCTGGGGCTTCCCGGGAAGAAAGAGGAATTTTTTAGAATGGAAAATATGGAAAACAACGTAAATCCCGGTGAGGAGCAGGAAGAGGAAACCACTCTGACGCCCGCTGCCGAGGAAACCGCCCAGACTTCTGAAGCGGAAGCCGCTCCTGCCGAAGAGGCTGCCACGGAGGAAGCTCCTGCCGCGGAGGAAGCCCCCGCTCAGGAGGAGCCCCCGGTAGAAATGAAGAAGGGCCTTAGCGGCACCTCCGCCGTGGCCCTGGCCGCTGCTGCTGTGATTTTGCTGGCCGCCATTGTAGCCGTTTTCGTTATGAACGGCAAGAAGCAGGACAGCACCGTAGCCGCCGGAGAGACCACCGCCGCTGCGGAAACCACCGAAGCTACCGTCCCCGCCGACGGGAACCCGGATGATGTGACCTGCAAGGGCAGCTACACCGCCGATGACGACACAGTCAAGGCCGCTGCCGACACGGTGGTTGCCACCGCCGGGGATCACACCCTGACCGTAGGCCAGCTGCAGGTCCACTACTGGCTGACCGTCCAGAATTTCTTGAGCCAGTACGGCTCCTACGCCGCCTACTTTGGCCTGGACGCCACCCAGCCCCTGGATACCCAGGTTTGCGCCATGGCTGACGGCATGACCTGGCAGCAGTATTTCCTGGAGCAGGCCCTGTCCTCCTGGGAGACCTACGAAGCCGTGGCCCAGGCCGCCGATGAAAACGGCTTCCAGCTCAGCGACGAGAACCAGCAGGAGCTGGACGGGATGCTGGACCGGCTGGAGACTCTGGCCCAGGAAAACAGCTACGGTACCGCCGCGGATATGATCGCCACCAACTTTGGCCCCGGTGCCACCGTGGCCGACTATCAGGCCTTCTGGGACCTGTACTTCCGCTCCAGCGGCTACTACAGCGAGGTCACCGGCAGCTTTACCTCCTCTGACGAAGAGGTTGCCGAATACTGGAATGCCCACGAGGCGGAGTTTGCTGAGCAGGGCGTGACCAAGGACACCAAGACCGTAGACGTGCGGCACATCCTCATCACCCCGGAATCCACCCCCGTGGACGGTTCCGAGACCGGCGAGACCACCATTTCCGACGACGCCTGGGCTTCCGCTCAGGAAAATGCCCAGGCGCTGCTGGACCAGTACCTGGCCGGAGACCAGACCGAGGACAGCTTCGCCACCCTGGCCAACGAAAACTCCCAGGACCCGGGCTCCAACACCAACGGCGGCCTGTATACCGGCGTTACCGAGGGCCAGATGGTACAGGCCTTCAGCGACTGGTGCTTTGATGCCAGCCGTCAGGTGGGCGACACCGGCATTGTGCAGACCAGCTACGGCTATCACGTCATGCTCTACTGCGGCAGCCAGACCGTCTGGCAGGACCAGGCCAAGAGCGCTCTGTTAAGCTCCAAGGCCAACACCTTTGTAGAGGAAGCCATGGCCGCCGCCCCCGTGACCATCGACTACAGCGCCATCCAGCTGGGGCTCATCAACCTGGGCTAAACCCCGATATGCATTTTCCCGGACCTTTCCACCTGGAAGGGTCCGGGTTTTTTGCGTTCTTTTTATAGCATTCCGATGGCGTACAATTCCCGGTCACATTTTTCGGAACGACTTTTGGCCATATTACTACATTTTTCGGAACGACTTTCTCGCTTCTAACAACACTTTTCGGAACGACTTTTGATGCGAATACTACACTTTTTCTACCCACCCAGGTAATTCACACTGTAGGGGCGGCTACCAGCCGCCAGAAAAGCAGAGGTTATATTTTAAGATTTCCTAAAGATTCCCTTCTCCCTATTGACCGCCGGTATCCACGGTGCTATCATATCTGTATTAGTACACTTCATACATTTTAAGGAGGAGGATGCTATGCTGCATTTGGATTATCGGGACGTCCGTCCCATTTATGCCCAGATCACCGACGGCGTTCGGCAGCAGATCGCGGCTGGGGTGCTCCTGCAGGGGGATAAGCTGCCAAGTGTGCGGGAGTTGGCGGTGGAGCTATCCATCAACCCCAATACCATCCAGCGGGCCTACCGGCAGCTGGAAATGGAGGGGTGGATCGCCACGGTGCCCGGGAAGGGCTGCTTTGTATCCGGCCAGCCCACAGACCCCCACGAGGAGCTGCGGCTACTGAACCTACTGGACGATACGGTAAAAAAGCTTCTGGCCATGGGCTACACCATGGAGGAGCTGCAACAAAAACTGACGGAGGCGGGAACTCATGCTTGAAATGAAGAATGTGACCAAAACCTTCGGAGACTTCAAGGCTTTGGACGACTTGACATTGACGGTACCCAAGGGCGCCATCTACGGCCTAGTGGGGCCCAACGGCGCGGGCAAAACCACGGCCATCCGGCACATGACCGGGGTCTACCGGCCAAATAGCGGCACCGTCACCCTGGACGGCCAGCCTATCGACGAGAACCTGCCCGTCAAGGAAAAGATCTGCTGCGTGGCAGACGAGCCCTTCTATTTTCCGGCATCCAGTTTGCAGGATATGAAGACCTTTTACGCCGGGATCTATCCCAAATTTGATAATGAGCGCTTCGAAGCCCTACAGGATATTTTCCAGCTGCCCCGGAAAAATCCCATCCGCCGGTTCAGCAAGGGCATGCAGAAGCAGGCAGCCTTTCACCTGACCCTGTGCACCCATGCGGAATATCTCATTCTGGATGAACCGGTGGACGGCCTGGACCCGGTGATGCGGCGGCAGGTATGGAGCCTCATTTTGGACGATGTGGCCCGCCACGGCACCACGGTACTGGTATCCTCCCACAACCTGCGGGAGCTGGAGGACATCTGCGACCATGTGGGCATTATGAAAAAGGGAAAAATGCTGGTGGAGCGAAGCCTTGCGGATATGCAGGGCAGCACGGTAAAGCTCCAGATGGTGGGTGAGGCCCCGGCGGGGCTGGAAATTCTCCACAAGGCCTCCTCCGGTCGGCTCAATACCTTTATCGTCCGGGGCACCATCCCCAGAGTCCAGGCGGCGGTGGAACGGCTGAACCCCGCCTACTTTGATATTTTACCTTTGTCCTTAGAAGAGATTTTCATTTATGAGTTGGGAGGTACGGAGCATGAAACTGAAGGTCTGCTTCTGTAACAAAACCGTTCTGAGAACAGACATTACCCGATTCGCCCCCCTGTGGGGAGGCTACACCCTATTACTTGCCGCCGCGGTGATGATGTCCATGACCCGGCCCGGCGTGAATATGGACGACTACTATACGGCAGTCGTTGGGAACTTCTCCTCCTGGGCGGGAAAGATGGCCCCCATCAATGGGCTCTATGCCCTGGGCGTGGTGGGCATTCTTTGGAGCGACTTACTCAACCCCCGGATGTGCAATTCCCTTCACGCCATGCCCGTGACCCGGGACGGCTACTTTGGGGCCCATCTGGTGGCCGCCCTGCTTTTTGCATTGGTGCCCAATGTGCTGGTCTTCGGCGCTTCGGCCCTGACCGTCAAGTCCACCGTGATCTCCGCGCCCCTGCTGGCCCTGGGGGCCGCCTGCCTGCAATACATTTTCTATCTGGGCATGGCACTGGTTGCCGTCCAGCTGGCGGGCAACCGGGTGGGCACCGTACTGACCTACGGAATGCTGAACTTCTGTACCATCCTGGTGTACTGGTTCTGCGCCCAGGTCTTCGCCCCCCTGCTCTACGGCGTGGAGCTGGACGTAAGCTGGGTGGCCAAGATCTGCCCCACCGTTGCTATGTACAAGGGCAGCTACTTTACCCCAAATGACGTTTGGGATAACTCCGGCAGCTACCGCTACCTGGGCATGGAAATGGGCGACCTGTTCCCCCATGCCATTCTCTACGCCATTGCCGGCGTTGTGCTGATCGGCGCAGCCCAGCTATTGTACCGCAAGCGGAAGCTGGAGGTGGCCGGAGACCTGTTGGCCTACCGGTTCCTCTCCCCTGTTTTCCTGGTGCTGTATACCCTGATGGTGGCCGCCTTTGTCCACCTGGGGGTCCAGCGATTCGCCCAGGGCAGCATTTCCCAGTATTGGTTCCTGCCCTTGGGGCTGCTGGCGGGCTATGTATCCGGCCTGATGCTCCTGCGGCGAACCAGCCGGGTCTTCCGCAAGCGGCTGCTGATCCCGCTGCTTGGGATCCTGTGTCTCTGCGTTCTGGCAGTGGGTATTATCTACATAGACCTGTTCGGGGTCATCCGCTATGTGCCGGAAATGGAAGATATCGAATCCGTAAACGTGAATCTGGTCAACAATTACGGCTCCTACAACATGGATAAAGGACAGGGCCTGACCCTGACGGACCCCAAGGATATCGAAACCGTCCTGCGCTACCAGAAGGCAGAGCTTTCCGATTGGCAGGCCCAGGTAAAGGGGGCTCTCCAGCAGACAGAGGGCCACTGGAATGCCGGGGACTACTACAACGTCCGCCTGTTTTACCGGCTGCGAAACGGCCGCACCCTGGCCCGCCGGTATGCCATTCACACGAGCAATCCCGCCATAGATGACTTTAAGAAGCTGCTGTGCCGTCCGGAGATCGCCTTTGGCTGCACGGAAGACCGCTTCCGGGAGCTGATCTCCACCGCCCAAGGGGCCACCTATTACCTCTACGGAGTCGAGAATCTGGGCATTGAGGGCAAAACCCTTTGGTATGCCGACACCACCGGCCTGGCCGATGCCATCCTTGCCGACTGCCGGGAAGGCAATATCCACAATTACGACGATGTAGAACCCTGGTCCAGCAGCTACATCTTCCGGACCACCGGAAGCATCAATATTTCCGGCCGGAATGACGCGGATGAATACTTCTTCATCTGTGTCAACCTGATCCCGGAAAGCACCCATACCTTCCAGTGGCTCAACACCCACGAGGGAAGCACCGATATTCCCAGAGGATAAATGTACGATAGCCCGCCTTGACATTTTCGCCAAGGCGGGCTATAATAAAGACAAGAGGGATGCCTGCTGGTAACAAGCATCCCCCCCGGTGGAAACCCGACGGTTGCCACAAACGTATGGCTTATGAGGCTGAGGACCTAATCCTCAAACCCGCGAGCCGCCTGTTGCAGCAGACGGCTCACTTTTTATCGTTCCTGGACTTTATGTAAGTATACACAGCAAACGCCAACCCGACGATGCTGCAAATACTGCCAAGCACATTCAAAGTGTCCATATCGGCTACCTCCTGGAATAGATTCCCGCGAGAACCGATACTCGCCTTCCCTTCCGCTCTCGCGGGTAGTCAGGCAACCGTCTTTTACCGTACACCGCCTATATGTGGACGGTGGGTCTTCACAACGGTTATTATACAGGAATGGCGAAAATTGTCAATTACATTATCTTTTTCTCGAAAAGCCGTTGATCATCTGTTTCCGGCAGATAACCAACGGCTTTTCATCATAAATGTGTTCTTGGCCTTTACCCGAACCCGATCACCTGTTTTTCCCCGTCCACCCTTGGCCGGACGCCATGGTACAGAAAGCCAATAGGATGGGGCTACTCCATCATGAATCTATCAAAATCGCTTTCATACAGGCGGTCCTGAATGATCCTGTACTTTTCAAATTCTGTTTCTGCATGGAGCTTTGCTTCTTCCGCGCTTATTTTCCCCGGACCGATCAACAGCTCATTCCCGTTAAATTCCAGAAAACCATCTAATCTTTTCGCCCAATCCTCCATGCTCATTGGAATCTTTCTCTGGGCTTGTAGTTCCGCATAATCCAGATAAAGAGACACGATCCTCTCCAAATATTTCATTTCTTCATCGGTCAGATAGTTTTTTGCAATTGTAACATCTGCCTTTAATATTTTTCCATCCGGAGCATTTTCCCAAGTTGTCAGCCCCATATGGTCTTTGGAGGCATCTGCTCGCTCTACGATGAGCTCTGCTGCCGTGTGGCGATGAACGGCGTAATGCAGTTTGTTCTGCACAGTCTGAAAGAACAGTCTTGTGGTCTTCGCGTTCTTATCATAATCGAAGGCAGTCGCGTACAAATCTGTCACCTTTTGATAGAATTTTCTTTCTGACAAGCGGATCTCACGGATATATTGCAACTGCCGCTCAAAATATTCATCCGTGAACATATGACCCTTTTTCAGGCGTTCCTTGTCCATAGTCCATCCCTGAATTGTATGATCCTTGACAATTTGTCCCGCCCATTTTCGGAATTGTACAGCTCGCGGATTATTCACTTTAAAACCTACCGCTACGATCATTTGCAGACTATAGTGATCTACGCTTCGAGATACCTGACGCTCCCCTTCGTTTTGAACTGTCAAGTATTTCTTGACAGTTGCCTCTGGCCGTAGCTCTCCATCCTCATAAATCCGCTGAATGTGCTGAGAAATCGTTTGTTTAGACACGGCATACAGAGATGCCATCATTTTTTGCGTCAGCCAGATATTCTCATCCTCATATCTTACTTCAAAGCTCTCATTGGTATTCCCCGTCGAAGCTATAAATGTCAAATATTCCGCAGCCGAACTTCGAATCTGCAGGTCTTTTTTTGCCATGCCCGCCCCTCCCTTATTTCTTGCACTTCATTCGTTCTTTCCCATTTTCTTCGAGACAATTATAGCATATTCTCCGCCAATTGTCGATAACATTCCAGGAATAGACAAAAAATCCCACCAACCGGGCTTTAAACACAAACGCCCCCTCTTTCGAGGGGGCGCTGTTGTTTTAGCGGAGGTATTCGATGACCACACAGCGGTTGGGTTCTACGCCGGTGGAGTGGGTGGTGATGTTGTCCATATCCTGCAGGGCCGCGTGGATCACATGGCGCTCGTAGGCGTTCATGGGCTCCAGGGTGGTGCGGCGGCGGGCTTTCAGGACCTGCTGGGCCTTCTTGCGGGCGTAGCGGCGGAGGCTCTCCTCCCGCTTCTCCCGGTAGGACTCAGCATCCACGTTCACCCGGATGTGGCCGTCCACGTCCCGGTTCACGGCGTAGTTGCACAGGTGCTGGATGGCGTCCAGGGTGTCGCCCCGACGGCCGATCAGGTAGCCCAGGTCATCGCCCACCAGATCCACCTGGTAGGTGTTGCCGTCTTCCTTCCAGCAGTGGGGCACGGCCTGGGAATCCATATGCTCCAAAAGGCCCTTGAGGAACTTTTCGATCTTCTCCTCCACGCTCCCTTCCGGGGCGGGAGCGTAGACCTTGGGCTCCTTGGGCTCTCTGGGCTCCCGGGGTTCTCTGGGAGGCTTAGTGGGCTTGGGGCCCTTGGGGCGCTCGGTGCGCTCGGGCCGGGGGGCCTTGGGGGCTTCCTTCTCTGCCTCTACAGGCTTGGGCGCCTCGGGCTTCGGTGCCTCCGGGGCCTTCTGCACAGGCTTGGGGGCTTCCGGTGCCTTGGGCACAACGGAAGGCTTGGGGGCCTCTACCGGAGCCTTGGGGGCTGCGGGCTTCCGGGAAGCGGAGGACAGCGCGACCTTGGGCTTTTCGGGGACCTCGTCGGGGGCCTCATAGGTCACCTGGACCTTAGCAGGCTGGGCACCGAAGCCCAGAAAGCCGGTCTTGGCCTGCTGCAGCACCTGGACGGACACGCTGTCCCGGTCCAGGCCCAGCTTGGTAAGGGCGGATTCAATGGCCAGATCAATGGTTTTGCCGGTGGCAACAAGGGTCTTTTCCATAGGTCAATCCTCCTTCTTGGCGTAGCGGTCGGGGTCGTAGGCCCGGCCCTTGCAGTAGGGGCGCTCGGCGATGCCGGACAGGGGCTTGTCCCCTTCCTCATCATCTTCTACCAGCTTCCCCTTCTTCAAAGCGTACTCCTTGGCGGCGGCGGCCTTCTCGGCGGCCTCCTGGTCTCTCTGCTTCTTCTGCAGGCGCTTCTTGCTGGTGTTTTCGGTGATGCCGTCGGGGTTTTCGGCCCGGCGCTGGGCACGGATCTTTTCCTTTTCGGCTTCGATCTTGTCCTGCTCCAGGCGGCGCTTCAGCCGCTCGGCATCCTCGGCATCGTAAATTTTGCGGTACTTCTTGTTGAGGATCACGTCTTCAATGGTCCGCACCACGCCGCTGACGAACCAGTACAAAGACAGGGCGCAGGGCACGGTAAAGCCGATCCACAGCATCATGAGCGGCATGGTCCACATCATGACCTTGTTGGTCTGGGCGGTGGCGGAATTCTCGGCGGTCTCCTTATCCTGGATGCCGTCGGAATTGGTCACCAGGGAGTCGTTCATCTTCTGCATGATGAGCATGCTAACGACCTGATAGCCGGCGGAAGCCAGAGCGATGAGCAGTGCGCCAATGTGGGCCCAGTTCCAGGCCCAGGTGGAGGCGAAGATGTTGAACTGAGGAACGGCGCCCAGGTCGATGCCCACAAAGCCGAAGTTGATACCCTGGAGGGCGGTCTCACTGATGGTGGGAATGGCGGCCTTGATGGCCTCGGCATACTGGGGGATGTAGGGGGCGGCGATCATCTGGTTATAGTAGGCGTTGCCGGTAAAGAGGGCGGGCTGGGCCTGCTTAATGACCTCTACGATCTGGTTGGCAACGTCCAGGTTTTCGTGGAGCATGTATACGATGGGCTGACGGACCACGGTATACAGAGGCAGCAGCAACAGCATGGGCACAAAGCTCCACAGGCAGCCGCCGCCCATAGAGACGCCCTCCTTCTGGTACAGGTCCTGCAGGGCCTGGTTCTGGCGGGCGGGATCGTCGGCATACCGGCGCTGGATGTCCTGGACCAGAGGGGTCAGGCGGGACATCTTCATCATGCTCTTCTTGGACTTGGCGGTGATGGGCAGCAGCACCAGCTGGACGATGATGGAGAACAAAATCAGAGCGAAGCCGTAGTTGCCGGTAAGCTTATACAGGGCTTCCATCAGGTAGCCGAAGGGCACCTGAATGATATCCGCGAGATGAAATGCTAGAATCATGGATTTTCCTCCTTGTGTTAAGGCACGGGATCGTAGATATCCCGGTGGGAAAATGGGTGGCAGCGCAGCAGCCGCCGAATGGCAAGGTATCCGCCCTTCCAGGGGCCGTACTTGGAAATGGCCTCGTAGGCGTAGGCGGAGCAGGTGGGGCGGAACCGGCACCTGGCTGGGAACCAAGGAGATATGCTCGACTGATAAAAGGAGATGAGGGCCAATAAAACACGCTTCACGGTTCTATCGTCTCCTCCAGGATCCCGGCTTTTCCCGCCAGCTTCAAAAAGCTGTGAGTCAGCTGCGGAAAGCTTGCTTCCACAGCCTTGGACCGGGCCACCACCACAATATCGTACCCCGGCAGGAACTTCTCTTCGTTCAGCCGGTATACTTCCCGTAGGCGCCGCCGGGTCCGGTTCCGGACCACTGCGTGGCCCAGCTTTTTGCTGACGGTAAAGCCGATGCGGTTTTTGTCCGTCCGGTTTTTCCGGGCATACAGGCAAAGGTACCCGTCGGAAACGCCCCGGCTATGGTAGAGCCGCTGGAAGATATGATTGAATTTGAGACTTCCGGAAAACTTCATGGTGGATTCTCCTAATTGAACGTTGGGGGAGCTTGTCATACCTGTCTGACACCTTTGGAGATTGCCACACCAGTCTGCGGACTGGTTCGCAATGACACGAGGGGGATTGCCACGGCAGTGTGTGCACTGCCTCGCAATGACGGGTATAAAAAAGGGAGCGGGGCGAATACTGCATTCACCCCGCTGTAGCTCCCGTTTCGCGAGCGAGCTTATTTCCTGTTCCGCACAAGGAAGCTCATCAGGCGGACAGAACCTTGCGGCCTCTTGCACGGCGGCGGGCCAGGACCTTACGGCCATTGGCGGTAGCCATTCTCTGGCGGAAACCGTGGACCTTGGAACGGTGACGGTTGCTGGGCTGGTAGGTACGCTTCATTCGGGATACACCTCCTGTATTTGAAATATCATATGCTCGACAGCCCCACAGGGGCCGCAGCAACGCTTTTTGGGCAGACTTTCACGGTCATGCCTGTTCATTATACCCTAAATTCCCCAATTGGTCAACTGTTATTTCTTCTTTTCGGGGAGGTTTTTTAGGCCTTCCGCTGCAGCACCCGATATACAAAGTCCATGTCCAGGCCTTCCCTTACCCCCTGGGCCAGGGCATCGTACTGCTGCTGCTTGTATTTTTCCGGGTCGAAGGACTGGATGGCGCTGGGGTCCAGGCCCTTTTTGCGGCACAGGTCCGAAACCACGGCCTGGGCAATGCCCGCTTCGTCAAAAATGCCATGGATGTAGGAGCCGTATACATTGTCCCCCACGGTCAGGGGCGGCAGTGCCTCTTCGCTGCGGCCCATGTGAATTTCGTAGCCGGTATAATGGAGATTCGAAAGGCTTTTCAGGGGGCCTTCTACCGTGCCGAAGGTGCCGGAGGTCTGCTTCTGGACCTTAGCCCCGTGAAAAACGGTATCCATAGGCAGCAGGCCCATGCCCCGAATTTCCGTGACCCCGGCGGCCTCTACCTGGTCCGGGTCCCGGACGGACTGACCCAGCATCTGGTAGCCGCCGCAGATGCCGAAGACGATGCTGCCCCGGGCGTTGGCATGGAGGATGGCCGCTTCCAGGCCGCTTTGCCGGAGCCACTGCAGGTCCGCAATGGTGCTCTTGGTGCCGGGGATCACGATCATATCCGGCTCCATCAGCTTGTCCGGCTTTTCGATATACCGGACGGACACGTTGGGCATCCGCTCCAAGGCCCCCAGGTCCGTAAAGTTGGAAATTCTGGGCAGCTTGATGACCGCAATGTCGATGTCCTTCCGGGCGGTGCCGTTGTCAAACTGGGTGGACAGGCTGTCCTCGTCGTCGATGTCCAGGTGCATATAGGGCACCACCCCGGCCACAGGGACGCCGCAGAGCTTTTCCAGAATTTCAATGCCAGGCTGCAGAATGGCCCGGTCCCCCCGGAACTTGTTGACGACGGTGCCCTTGACCCGGGCCCGTTCCTTTTCTTCCAGCAGGGCCACGGTGCCGTAGAGCTGGGCAAACACGCCGCCCCGGTCGATGTCCCCCACCAGAAGCACCGGGGCATCCACCAGCTCGGCCAGGCCCATATTGACGATATCCTCCTGCTTCAGGTTGATCTCCGCGGGGCTGCCCGCGCCCTCGATGACGATGATGTCATTTTCGGCGGCCAGGGAATCGTAGGCCCGGAGGACCTGGGGGATGAACTCCCGCTTCCGGCGGTAGTATTCCATAGCCCGCATATTGCCCATGGCCACGCCGCCCACGATGACCTGGCTGCCCACATCGGTGGTGGGCTTTAAGAGGATGGGGTTCATCCTGACGTCCGGCTTGATCCCCGCGGCCTCAGCCTGGACCACCTGGGCCCGGCCCATTTCGCCGCCGTCCTCCGTAATAAAGGAGTTCAGGGCCATATTCTGGCTTTTGAAGGGAGCCACCCGGTAGCCGTCCTGTTTGAAGATCCGGCACAGGCCCGCACACAGTAAACTCTTGCCCGCATTGGACATGGTACCCTGGATCATAATGTTCATTGCCATGGCTTATCCCTCCATGATTTTGTTCAGTGCGCCAAGGAGCGCCTGGTTTTCTTCCGGCAGCTTCACGGCGATGCGGTACCAGCCCTGGGCCAGGCCATGATAATTGGCGCAGGAACGGATCTGAATGCCCTGTTCCAGCAAGGGCTTCTGCAATTCTCTGCCCGAATAGAAGAGGATGTAATTGGTATGGGAATCGATGACCGTCAGGCCCAGGGCCCGCAAACCCGCCGTCAAAACCAGGCGCTCCTGCCGGATGGTATCTTTGGCCCTTTTTAAGAAGGCCCCCTGCTGCAAGGCCGCAATGCCTGCCTTTTGGGCGGGGATCGATACATTCCAGGGCTGCACCGTCTCCCCCATTTTCTTTAGGAGGGCGCTGTTTCCGCAAAGGCAGTAGCCCAGCCGCAGGCCCGCCATGCCGTAGCTTTTGGTAAAGGCCTTGAGAAGAAACAGGTTCTGGGCATCTAAGAAGGGCTTCATGGTCATATCTTCGCCCCCGTCCGTCAGGTCCAGGAAGCATTCATCGATGAAAAGGAAAATACCCTTTTGGGTGCAGATATCCAGAATGTCTTTCATCATTTCCCGGGAAATCACCTGGCCCGTGGGGTTATTGGGGTTGCAGAGCATCAAAAGGTCCCCATCGAAGGCTTCCAGAAAGGGAAGGAATTCTTCCGTCAGTCGGAAGGAATCCTCTTTTTTCAGACCATAGTGCTTGATTTCGCAGCCGATGGACCTCAGGGCCGTTTCGTACTCGCTGAAGCAGGGGTCCAGGATCAGGGCCTTTGAGGGAGATAAGCTTTCGCAGAAGGAGAAGATCAACTCCGCCGCCCCGTTGCCGCAGAGGACGGTCTCCTTCTCCACCTGTTCAAAATTGCTGATGGCTGTGACCAATTCCCGGCAACAGGGGTCCGGGTAGTGGCACAGGTCCAAAACAGAGTCCTTCACCGCCTGCTTCACCGCCTCCGGGGTGCCGTAGGGGTTGATGTTGGCCGAAAAATCCAAAAGGATCTTTCGGGAGTATAGGTCCCCGCCATGGGGATTGGGGGTTGCATATAACATGGGTTCACCTCGGAGTAAATGGATCAATAAGAATACTCTATCGCCCCGGAGGGGCGCATCTTAGCCTTCCCCTGGGAGGGGAAGGTGCCGCCCGCAGGCGGCGGATGAGGTCGAAGGTTGGACGATATAGATACTTAAAATTATAAATAGGTGTCAATAAGCCCGTTCTTTTTTACTTTTGGCTGGCTGAAATTGCAGCTTTGCGACCTCATCCGGCCTGCGGGCCACCTTCCCCTCCCAGGGGAAGGCTAGGGGCTGCTCTCCTTTGGCACTCTGAAACCTTTGGGGATTGTCCCGCAAGGGGATTCCCTCCGGTCACCACACCAGGAAAGCGGACTGGTTCGCAATGACGTGCTATATCCACCACCGGCAAATCAAGCACACGGCCAGCGTCAGTATTGCCGTGGCGTACATCAGCCGGTTACTCAACGGAATATCCTCCGGCGTAATGGGCCGCAGGGGGTCGCCGATGTATTTTTTCTTGTGGAGCACGCCATGGTACCAGGCATCCCCGGCCAGACGCAGGCCTAGGAGGCCCGCGCAGACGGACTCGGTCTGGGCGGAATTGGGGCTGGCGTGGTTGTACCGGTCCCGTTTGAAGATCTTCCAGCCGTTTCGGAAGTTTAAGCGGAGGATGCCGCCTGCCAGGAGCATCATAATGCCGCTGATGCGGGCGGGGAGAAAATTAAACACATCATCCAGCCTGGCAGGGACCAGGCCCACATTTTTATAGGGCATTTCCACATAGCCAAGCATGGAATCCATGGTGTTTACCGCTTTGTAGGCAAAAGCCAGGGGGCCGCCGCCGATGGCAAAGTACAGCATGGGGGCGATGACTCCGTCGGAGCAGTTTTCCGCCACGGTCTCCACCGCCGCCCGGGTGACGGCATCGGCATCTAAGTCCTGGGTGTCCCGTCCTACGATCATGGAGACCGCCTTCCGGGCATCCTGGATGGTGCCGGTTTTCAGGGCGGTATACACTTTCATGCTTTCCTTTTTCAGGCCGTTGGCTGCCAGCACCTGCCAGCAGAAGATCGATTGCAAAGCCACCCGCAGCCAGGGGCTTACCAGGCCCACAAGCTTCAATAGCCCAAAGGGAACCAGAAAGCTCACCGCCACGGTAAGAAGCCAGATGCACAGCCCCGCCAGGTTCTCCCCCCGGACGGTTTTGGGGAAAAGCTTCCGGAAGGCCTTTTCCAAAAGGGAAATGAGCTTTCCCATGAGCACCACCGGATGGGGGATGCTTCTTGGGTCCCCCAGCAGGCAGTCCAGCAGGAAGCCCAGGAGCAGGGCGATCAATATTTCATGTTTCATGTTGTTCCTTCTTTGCACGTCTTGTCCTCCGGCTTAGACGAAGACAACCACCATCCTTCGGGCTGGTTCCGTTCAACCGGGGGATTGCCACACCAGTCTGCGGACTGGTTCGCAATGACAGGGGTTTCTTTACGTTTCTTCTCTCCCGGGAAACGTAAACAAATACACCGGGTTCTGCCCCTGCATCAGGGTATAGCTTCCCACGGGCCTTGTATTGGCCGCGGTGATGCATACGCCCTCGCCGCCGTAGACTTTCGCGCAGCGGGTCAGCTCCCCTACCGTCTCCAGGGCCACGGCGGTGGCCGCGATCCGGGCAGTGGGGTTTTTATCCCAGACCAGCTTCAAAAGGTCTTCCATTTTCCCACTGCTGCCGCCGATGAATACGTGGGTGGGGGCAGGCAGGTCCTCGCAGGCATCGGGGGCCAGGCCCTCTACGGCCGTCAGATTGGCAATATGCAGCCGGGAAACATTCTCCTTTAAAAGAGCCAACGCTTCCTTCTTTTTCTCCACGGCGTACACATGGCCCTCGTAGGCCTGGATGGCCATTTCGATGGAAACGCTGCCGGTACCGGCGCCGATGTCCCAGCAAATTGCGTCCCGGGTCAGTTCCAGGTGAGAAAGGGCCGCGGAGCGGATTTCCCGCTTGGTCATGGGCACCATGGTCCCATTTTCGTGGGTCCCCCGCTGGAAGGTCTCATCCGGCAGGCCATGGGTCACCACGGTTTTCCCGGACCATTCCACCAGAGCTACGCTGAGCTTGTGGAAAGATTTGTCAGCCAGCTCTTCCGCAGAGCCCACCGTGATTTTCTCCTCCGGATAGCCCAGGGCTTCGCCTACGCTGACCTTGGCCTCTCCCAGGCCCGCATCCGTAAGTGTGCGGCACAGGGAAGCCATGCCGTCCTCGCCGCCAACCAGGGCAAACACCCGGTTGTGGCGGCGGACCTGGGCGGCAATGTCGTTTTCCCGGCCGTGGAGGCTGACGGGCACCACATCCTCGTAGGATACCCCCAGCTTGGCGCAGAGCATCACCAAGCTGGAAAGCCCGGGCTCCAGGGTCACGTCACAGTCCTTTAGCAGAGGCAATAGCTTTTTGGTGCCGCTGTAGAAACCGATGTCCCCGGCCATGACCACGGTGAAGCGCAGGCATTCCGGGTGTTTCTCCATCGCCTCCACGATTTTCTCCGGGGCGATGGCCGCTTCCCGAGTCTGGCCCGGCATCGCCACGGCGTCCAGCATCCGCTGGGCCCCAATGAGGCAGTCGGCAGATTGGATTGCCTTGTCGGCGGCCAGGGTCCGGTGGTCCCGGTCCCCGGGGCCGATGCCCACAACGGTCACGTTTTTCCTGGGAGTCAGGCCCAACTCTTTGCACAGCAGGGCCGCCGTCTCCCCGAAGGACAGCCCCGCCACGTGGTCCGGCCGACCGATGACCAGCAGCCTGGCCCCTACGGCCCGGGCCGCCTCTACCTTTTCCCAGAAGCCGCCCTTGGTGCCGGTCTGCTTGGTCACCAGAATCTGGGCATCCACGGTATGCAGAATGGCCTCGTTCAGCTCCTTGGAGAAGGGGCCCTGCATAGCGATGATATGGCCGGTAGGTACCCCGGCTTGTTTACATAATTCTATGCTGTCCGCCACCGGCAGCACTCTGGGGTAGTACCGCTCCCCGAAGCCGGGAAGGCCGCTGTAGGCCCCCAGCTCCTTGCTTCCGATGGTCAGCAGCACATTGCCCCGGCTGTTTTGGAGCCACGCTACCGCATCCAAAGTAGAGTCCACGCAGACGCAGTCCTCCGGCAGGCCGCCGTCCCGCAGGAGCCGCAGGTACCGGGTATCCGTGTTCCGGCAGGCGGTGCGGATGTTCTCCGTGACGATTGGGGCGTAGGGATGGGTGGCATCCACTACATAATCAAACCGTTCCTCCCGGAAAAAGGCCTCCATCTGGCTTTCGTCCAGGCGTTTGGCGGATACCGTCACACCGGGGATCTCCTCCAGCAGCTCCCCGCCGTACTCCGTGGCGGCGCAGGCGGTAAGAGACAGCCCGTCAAAGGCAGACAGCCACTTCACCAGCCCCCGGCCCTCGGAGGTCCCGGCAAAGACACAGAGCTTATACATCCCGGTATCCTCTGGGGGTCACCAGGTTGCCGCCGATGACCTTGGTTTGATTGTTGCCAATGAACACGGTGCAGAACATATCCGCGTCAAAGTCCCGGAGCTCCTTCAAAGTCAGGATGGTCCTTGCCTGGCCCTCCCGGCCGATGTTGCGCACCACGCCGCAGAGCCGGTCCTCCGGCAATGTCCGCAGGAGGATGTCGCAGGCTTTTTTCAGGTGGTCCGGGCGACCGTGGCTCTTGGGGTTGTAGATAACGATGCTCAGGTCTGCCTGGGCGGCGCAATCCAAGCGTTTTTCGATCTTCTCCCAGGGGGTCAGCCGGTCGGACAGGCTGATGACGGCAAAGTCATGGGTCAGGGGGGCCCCCAGCACCGCCCCGCCGCTGCAAGCAGCAGTCAGGCCCGGGACCACCTCCACCTCTACATCCTTGTCCTCTCCCAGGATCTCATACACCAGGGAGGCCATGCCATAGATGCCGCTGTCCCCGGAGCAGACCAGGGCCACGGTTTTGCCCTTTCTGGCTTCCTCAATGGCCATCCGGCACCGGTCCGCCTCCTGGGTCATGGGGGTAGACAGCAGCTCCCGGCCGGGATAGCTGTCCTTCACCAGGTCCACATACACAGGATAGCCCACGATCACCTGGCTGCGTTCCAGGGCATGGTGGGCCTTCAGAGTCATATTTTCCATATTTCCGGGGCCAATGCCCACAACGTATAACTTCATGTTTATGCCTCCTTATTCTTTTCTCTACCTATCCCATAGAGAAGCTGGCACCGCAGGCCACAGCCCCTTTCCCCCTCCTGCATGGAGGGGGTGGCCCGCAGGCCGGGGGTGGAGGGGACCAGCTATCCATAATAGGTCGTTTCAATCAAAAGCGATGAAAACCGTGAGGGTCCTGTTCATCCAACCGTTGTAAAAATCATACCGGGTCCCCTCCACCCCCGCCCGCTGCGGCGGGCATTGACTGATAGTATGATTGCCACTGGCAATCATCGCTATTATTATTCGCTGCGCGGAGCACCACCCCTCCATGCAGGAGGGGGGAAGGAGCTTTATCTTCCCACCGCTACGGTGACGCCGTTCTTTGCGGTCTTGTGGACCAGCAGCTCCCCGCCTGCCACAACAGCGGATCGTTCGCAGACGTTGTCCACGCCGGTGACGGATTTTACAAAGGCCGATGGGGTAAAGTCCCCTTCTGCCTTTTGGAGCTCCTCCGCCGTGTAAAACTTCACAGGGATTTTATGCTCTGTGCAAAAGTCCAGCAGCCCCTGCTCGTTGGCTTTCAAATCGATGGAGGCCGCTTTCGCTACGGCTTCCAATCTCAGGTCATTTTCCGCAAAGACCGCCTGGACCGCCTCTTCGATGGTCTCCTTGGAAGTCCCTCTCCGGCAGCCAAGACCCAGGGTAAGGCACTTCGGCGTTAAAACCAAGGTCTTTTCAAAGGGCTTCCGGTTGCGGATGCCCACATAGATGCCCAAGGGGCCTGTCTCTTTTTCCACAAGGCCTGTGGGTAACTTCTTGAAAGGAAGGTCTTCCCCGCAGATGGGGACCTCCCCTTCCAGGATGGCCGCAGACACCACCTTGCACAGGTTCATATCAGAAATGTGCAGCCCCTGCTCCGTGGCCCAGGTGTCTACGGAGAATTTTCCCTCTACATCCGTAGCCGTGGTGATGATGGGCTGGGCGTTTATCTTTTGGGCCAATTCCCGGGTCAGGGCGTTGGCCCCGCCGATGTGGCCGGAGAGGAGGGAAATGAGAAAATTTCCCCCCTCGTCCAGCACCAGTACCGCCGGGTCCTGCTTTTTGTCCCTTACCCAGGGGGCAATGGCCCGGACGGCCATGCCGGTGCTGCCAATGAACAAAATCGTATCCGCCCAGTGAAAATAGCTTTCCATACAGCCGCTCAAAGGGGGATGATAGCTTTCAAAGCCGGGCTGGCCGAACTTTTCCATGGTGACCATCCGGGTCTCCCTGGCATTCAGGGCATCCTTACACTTTGCCGCAAAAGAGCAGCCCTTTCTGGTAAAGGCGAAGATCGCCAGCTTCATTTGGTGGCCGCCTCGTGGAAGGGCCGGTCGTAGCTGGGATCGTACAGGTAGGACTTGGCGTACTTCTCCCCCATGCAGTCGCCCACGATGATCAGGCTGGTGCGGGTCAGGTCGTTTTCCGTCACGGTCTTGTGCAGGGTATCCACGGTGCAGTGGAAGATCCGCTCATCGGGCCAGCTGGCCTTAAAGACGATGGCCACCGGGGTGGAGCCGGGATAGCCCCCCTCCAAAAG
Source organism: Faecousia sp. (assembly GCA_050872865.1). Taxonomy (GTDB): domain Bacteria; phylum Bacillota; class Clostridia; order Oscillospirales; family Oscillospiraceae; genus Faecousia. The sequence continues at coordinate 652 of JBNMHR010000003.1, read as the reverse complement.
CTCCTGCTGCAGCTGCTCCGTCAGACGGGTGCTCAGGTACAGGCACATGGTAGCCCGGTGGGCGGCCAGGGACTTGATGCTCTCCTTTTCCGGCACCAACGTCTTTCCGGACTGCCGGGTGATGATGACGGTCTGGCTCACCTCCGGCAGGGTGAATTCCTGTTTTAAGGAAGCGGCGGCCCCGCAGAAGGCGCTGACGCCGGGGGTCACGTCGTATTCGATGCCCCGGGGGATCAGCTCGTCGAACTGCTCCCGGACGGCTCCATAGATGCTGCTGTCGCCGGTATGGAGCCGGACGGTGGTTTTGCCCTCGCTTTCCGCCTTGACGATAACGGCCGTGGTCTCCTCCAGGGTCATTTTGGCGCTGTTGTGAATTTCACAGCCGGGCTTGCAGTAATTGAGTAATTCCGGGTTTACCAGGGACCCGGCATAGATCACCACATCCGCCTCACTCAGGAGCCGCGCTCCCCGAACGGTAATGAGATCCACCGCGCCGCACCCGGCGCCTACGAAATGTACCATTGTTTGTTCCTCCGTATTGTAAGTGTGTATAGTAAATGGGGCGTTGTATGATAAACGGCAGGCACCGGTGGAAAGCTCTTCCCCCCTCCTGCGTGGAGGGGGTGCCCGCCGCAGCGGGCGGGGGTGGAGG
>JBNMHR010000002.1:0-104425 GCA_050872865.1 Faecousia sp. | reverse complement strand
GAAATCCCCTTGCCCCCTCCTGCGTGGAGGGGCAAGGGGATTTCCGCCCATCAGCCTGTACCATTCAACCAGGGGGCTGCCACACCAGTTTGCGAACTGGTTCGCAGCGACAGATGAAATCTACAAATCCTTATTTGTATATGCGCCCCCCAAAACTTTTCCTTGCTGTCCTCCTTCTTCTGTGGTATACTAATGTGTGTTTTTGTGACCAGTTCAGGCATACAGAAAGAAGGAAATGCTATGTATCAGAAATTCGGAAAGCGCCTTTGGGACATTTTTCTGTCCGGCTGCGGCATCCTGGTTTTGTCTCCCGTTTATCTTCTTGTGGCCCTGGCCATCAAGGTGGACGATCCCGGCCCTGTTTTCTTTCGGCAGAAGCGGGTGGGGATCCATAAGTCCTACTTCAACATTCTCAAATTCCGCACCATGAAAATGTGCACCCCCCACGATACCCCTACCCACCTGCTCCAGAACCCGGAGCAGTATATTACCCGGGTAGGCAGGGTCCTGCGGAAGACCTCTTTGGACGAGCTGCCCCAGATCTTCCAGATCTTTACGGGCAAAATGTCCGTCATCGGTCCCAGGCCCGCTTTGTGGAACCAGTTTGATCTGATCGCGCTGCGGGACAAGGTGGGCGCCAACGATGTGCGCCCGGGTCTTACCGGCTGGGCACAGATCAACGGCCGGGACGAAATTCCCATCGAGCAAAAAGCCGCCCTGGATGGGGAATATGTAAAGAATTTAAGCTTTCTCTTTGACTGCAAATGCTTCTTTGGCTCCATCACCGCGGTCCTGGGCCATAAGGGCGTGGTAGAAGGCGGCACCGGTGCTATGGAGAAGAAGCAATGAACAAAATCCTCATTACAGGGGCAACCAGCTACCTGGGCCGCTCCCTCCGGGAATATCTGGAACAGTTCCCACAGGAATACCAGGTAGAAGCCCTGAGTCTCCGGGGGGACGGTTGGAAAAGTTTCCAATTTTCCGGCTTTGACTGCATCTACCACACCGCCGCCCTGGTCCACCGGAAGGACACCAAGGACGACCCTAAGTATTTACCGGAATACCGAAAAATCAACCGGGACCTTACCCTGGAGGTGGCCGAAAAGGCCATGGCAGGGGGCGTCCGGCAGTTCCTCTTTTTATCCACAGAGGCTGTGTACGGCCTGACGGCCCCCTATGGAAAAACCGTCACCATCACAAAGGATACCCCCCTGTCCCCCAAGGATAACTATGGGCTGAGTAAACTGGAAGCGGAGGAAGGGCTGCAAAGGCTTGCTTCCGATTCCTTCCGGGTGGCCATTCTCCGGCCCCCTATCATCTATGGCAAGGGCTGTACCGGCAATTTCCGGACCCTGGAAAGCTTCGCCCAAAAAATGCCTTGCTTCCCGAAAATCGAAAACCAACGGTCCATGCTGTATATCGGCAACCTGAACGCCCTCGTAAAGCACCTGATTGACCAGTGCGACACCGGTATCTTCTGCCCCCAGGACAGGCAAACCCATTGCACCGCCCAGGTGGTCCGGGCCATTGCCAAAGCCAACGGAAAAAATCTTCCCCTGGTCCCCGGCTTTGGCTGGACCATGCACCTATTGCGGCACCTCAGCGGCAGCGTGGACAAAGCCTTTGGAAGCCTGTGCTACGATGCCGAATTGAGCGCCTATCCGGAGGCGTACCAGGTTACGGATTTCCCGGAAAGCGTGTATTTATCGGAAAAAGTCTAAATAAGGATTTGTGTGGGGAATAATGAATGCGCCGCAGGCGCATTCCCCTCTCCAAGCTTGGAGAGGGTGGACCGGCGCAAGCCGGGACGGGTGTGGTTGGGAACGCGGTACGATAATAGATAGGTTTGTTGAAAAAAATACTGGTATATTTAGGAAATTCCATTCATCCGGCCACGCAAAATATCGCACCTTTTCAACCACACCCGCCTCTGCGGAGGCACCCTCTCCAGGCTTGGAGAGGGAAAGGAGCGCACTCCTTCAGCAGTCTAAAAATCCGGGAGATTGCCACACCAGTCTGCGGACTGGTTCGCAATGACATTCTCTCATTTTCAAATCCATCCCAAAAGGAGAACCCCTCATGTCTGCCAAAAAGGACATTGTCTTTTTATGCCAATTCTTCCATCCGGAATATATTTCCTCTGCCCAGCTGCCCTTTGATACGGCAAAGGCGCTGCAAAAGGCCGGGTTTTCCGTAGACGTGGTCTGCGGCTATCCAAAAGAATACTATTCCGGCGCCCCGGTCCCCAAGCGGGAGACGCTGGAAGGGCTGGGGGTGCGGCGGCTGAGCTACCTGCAGCCGGACCGGAGTAGCAAACTGGGGCGGCTCGTCAATTATTTCTCCTTTACCCTGTCCGCCCTTTTGAATCTATATAAGCTCCGGGGCTATCGGGCGGCGGTGGTGTACTCCAATCCCCCGGTGCTGCCCTGGGTGGCGGCGCTGGCGAAAAAGCTCTACGGCTGCAAGCTGGTATTTGTCTCCTACGACCTGTACCCGGAGCTGGCCCTGCGGACCGGCGCCACCAAAGAAGGGAGCATTCTCTGCCGGGTCATGGACCATATCAACCGAGCCGTCTACACAAGAGCCGACCGGGTGGTGGCCCTGTCTACGGAAATGAAGGCCTTTATTGCCGCCAACCGGCCCATCGAGAAAAGCAAGATCGCCGTGATCCCCAACTGGTACCAAGATCCCGGAGAAAAGCCCCGAGACCTGACAAGCAACCGCTTTGCCTCCCAGCTGGGCGGAAAATTCGTGGTCAGCTACTTTGGCAACATGGGCACCATCCAGGATATGGACACCATTCTGGATGCCATCCGGCTTCTGAAAGACGACGACAGCGTGTTTTTCCTGTTCGCCGGCCACGGCAACAAGCTGCAGGCCCTGAAGGATGCCATTTCCCGGGAAAACCTGTGTAACGCCCAGGTGCTCAGCTATCTCCACGGCAAGGACTATCAGGACGCTCTGGATATCAGCTCCGCGGCCCTCATCTCCCTGCAGCCCGGCACCACGGGGCTGTGCGTCCCCAGCAAAACCTACAGCTATATGGCAGAGGGCATTCCCCTGATTGCCATTATGGATGACAGCGACATCGTTTCCGACATCCGCAAGGGTGCCGGAGTCAGCCTGCTGGGCGGCCGGCCGGAGCAGCTGGTTTCTTCCGTCAAGGCCATGCAGGCAGACCCCAAAGGACAGGAAGCCATGCGGAAACAATGCCGGGGCCTTTACTTACAAAACTACACACCGGAGATCTGCACCAAAAAATATGTAGACCTCTTCCGGGACCTTTTGGAGGGAACGGATTGAAATACCTGTTTATCAACGTCACCGCCGGTGCGGGCAGTACCGGCAAGCTGGTGGAAAAGGCCTGCCGGGAGCTCATGTCCCAGGGCCATGAATGCCGCATCGCCTACGGCCGGGAAGCCAGAAACTGCGACGGCATTCCCCTGATGCCCATCGGCACCCCCCGGGACTGCCGCCGCCACGCCCTGATGCACCGCTTTCGGGGCACCGGAGGCTTTGGCTCCAAGGAAGCTACCGCCCGATTTCTGGAGCAGGTAAAGGCATACGACCCGGATGTGATCTGGCTCCACAATCTCCACGGCTATTACATCAATATCGAGCTGCTGTTTACCTACTTAAAGGCCTGCGGCAAGAAGGTCATCTGGACCCTGCACGACTGCTGGGCCTTTACCGGCAACTGCCCCTACTTTACCTATGCCCAGTGCGACCGCTGGCGCACCGGCTGCGGCCATTGCCCCCAATTGGGCAAATATCCCCAGACCCGCCGGGACGCCACCAAAGAAAACTTTGCAAGGAAACAGGCGCTCTTTACGGGCATCCCTGACCTATCCATTCAGGTCCCCTCCCAGTGGCTTGGGAATTTGGTCTCCCAGAGCTTTTTGAAGGACTACCCCGTTTCAGTGGTACCCAACACCATCGATTCCGCTGTATTTCATCCCACGGAAAGCGATCTGGCTGCCAGATATCATCTGGAACACAAATTCGTCGTCCTGGGGGTCGCCAATATCTGGGAGCCCCGGAAGGGACTGCAGGATTTTATTGCCCTGTCTGGCCTGCTGCCGGACAGCTGCCAAATCGTCCTCATTGGCATCCCCAAAAGGATGCAGCGGAAGCTGCCGAAAAGCATCCTGGCCCTGCCAAGGACCAGGGATCAGCAGGAATTGGCCCAGTGGTACACCCTGGCGGATGTCTATGTGAGCCCCAGCGTGGAAGAGACCTTCGGCATGACCGTGCTGGAGGCCGCCTGCTGCGGCACCACCCCCATCGTCTATAATGGCACCGCCTGCCAGGAGGTAGCCCAGACCAATGGCGGCATCTGCGTGGACCGGGGCCCGGAACACCTGGCGCCCGCCATCCTGAACTTACAAAAGGAGGCCGGAAAATGACCCGTTTTCCCTTCCCCCGTGACAAAAAGTGGCGTCTGGCCTTTGCCGCATACCTCTTCTTCCTGGTATATCTCAGCCGGGACAGTCAGGCGGGGCTCTACCTTCTGGGTTTTACCAAGGCCCAGATTCTGTCCTTTGCCATTACCGGCATGGTAGGCCTGACCTTTTTGATCTATAACCGAAAGCGGCTCCCCTCCGTCCTTTGGAACGGCCGGATCCCCCTGGCCATCCTCTTTTCTCTGACCGTTCTTCTGCCTATGGCGGCAAAGCGGGATTGGCAGCTGATGTACCTCAGCATGGTCTATTGCATTCTGGCCGCGGTGCTCATCTCTTACTTTGCCTCCCTGGAGGAAACCGCAAAAATCAGCGTTCTTGTTGTTTCCTTCCTGGCAGCCTGGTCTCTGGTCTGCACCTATCTTCTGCGGATCCCGGCAGACCGTGGTATTTTAGTGCCTCCCACCTTTTCCAACAGCTTCCAAGCGGAATTTTATAACTATCTATTCTGCTATGTATCCAAAACCTTTGCCCATATCCGGAACTTCGGCATTTTCCGGGAGCCGGGGGTTTATCAGTTTTTTCTGTTTCTGGCATTGTATCTTAACAATTATCAGGTAAACTGGGAAAATCCCAAAACCATGTGGCTGCTCAATGGGCTGCTGACCCTGACCATGCTCTCCACCTTCTCTACCGCCGGTGTGGCGGTAACTGTGGTGTTCCTGGCGGTGCTGTATTTCGACAAGCAGGTATATGCCACCCCCCTGGGGAAAAAGCTGAGCCTTGTTTTTGGGGGGCTGCTGCTGATCGTCACTCTGTGGCTGGTCATCGCCAAGCCCGCCCTGTACACCCAGCTGCAGCTGATGGCGGAAAAGCTTTTTACCTCCAACAACTCCCTGAATGACCGGCTGGACTGCATTCCCTTTAACCTGTACGTCATCCAGTGGGACCCCTTTACCGGCCGAGAGCTCAGCTATATCCTGGAGACTGTCACCCACAACACCAGCTCCTCTACCATTCTCTTTGGCGTTTTGGGCATGATCTCCGGCTGGCTGAACCTTTTCGGCTGGGTGACCCTGGTGTTCCGTGGGAAGGGAAAGCTTCCCATGAAGCTGGTCTGCCTGGCCGCCCTGGCCGTCACCTTCAATACGGAAAACCTGATCACGAACCCCTTCTTCTGGCTCTTCCCCATCCTGGCCCTGACGGAAGGCCTGCTGCCGCTGTTTGCGGGAAAAAAATAATCTGTGTCATTGCGAGGCAGTGCGCACACTGCCGTGGCAATCCCCCGGTTGAAAGGAACCTGCCATGCACATTATCTACGCTGTTACCACCTGTTCCGATGCAGCCTACGCAACACTTTTTGGAAGCTGCCAGGTGAAGCCTGCCTTCCAGTCTCAAAAGTACCACCGGCTTCTCATTGAAGGCCTGGCCCACCACACGGATGTGGACGTGGTGGCCACCCTGCCCATCAACCGGGAGAACTGCACGAAAAAATACCTGCACCTGCCGGAGGAGACCGAGGGCGGGGCCAGGTACCACTATGTGCCCAGCAGCTGCGTAGGCCCCTATAAGCACCTTCTGGAGGCCATAGGCGTCTATTCCCAGGTAAAAAAGCTCTGCAAAAAGGACAGCGTGGTCTTTGTAGACTGCCTGAACTGCACCACCGCCCTGTTTGCCCAGCTGGCCGCCAGGCAAAAAGGCTGCCGCTGTGTAGGAATTGTCACGGACCTGCCGGAAATGCTCTATGGCCAGGGCACCTATACCCGGCTGACCTCTAAGGTCATTGCAAATTGCACGGACTACGTATTCCTGACGGAGCAGATGAACGCCCGCCTGAATCCCCAAAACAAGCCCTATATCGTTTTGGAGGGCCACGCAGACATCACCATGGCCAAGCTTGATCCCCAAAACGTTTCCAAGGCCTCCCCCCGGGTGTGCCTGTACGCCGGAAGCGTATGCAAGCTCTACGGCCTGGAGACCCTGGTCCGGGGCTTTCAGATGGCCCATCTTCCCGATACCAGGCTGATGATCTACGGCCCGGGAGACTATGTAGAGGAGCTGAAGGCCGTTGCCGAAAAGGATCCAACCATCGAATACGGCGGAATGCTGTTAAGCTCTCAGGTGGTGGCCAAGGAAATGGAAAGCACCCTTCTTGTAAATCCCCGGCCCACGAACGAAGAATACGTGAAGTTCTCCTTCCCCTCCAAAACCATGGAATATATGGCCTCCGGCACCCCGGTGCTTACCACCCGGCTTCCCGGAATGCCAAAGGAATATTACCCCTACGTGAACTTTATCGAAGAAGAGACCCCGGACGGCATTGCCCGGGCCCTCACATCTACCCTGAGCCGCAGTGAAGAAGACCTGCGGCGTCAGGGCCTGGCCGCCAGGCGGTTTGTCCTGGAGGAGCGGAACAACCTGGTCCAGGCAGGAAAGATCCTGGAAAAACTGCGTGAAACGGAAAGGAGCTGAGCCTATGCGGCTATTGTGGCTGTGTAATATGGTACCCGGTGCCATTCGTCAGGCCGTCACCGGAAAGGCGGGGAGCGGACTTTGGATGGACCATGTTCTTTCTGATCTGTGCCGGGACTCTCTGCTGGAGATCCGGGTCCTGTGCCGGGGCACCGCCCCCGCTGCCGGGACCGCCGCCAAAAACCTTTCTTACTATATTTTCCCGGAACCCGTCATGCACCGGTACCAGGCAGGTTTGGAGCAGCAGTTCCGGGATCAGGTCTGGGCCTTCCAGCCGGATGCCATCCACATCTGGGGTACGGAATACGGCCATACCCTGGCCATGCTGCGGGTATGCCGGGATCTGGGCCTCTTAAATAAATGCGCCGTCAGCATTCAGGGCCTGTGCTCCGTATATGCCCGCCACTATGCCGAAGGGCTGCCCCAGAGCGTCTATTGGTCCTGCACCCCCCGGGACCTGCTGCGGCTGGACAACATCCCCGGCCAGCAGAGAAAATACGCCCTCCGGGGAAAAATGGAAACGGAGGCCCTTTCCTTAGCCAGACACGTCATCGGCCGTACCCCCTGGGACAAGGCCTGCTGCGCCGCCCTGGCACCGAATGCCCAGTATCACTTCTGCAATGAGACTCTCCGGCAGGAGTTTTACAAGGATTCCTGGTTGTATGAAAACTGCCGGAAGCACCGGATCTTTTTGTCCAGCCTGGAAACCCCCATCAAGGGCTTCCACTACCTGCTGGAAGCCATGCCCATCATCCTGCGCAAATATCCGGACACCACCATCGCCGTTCCCGGGAGCTCCTTCTTCCCCAGGAATCCCAAGGAAGCCTTTCTGCAGCAGAGCTATCACCGGTACCTGTGCCGCCTGGCCCGGTCTATGGGGCTGGAAGGAAAAATCGACTTCCTGGGCTACCTGAGCCCGGAGGATATGAAGCGGGAATACCTGCAATGCCACGTATTCGTCCTTCCCTCCACGGTGGAAAACTCCCCCAACTCCCTGGGAGAAGCCATGCTCTTAGGGGTGCCCTGTGTGGCCGCAAACGTAGGCGGCGTGGGCGCCATGCTGAGAGACCAAAAGGAGGGGCTTCTCTACCCTTCTACGGAACCGCTTCTTTTGGCCAACAACATTGCGCAGGTTTTCGACCTGGAAGAAGAGGCGGAGGCTCTGGGCGCCGCTGCCCAGCTCCACGCCCGCAGGACCCACGATCCGGAAACCAACCTGATCACCCTGCGCACCGTCTATGATGGCCTGACCCTGGAAAACCGGGAGGAAGGGCTATGATCTCCATCATCATTCCCGTTTACAACGTGGCTCCCTTTTTAAAGCGGTGCCTGGATTCCGTTCTGCCCCAGGCGGCCGTTTCCCAGATCCTCCTGATCGACGACGGCTCCACCGACGAAAGCGGCAGCCTCTGTGATGCCCTGGCCGCCACAGATCCCAGGATCCGGGTCCTCCACAAGGAAAACGGAGGCCTGAGCAGCGCCCGGAACGCAGGGCTGGACCTGGCGACGGAAGAATACATCGCCTTTCTGGACAGCGACGACTTTGTAGAGCCCCGGGCCTACGAAAAGATGCTGGCCTGCGCCGAAAGAAACAGTGCCGACCTGGTTTGCGCCGGGCGGTTCGACCTGGACGGCGGCACCGGGGAAAAGACAAAAGGCCTGTGCCCGGAAAAAGAAGCGTGCCTTACCGGCCCCCAGTTTATCAAAAGGATGTTTACCTGGAACGGGGCCGACTCCGCCGCCTGGGATAAGCTGTACCGCCGTTCCCTTTTCGACGGCCTTCGCTACCCCCAGGGGAAGATCTGCGAGGATGTGCCCGTTACCTATCAGGCGGTGTTAAAAGCCGGAAAGGTTGCCATGCTGCCGGAATGCCTATATAACTATTACCACCGCCCGGGCTCCATCACCACCGCCCCGGTAAGCGAAAAGAGCTTCCATTTTTCCCGGCATATGGACGCCGTGGTCCGGGACATTGCCCTCCGGGCCCCGGAGGCTTTGCCGGAGGCCCGGTTCCTGCGAGTCTGGTCCCTGGCCCACCCCATGATGCTCTGCCAGGAGCAGGGAAAGGTACAGGACTTTCCAGCGGATTACGCCCGGTGCAAGCAGGAGCTGACCCGGGAAATGCCCTTTGTGCTTTCCTCCTCCCTGTTCCCCCAAAAACAGAAGCTCCATGATGTGCTTCTTGCCCTGGGGCTTTTCGGGCCCTTCTGGCGGGTCTACAGCAAAAGGAGGGGCCTATGAACCGGCGAAACCGCGTCAGCTTTTTCAACATCCTCAGCACCCTGCTTCTTTACGGCATCTCCATTTTTACCGCTCCCCTGTTCTCCCGGCTTCTGGGCACGGGAGGCTACGGCAACGTATCCAACTACAACGTATGGGTCAGCACCCTGGCCATTGCCGCCACATTGCAGACCCAGGGGACCCTGGTCAACGCCCGGGTGGAATACCCGGAGGAGCTGCAGCCCAAATACCAGTCCAGCGTCATGACTTTGTCCTTTCTGGTATTTGCCATTGTGACAGGGCTGGTGCTTCTCTTCCTGGAGCCCATCAGCAGCTTTCTCTCCCTGAGCAAATTCTTTATCTTTCTGGTGCTCTTCCAGGCCATCGGCACCTTCGGCGTCAACTTTATGAATACCAAGCTGACCTACGAAATGAAGGCCGGCCGGAATATGCTCCTGAGCGTGGGCACCAGTGTGGCTACCTTGGTCCTGTCCCTGATTCTGGTACTGTGGCTTCCCAAGGAGGTCAACTACTACGGCCGGATCTTAGCCATTGCCCTGGTATACGGCGTTCTGGGCCTGAGCCTCTGCGGGTACGTGTTCTATAAAGGCCGCACCTTTTACAACCGGGAATACTGGCGGTTCTGCATTCCCCTGGCCATCCCCTATGTGTTCTACAACCTGGCAGACCTTTTGCTGGGCCACAGCGACGTGGTCATGCTGCGGACCCTGCTGGATGAAAACGTCAGCGGCATCTACTCCATGGCCTTCCAGTTCGGCACCATCCTCTTTACCATCTTCGGCGCCCTGAACAACACCTGGGTCCCCTTTTATTACGAGGATACCAAGCAGGGGCGGCTGGAAGCGGTACAGGATCAGTCCAAAAACTTTCTGGAGCTGTATACCGTGCTGTCCGTAGGCTTTATCCTGCTGGGGAAAGAGGTCTTCCATCTCTTTGCCGGTCCGGATTTCTGGGGCTCTACGGATCTCATCCCCATTTTTGTGGCCAGCCATTACTTGAATTTTTTGTGTACCTTCCCCATAAACTACGAATACTATCACAAGAAGGTCAAAATGGTGGCCGCCGCTACCATCACCTCCTCCGTGCTGAACATCGCCCTCAATTATATTCTGATCCAAAAGCTTGGAATGCCCGGGGCAGCTCTGGCTACCATCCTGTCCCACAGCCTCCAGTTTGCGCTCCATTACGGCTATACCCGGTTCCTGCTGGGGAAGAAGGACTACCCCTTCTCCATCCGGCTCTGGGGGCCCTACACCGCCGTATTCCTTATTTTTGTTTTCCTTGTCTATCTGCTCGGCCCCATCCCCCGCTGGCTTCTCGGCGCTGCCATTGGCCTGTGGGAGCTGTATCGGATCCGCCAGCGGAAGGTTTTGATTTAGGGAGGTCCTATCCATGTCCCCAAAAAAGATTCTATTTGTGGCAACCGTGGTGAAAACCCACATTCTGCAATTCCACATTCCCTACCTGAAAATGCTGAAGGAAATGGGCTGGGAGACTGCCGTGGCCGCCCGGAATGATTTCGAGCATCCGGACGACTGTGCCATTCCCTACTGCGATACCTACTACCCCATCTCCTTCGGCCGGGACCCCCTGTCCCGGGATAACCCCAGGGCCTACCGGGACCTGAAAAAACTGATCGACAGCCAGCACTTCGATGTGATCCACTGCCATACCCCCGTAGCCGCCTGCCTGGCCCGCCTGGCCGCCCGGGATGCCCGGAAAAAAGGCTGCAAGGTGATCTACACCGCCCACGGCTACCATTTCTTTAAGGGTGCGCCCCTGGCCAGCTGGCTGCTGCTGTTCCCTGCGGAATGGATCTGCTCCTTCTTTACGGATGTGCTCATCACCATCAATAAGGAGGACTATGCCTTTTCCCAGCGGCATATGCATCCCAAGCGGCTGGAATATGTCCCCGGTGTGGGTGTGGACCTTTCCCGCTTCCAGAATAAAAAGGCCGGCCGCAGCGCCAAGCGGGCGGAGCTGGGATTGCGGGATGAAGATTTTGTCCTCCTCAGCGTGGCGGAAATGACCAAAAACAAAAACCACAAAATGATGCTGGAAGCCATGGAGCTGCTGAAGGACCCGAAGGTCCGCCTGATCTGTGCCGGCCGGGGCCAGGAGCTGGAAAACAACTGGCAGCTGTGCCAGCGTCTGGGCCTGGAGGACCGGGTCCAGTTCCTGGGCTATCGCAGCGATGTACCGGACCTGTACGGCGCCAGCGATGCCTTCCTGTTCGTCTCCTTCCGGGAGGGCCTGTCCCTGTCCCTGATGGAGGCCATGAGCTCCGGCCTGCCCAGCATCGTCACCCCCATCCGGGGCAATACGGATCTGATCGACGACGGCAAGCAGGGGCTGTACGCCCAGCTGAATCCGCAGTCCATTGCAAAAGCCATCGAAACCCTGGCCGCCGATCCCGCCCTCTGCGCCCGATTGGGCGAAAGCGCCAAAGAAAAAGTCCAGGACTTCAGCCTGGACAAGGTATCGGAGCAGATGAAAGAGATCTATTTGTCGGTATAACGGAAACGAGGACCCCAAAAAGAGGTCCTCGTTCTTTTATTATCCCTTATGGTCCACCTTTTCCCGGACCATCTTCACAACGGTGCCGGACAGCAGGAACAGGGCGATCAGGTTGGGGATGACCATCATGCCGTTGAAGGTGTCGGAAATGTCCCACAGCAGCCCCAGGTCCACGGTGGCGCCCAGGATGGCTACGAAGGAGTAGACGATCATAAAGCCCCGGTTGGCCTTGGAGCCCACCAAAAACTCCATGCAGCGGGTGCCGTACAGGCCCCAGCCGATGATGGTGGAGAAGGCAAAGCAGCTCATGGCCACCGCCGCCAGCAGGGACGCGATTTTGCCGTACACCGCCGTAAAGCCGCCGATGGTCAGCTCGGCACCGGCCGCCGCGCCGTAGGCGATGTTCTCCCCGCTGATGAGGATCACGAAGGCGGTCATGGAGCAGATAACGATGGTATCCGTAAACACTTCAAAGATACCGAAGTAGCCCTGCCGGATGGGGTCCTCCACATCGGAGGCCGCATGGGCGATGGAGCCGGTGCCCAGGCCCGCCTCGTTGGAGAAGATGCCCCGGGACACACCCTTTTTCATGCACGTAAAGAAACTGCCTACCGCGCCGCCGGTGACGGCAGCAGGGGTAAAGGCCCCCTTAAAGATCAGCCCCAGCACCTCCGGCACCCGGTTCAGGTTCAGAAGCAGCACGCCCAGAGACATGACCACATACACCAGGGCCATAAAAGGCACCAGTTTTTCCGCCACGTTGCCGATGCGCTTCAGCCCGCCTACCAGCACCATGGCAACGAGCAACGCGATGCCGATGCCGATGCCCAAGTTAATGCCCTTCAAAGCCCCGGCAGGGACGGCGTTGAAGTTAATAAGAGCCGTATCCACGGCGGTAATGATGGCGTTCACCTGGGTGGCGTTGCCGGTGCCGAACACCGTCAGAACGCCCAAAATGGCGTAGGTCGCCGCCAGGAAGTGCCACTTTTTACCCAGGCCGTTTTTGATGTAGTACATGGGGCCGCCAACCCAGTCCCCTTCCGGGTTCTTCTCCCGGAAATGAACCGCCAGGGTGACCTCCGCAAACTTGGTGCACATGCCCAAAAGGGCGCTGCACCACATCCAGAACACGGCACCGGGGCCGCCAATGGCAATGGCCCCCGCCACACCCGCAATGTTGCCGGTGCCCACCGTGGCCGCCAGGGCCGTACACACCGCCTGGAAGGGGGTAACGGCGCCTTCTGCCGCATCCTTCTTGTGGAACATCCGGCCGAAGGTCTCCTTCATGGAGGTGCCGAATTTCCGAATTTGAATGAATCGGGTCTGGATGCTGAGCCACAGGCCCACGCCCACGATGCAGATCATAGCCGGGACGCCCCAGACGAAATTGTTCACCGCCGAATTGACAGCAGCTATGGTTTCCATAGATATTCCTCGCTTTTATTCACAAATCGGAAACCATTGTATCATGTAGGCGGGCATTTGTCCACAATTATTTCATTTTTCGTCCGGAAACGGCACCACGGTCAGGTCCTTGGGGAAGTGATTCAGCACTTCGCAGCCCGTTTCCGTGATCAGCACCAGGTCCTCGATGCGGACGCCGATGCCCTCCTCCGGCAGATAAATACCCGGCTCTACGGAGAAGCACTGGCCCGGACGGATGACAGCCTCGTTGACGGCGGACACATCCCCGGCCTCGTGAACTTCCAGGCCGATGGAGTGGCCGGTCCGGTGGGTAAAGTAGGGGCCGAAGCCCTTTTCGGTGATGTAATCCCGGGCCGCCTTGTCCACGTCCATCATCCGGTTGCCCGGCTTGGCGGCTTCAATGCCTCTGCGGTTGGCCTCCTTGACGATCTCGTAAATTTCCCGCTGCCGGTCGCTGACGGTACCCAAAAAGACGGTCCGGGTCATGTCGGAGCAGTAGTCGTTCTTCCGGCCGCCGATGTCCAGCACCACACAATCGCCCAGCTTTCCCCGGCTGTTGTCCGTCACGTGATGGGGGTCCGCCGCGTTGCCGCCGTAGGCCGTGATGGGGTCAAAGGAAAAGCCCTCGTTGCCCTTTTCCAGATAGAACTGCAGCAAAAGCTCTGCCAGCTCCTGTTCCGTGTGGTTCTCCCCCAGGCGGCCGATGATTTGACCCATAACGGCATCGTTGTCCTTCGAGGCTGCCCGCATTTTCTCCTGCTCCTCGGGGGTTTTGATCAGACGCACTCCGCCGATGATGGGAGAGGAATTGATGCACTTCCCGTCGAACACCTCCTGCAGCCGCAGCAGGAACCGGGCCGGCCAGTTTTTATCCACAGCCAGTACTTCCCCTGTGGATAGATACCGGGCTAAGATCGCCGGGCCGTCCTGGGTGTCGTTGTAATAGGTGACGGGGGCTCCCAGGTCCTGCTCTTTCCGGAACAGGTCGTTAATAAAGAACCGATGGGCTCCGTCCGTCCGCAGAAGCAACACCAGCATCCGCTCTCCGGGCTCCATTTTGACTCCGGTCAGGTAGTAGATCACCGCCGGGTCGGAGATGATGAGCTGATGGATGTGCCGGGCGTTCATAGCAGAAAGAATATTTTGCAGCTTGGTTTCGTTCATAGGATGACCTTCTTTGGTAATGATAATCTCTCCTTCCCTTGGGGGAAGGTGCCGCCGCAGCGGCGGATGAGGGCCGGTACAGTGTTTCAGCCTTCGAAAAGATGAAGGATGTGCGAACCCCTTCTCATTTCTTTCGCTGATAACAGCCCTCCTCAGGCACTGCGGTGCCAGCTCCCCCAAGGGGGGAGCGGAGCTTTTCCTTATCTTACCACACCCACAACCAATTCTCAAGAATCATTTCCCTGGCCCAGCAGCAGTTCACAGCCTTCGTGGTACTGCTTGCAATAGTAAACAATCTGATACCCATTGTCTGTACCTCTGACGAAGGCATAGCCTTCTTTCAGCTTTACCGTCTGGGAAACCACACCGCCGTCATAAAAATGGAGCTCCTGCAAGGGGTATCCGGCGGTATCCGCATATTCGGCAACGTGCTTCCCTGTTGTAATATAATCCACCTGGAGAGTCGCATAACAGTTTCTAACCGTTGCCCAGTCCGCTGTAACCTTCGCCCTGTGCAAATTTGTTGCATATGCTGGGATCGCTACAGCAACCAAAATGGCAATGATCGCTACAACGATCAGCATTTCCATTAATGTAAATCCACATTTTTCTTTGTATTTTCTCACAATTTTCACCGTCTTTTTTGAGTTTTCCAGATTTTATCACTTCTTTCTCTATTTGTCAACAAAAAACTCCGACCGGAGTTGGTCGGAGTTTTTTATCATTTTATATCATCGTTCTTCTCTGAAGTACGGCACGCCCAGGCTTTCGGGGGGCTGGTTTTCCCGCTTGTTGCGCATGGAGGTAAGAACCAGCACCACCAGGGTCACGACGTAGGGCAGCATCTTGTACAGCTCCTTTACCGCCAGGTTGGTGCCGGTGGGCAGGAACAGGTACAGGATGTACAGGCCGCCGAAGAGCATGGAGGACAGGATGCCCACATTGGGCCGCCAGATGGTAAAGATCACCAGGGCGATGGCCAGCCAGCCCCGGTCGCCGAAGGCATCGTTGGACCAAACGCCGCAGGCATAGTCCATGACATAGTACAGCCCGCCCAGCCCGGCGATCATGCTGCCTACGCAGGTAGCCACGTACTTATATTTCGCAATATTGATGCCCGCCGCGTCAGCCGTTGCCGGGCTTTCACCAACGGCCCGGAGCTGCAGGCCCACCCGAGTCTTTTTTAATATGTAGGAGGCGATCAGGGCAATGACGATGGCTAAGTAAGCCAAAAAGCCGTAGCTCAAAAACAGCTGACCGAAAACCCCGGTTTTCTCCGCCAGGGGCAGGCTCTTGCGGAAGTAATTGGAGGTGGCAGACAGGGCAATGGAAGGCACCTCGGCCTTGGTCAGCTTAATAAGGGAGCCGCCGAAGAAGTTGCCGAAGCCCACGCCGAAGGTGGTCATGGCCAGACCCGTCACGTTCTGGTTGGCCCGGAGGGTCACCGTCAGGAAGCAGTAAAGAAGGCCCATAAGGAGGGAACCCAGCAGGCAGCACAGCAGGGGGATCATCACCGCCAGAAAGCCATTCATATTCCCGGACTGCTCGTAGAAGAAGGCGCCGATGACGCCGCAGATGCCGCCAACGTACATAATGCCGGGGATACCCAGGTTCAGGTTGCCGGATTTCTCCGTCAGGGTCTCACCGGTGGAGCCGTACAGCAGGGGGATACTCTGCATAACGGCTCTGGGGAAAAAGGAAACAAAATCAAACATTCTTCTTCTCCTCCTTCCGGGTTTCTTTCAGGAAATTGAGCTTGTAGTTGACAAAGAACTCGCTGCCGATGATAAAGAACAGGATGATGCCCGTCAGGATGTCACCAAAGGAGTGGTTCAGAGAATAGATGGTGGAAATCTCGCTGGCGCCCCGGTCCAGGAACACCAGAAGGAAGCTGGTAAACACCATGCCGAAGGGATTGAACTTGGCAAGCCAGGCCACCATAACGGCGGTAAAGCCCCGGCCGCCGGCAATGGTGGTGGTAATGGTGTGGTCCGTACCGCCTACCAGCAGGAGCCCTGCCAGGCCGCAGATGGCGCCGGACAGGAACATGGTCCGCACAATGACCTTTCCCACCTTGATGCCCACATACCGGGCGGTGCGCTCACTTTCGCCTACCACGGCGATCTCGTAGCCATGCTTGGAGCGGTTCAGATAGAAGTACATGCAAACCGTCAGCACCGCCACGATCAGAATGTTTAACAGATACTTGTAAGACCCGATCTGGGGCAGCCAACCGGCCTCGGTGGACTGGTTGATGATGCCGATCTTACCTGCCCCCTTGGGGACCTCCCAGAGGATAACGAAGTAGGCAACCAATTGGGTGGCCACATAGTTCATCATCAGGGTGAACAATGTCTCATTGGTATTCCACTTGGCCTTGCAAATGGCGGGGATGCCGCCCCAGATGCCGCCGGCCACACAGGCGGCCACCACCATGATGGCGATGAGCAGCCAATTGGGGACTTTATCTCCCAACAGGATCATGCAGGCCGCAGTGGCCAGGCCGCCGATGAGGATCTGGCCCTCGCCGCCTACGTTCCAGAATCGCATCTTAAAGGCGGGGGTCACCGCCAGAGAGACGCACAGCAGGATCGCCAGGTTCTGGCCCAAGATCCACATTTTCCGCTGGGTGCCGAAGGCACCGGCAAACATGGTTTTGAAAACGCCGATGGGGTCCTCCCCGGTAAGGCCGGTGGTCACCACGGCGCAGACAAGCAGCGCCAATACAATGGCGGCTCCCCGGATGGCCCAGGCCTTCAGGGGCGGCAGGTTGTCCCGCTTGGAAATGTGCATTACGCTTCCGTTTTTAGCCATTGGTCTTCCCTCCCAAACGTGTCATCATCATGCCGACCTCCGGCTTCTGGGCGATCCGGCCTTCTACAATGCCGCTGACCTTGCCGCCGCAGAGGACCAAAATCCGGTCGCACAGCTCCAGCAGCACGTCCAGGTCCTCGCCGACGAAGACCACGGCCACACCGGCCTTTTTCTGCTTGTTGATCAGGTCATAACTGGTGTAAGAGGAATTGATGTCCAGGCCCCGGACGGCATAGGCCGTCAATAGCACCGTAGGGGCAGCAGCGATCTCCCGGCCCACCAGGACCTTCTGCACGTTGCCGCCGGAAAGCCGCCGGACGGGGGTGGAGACGCCGGGGGTATTCACTTCCAGCTCCTCTACCACCTGCTCTGCCAGTTTCTTGGGATCCTTCCGGTTGGTGAACCAGGATCTGCCCTTCCGGAAGGACCGGAGCATCATGTTGTCCGTCAGGTCCATGGAGCCCACCAGGCCCATGCCCAGCCGGTCCTCCGGCACAAAGGACAGGGAGACCCCCATGGAGGCAATGGCCGTGGGGTCTTTTCCGATGAGCTGCTCCTCCTTGCCATCATCCTCCACGTAGGTAATGGAGCCGGAGGTCACAGGCTGCAATCCCGCAATGGCTTCCAGGAGCTCTTTCTGCCCGCAGCCGGAAATACCGGCAATGCCCAGAATCTCCCCGGAGTTGGCGGTAAAGGTCACGTCGTCCAGCTTGACGGTGCCCTCCTGGTCCTTGACGGTCAGGTTCTTCACCACGATCCTGGGCTTGGGGTTCACGGGGTCCGGCCGGTCGATGTTCAATGTCACGGGACGGCCCACCATCATATTGGTCATATCCTGGGCAGAGGTCTGCTTGGTGAGCATATCGCCTACAAACTGGCCGTGGCGCAGGATGGCCACCCGGTCGGAAAGGCTTTCCACCTCGTGCATCTTGTGGGTGATGATGACGATGGCCTTGCCGTCGTCCCGCATGGCCCGCAGGACCTTAAAGAGCTTTTCCGTCTCCTGGGGGGTCAGCACCGCGGTAGGCTCGTCCAGGATCAGAATGTCGGCCCCCCGGTACAGCACCTTCACGATCTCCACGGTCTGCTTCTGGGAAACGGACATATTGTAGATCTTCTGGTTGGGGTCCACGTCGAAGCCATAGGCATCGCAGATCTCCTTTACCTTTTTGGAGACCTTGTTCATATCCAGCCGCCCGGGCTCCTTCAGGCCTAAGACGATGTTCTCCGCGGCGGTGAGCACGTCTACCAGCTTAAAGTGCTGATGGATCATGCCGATGCCGTAGGAAAAGGCGTCCTTAGGGGACCGGATCAGGGCTTCCTTACCGTTGATGTAGATCTGCCCCTCGTCCGGGAAATAGATACCGGAGAGCATATTCATGAGGGTCGTCTTGCCGCTGCCGTTTTCTCCCAGCAGGGCTAAAATTTCCCCCTTGTAAATGTCCAGCCACACCCGGTCGTTGGCCAGGGTGGAGCCGAACCGTTTGGTAATGTCCCGCATTTGGACAGCTGCAATTTTCTCTTCCAAAAAGGTCACTCCTCTTTTATATAATGCCGCAAAGGGCAACGCGGCGAATTGTTCACTGCGCTGCCCTTTGCAGCATTCCCAGAGCCCCGAAGGGCTCTGGGGTAACTTGTTTTTAGAACGCGGTATCCAGCAGGTTGATGCCGTCGATCTGCAGGTCGAAGTAGGGGGCGGAGCGCTTGGTGGATTCCTGGAAAGCGCCGTCCTCGATGACCTCGGTATCGGGGGTGTAGGCAGCGTCGGTGTCCACATCGGCCATGTAGCTGGTCAGGGTCTCGCCCTTGACGGTGAAGGTGGTGGTGTCGAAGACCTTGGTGGTACCGGCCTCGATGGCAGCCTTGACTTCCTCAACCTTCTCGGCGGTACCGGCGGCAACGGCGGCATCGTTCAGGTCGGTCAGGACCACGGAGCCGGTCTCGATGGTGCCGGTCCAGTCGGCGGGGATGGCCTCGCCGTTCTTCACGCAGTTCACAACGAACTCATAGTAGGGAGCCCAGTTGATGCGGGAGGACACCAGGTAGGTGTTGGGGCAGGCGGCGATGGTGGAGCCGTTGTAGGAAACGTCGGGCACACCGGCGGTCTCGCAGGCAGTGGGGGCGCCCATGGAGTCGGCATGCTGGGAGATCAGCTTGCAGCCGTTCTGGATCAGCTTGTTGGCGCCTTCCTTCTCGGCGGTCTCATCGTACCAGGAACCGGTGAAGGTCACGTCCATGGTGACGGAGGGGCAGACGGACTTGGCGCCCAGGTAGAAGCTGGTGTAGCCGGAAACGACCTCGGCGTAGGTGAAGGCGCCTACGTAGCCCATCTTGGCCTCGTCAGCG
Source organism: Faecousia sp. (assembly GCA_050872865.1). GTDB lineage: Bacteria > Bacillota > Clostridia > Oscillospirales > Oscillospiraceae > Faecousia. The sequence continues at coordinate 85,046 of JBNMHR010000002.1, read as the reverse complement.
GTGAACTCACCCTTCTCGATCATCTCGTTCAGCTTCAGACCGGCGACTACACCGGCCAGGTAACGGCCCTCGTAGATGGCGGCGAAAGCGTTGTGGTAGTTGCTCAGGCCCTCGGTGTGGGCCTTGGTGCCGGTGGAGTGGCAGAACTGCACATCGGGGAACTCCTTGGCAGCCTGGATGATGTAATCCTCATGGCCGAAGGAATCGGCGAAGATGATGTTGCAGCCGGCATCGGCCAGTTCGCAGGCAGCGTCATAGGCTTCCTGGCCCTCGGGGATGTTGGTGCGGAACAGGTACTGATCTTCGGTCAGGCCCAGGGCGGCGATGGCCTCCTTGGCGCCGTTCATGAAGTTCAGGTCGTAGGTGGAGTTCTCGTCATGCAGGAAGATGAAGCCCAGCTTTACGTCCGCAACGGCAGCGGGAGCTTCGGTCTCGGCAGCGGCGGTCTCACCGGCAGCAGTAGCGGCGGCAGTGGTGGCGGGAGCCTCAGTCTTAGAGCCGCAGGCAGCGAAGCTCAGGACCATCACAAGGACCAGTGCCAGAGAAAGGATCTTTTTCATGTTTCTTTTTTCCTCCTAAGAAAAAATATGTGTAAATTGCAAAAGCAATTAACAACCAAACCTATGTCATTGCGAGACAGTGCGCACACTGTCGTGGCAATCCCCCGGTTCTTTTAAGCGCTCGGAACATCAGGGAGGTTGCCACACCAGTCTGAGGACTGGTTCGCAACGACGTCATCGCCGGAACGTAATGGAGTCGTCGGTCATAGTCTCTACGATAGCCAAAGACTCTACCCGTACCCCCTGGGCTCGCAGCGCGTCGCCGCCGCCCTGGAAGCCCTTTTCGATGGCGATGGCCGCACCCACGGTGGTGGCACCGGCCTGGCTGACCAGGTCCGTCAGGCCGATGAGGGCCTTGCCGTTGGCCAGGAAATCATCTACCAGCAGCACCTTGTCATTCTTGGTCAGGTATTCGCTGCTGACCACGATGTTGTAATCGGTGCCGTGGGTATAGGAATGGACCACAGAGGTATATACCTTGCCGTCCACATTGCTGGACTTGTGCTTCTTGGCAAACACCATGGGAACGTTCAGTTCCAGGGCCACCGCCGTGGCAATGGCAATGCCGGAGGACTCGATGGTAAGGACCTTGTTGATCTCGCACCCTTCATAGAGCCGCGCGAACTCCCGGGCCATCAAGCCCAGGAAAGGCACATCGATCTGCTGATTCAGGAAAGACCCGACCTTTAAAATCCCGCCGGGGAGAACCTTTCCTTCCGCCAGGATCTTCTCTTCCATCTCTTTCATATCCAACGTACTCCTTTGTAACGCAAAATAAAATCCGTGGGCGTTTCTGACCCACGGAAAGAGGAATCGCCTTCCAAAACTACAATTTTTGCAGAATACAGGAACGCGACTAATTTTTCTTTACCAATGGTCACAACTTGTTGGCGTTGCGGTAGAAACTTTCGGGCCATATACCGAAATTACATCAGTTCTTTACTTGTTGCCCCAATGGTAAACCAAAATTCTCCTTTTGTCAACACGCCGAAGGCCCGCCGACATATTTTTTCGCTTTCCTACAAAATTCAGGCTGTTTCCCGTTCATTTTTGATTCAAAAATAAAAGCCTTCCCCTGGGAGGGGAAGGTGGCCGCAGGCCGGATGAGGTCGCCAAAGCTGCGGTCACAACCACGCAACAGCAAAATGGCACAGGCCTTTTCGCAATCAACTTTTTACTTTAAATACCCATTTCGGTAAGCCCAGTGACCTCATCCGCCGCGACACGCGGCACCTTCCCCTCCCAGGGGAAGGCTAGGGCACCCCTCCGGGGTGCAAGGCTCGCCCCGGCAAGCCGGATGCAGCCAAAATCGGAACGTTTCACCCATCTAGCATGGTTACACTTTTACCGGAACGTTGTTCCAGTACATACATAATGTGATCACAAGTTCCCTGGAAATTACGTATAACATCTAAATTTGTATAACGCAAAACGCACAGTCCGAGAGAGGAAAGGTAGGCATCCCTCTTTTTGTCATATGCCCGCGCCGCATCTTCGTAGTGTTGGGAGCCATCCAGTTCAATAACCGTTTTCGCCGCAGGGCAATAAAAATCCACAATGTAATTTCCGAAAACCACTTGTCGCTTTACCTGGATGGAAAGAAATTTCAAGCAATCATACCATAGGTGGCTTTCTTCTTTGGTCATTTCCCTGCGAAGCTTTTGCGCGTTTTCTTTCAGGCGAGGATTTCTTGGGTATACCATTTCACATCAACTCCCAAAAACTACAATGAATGGTAGGCACCAAAGGGAAGCTCCCCTAGCCTTCCCCTGGGCGGGAAAGGCTGAATGCACGCTCCCTAGCCTTCCCCTGGGAGGGGAAGGTGGCCGCAGGCCGGATGAGGTCGCCAAGGCTGCGATCACAACCACGCAACAGCAAGATGGCACATGCCTTTTCACAATCAACTTTTTACTTTAAGTACCCATTTCGGTAAGCCCAGCGACCTCATCCGCCGCGACACGCGGCACCTTCCCCTCCCAGGGGAAGGCTTTTGTCCCCTCACCCATGATGATAGATCCGCTTATCCAATGCGAAGACCCGCTGGCTGAAGCTGCCCTCGGGGACGCCAGGGAGGGTTTCGGCATAGATCTCCATCCGGCTGTCCACCATATCGATGTAGCTCAGCAGCTCTGCCTCGGCGAACATGGGCTTTACCGCGGCGCCGTACTCCGGCTCGCCGTGGTGACTTAAAATCATATGCTGCAGCAGAAGACTCTTCTCCTCCGGGGTGCCCAGCTCGGCGCAGACCTGGGCTGCTTCCTGGGCGCCCATGACCAGGTGGCCCAGGAGCTGGCCCTTGGTGGAGTAGTCCGTAACAATGCCCAAATCGGAGAACCGGAACTCGATCTCCTTTGCGAAATCGTGGAGGAGGGTGCCGGTGAGCAGCAGGCTCCGGTCGATGATCTGTGGGTAGAGCTTTGCCAGAAAGTCCGCCATAGCCATCATGTTGGCGGTGTGCATCAGCAGGCCGGACAAAAAGCTATGGTGGACGCTTTTCGCCGCCGGGATGCTGGCAAAGGCCTCCAGGTGCCGGGAGAGCATGGTGTTGGCGATTTCCCGATAATCCGCATCCTCCATGGAATTTACCAGGGCACGGACCTTCTGCACCGTCCCGTCTTTATCGATGGGGGCGGTGGCCACCAGGCGGGCAGTGTCGCAATTATCCTCCGGCAGGGCCATGCGGATGTTGGACAGGGAGATCTGGGGGTTCCCCTTAAACTCGGACACATCGCCCCGGATCTTTACAATGCGGCCCACGTCCTCCTGGGTGCCCACGGGGCCGGCGTAATCCCACACTTTGATATCAATGGTGCCGGTCTTGTCCGCGATGACGGCACTTAAAAAGGGCTTCCCGTTGGTGGAGACCTTCTGGTAGGCTTCCTTTAACAGGTAAAAGCCCTCCACCTTGTCCCCCGGGACCATTTCCTTGACGCTTTTGTTGTATTCCATAGCAAACTCCTTTGGCTGTTTTCTCCATTATACCGCGGAAGGGGGAATTTTACAATTGGAAATTGTGGGCGCAAAAAATCCCCCTCCCGAGCATTCGAGAGGGGGAAAAGCTTTATTGGGGGTTGAATCAGAACTCTTCCTTCTTCTTCAGGACCACGGTAGCGGTGCCCAGGCCGATGGCGGCAACGGCCATCACGGCAAAGGCGGTGCCGATCATGGCAGTATCGCCGGTCTTGGGGTTGGAGGAGTCAGCCTTGGAAGAGGAGCTTCCGCTGGCGCCGGTGACCATGGCGTACAGGATCACAGCGCCGTTATCACTGCTGGTGTTCACGGTAATGCTGCTGTCGATGGCGCTTCTGGTATTCTTGCTGGTCTTGTAATCTTCCCAACCGTCGAAGTCAAAGATGTAGGTCTTGTCGCCCTTGACGTACTTGGAAACGTAGTTCTTCAGGTCGGAGTAGCTGATCAGATAGGTAGAACCGGAGGTCTGCACCAGGCCGGAGATATCGTAGGGCTCGGAACGGGTCGCATTGTTGGTGTCGCCGTTCTTGTAGATCAGCAGGTAGAAGCCGGTGCTCTTGGGGTACACATTGACGGTCGTGCTCTGGAAGTCGTACACACGGCCCTCCTGCAGCAGCTCGCCGTTGGGCAGGTACCAGTTCACAGTCTGGCCGTTCAGAGTGGGCAGAGTGTCGATGGTCTGGCCGGCACGGATGGTCCGGGTCTCCAGAACGTCGGTGCTGCCAATGCTGCGGTAGAACTTCAGGGTGACCTTGGCGGAGTCCCAAATCAGCTCGCAGATATCGTCGCCGACCTGGACCTTGTTCTCCAGGCTGGTGCCGTTCTTGTAGATGGTACGGATGCTGGTGCCGTTGGTGATCTTCATGGCGGTCAGGGTCCGGTTGCTGCTGGTGATCTTCAGCTGGTCGAAGTAATACTTGCCAACGGTCAGGTCTCTGTCGTAGCTGTCGTTGCCATCCACGATCCGGACGGTGATCTTGCCGTCGGAGCTTACGGAGGACAGGTCTGCAGTCACCGTGATGTCGATGGTGGAGCCACTGCGCTCCAGCTTGTAGAAGTAGTTGCTGATATTGTTGTAGTAGTTCTGAACGGTCTTCTTCTGGTCGCTGGTCAGGCCGGAGGTCTTATCCAGGATGGCCTTCAGGACGGTCTTGGCGCTGGAAGAATTGTTGGACAGGCCATCGAAGGTGGCCTGAGGCAGGTCGCAGTTCAAATCCAGAATGCTGCTGCCATCGCTTCTCAGAACGATAGAAACGGTGTAGGTTTCGGTGTAGTCGTTCTTCTTGCCGCAAACCTTGCAGACGCCCTTGGAATCGTAATCGTGGGGAGCCAGAACGCTGTCGGCATCCTCTTCGCCGCCGATGGTGTAGCCGCAGTCAAACTTGATCTTGGCAAAGGTGGCCTTCTTGGTGCAGGTAGCGTCCTTAGCAGCGGTAACAACGGTGAAGTTCTCGCCGCCGTCGTTCATAACAGTATTGACCTTGACATCAGAGCCAATGCCCTGGTAAAGGGTCTCCAGATCATCGGAGTGCTTGACGGTTCTCTCGTGGCCGCACTTGGAGCACTTCTCAACGTGCTCGTCCGCGTTCTTAGTAGAAACCTTGTAGGTATGGCCCTCGTTCCAGGTGCTGCCGCAGATGGAGCAGGTATAGGTATGGACATCATCGTCTCCGGTGTCGCTGACTACGCCGTACTTGGAGCAATCGTGGCTCTTGGAGCTGACGGTGATGGTGAAAATGCCGGTGGTCTCGTCGATCTCAGCATTTTCAATGTCGTACATGCTGGCGTTCTTCAGGCCGCTGGCAGACAGGGCCTTCTTGGCGATGGCCGCATTCTTATCATCGCTGAAGTCGTAAGTGTTCTTCACGTTGTAGCGCTTGCTGGAAGAAGGCTCTACAGTCGCATCGCCTTCCACCTTGATCATGGCGCTGATGGTGGCTTCACCGTTGTCCTGGAAAGCAATGTCTCCGCTGGTGTTGCCGCTCTCGTTGTAAGTATTGGAATTGGTGTCATCTCCCACTACCACAGGGGTAGCTTCGGTTGCCACATCGCTCTGCGTATCCGCTTCATCAGCGAAGGCAGCCATGGGCATCGCAGCGACCAGCATGAGTGCAACCAGCATCAAACTGATCAGCTTTTTGCTAAAACTCTTCATAATGTATCCTCCTGATTTGAGATTTGTTGCCGGTTTTCCACCAGCGGTTGGAAAGTCCCCGCCCGCATAGTGGATGGCACTGGGTGCTTTCGTTTATGGCCCCATTATATACTCTATTTTCCAATTCGTCAAGAGGAAAATAACAAAAAATTACAAAAGGTGTTACAGCTTAATGACAGACGCTCGGGTCCGCTGTTTCCAAATCTTTTCTATTTATGAATTTTGGCACTGTTTGGCGCATTATTCTTTTGTTTTCCATCAAATTTGTTACAGATTTATTTCAGTTTGCCTCTCCCCCTCCCCCGGGCCCAAGGCCGCCTTTCGGAAATCTTAAGAACTCCGCATTGCTTTTTCCAGGGGTTCATGGTAGGATGGAGGCGGAAAAATGTGGGATTTGATTACAAAATGGTTACAGAATCAGGAGGTTACAAAATATGAAACTCGTTATCCTAGACGGCCATGCTCTGAACCCGGGGGATCTATCCTACGAGCCTCTGAAGGAATTTGGGGACCTTACCGTTTACGCCCGGACGGACTCGAAAAAAGAGGCCATTGCCCGGATCGGGGACAGTGACATTGTCCTTGTGAATAAGGTGCCCATTACGGAAAATATCCTGGCGGCCTGCCCCAACATCAAGCTCATCTGCGTTCAGGCCACGGGGTACAACGTGGTGGACTGCGCCGCCTGCGCCAGGCGGGGAATCCCCGTGACCAATGTGCCCAGCTACGGCACCAACGCGGTGGCCCAGTTTACCATGGCGCTTCTATTGGAGCTGTGCCACCGGGTGGGGCTCCATGACCGGGATGTCCACAATGGCGGCTGGGCCAAGGCGGACTGCTTCTGCTACTGGCTGACCCCCCAGACGGAGCTGGCCGGGAAGACGATCGGCATCATCGGCTTCGGCCGCATCGGCCAGGCCGTGGGCAGGCTGGCCCGGGCCTTTGGCATGGAGGTACTGGTTTACAACCGGAGCCAGAGCGAGGAGGGCAAAAAAATCGGCACCTACGTGGACCTGGACACCCTGCTTGCCAAGTCCGACGTTGTCTCCCTCCACTGCCCCCTGTTCCCGGCTACGGAAAAGATCATCAACGCTGCCGCCATTGCCAAAATGAAGAACGGCGCCATGCTCATCAATACCGCCCGGGGGCCCCTCATCGATGAAGAGGCCCTGGCCCAGGCACTGAACAGTGGAAAGCTTAGAGGCGCCGCCCTGGACGTGGTCTGCCAGGAGCCGATTTTGGAGGATAACCCCCTGCTGACCTGCAAGAATTGTATTCTCACACCCCACATCGCCTGGGCCCCTATTGAAAGCCGCCAGAGATTACTAAACACGGTCATAGAAAATATCCGTGGCTTCCTGGAAGGAAAGCCACGGAATGTGGTGAATTTATAAAGTATGTCATTGCGAGGCAGTGCGCACACTGCCGTGGCAATCCCCCGGTTGAACAGGACAGGCCCACCGCCTCTGAGCCCCTTTCCCCTCTCCAAGCTTGGAGAGGGGAGGTTTTTTCCCGCACGGTAGGCTGATACCATTCATCCGGGAGATTGCCACACCAGTGCTGCGGCACTGGTTCGCAATCATCACGCCTTGAAAAGCACGTCGATAAATGCAAATACTTCACCGGTCTAAAACCTTTGGGGGTTGCCACACCAGTGTGCGCACTGGTTCGCAACGACATGCTTTTTCGGGGTGTTTGCACAGCAATGACAGGTAATTTACAAAAACGTCCTCCGTTCCACGCTTTCCTTGGCCGGGCGGCAGATGGCCAAAAAGATCAGCGCGCCGCCCATGAGGGCCAGGGCCACCAAGGGGTACCAGGACCAGCCGTAGAACTTGGGGAAGCGGAAGGTAACGGTCATTAAATACTCCATCAGCGGCAAAAAAGCTCCAAAGGCAATGAGGGCCCCGCCATAGACGTACAGGAGCTTTCCCCGGGTGTACCGGGCCAGGGCCACCACGGCTGTGACGAGGATGCCCAAAAAGCCCACCACCGGGAAGGCGAAGCTCAAGAACCAGCCGCCGTGAAGGTACAGATCGATATACAGCACATACAGCCCCGCCGCCACAAAGGTGGCCGGGACGAACACCACGGGGTTGGGGTGCCGGAACCACTGGGGCAGCACCGCCGCGATATACAGGAGCACAATGCCCCCTACCGCGTAGCCGGACCAGGTGACCTTCTGGTGGAGGCTCAGGTCACAGATGAGAGTCACGAGGATGGGCACCAGCAGCAGGATGGTCACTACCCCCAGGGCCGCCTTTTTCCCCACCTTCTGGTCCGGATACCGGTCCTCCGGGTACAGGGGGGTGCCTTCCGTTTTGGGAATATCCGGATGGAAGGGCACCGTACCGCACAGGGGGCACCGCTTTTCTCCATCCGCCAGCTTCACGCCGCAGTTGATACAATACATATTTCCTACCTCACTCTCTGCTGTTGCTCTGGACTTCCGCGCCCAGGCCTAAGTCCCGCAATACCCGGAAGAAATGGGCTTCCAGCTCCGGCTCCCGGATGTTGCGGGTAAAGTTTACATACAGGTTTTCCCCATAGGAGATGGCGGAGCAGTTCTGGGGAGCCGTGGCCTGGGGGCTGAGGATGAAATCAAATTGGTTTACATAACCTTTCATTTCCTCCGGCAGCCGCACCTGACCCAGGTTGGACAGGCACAGGCAGCACTTCTTCTCCCCCACCGCGTTGAATACCATCCGCATGACGAAATTCTTTAAAAACAGGGGCATGACCCGGACCGCCATGCTTTTTTCGCTGCTGACATTCACCGCAATGCGGCTGCTCATGATCTTCGGGGTCACGTCCAGGCCCAAGCGATGGTACACCGCCTGGCAGATCTCCTTCATGTCGTAATGCCCCAGCCGGGGGTCAATTTCCGGGGTGGTATACAGGGCAAAGTTCCGCAGGGTCTTGCTTGGAAACAACGACCGCAGATTCACCGGCACCTGGACCCGGATGAGCTTCTGGCGGCGCAAGCCCGGCACCTGCTCCTGCTGCATATCCTGCAGGGCCATCATCAGCGCCGCGCACAAAAAAGCCGTCAGGCTGACGCCGTAGCTGTGGGCCTTTTCCAGCACCTCTTTGGTGGAAAACCGGAAGCAGGTCACGTGCAGAAAGCCGTCGGTCTCCGGGGTGCCCTGGGGCCGCCAGGCGTTGTTTTCCCTCCGGCTGGCATTCACGTTTCCGGCGTATTTCTGGAAACTGTCCTCCAGCTCCTCTTCCCGGGGGGACTCCAACCGGCCCAGGACCCCGTCCGTGGCCGGAATGGCAGCGCCGTACTTCTGCTGCAGATATTCCGCCGTCAGGGATTTTAAAAACACCATGCCGCCGTTGCCGTCCGTCACCGCATGGAAAAATTCTACGGCGATCCGGTTTTCATAGGCGATGACCCGGAAGGCGCAGCTGCGGATCTCCCTTCGGCTCATGCGGGTAACGGGATAGCTGCTTTCCTCCCGAATTTTGGGGGCGCTTTCCAGCTGCTGCAAATAGTACCAGAACAGCCCCCGCCGCAGCCGGACGCAGATGGAGGGGAACCGGCGCACCGTTACATCCAAAGCCGACTGCAAAACGGCCACATCCACCTTTTCCGTCAGGGTCACGGACAGCCGGAACACGTTGCTCCAGCTTTTCCGCAGGGCCGCGGGATAGATCTTTGCCGCATTGTCCAGCCGCATCCACCTGAGCTTCCGCTCCGGGGACAGGTAGCGGGTGAGAAATGCATTGATCCTGGTCCAGTCCTCCCGGTCCTCTGCCAGGCCGTAGAGCACATAGGCGTGCCACCGCTCGGGGCGGACGAAAAGCTGGACCTGGCAACCTGCTTCCTTCAGCTTTTCGTACAGGTTTTCGGAGTCGCTGCACAGGATCTCGTCCCCGCCCGCAAACAAAAGGGTGGGGGGCATGCCGGTCAAGTCCCCGAATAGGGGCGATACCAGGGGATTTTCCGGGGTATCCGTATAGCACTCCGCGTAAAATTTCAGCTGTTCTTTGGACAGGGATACGTCCCGCTCCAGGTTCGTCTCGAAGCTCTCCCCGCTGAGCGTCAGATCCGTCCAGGGAGAAATGGCAATGATGCTTCCGGGCAGCTGGATCTCTTTCTGCTTTAGGGCTTCACACAGGCAGAAGCACAGGCCGCCTCCGGCGCTTTCCCCGCAGAGGGTGATCTTCTTCGGGTCGTAGCCCTTTTTTAATAGGTACTGATAGCTTGCCGCTGCATCCTCCACCGCCGCCGGGAATTTGTTCTCCGGTGCCAATCGGTAGGCGGCCACCAATACCTTGGCCCCGCATTCGTCCGCCAGCACCGCCCCAAAGCCCAGGGCATATTCCAGCCCGCCGCAGGTATAGCCGCCGCCGTGGAGGTACAAGATCACCCCGTCCCGCCTGGGGTCCTGGGGCAGCACCCAGGCGCCTTTAAAATTGGAAAAATCATGGTTTTTCACCCGCACATGCCCGTGCCGGGTGCCCCGCATGATTTCCCCGACGGCATTTTGCCCCTTCCGGCTGGCCTCCAGGGAGCAATTTACCAGCATGGGCTTCATATGCGCCAGCTGCTCCCGTACTGTCTTGGCAGATAATTGCATGGCTTCTTCTCCTGTTTCATTTGCTTTTTGGAAAGTATACCACCGATTCGGGATGGATGCAAGATGGCTTATTCCGGATACTCTAATTCGACGATCCTAAAAAACGGTATTTCCCTTCCATCCGTCAAAATCAGCCCGCCCTCGTAGGTGTCGATCCTTCTTAAATTCCCCTCCACCTTCTGGAACCGGCCGCCTTCCTTTCGTTCGTCGTCGTAGTAGACGGTCATCCGGACCTGGGGCTTTTTTGCGATGTCCTTTTGGAGGCGGTTTAAAGTCCTATTCAGGGTTTCCAGGCTTTCCTCCGTTAAAAATACCGGGGATTGGGTCTCCCGGCGGGTCTCCTGGATCATGCTGTCGTAGCCCGTCAACGCCGCAAAGGGGGCAAACTGGGCTGCCCGGTCAGCCTTCGGCATGGCGTTGGGCTTTTTTTCCACAGGCCACTGGATGTGGAGAATATCTTTGTATTTGGGGTCCATATTTGCTCCTTCCTACGAAAAAGGAGGCCTTGCGGCCTCCTCTCTTTGTTATTTAGCCGTTTCTCACGGTCATGAACAGGCTCTCCATCTCCCGGGAGGTTTCCTCGGGGAGGAAATCAAAGGAGGTGGCGTTGCGCAGCTGCTCCTGGCTGGGGTAGGCAATGTCGCTTGCCACCAGGTCCTCGTCCAGGTACTGCTTGGCCTCGGTTTCGGGAACGCTGTAGCCCAGGAAGTCCAGGTTCTGGGCGCAGATCTCCGGCTCCAGCAGGAAGTTGATGAAGGTCTCGGCGGCCTCCTTCTCCTTGGCGCAGGTGGGGATGCAGATGCCGTCTACGAACAGGTTGAAGCCCTGGTCCTCGGGGCGGTAGAACCGGAGGTCCGGGTTCTCCTCGACCATGGTCAGGTAGTCACCGGCGTAGTAGGGGGCGATGTAGGCCTCCTCGTTTTCCATGGCGTCGAAGATCTGGTCCATGACGTACTGCTGGACCACGGGCTTCTGCTCGGCCAGCTTGTCGGCGCAGGCCTGGAGCTCGGCGGAGTCGGTGGTATTGATGCTGTAGCCCAGCAGGTACTGGGCGATACCGAAGGCATCCCGGGAGTTATCGAACATCAGAATTTTCCCGGCATACTTCTCGTTCCACAGCAGCTCCCAGCCGGTAACATCGGCCTCATCCACATACTTGCTGTTGTAGATGATGCCCACGGTGCCCCAGGTGTAGGGGACGGAATACTTATCCTCCGGGTCGAAGGACAGGCCACGGTAGGCCTCGTCAATGTACTTGGCGTTGGGGATGTTGTCGTAGTTCAGCTCCTGGAGCATGTTCTCCTGCCGCATCCGGCCGATCATATAGTCGGAGGGGAACACCACGTCTACGGTGATGCCACCGTTTTTCAGCTTGGCATACATGGTCTCGTTGGAATCGAAGGTAGAGTACTCCACCTTGATGTTGGGGTACTTCTTCTCGAACTCGGCGATGACATCAATGGAGTCGTCGTCACCCTCGGCGATATACTGGCCCCAGTTGTAAACGTAGATGGTGGTAGTATCTTCCTTCTTGCCGCAGCCGGTAAGCAGGCTCACGGCAAGGCACGCAACAAGCAAGGCGGAAATAAACTTTTTCATATCTTCTTTTCTCCTTAATATTAAATCAAATCATTTTCCCGGAAAGGTCATCGGCACACACCTGTAGGGGCGGCTACCAGCCGCCCGCCGATCCGGAATCGGTGGTTCAACAGGGTGCGGTGAAAATCGTTACGTTTCGGGCGGCTGGTAGCCGCCCCTACGATTTTATTTACTTTCCCCGGGCGGCTTTTTTCTTCTTGTCCCCGGCCAGCTGAATGAGGTTCATAGCGGTCATCAGCACAAAGATCAGCAGGAACAGCAGCGTAAACATAGCGTAGATCTTGGGCTGAATGGGCTTTTTGGTATAGGAATAGATTTCCACAGGCAATGTGATAAAATCCAGGCCCGTTACAAAATAGCTGATGACGAAGTCGTCCAGGCTCATGGTAAAGGCCATAATGGCGCCGGACACCACGCCGGGCATGATCTCGTGCAGTGTCACCTGGAAGAAAGCCTGCAACGGCGTGCAGCCCAGGTCCATGGCCGCGTCCGTTAAAGAGGCGTCCATCTGCTTGAGCTTGGGCATGACATTTAAAATGACATAGGGCAGGTTAAAGGTGATGTGGGCAATGAGCAACGTCCAGAAGGTCAGGCTGTTCCGCTGGCCCAGCATCTTGGTGCCTACAAACACGAAAAGCAAAGACAGGCTGACACCGGTGACGATATCCGGGTTGGTCATGGGGATATCCGTCAGGGTCATGGCCACCTTGCGGAGCTTGGGATTCAGATTGTTGATGCCCACGGCAGACAGGGTGCCAAACACCGTGGCAATAAAGCTTGCCAGAATGGACACGATCAAAGAGTTGCCCAGAAGCTTTAATAGGCTCCGGTCCTGAAATAGCCTTTGGTACTGCCGCAGGGTAAAGCCGGAAAATTCCGTAATGTCCTTGCCCGTATTGAAGGAGGCCACCACCAGCACGGCCATGGGGATATAGAGGAAAATAAAAATCAGGATCGTGATGATCTTATTGGCTCGTTTCATACCACCACTTCCTCCTCATCCCCGCCGAAGCGGTTCATAATGCCGGTGCACACGAAGACCAAAATCATCAGCACCAGGCTCAGGGCGGCGCCCAGGTTGGGGTTGTTGCCCTGCTTGAACTGCCGCTCGATGACGTCGCCGATGAGCACCGTATCGGTGCCGCCCAGCTTCTGGGAGATATAGAAGGTAGATACCGCGGGGACAAACACCATGGTCATGCCGGAGAGAATGCCGGGCATACTCAGGGGGAATACCACCTTGGTAAATACCTGCACCGGGGTGCAGCCCAGATCCTCCGCCGCCTCGATGAGCCGACGGTCGATCTTCATAATGGTGGCGTACAGCGGCAAAATCATATAGGGCAGGTAGTTATACACCATGCCCAATACCACCGCCGCCGGGGTACGGATCAGCTTTAACTTCGGCAAGCCGATCTTAGCAAGCAATGTATTGATGATGCCGGTATCCTGTAATAGACCCACCCAGGCCAGGGTCCGGAGCAAAAAGCTCATGCACATGGGCAGCATGACCAGCATGTACAAAAACTTCTGGGCCGTCTCGCTGCAGTGGGCGATATAGTAGGCCACGGGATAGCCCAGCACCAGGCAGATCATAGCGGAAACCAGGGAGTAAGCAATGGACTTCCACAGCACCGGCAGATACATCCCCAGGTTTTTCACATTGCCCAGGGTAAAGGCGCCGGTAGAGGGGTCCGTCAGGGCGTAGTAGGCCACCACGCCCAGGGGCACCAGGGTAAACACCACCATCCAGATGAGGTAGGGGGTGCTTAACAGAACGGACTTAGTCTTCTTCATTCCCGGCATCCTCCGTCAGCTCGTCATACTCGGCAGAGTAGGAGCTGTAGTCGCCGAACATGCCAGAGTATTCGCTCTTGTGCATGATGTGAATGTCCTCCGGGTTCAGCCGAATGCCGATGGTCTCGCCCACGCCGTGATAATCCGTGGTCTGGATCAGCCACTTGAAGCCCTTGAATTCTACGATGATGTCATAGTTCAGGCCCTTAAAGGTGATGCCGGTGACCTTGCCCACCAGGTGGCCCTCGTTGGCCGGGACAATATCGATATCCTCCGGCCGGATGACCACGTCTACAGGTTCGTTGGGTTCAAAGCCCTTGTCCACGCACTGGAACACCCGGTCAAAGAACCTGACCTTGTAGTCTTCCAGCATCGTGCCGTCCAGGATGTTGCTTTCGCCGATGAAATCCGCCACAAAGGCGTTTTTCGGCTCGTTATAAATATCTTCGGGCCGCCCGATCTGCTGGATGCGGCCTTTGTCCATGACCACAATGGTATCGGACATGGAAAGGGCCTCTTCCTGATCGTGGGTGACGTAAATGAAGGTAATGCCCATAGCCTGCTGGATCCGTTTCAGCTCGTTCTGCATATCCTTGCGCAAGCGAAGATCCAGGGCACCCAGAGGCTCATCCAGAAGCAATACCTTGGGGCGGTTCACCAGGGCGCGGGCAATGGCCACACGCTGCTGCTGGCCGCCGGATAGGGCGTCTATTCGCCGGTTTTCATAACCTTTGAGACTGACGATCTCCAGCATTTCCCGCACCCGTGTATCGATCTCGTCCTTGGGGACCTTATTGATCTTCAGGCCAAAGGCCACATTGTCGTACACATCCAGGTGAGGGAACAACGCATACCGCTGGAAGACCGTATTGATCTGCCGCTTATAAGGCGGAACATCGTTGATCGTTTTCCCGTCGAAGGTCACCGTGCCGGAGGTAGGCGTTAAAAATCCGCCTATGATCCGCAGGGTGGTGGTTTTGCCGCAGCCGGAGGGGCCCAGCAAGGTTAAAAATTCGTGATCGTTGATGTAAAGATTGATGCCGTCGAGAATGCGCTCCCCGTCGAACTCCATGGTAAGATCCCGGAGCCTGATGAGTTCTTTGGACATTATCCTCCCCCGTTTCTTTAGTAAAGGATCGACGCCAGAAGGTGGGTGCCCCAGGCGTCGGTTTTTCCCGATCTGCGTCGAAAAATAACAGTATTACTATATCGCATTTTTCCCCATTGTCAAATAAAATTTTCGTCTGAGGAAAGTAAAAATTTCTGCACAAAAATTTCCTTTGGAATCCGGATTATATTGGGAAAATTCTGGCAATACTGGGCTTCGGAGGTGCTAAACAATGCGCAATGAAAAACAAAACGGCAAAAGCGGAAAGGGCTACTACATAGCCCTGATCCTCTGCGCCGCCGCGATCGGGATCACAAGCTATGTAACCCGCCCAAAACAGCCCAAGGAACCGGACAAGCCATCCTTAATGGAGACGGAGCCCACGGTGATCTCCTCCGAGGAGACCAAAACCGTAGAGGCCCTGGCAACGGAGGCCCCGGAGGAGATCGGCGTCCCCGCCCCCTCCTCTGTGCCCAAGGAAACGGAGCCCCAGCCCCTGAAAACCGCCGCCCCCGTGGAAACTGCCGGTACCAATTCCTACTCCATGGAGGCCCTGAGCTATAACGAGACCACCCGGGACTGGCGGGTCCACAACGGGGTAGACTACCCCGGCGAGGAGGGGGACCCTGTCTGTGCCGCCGCGGACGGCACCGTCATTTCCGTCCGGGAGGATGACCTGATGGGCACCACCGTCCGCCTGCGCCACCGGGGCGGCTACGAGACCACCTACCAGTGCCTAGGCACGGAGGTTCTCGTGAAGCAGGGGGATCCGGTAGTCCTGGGCCAGACCATCGGCTGCGTGGGCACCACCGCCCTGACGGAAACCGCCCTGGGCCCCCACGTCCACTTCTCCGTGACCTACCAGGACAGCCCCATGAACCCGGAGGAATTTTTGAAGCTGGGATAATTTTGATCCCCCTGGAAGGGTTTTCCTTCCAGGGGGAAATTGGTTTACTTCATGACCTTGACGGTCACCCATACGGTAACGGGATTTACATTTTCTGCGTTGTTCTCCGGTGTGACCTTCAGCGCAACGGAATAGCTCTTTCCGGCCTTCAAGGCGTCCGGGTCCAGAATGTAAAAGCTACATTCGTCGTCCTCCAGGAAGGGACCGGCAAAGGCCTCCTGGAACGCCGCGTTGGTCGTGCTGCCCATTGTTATTTCTTCCACAGGGGCGGTAGCAGTCAGCTTAAATTTCAAAGGCTCCTCTTGCCCCAGACGGTAGGTAATATTCTTGGGAACCGTAACCTTCAGGGGCGTCTGGGAGACTGTGACTCTCTGGATCGGGGTGAGAACTTCCTTCTCGAAAACCGCAAACCGGAAGCGGAGCCGGTAAGCCCTGTTGGTAGCATAGGTTTCATCGGCTTTCAGTTTCAGATGAACCGTACCGTCATCATCCAACTCTGCGTCGAACAAATCGCTGTCCGGACCTTCCAGAGCCATGTCCGTCACGTGACCCAGGCAATTGGTCAGTTTCACGGTATAGGTGCGTTCGTTCTCCGGATTCTGGGTGTCCAGCTTGCCTCTGGAAAGCAGGCTGACACCGATCTTTTCCGAATAGTAGGATTGTACCTTAAAGTTCACCCTGGTAGGCAGCTTTACTTCTTCCTCCGTCTCCAAATCTTGGACAATTGGGCGCAGGCCGTAGGTGCCGCCGCTATCGGACTCATCACTTAGCATAATGGAGAGAATGCCGGTTTCGTCATCAAAAGACATTCCATACGGCAGTCCTTCAAACCCGACCACCCGGTAATTCCCGGCAACGCTCACAGCCGCAGTTGCCTGTTCGTACCCGGCCAGATAGCGGTTCAGCTTTACGGTGGAAGGAGAAACCTTTACACTGGGAGCGACGGAAGTTACTTTGACCTTCAAGGTACCGCCGGAGATGGGTTCCCCGTTTTCCAGGGTTGCGGTGTATTTGAAGCCGTAGGACCCGATTCTGGGCATATTCTCAGGGTCAGCGATGCTTGCGACAATGCTTCCGGTTTCCCAATCATAGGAAATACTTAGCTTTTCGGCATCTTCGTAAGCGGAAGTTCCCTCTCTGGAAGTGGGCGTAAATTCCATGTCGTCCAAAACCAGGTTGTTCTGGGACAGCGTGACCTCCATCTGTGCGGTTCGGTTGGGAAACACCCTGTTGAGGTCCAGAGCCCCGGTAAGCTTCAGGGTAGGCCTTTTGGTAGAAACATTGATCTTGTGGGTCAGTCGAATGGGCTGAGTCCAGTTGCTGTCCTGAATTTCCAGGGTTACGGATGTGCTTTTGGGTTCTTCCAAAGTAATGGTTACAAACTCTCCATCCGTTCCTACTTCGGCATTGCTGCAGCTGACATCCATATCTTCCAGGTCCAGAGGTGCTCCGGATTTGTCCAGCAGCTTTACCTGGGTCGTCCAATCATCAGACAAATAGGTATTCAGGGTGCTGGAAGCAGCGCTGAGGCGGACGGTAGGTCTCACCGTGGTGGTTCCAATGCTGAAGTTTTTTTGGATCGGACGCTGATAGCCTTCCAGATATACGTTCAGTACCGCCTTGGTATCGGGGCTGGCGGAAACATCGTCGGGCTCGGCATAGCGGATCCGCCACCTGCCCTCTTCCTCTTCCAGGCAAAAGTCATCGGTTTCTGTCAGCTCTGCGTCCGTAATGACCTGGCCGGGGACATTGATGCTCAGCTCAGCGGCAGAATCCCGGTAAAAAAGGTTCAGTTTTTCGACCTGACGAATGGAACAGCTCGGCAATTGATTCGTTACAGCGATCGTAAGGCCATAAGTATAGGTTCTTCCATTGGCACAGACCGCCTCCAATTTCAGCGGATAATTCCCGGCTTTCAGTGTCTCCGCAGCCTCATCGGCAAGCCGAATCGTCAGCTGATCATTCTCAAATTCTGCCTCAAACCGCTCGTCGTTCAAGCTTACCTCTTCAATGGAATTTCTAGAATCTTCCCGGAATTCCACGCTGACTTCACTTTCTTTTGCAATGTTCAAGGCCAGCTTGCGTTCTGTCAACTGGGGCCTCCGGTCCGTGTAGACCACAGTCAGGGTCAGCTTTCCGGTAAGTGTCCCGTCGGTGGTAGTGGCTTGAATAACCGTCGTCCCTGTACGGCGAAGCTCAACCACGCCATTCTCATCTACCTGGGCAACCGTCTTTTTGCTGCTGGACCATTGTACGTCCCGGACTTCCTCCGTGATATCTGTGACAGCAGTCAGGGTCAGCGTTTCTCTGTCATTCAGATCAACTTCCAAAGCTTCTCCCAGGGTTTCCCCATCCAGCTTCAGCAGCAAAGCAGTCTCTTTCGGGCAAATTGTGACGGTCTTCTGGACTGCCGCCTCCCCGGTAGCCGGTTCTGCGGTCACCGTAACCTGCGCCTTTTCCTGAACAGCCTTGGCAGTCAACTTGCCGTCTTCGGTGAGTGACCCATAGGCTTCATCGCCCTCGGCCAAAGACCATTTGGCAGAAACTTCCTTCTCCTCTTTTGTAGACCAAAGGGTAAGCGTCACGGAGTCTCCGGCAGTCAATGATTCCAGCTCTGTGGGCTTGATCAGCAGGACCGCATCCTCCGCCATTAGCGCATCCGTTTCCTCCACCGGTTCCGAAAGTGTCTCTTCCTCGGTTTCCTCCGGAACCGGTTCCTCTGCTGGCTCCGTTTCTGCTTCCGTTGGAGATTCCGTTTCTTCTTCCGTTGGAGGTTCCGTCACCGGAGATTCCGGTTCCTGAGATTCCTCGGTAGGTTCTTCTTCCGGCATCTGGGTTTCTTCCGGGAGCTGTGTTTCCTGGGGAATGACAGTTTCCGGCTCCTCGACCGTGATTGAAGCTTCCGTGTTTTGTTCTGTATCTTCCCACACGTCCTCCGCCCAAGCGGGCATTGCAAGCTGAGATGTTAAAATACAGGCCAAAAATAGTGCGAGCAATTTTTTCATGAAGGATCCCTCTTTCTGCATAATATGCATTTTTCTCTCTACCCATGTGTATTAAACGCATTCAAAGCATTACCGGCAAATACCGTCGTGCACCGGACACACCTCCTTTTCACGAAATGGTTCCTGGCAATTTACCTGATTTCCTGTGATAAACGCGGCATCCTGCGTTTTGCTTATGAACGCTGACCATCACAGGCAAAATCAGAAAATCAAAAGGTGTACATTTTAAAATGCGATAAATTCTTGATAAATTGTATTGAACTGAAACAGATTTTGTGATATACTACCACACAGATAATATCGGTTGCGAATTTCGAAATGTACACTTTTTGAAATTATACGAAGCATTTGGTTAGGTGCTTTTTTCAAATCGAACTGCTTTCCCATAAAACGTACCTACCGGCAAATCGCAGGCTTCCGCAGCCTCTTTCAATGTGATTTTTTTATCACGCCATGCCTTGTGGATCTCATAGAAGTTTCCCGGAAGTGCCCTCGGTGGTCTTCCGAACTTCACACCCCTGGCCTTTGCCGCCGCAATGCCCTCCGCCTGCCTTTGGCGGATATTTGTCCGTTCGTTTTCTGCCACAAAGGACAGGACCTGCAAAACGATGTCGCTCAAAAACGTCCCCACCAAGTCCTTTCCCCGCCGGGTATCCAACAAGGGCATGTCCAGAACCACGATGTCCACACATTTTTCCTTGGTCAGGATGCGCCATTGCTTTTGAATTTCTTCATAATTTCTCCCAAGACGGTCGATGCTCTTAATGCAGAGCAGGTCGTCTTTTTTTAGTTTTCGTAAAAGCTTTTTGTACTGCGGACGGTTGAAATCCTTTCCGGATTGCTTATCCACAAAGATATTTCGCTTCAAAACGCCTACTTCCCCCAGTGCGATCATCTGCCGGTCCTCATTCTGGTCTTTGCTGCTGACACGAACGTATCCATATGTGTTCATCTGCTATGCGCTCCTTTTTATGTTTTTCCTCTATTATAAGGAAAAATATTCTATCTCTCCGAACGCATATGGGGCATTCTGGAAAAGCTGTGAAATGATACGCAACGCAAAAAACGCCACCCCACCTGCCCATTTTCCGGGCAAGCGGGGTGGCGCTGCATATAAATCTTATCTTCTATGTTCGTCCAAAAATTCTCCCAAAGCCTCCATGGCTTTGGTGATCCGCTCCGGTTCCGGCAGCATGACGATGCGGAAGCGCAGGTCTTCGAACCAGTCGAAGCCGTGGCCGGGGATCACCAGGATGTGCTTTTCGTGGAGGAAGCGCATGGCAAAGTCCTCGTCGCTTTCAAAGTCAAATCTGCCTTCTTCCAGGCCGGGGAACAGGTAAAAGGCTGCCCGGTTGGGGATCTGGGTGACGCCGGGGATCTTTTGCAGGCCCTCTACCGTGGCCTTGCTCTGCTCGTAGAGGCGGCCGCCGGGGGCCATCATGGCGTGGGTGCTTTCGTAGTCGACAAGGGCCGCGGGGATCACCAGCTGGGTCAGGGTGTTGCCGCACAGGCGCATGGCCGCCAGCTGCATGACACCGGCCTCTACTTCCTTCAGCTCCTCCTTGGGGCCGGAAAAGGCCATCCAGCCGCAGCGGAAGCCGCAGATAATGTGGGACTTGGATAGGCCGTTGAAGGTGACGCAGGGCAGGTCCGGGGCCAGAGCCGCCATAGAGTAATTGGGGATGCCGTCCATCACCAGCCGGTCGTAAATTTCATCCGCCAGCAGGAGCAGGTGGTTTTCCCGGGCGATCTGGGCAATCTCCAGCAGGGTGTCCTTGCTGTACACGGCGCCGGTAGGGTTATTGGGGTTGATGACCAGGATAGCCTTGGTTCTGGGGGTGATCTTCTGGCGGATGTCCTGCAGGTCCGGGTTCCAGTCGTTTTTCGGGTCGCAGCGGTAGTGTACCGGCTTGCCGCCGCCAAGGTAGGTATTGTTGCTCCACAGGGAGTAACAGGGAGAGGGCACCAGCACCTCGTCCCCGGTGCCCACCAAGGCCGTCATCAGCATGGACACGGCCTCGCTGACGCCGTTGCAGATGTAAATATCGTCCAGGGTAATGTTCTGCAGGCCCCGGCTCAGATGGTACTTTAAAATCGCCTCTCTGGCATCCTGCATGCCCCTTACGTCACAGTAAGGCACGGCCCGGTCTACATTGGCAATAAGGGCCCGCCGCACGCTGTCCGGCAGTTGGAAGCCAAAATTGCCCGGATTGCCGGTATTCAGCTTCAGCACCGGCGTCCCCTGGGCCTGCATCCGAAGCGCCTCCACATACAATGGCCCCCGAATATCGGAATGCACATGGGTCAGGCGGTCTGATTTCTCGATCATGTTGTTCTGTTTCCTTTCCATTTCTCCGGATAGATGGTAAATATTGAGTTATTATACCATCCAGATCCGGAAATGACAATCCTTTTTCCAAGAAAAATACCGCCCAAACGGGCGGTATATAAATCATATGGGCCTATTTCAATTTGCGGCGGCATCCAGCCACTGCCGGACGGTATCCACGCTCACCTCTACAGCCTTTGCGATCATGTCGCTGGTAAGGCCCATTTGGCTCAAATTGAGCGCCACTTCCTTCGCTTTCAGCATCTCACCTTTTGTCAACCCCTTGGCCATACCTTCGGCCATGCCCTTGGTCATGCCTTCCGCCATACCTCTGGTCATGCCTTCGGCCATACCTTTGGTCATACCTTCGGCCATACCTTTGGCAATGCCTCTTTTCTCGACTCTATCCAGAACCTCACACATATTTTGGGGACCTCCTTTCGGTTCCGTAGCACAGGCTTCCTCAAATCTTCGGTCACCTGTCATGATACTTAATAGCTGCAGCACCTCTTGAACATGCTGTATTTCTTTTTGGCTTGGTGTAGTGTCATTTTTAAGTATAGTATCACGCATTTATCTGTTTTTCAAGGGTCTCCATCGGAAGGCAAAAGATGCTCTGTAAAATAAGGATTTGTTGAACTAAAGGAAACGGATGTCGTTGCGAGCCAGTTCGCAAACTGGCGTGGCAACCCCCCGGTTGAATGGTACAGGCTGACGGGCGGCACGTCTTGTCCCCCTCCAAGCATGGAGGGGGCGGGCGACGCAGGAGACCGGGGGTGGTTGAAAAGGTTCGACATTTTGAGTAGTTGGATGAACGGTATTTTCTATATTTATCCCCATTTTCTCAACGAACTTATTTATTTACGTATCGGGTCCCCTCCACCTCTGTCACTGCGTGACATCTCCTCCAGCAGGAGGCGAACAAAAATGCCGCCCGTCAGCTTGTTCCATCCAACCGGGGGATTGCCACGCCAGTGTGCGCACTGGCTCGCAATGACAGGTAGACCCCGTCAAATCCCCATTTGTCAATCTACCCCCCCAGCACAAAGAACCGGCAGCGTTTTCCGCCCCCGGCTCTTTGTGAGAAAGAGAACAATATATGCAAACGGGTCAGTTCCCGTTGGCACCAAACTTAAAAAGGCGCTGACCCCTTCTTTGGGATCAGCGCCTTTGCTTGATAGGGCCAGTATACTCCAAAATCGCAGAATGTCAATAGTGGATTGCGTGATTTGGAATATATTCTGAATTTTTATGGATTTCTCGGCTTTATTTTGCAAGTTTTATTTATTCTTGTTGCATCATGCGCACAATTGGCTGATGACCAGGGCATAGATCTTGGCCGTTTTCAGCAGCTGGCTCAGTCTTGCCCGCTCGTTGGCACCGTGGAGGTGGGAGTCGAAGCCGTGCTCTCCGGCCCCGAAGGCCACGCCGCCGGGGATCTCGTGGACGTAGGTGCCGCCGCCGATGGCCTCGCAGTAGCCCTTCTTGCCGGAGTAGGTCTCGTAGGCGGAGAGCAGGGTGCGGATAAAGTCGGAATCCGCATCTACTGCATGGGCAGGCCGCAGGTCTCCTTCGCAGCTCCAGCCGTAGGCGGCAAATTTCTTTTCCACCACGTCCACCGTGTTTTCCTTCGTGGCGCACAGGGGGTCCCGGGAGTCGAACACAGCGGTAAAGCCGGTCTCCGTCAGCGTCAGCAGAGAAAGGGTCAACGTCAGCACGCCGGACTCTTCATCCTCCATGGCAATCCCCAGGGCCTTCCCCCGGTTGTCGCCGTAGGGGAAGTTCTCGTGGAGGCGGCGGACGGTCCGCTCCCCTTCCCCATCTGCCAGGTTTAGCCGGCACAGGGCATCCAGGGTAGCCGTAATGGCGTTCTTGCCCTCGTCCGGGGTAGAAGCATGGGCCTGGAGGCCTACGGCGGTGATGACCAGGTTCTCCCCCTCCGCCCGGGCCGTCAGCTCCACGCCGGTCTCGCCGGATACCTGCTTTAGGATGGCCTGCACCTGGGCCAGATCCCCGCCGGAGATCACCGCCTTGCAGTTGGCCGGGGCCACGTTCTTCCGGATGCCGCCCTCCATGGACAGGACCTTCACGCCGGTGCCCTCGGTCTTCTCCCAGGCCTTGGAGAACTTGGGGCCGTAGCCCGCCTTTTCGATGTTGATCACCGGGAAATCCGCATCCGGGGACAGGGAATAGGGCGCAAAAGGATGCTTGGCATAATAGTACTCAATGTCCCGGGAGCCGGTCTCCTCGTCGGTGCCCATAATCAGCTTTACGTTCTTCGTCAGAGGCAACCCCAGTTCCCGGACGCAGCGCATGGCCAGAAGCGCCGCCACCAGGGGGCCCTTATCATCATCGGTGCCCCGGCCGTAGATCAGGTCCCCGTCCCGGACCAGCTTGTAGGGATCCGTGTCCCAGCCGTCTCCGGCGCCGACCACATCCAGGTGGGCCAGAATGTGCAGAGCGTCAGGAGCCTCATTCAGGTCCGCCGTGCCTACATAGCCCTGGTAATTCTCCGTCCGGAAGCCCCAGCTTTTTGCCAGCGCCAGCCCCCGGTCCAGGGCCAAAGCGGGACCTTCGCCAAAGGGCATCCCGGGCTTTGCCTCAGAAAGAGTGGACTCCGCTTCAATGAGCGGCGTCAGCGCCTCCACCAGCTCGTCCTCCCGACCATTCATCCAGTTAGAAATTTGTTCTTCGATGGTCATAATCTGATTTGTACCTCCCAGTCAAAAATTATCTTCTGTATGGCTCAAACTGCAGAGTTCCGGGCAGCAGCCGTATTCGGCAAAAACTCTACCTTCAAAGTCATTCCCATAGCAACGGCAAGCCGCTGCAACGTGCGAATTGAGGGATTCGCGTTTCCATTTTCCAGCTTGCTGATATCCCCTTGGGCAATACCGGTTCTTTCGGAAAGCTCCTTTTGGGTCAAGCCAGCATTTTTCCGGGCATCAATGATTGCCTGAACAACCGCGTGTTCCGGTTGGAGCGCTTCATACTCTTTGCGGAATTCCGGATCTTGCAGCTGCTCCTGCAGAAAATCATTAAATTTATTGCTCATGTTCTGCTCCCCTTTCGTTTCAGGTAATCCGCGCGGTATCTTTTTGCTTTTTCTATCTCAGATTGCGGTGTTTTCTGTGTCTTTTTGATGAATCCGTTTGTAAGTATTATATGCCGATCCACATAGAAAAAGTACATGACCCGAGTGATGTCAGAGCCCTGTTTCGCACGAAGCTCAAAGATTCCCTCTGAGATATGCTTCGAATAGGGTTCACGAAGTTCATAACCATTGTCTTGCAGGATCATGACCGTATCAGCAAGCTTTGCCCGCAGCTTTTTATCCAAACTCAGCATAAACTCTTTTGCCGGCTGCTCTCCGTTTGCTTTTTCATAAAATTCCACTTCGAATTTCGGCATATCCTCACCTCATATTTATTATAGGATATTTTCTATAATTGTCAAGTGTCACCTTTTAAAAAAATAAATCTCGCAATAGCATACGCAACACCTTACTCAAACGATATTACCTGCTTCTCCCCGTCCACCCTTGCCCGGACGCCGAAGGGCAGGATACACCTGGGGGCGGCGTGGCCCACGTTGATATTTGTCAGGATGGGCTTTTCCGGGTCGGCCACCGCTTCCAGAAGCAGGGCATGGTATTCTTCCTGATAACATTCCTCCACAGGCTTTCCAACCAAAATGCCGTTTACTGCCGCCAGGACCCCGGCTTCTTTCAGATACGCAAGCGCTTTCCGGTATTTGTCCGGCTTCATCCGTTCCTCGCTGGATTCCAGCAGCAAAATTTTTCCACACCAGTCCTGTGGAAAAATGGAATATCTGGCACACAGCTCCGGCATATCTTGGTATCGGGTGCCGTCAAAGAAGTCGAAGATGGTATCGATGCAGCCGCCCAGGATCTTCCCTTCAAACCGGGGACAGCCCTGAAGCAGCCGGAAGCCCTGATTTGGGTGCTGCTGTCTACGCGTCCCCAACTGGTCGGGCCCGAAGCTGGTCCGTTCTTCATACCAGATATCGCTGGGGGTGACCTGGTGGATCTTCCCGGTTTCCAGCAGCTCCCGGAAATAGTGCTCCGAATAGGGCAGCATATTTTCTTCCATTTCGCAGACATCTGCCAGGAAGGACTGACCGTAAAAGGTTGGGATGCCCAGCTTATGGAGCATAAAATGGTTTACCGTGGTATCGGAAAAGCCAAGAAAAGGCTTGGAATTGACGACCTTTTCCAGCTCGCGGTTTTCAAAAAGGTATGGCAGCAGCCGGTAGGTATCATCCCCGCCGATGGCGCAGAGAATACAGTCGATCTCCGGGTCCCGGTACGCCTCCAGCAGGTCCCGGGCCCGCTGCTCCGGATGCTCCTTCAGGTATTTTATCCCCTTTCGGGCATTGGAAAGAAACCTGACCCGGTACCCCCAGTTTTCCAACCGGCGGACCCCCAGCTCCACTTCGTGGGAAACAAAGCTCTCTCCAATGGTTCCGGCGGACAGACTGACAATGCCAATGGTTTTCATTTGCTCTCTCTGCTCCCCTTCATCTGCTTTTTCTCCGTATACATGGTATCATCCGCTTCCCGCAGAAGTGCCTCCGGGTCTCTTGACTCCCCATCCCTCCAGGCGCAGCCCAGAGCCGCCGAAATTGGGAAGGTGCTGCCCGCATTTGCGGCACGGAGTTCCGCCCGGATG
This sequence comes from Faecousia sp., assembly GCA_050872865.1. Lineage (GTDB taxonomy): Bacteria > Bacillota > Clostridia > Oscillospirales > Oscillospiraceae > Faecousia. The sequence goes on along the minus strand of JBNMHR010000002.1, from coordinate 59,339 downwards.
GCCTCCGCGCAGCCCAAAACCGCTTCCCTGGACTGATCCCGGAAGGCGATGACGAATTCGTCTCCGCCGATCCGGAAGCAGCTGCCCTGGGTCCCTACCGCTTTCTGAATGCACTCCGAGACCCGGACGATGAGCTCATCCCCCTTTTGGTGGCCCATGGAATCGTTGATGGTTTTCAGTCCGTTCACATCCAGCATCACATAGGCCAGGGAGCCGGACCCGGATACATCCTCCTGCCTCCGCTTCATAAAGGCCGCCCGGTTGCCGATGCCGGCCATCATGTCCTTGTAAGCCATCCGGGCATACATGGCCACGTTTGCGTTTTCCTGGATCTGCTCATACAGCTCGATCCAGGCCGTATCCCCCAGGAAGATGATAAAGCCCAGAATGCCCAGTATATAGGAAATGGAATACATCCGGTCCCAGTTCAGGTAGTAGAATACCAGCGCCGCCCCGCTGAACAGGGCAAAGACCCCATAGCCCATCATGATCCGGCGAAGGGTCCTGGTGTTCTTCTTCCGGAGCTTTCGGATGCCGCAGGTAAGCATCGTTACAATGGTTCCGGCCATCAGGACATGCTCCGCAATGATCAGCTGGCTTGTCAGCGACAGCTTTAAAAGATAATTGCCCACAAAAAGCACCAGCATGACCCCAAAAAGGGTCTGCAGGACCTTGAGCAGTTTCCTCTGCTCCCCAAAAAGGCTCTTTGTAAAGCCCAGCATAGGGATCGGGAAAAAGTAAAAAGCTAAAAAGGAGACAAATTCCACAAAACCGGTCTTCTGGGTCACCAACAGCAGGATTTTGGAATCCGTCAGCACCCACAGCCCGGTGGCCAGCACATACAGCCCCAGGTTAATTGTACTGCCGGAAAGATTTTTCAGGCTGCCGGACCCCATGACCCATCCGCCGCAGACGCAGATAAGGCCTACCAGCGCCGTCAACGCCACAAACAGGACGGCGTACAGGTTTTCCCGGACCAGCATCCTGTAAATGCCGCCCTTTGTTCCAAGGAAGATCTGGGACTTGGCAATGGACGCCGCAGCCGCCGGATCCTCACAGGAAAAGCGGAGGGTCAGGGTTTTCCCCTGAGGAAGGGAAAACAGGTGAAAGGCTCCGTTTGCCCTGGGCGCCGCGGTATAGACCTCCCGGCCATCCACAGAAAGGGCATATTGGGTCCAGTGGCTTTGCAACAGCATGGTATCATCCCCCTGGGACATAGGACAGGAGAATACCACCGCACCGGCTTCCAGGGACCAGCTGCCCTCCGCTCGCAATGCCTTCTCCCAGGCGATGGCCTCCGGCGACTGCTCCTGCAGAAATCCCCAGCAAAGGATCCCCACCAAAGCCAGCACCAGCAGCAGGGTACCCGCTCTTTTGACCTTTCTCATAAATGTTTCCCTCTTCCGTTCTCTTTTTACCGATTATAGCATATCTTCCGCCAATTGTCGATGGTATTCCCCCGGCAGACAGCAAAACCGGGGCCGTCCAATGCTGGGCGGCCCCGGGGATGGGAACTAATTCGCTATATTACTTGTTGCGGGTCTCCTCGAAGACCTTCTTGGCCTCGGCCAGGCCTGCCTTGGCACCGGCGAAACCGGCCTTGGCGACATCGGCCAGGGTGTCGGCAGCGACCTGGGCGGCTTCCTTGGCGTTCTCAGCGAACTCCTTGGCGGCCTCTCTGGCGGCTTCCTTGGCGGCTTCCCGGGCAGCAGCCCTGTCTTCCTCGGCGGTCTTTGCCTGGGCGGCCTTCTCGGCCTCCTGCTTGATGGCAGCCTGAGCGGCGGCCAGACGGGCGATGGGCACACGGAAGGGGCTGCAGGACACGTAGTCCAGACCCAGGGTGTTGCAGAACTCCACGGACGTGGGGTCACCGCCGTGCTCACCGCAGATACCGCAGTGCAGGTCGGGACGGGTCTTCTTGCCCAGCTCCATAGCCATGCTCATCAGGCGGCCAACGCCGTTCTGGTCCAGCTTGGCGAAGGGATCGTTCTCATAGATCTTGGCATCGTAGTAGGCGTTCAGGAACTTGCCTGCGTCGTCACGGGAGAAGCCGAAGGTCATCTGGGTCAGGTCGTTGGTGCCGAAGCAGAAGAACTCGGCTTCCTTGGCGATCTCGTCGGCAGTCAGAGCGGCACGGGGGATCTCGATCATGGTGCCCACCTCATACTTGAGGTCCAGGCCGGAAGCGGCGATCTCGGCGTCGGCGGTCTCCACCACGATCTTCTTGACGTAGGCCAGCTCCTTCACTTCGCCGACCAGGGGGATCATGATCTCGGGCTCGACCTTCCAGTCGGGATGGGCCTTCTGGACGTTGACGGCGGCACGGATGACGGCCTTGGTCTGCATCTTGGCGATCTCGGGATAGGTGACGGCCAGGCGGCAGCCACGGTGACCCATCATGGGGTTGAACTCGTGCAGGGAGGCGATGATGGCCTTGATGGTCTCTACGCTCTTGCCCTGGGCCTTGGCCAGTGCCTCGATCTCAGCCTGGGTGGTGGGAACGAACTCGTGCAGAGGGGGATCCAGGAAACGGATGCACACGGGCATGCCTTCCAGAGCCTCGTACAGCTTTTCAAAGTCACCCTGCTGGTAGGGCAGGATCTTGTCCAGAGCGGCTTCCCGCTCCTCTACGGTGTCGGAGCAGATCATTTCCCGGAAGGCGGCGATCCGCTCGGGCTCAAAGAACATATGCTCGGTACGGCACAGGCCGATGCCTTCGGCGCCCAGCTCCCGGGCCTTCTTGGCATCCGCGGGGGTATCGGCGTTGGTACGGACCTTCATGGTGCGGTACTTGTCGGCCAGGGCCATGATGCGGCCGAACTCACCGGCGATCTCGGCATCCACAGTGGGGATCAGACCGTCGTAAATGTTGCCGGTGGAGCCGTCGATGGAGATGCAGTCGCCCTCGTGGAAGGTCTTGCCGCCCAGAGTGAACTTCTTGTTCTCTTCATCCATCACAATGTCGCCGCAGCCGGAGACACAGCAGGAGCCCATGCCACGGGCCACAACGGCAGCGTGGGAGGTCATGCCGCCGCGGACGGTCAGAATGCCCTGCGCGGCCTTCATGCCGGTGATGTCCTCGGGAGAGGTCTCCAGACGGACCAGGACCACCTTCTCACCACGGGCAGCCCAGCTTTCGGCGTCCTCGGCGGAGAAGACGATCTTGCCGCAGGCAGCTCCGGGAGAAGCGCCCAGGCCGCGGCCGATGGGGGTATTTTCCTTCAGAGCCTTGGTATCGAACTGAGGATGCAGCAGGGTATCCAGGTTCCGGGGGTCGATCATGGAAACGGCCTTCTTCTCGTCGATCATGCCTTCGTCTAAGAGGTCGCAGGCGATCTTCAGAGCGGCCTTGGCGGTACGCTTGCCGTTACGGGTCTGGAGCATGTAGAGCTTGCCGTTCTCCACGGTGAACTCCATGTCCTGCATATCCCGGTAGTGGTCTTCCAGCAGGGCGCAGACCTTGGTGAACTGCTCGTAGGCCTCGGGGAACTTGTCGGCCATCTGGGCAATGGGCATGGGGGTCCGGACACCGGCCACCACGTCTTCGCCCTGGGCGTTGGTCAGGAACTCGCCCATCAGCTTCTTCTCGCCGGTAGCGGGGTCCCGGGTAAAGGCAACGCCGGTACCGGAGTTGTCGTTCAGGTTGCCGAATACCATAGGCATGACGTTGACGGCAGTACCCCAGGAATAGGGAATGTCGTTGTCACGACGGTAAACGTTGGCCCGGGGGTTGTCCCAGGAGCGGAACACGGCACGGATGGCCTCGTACAGCTGCACCTTGGGGTCGGAGGGGAAGTCCACGCCCAGCTTGGCCTTGTACTCGGCCTTGAACTGGGAAGCCAGCTCCTTCAGGTCGTCGGCGGTCAGCTCTACGTCGAACTTGACGCCCTTCTTGGCCTTCATCTCGTCGATGAGCTGCTCGAAGTACTTCTTGCCCACTTCCATGACCACATCAGAGAACATCTGGATGAAGCGGCGGTAGGAGTCGTACACGAACCGGGCAAACTTGGGGTCGGGGTTGCCCTGGATCATGGCGGCGACCACGTCGTCGTTCAGGCCCAGGTTCAGGATGGTGTCCATCATGCCGGGCATGGAGGCCCGGGCGCCGGAACGGACGGAAACCAGCAGCGGGTTATTAAGGTCGCCGAACTTCTTGCCGTTGACCTCTTCCATTTTATCCACGTACTCCATGATCTGGGCCATGATCTCGTCGTTGATCTTCCGGCCATCTTCATAGTACTTGGTGCAGGCTTCGGTAGAAATAGTAAAGCCCTGGGGAACCGGCAGGCCGATCCTGGTCATTTCGGCCAGATTGGCGCCCTTACCGCCCAGAAGCTCACGCATGGAACCGTCGCCCTCAGTGAACATGTAAACATATTTGTGAGACATAAAATACCCCTTTCCTATAGCAAGCAATGCTATTTTGCTTGGATTTTACACATTTGAATATCATTCGTGCCAAAACAGTATACCACGGTGCCGGGCCAATTGCAAGGATTATTCCCACCGGTGGAAATTTTTATCGCAATATACAAAAGATGGTACCTTTTTTGTGCGTTATGACAATTCTATCATGTTTTTATCGATATATTTTATTGATATTGTATTGCATAAAAAATCCCCGGAAGCCATCGGCTCCCGGGAAAAATTCAGTCTTCCGGAAAACAGGTGTTTTCTCCGACCCTGACCCAGTTGTTTTTCTCCTGCATATTCTGGTTGTCGATCCGGTACCAGGTACCGGGCAAAAACTGTGTACCGTTGTTTTCTTTGACATCCCACTTTGTGGAATAGAACACATAGGTCTTTCCCTGTTCCTTCTGATCGGAATTGATGGGATTTCCGGTAAACGGATTGACAGGATCCCGGATCAGGTCCATTGTTGCCAGTGTGGGAACATCTGCCGTGGTCATAAACGCATCCGAATAGGCAAATCCCTTTGCCCCAAAATCCTTCACCAGCAGGATGGGGTAGAAAAACTCCGTGTCGGTCCCGTCCGGCAGAATGCGCTTCTCATTGGCGTTCAGGCCTTTTCCGTGGTCGGAAACCAGAATGATGCGGGTGTTGTCATATACTCCGTTCTGTCTCAGGTAGTCAAACCAGTTTCCCAGCCGGAGCATCGCCGCCATATTGGCGGAGTAGTGCTCGAACTGGGTAAAATCGTACATCCTCAGTGCCGCTCCGTCCGTCACGAACCGGTCCTCATGCTCCAGATCATACTCTGTATTGTCCGTTTCCGCTTGCGGAACATAGTCCGGCGCCTGGAGGAGCTGCACGTCGTGGGTAGCGTCATTGGCCATAAAGTGGAAAGTATTTTCCGTGCCCTCGCTGATCTGCGTCATGGAAGGAAGGTTTGTCAGCACCTCATAGGAGCGCATAAACTCGGAATTGATCCCCGTGCTGCTGTGGGCATCCACTTCTGTGTAAAGTCCCACGTCATCGGTTTGATTGCTCCCGTTATAGTTTCCTTTGTCGTAAATATAGATCTGCAGCGCCGTGGGGCTTACCCGCATCAGAGAATACATAAAGAAATTGCGCATGTTCGCGGCAGCCCAGCTTTCGTAGCCCTCCAGGGTCTCCTCCACATTGTAGCGTTTGATCTGGGGATAATCGCTGTAAATGCCCAGATCCGGGATCCACATGTAGTTTGCGTAGGGAGGCTGCATGACCGTTACATCGAACCCGTTCTGCAAAAACAGTACCGGCATCACCTTCAAAGCTTCGTTATGCTTTTCCTGCAGGCTTTCTTCCGAACGCTTATTCAGATTTTCTACCGTATACTCGTAACCGCCCATCAGTGAGGGAACTCCGAAGTTTGTAAAAGCACCGGCAGACACCACATTCGTATAGGCGGTAAAGCCGTCAAACTGTTCCTGCAGCTCCGGCTTTTCCTGAAAGATCACAGGGACAAACTCTCCCATGGCCCGGTCCATCATAATGACGACTACATTTTTTCCGTTTTTACTGAGGGTGTAGGCCGGTGTCTCCCCGCTGTCATCCGTCGTATGCCGAAGGCCGGAAACCTGGCCGTTGACATTTGCGGCATTCACTCCGGAAACGACCACCGTCGCCAGCAGCAGTACCGTGATCACCCGTTTGAGAGAATGTTCCCACTTCCCCAGGAGCAAAACCGCTGCCAGCCCCACTGCCGCCACCGCCGCCCCGTTCCACAGCACCTCGGAAAGGGTCGGGGAAAACTTCTCGTAGCGCAAGCTGGAGGTCAGTACCCCCAGGTTCTTTCCGAAGGCCATAAAATTCAGGATCGCGGCGCACATCAGCACGAATACGGCTTTTTCGTACTTTTTCTTTGTTCCGGTCTCCGCCATCCCGTAAAAAACACCGGGCCATATCACAAAAGAACCCAGTGCCAGGCAAAAGCTGCTGACAACAAACCACAGAGGGCTCTGATAATGGAGCGCATTTACAAATTCTTCCGCGGAGGAAGCCAGCACCGACAGCGGGATATAGGCCCCCGCAAATACCGCCAGGAAGAAGGCTGCCAGGAAAAAGAGTCTGGCATCCGCCGGCTTCTCTTCTCTCTGTTTTTTCTGAATATGCATCCGGTGCAAAACCAGCGGAAGCTGCAGCAATCCGCCTGCCAGCAGCACCACCGTTTTTACGATCGGCCGGTGCTGACGGTAAAAGAACAGGATCCATACCAGCATCCCCAGGCCCAGCAGGGACGCCCCGCCCCGCAGGATCTTCTGCGGGTCCTTCAGCTTATAAAAAACCGTCTTTCCCAGGGAGAACAGATTGTTCAGTGTCCAGTAGAACACCAGTCCGGAGGGAGAATCATACAGAAAGAACAGGAAGAAAATCGCCATTCCGTACAGCTGCAGCTTGGATTTCAGCGGGGCCCCCTGGGTGAAGATCACACAGGAAACCAGGTTTACCGTTGTCATCAGAATGGGCAATATGTTGATGTGCACTCCCCCCAGAACCAGCAGGCCGTCCGGTACCCCCAGATCGGCGATGGGGCCCAAGGCGACTCCCTGGAGCAGGGTCAGATTGGATAGAAACCGGTAGGCCGCCATAAAGAAAGGGATCTCCAGCAGCAGCGACACCGCCCCCCGCAGAACATAGGTAGGCTTATAGTTGTTCTGCCGGTAGTAGGTCTGCAGGATCATCATCCGCTCGTCGCCCCGGAAAGCCTTTTTGATCTGGGCCACCCCCGCGCTCAGCCTGGCCTCCGTCTGCCGCTCCTCTTCCTGCAGGGCATCCGCCCGCTTATACAGGGGCAGCAGCAGGCAGTTCATCACCAAGCTCAGGGCAATGATGGACAGCCCCGGACTGCCGATGACCCGGTAGACGTTCATATAAATCAGCTCAAACAGGTATTGTAAGGGCCGAAACAAAAGAGAATCGAGAATTTCTAAAAAGGTCACTGTTTGCTCTCCTCGCATCAACCTTCCGGGAGGCAGGCGTCTTCTGCCACCTTGATCCAGTTGTTTTTATCCCGCATATCCCGGTTGTCCACCCGATACCAAATGCCGGGCAGAAACTGATTTCCACCGTTGGTGCCAACGTCGGATACTTCCGAATACAGCACATAGGTGTTCCCCTGCTTTGCATCCGAACTGATGGCGTTTCCGGTAAAGGGATTCACAGGGTTTTCGATCACGCCGTTTGTCGCCAGGGTCGGAACATCCGCCGTGGTCATAAAGGTATCCGAGAACCGGAAGCCTGTTGCGTTAAAATCCTTTACATAGAGGATCGGATAGAAGAAGTCCGTGTCCGTTCCGTCCGGCAGGATCCGGTCCTTGTTGATCTTCAGGTCCCGCCCATGGTCTGAAACCAGGATGATCCTGGTATTGTCGTACACGCCGCACTGCCGCAGATAGTCAAACCAGTTTCCCAGCTGGATCATGGCAGCCATATTGCACTGGTAGTGGGCATAGGCAAAGGCGTAGCTCATATCCAGCCTTGTTCCGTCCAGGGTGAACCGATCCGCATGGGCAGCGTCGTATTCCCTGTTGTCCACATAGTCCCGGGGCTCATACTCCGGCTCCTGCAAAAGCATGGTATCATGGGTCGAATCGTTGGCGAAAAACAGGAATGTATTTGTCGGCTCCTCACTGACCTGGGTGATTTGGGGCAAGTTGGTGAGAACGTAATAGGAATTCAGGAAATCCGACGCACCGCCCTTGGCCATATGGCTGCCCTCTGTAGTCTGCCACTCAACGCTGTTTTCCTGCAGTACATAGCTCTTATTGTAGTTTCCGTCGCCGTATATGTACTTCTGCAATCCCAGGGGAGAAGCCTTCATGAGGCCATACAAGAAGAAGTTCCGCATATTGCAGGCCTGCCAGTTCTGAAACGTATCGGCGGTCTCCTCGTCCTCTACCGAGGCAAAGGCGCCTGTTGTATTATACCGCCTGATCTGCGGGTGGTCGTCATAAATGCTCAGATCCGGGATCCACTGGTAGTTGGCATAGGGCGGCTGGAATACCGTTGCTTCAAAGCCGTTTTCGCTGAACAAAACCGGCATCACCTTCAGGGCTTCATTCTGCTTGTCCTTCAGGCTTTCATCTGCCCGCCTGTTGATGTTTTCTACCGTGTACTCATAGCCGCCCAGCAGGGCCGGGGTGCCGAAATTCGTATAGGCGCCGAAGGAGACCACGTTTGTATAGGCGGTAAAGCCGTCAAACTGCTCCTTCAGCTCCGGTCTTTCGTTGAACAGAAACGGGACAAATTCTCCCATGGCCCGGTCCAGCATAATGACGACTACGTTTTTCCCGTTTTTGCTGACGGTATAGCTGGGGGGCTCCTTGCTTTCCTTCGCGGCTTTCCGGACGGCGCTGACCTGACCGCTGACGTTCACCGCATTGATCCCCACGATGACCGCCACCGCCAATGTAAGCATCGCAATTACACGCCTGGCATGTTTCCGAAAATACCGCATCGCAAGCCAAGCCGCCCCGGCGATCGCGGCCACGGCCGCAGCATTGATCACGATCTGCCGGAGGGTGAACACCGGCTCTTCTTCGTAATTCAGCGTAGACGTAAGGATCACATCGCTGCTGCCGAAGCACAAAAAGTCCAGAACGGCGATCCCCAGCAGGATACACGCCAGCACTTCGTAGCGCCTTTTGGTCCTGGGCGCCGCCAGACAGTAAAAGACCCCGGGCCAGATCACAAAGGACCCCACCGCCAGACAGAAGCTGCTTACCACAAACCACAGCGGGCTCTCATAATGATGGACATTCACAAACTCCTCCGCAGAGGAAACAATGACCGACATTGGAATATAGCCGCCCACAAACAAAGCCAGAAAGGCAGCGGCCAAAACAAAGAGCTTTGGATCCGCGGCGGACTCTGCAGACTGCTGCTTTTCCTGTCTCTTTGGCAGAAGATGCCATACCGTCGGGAGCTGCAGCAGAACACCGCACACTGCCGCCGCCGACCGTACGCCGGGACGGTGCTGCATGAACGGGGTAAGCGCACCGACAAGCAGGCCCAGCCCCAGTAAGGACGCACCGATCCGCAAAAAACGCCGGGGATCCTTCAGCTTATAGAAAACGGTTTTTCCCAGAGAGAATACATTGTTCAGCGTCCAGTAAAACACCAGCCCAGAGGGGGAGTCGTACAGGAAAAACAGGAAAAAAACTGCCATCCCGTACAGCTGCAGCTTGGACTTTAAGGGTGCTCCCTTGGTGAAGATCACACAGGAAATCAGATTCACCGCGGTCATAACAACAGGCAGCACATTGATGTGCACCCCGCCAACGGTCAGAAGTCCGTCCGGAAGTCCCAGGTCCCGGATGGGACCGAAGGCCACCCCCTGAATGAATACCAGATTGGAAAGGAACCGGTAGGCCGCCATAAAGAAGGGGATCTCCAGCAGCAGCGACACCGCTCCCCGCAGAACATAGGTAGGCTTATAGTTGTTCTGCCGGTAGTAGGTCTGCAGGATCATCATCCGCTCGTCGCCCCGGAAGGCCTTTTTGATCTGGGTCACCCCCGCGCTCAGCCTGGCCTCCGTCTGCCGCTCCTCTTCCTGCAGGGCATCCGCCCGCTTATACAGGGGCAGCAGCAGGCAGTTCATCACCAGGCTCAGGGCAATGATGGACAGCCCCGGACTGCCGATGACCCGGTAGACGTTCATGTAGATCAGCTCGAACAGGTATTGTAAGGGTCGAAACAAAAGAGAATCAATGATTTCTAAAAAGGTCACTGTTTTTTCTCCTTCCCCATCCCTTGATTTTGAAAACGCGATCCGTCAGTCTTCCGGCAGGCGGGTATTCTCCCCTACCTTGACCCAGTTGTTCTTATCCAGCATATTCTGGTTGTCTACCCGATACCAGGTGCCGGGAAGAAACTGGTTTCCGCCGTTGACGCCCACATTGGATTCTTCCGAATACAGCACATAGGTTTTCCCCTGCTTTGCATCCGAATTGATAGCGTTTCCCGTAAAGGGATTCACGGGATCATCGATCACGCCTTCCATGGCCAGGGTGGGAACATCCGCCGTGGTCATAAAGGTATCCGAATACTGAAATCCAGAAGCATCAAAGTCCTTCACAAGGAGGATGGGATAAAAGTAATCCAGGTCCGTTCCGTCCGGCAGGATCCGGTCCTTGTTGATCTCCAGGTTCCGTCCATGGTCCGAAACCAGAATGATCCTGGTATTGTCATACACGCCGCACTGCCGCAGATAATCGAACCAGTTTCCCAATTGGATCATGGCAGCCATATTGCACTGGTAATGGGCATAAGCATGGCCATAGTTGATGGTCAGCGTCGTTCCGTCCAAGGTGAAACGGTCTGCGTGCGTGGTATCGTATTCCGTGTTATCCACATAATCCCGGGGCTCATATTCCGGCTCCTGCAAAATCATGGTATCGTGGGTCGCATGATTGGCAAAGAACAAAAACGTCCCCGGTGTATCCTCACCGACCTGGGTGATCTGGGGCAGATGGGTCAGAACCTGATAGGATTCCAGAAATTCCGCCATGCCGCCCGTTGCGGTATGGCTGTCCACCTCTGTCTGCTGTTCGACGTCGCTCCCCCGCAGAACATAGCTTTTGTTATAGTTCCCATCGCCGTATATATACGTCTGCAATCCCAGGGGGCAGGCCTTCATAAGGCCGTACAGAAAGAAATTGCGCTTATTGCATGCCAGCCAGTTCTGAAAAGTACCGGTAGATTCATCTTCTACCGAGGACGCAAAGGCGCCTTTGGTGTTATACCGCTTGATCTGCGGGTAATCGTCATAAATGCTCAGATCCGGGATCCACTGGTAGTTGGCGTAGGGCGGCTGAAATACCGTTGCTTCAAAGCCGTTCTCGCTGAACAATACCGGCATCACCTTCAGGGCCTCGTTGTGCTTATCCTTCAGGCTTTCGTCCGCCCGCTTGTTGATGTTTTCTACCGTATATTCGTAGCCGCCCAGCAGCGCCGGAGCTCCGAAGTTCGTATAGGCGCCATAGGCAACCACGTTTGTATAGGCGGTAAAGCCGTCAAACTGTTTTTTCAGTTCGGGTCTCTCGTTAAAGAGGAAGGGGATAAATTCTCCCATAGCCCGGTCCATCATCACCACGATCACGTTTTTTCCGTCCTTGCTGATGGTGTAGCTGGGGATCTCTCCGCTTTCCTTTGCGGTTTCCCGAATGGTGCTGACCTGGCCGTTGGCATTTACGGCATTGAGGCCGACCATGACCATCACCGCCAGCGTAAGCACCGCAATGGCCCGCTTTGCGTATTTCCGAAGGAAGCGCATGGCCAGCCAGACGGCTGCTGCGGCAGCGGCCGCCGCAGCGGCGTTGACGCAGATCTGCCGGGCCGTGAACAAAAGCTCCTTTTCATATTTCAGCGTGGATGTCAGGGTCCCATTGCTGTTTCCAAAGCACAGGAAGTCCAGAACGGCAATGCCCAGGAGAACGCACGCAGCCATTTCATAGCGCTTTTTCGTCTTTGCTCCTGCCAGCCAGTAAAAAACCCCGGGCCAGATCACAAAGGAGCCCACTGCCAGGGAAAAACTGCTTACCGCAAACCATAGGGGGCTCTGATAATTGCGGACATCCACAAACTCCGCTGCGGAGGAAGTAATGACCGACATCGGAATATACGCTCCCACAAACAGTGCCAGGAAAAACGCAGCCAGGAAAAACAGCTTTGGGTCCGCTTTGGGCTCCGCCGTGGGCCGGGCCTTTGCTTTTTGGGGCAGCACATGCCATATCGCCGGGAACTGCAGCAGCACACCGCATGCCATGGCCACCGTCCGTGCCCCGGGCCGGTGTCCCATAAACGGAGTCAGGGCACCGATCAGGAGCCCCAGCCCCAGCATGGATGCGCCGATCCGCAAAAAACGCCGGGGATCCTTCAGCCTGTAAACGATCGTTTTTCCCAGAGAGAACAGGTTGTTCAGCGTCCAGTAAAACACCAGACCGGAGGGAGAATCGTACAGGAAAAACAGGAAGAAAATGGCCATTCCGTACAGCTGCAGCTTGGATTTCAGCGGGGCCCCTTTGGTAAAGATCACGCAGGAAACAAGATTTACGGCAGTCATGATCATCGGCATGACATTGATATTTGCCCCGCCAACGGTCAAAAGCCCATCCGGAAGTCCCAGGTCATGGATCGGTCCGAAGGCCACGCCCTGGATGAACACCAGATTGGACAAAAAGCGATAGGCCGCCAGGAAGAAGGGGATCTCCAGCAGCAGCGACACCGCACTCCGCAGGACATAGGTGGGCTTATAGTTGTTCTCCCGATAATAGGCCTGCAGCATCATCATCCGCTCGTCGCCCCGGAAGGTCTTTTTGATGTGCGCAATTCCCGCACTCAGCCTGGCTTCCGTCTGCCGTTCCTCTTCCTGCAGGGCATCCGCCCGCTTGTATAGGGGCAGCAGAAGGCAGTTCATCACCAGGCTCAGGGCAATGATGGATAGTCCCGGACTGCCGATGATCCGGTAGACGTTCATGTAGATCAGCTCAAACAGATATTGCAGGGGCCGAAACAAAAGGGAATCGATGATTTCTAAAAGGGTCACTGTTTTTTCTCCTCATTTTTTTCGCGAATGGTCTTTACCTTTTCTGCCAGATAATCCGCCGCCCTGGAGGCGCCCTCTCCTGGATAAGCCCAGGTTTCCAGTCTCGCCTGTTCCCTGCCCCTGGCGTATTTTTCATCCCGGATACAGCGCTCTACCAATTCACCAATGGAATCAAAATTTTCCCGGGTCAGCTGCTCGCCAAGCTTCGGAAGCATTTCAAAGGTCCACAAGGGCGTAGAGAGCCACCAGCAGTCGTACAGGCCTTTGTCAAACTCCGTATCCGCATAAATGATCGGCTTATCAAATACCAGCGCAAAATCAAAAATCACACCGGAGAAGTCCGAGATCATAATATCCGACCGTCTCAAAACCTCAAAATTGTCCGTATCCCGGTTCCATTCCATTTGATCGGACTCCGGGTAGGCTGCCATCAGCTTGTCCATCAGCTCCTTCTCAGAGGTGAAGGACTGGGGGTGGGGCCTGGCGATCACATGGAACCCGGCAGACAGCAGCTTTTCAAGGATCTGGCCGCCGAATTTACTGAAAATCGCACTGGGGCCCCAGGAGGGCGCCACCAGAACCGTTCTTGGATGCGGCTCCACCGGCCCGGCGGATTCCAGGCGCTTCTTCATCTCATCCAGGTAGGGCACCCCAATTTTTACAAGCTCCTTCCGGGGCTGATTGCGAAGGGTCTCCAGTGCCCGCAGATCCCGGATCTGGTAATCTCCGGATACAAACACGGTGTCGTAATAATCCAGTCCGAACATTCTGTAGGTCACGACCTCACTGGCCGCATGAAGAATGTGCACGTAGCAGTCCACGTCTCTGGAACGCTTCCACTGGTAAACGTCCAGCCCCGGGGTCGTCGCCAGTAAAACATGGGCACTCAGGAAATTCAGCTTTGCAAAGGCCTTATTTCCCTCCCCGATAAACTCCCCGTGAATGTGGGGATAGGGGCTGTTCAGGGCCGGGTCATCCGGGGACGCAGTCATATATACCGTACCAAGTCCTCGTTTGTCCAGCTCCCGGCACACCGGCTCCAGAATGTTCCAGTATCGCTTGCTCTCGGCAAAGATCACCAGCGGCAGCTTTTTCTGCTCCCTTGGGCCGCTTTTGCCGCCGCTGAGCAAAAACCGCAGCTTGATGATCCAGCCCTTCAGCAAAAAATTCAAGGCCCCGATAATGCCGATCAGCACCGCGAACAGCATGCTGCCCGTTCCGGGGTCAATATAAAGCATCATACAAGATTTCTCCTCTGCCCGCACCTCAGCCCGCCCTGACCGGCGAGATGGGCCCCCGCACGATTTGAACGGGATCCCGGTTTCTATTTGGAATACATGGAGCATTATAAGGGATATATATTAGAATTTCAAGCTTGTTTTTCCTTTTACGCAGGAGCCGTTGTTCCTTTTGCATAGGAAGCCCTGCGTGTCGTCCTGCAGAGAATGTTTTTTTCTTTCCGTCTTTGTTCAGCTGTTTTCCGTCACTTTTCTGTCATCCGGCATTTTGCGAAAAATCGGACAGTTTCGCCATTTTGTCACTGGCAGCTGCAGAATATTTGTGATATTCTAAGAACCAATCAGGTGCATTTTATATGCAAGCAACCCCCATTGTGCCAACCACCGAACATGCGTTTTTCTGAACTTTCTTTTTTGAAAACACATATCAGCCAAACCTGCTCATTTGAACATCTATGAGGAGAGACATTATGCCGCTTACAAGAAAACAGTTTGATATTCTGGAACAGCTTGCCGTAACCGAGGCCGCCACCCAGCGAGCCCTGGAAAATGCTACAAAGCACAGCCTGGGAACCATCAACAAGGTCCTGAAGGAATTGACGGACCTGGGCTATGTGGAAAAGGGATGTATCACCAATGCCGGTATCCAGGCCTTGGAGCCCTACCGGGCCAAGCGCGCCATTTTCATTGCCGCAGGCTTCGGCTCCCGACTGGTTCCGATCACCCTAAATACACCCAAGCCCCTGGTCCGGGTACACGGCGTTCGGATCATTGACCGGTTGATCGATGCCTGCCTGGAAGCCGGGATCCACGAGATCTATATTGTCCGGGGGTACCTGTCCGAGCAGTTCGATCAGCTACTGTATAAATACCCCATGGTCAAGTTCCTGGAAAACCCCATGTTCAATGAGGCCAATAACATTTCCAGCTCCATGGTCGTGCGGTATATGCTGTCCAACGCCTATGTATTTGAAGCAGATCTTTTGATCTCCAATCCGAAGATCATCAAAAAATACCATTATACCAGCGATTTTCTCGCCATCAAAAAGGACCGCACCGACGACTGGTGCTTTACGGTGCAAAACGGCATCATTACGGAAGAAAAGGTGGGCGGCCTGGATTGCTGGCAGATGGTGGGGATCTCCTACTGGAACGAAGCAGACGGCCATCGGCTCTCTCAGGACATTGCCGACGTATACGCCACCCCCGGCGGAAAGGAACGGTACTGGGAGCAGGTCCCTCTGGTTTACAAAAAAGAGCACTATGCCGTCGAGGTCCGGGAATGCTTCGATGCCGATATCGTAGAGATCGATACCTTCCGGGAACTGAAAGCCATTGACAAGACCTACAACGTATAAGGAGAACGTTCCATGCAGGAAAATCAAAAGCAATTGAGCCGCCGCCTCACCCCTATGCATGTATGGGCCCTGGCCTTTGGCTGTGTCGTGGGCTGGGGCTCTTTCATCAATCCCGGGAAAAAATTTCTGCCCAATTCCGGTGCGGCGGGGACGGCCATTGCCATGGTACTTGGTGCCCTGGTCATGATCGTCATCGCCTTCAGCTATGCGTACATGGTCCCCAAATACCCCAAAGCCGGCGGTGAATTCACCTTTACAAAAGCCTGCTTTGGCCGGTTCCCTGCCTATTTCTGCGGCTGGTTTCTGGTTGCCGCCTACCTGACCAACGTACCTATGAATTCCACCGCCATCGGCCTGATCGTAGACGGGCTGGACGGATCTCTGGATATTCTGAAGTGGGGCTTCCATTACAAAATCGCCGGATTCGATGTGTGGGCAGGCGAAGTGCTTCTGGCCTCCGGCATTTTGATCCTTTTCGGGATCCTCAACATTCTGGGGGTGGAAAAAGCCGGTATCATTCAAACCGTCCTGGCTTCCCTGCTGGGTGGCTCCGTTCTGATCCTGACCGCAGCGGCTCTGCTCAGCCCCCAGGCTACAACGGCAAATATGGCACCCATCTGGGGCTTCCACAAGGCAGAAGCCTTTGCCTCCGCCTCCGCCGGGACCTACACCTCCATTGCCCCCTACGCCCGCAACGGCGGCAAGGATATTCTTTCCGCGATCCTCGCCACCTTTGCCATTGCCCCCTGGGCCTTTGTGGGCTTTGATACCATTCCCCAGGCTGCGGAGGAATTCAAGTTCCCCTATAAAAAGGTCACCCTGATCATGGTCGTTGCCATTCTCTTTGGCTGCTTCGTCTATACCGCAAACAATACCATTGCGGCGGCGGCTTTGGCGAACTGGCCGGATCTCATCGTCAACAGCAGCTCCACCCCCTGGCTCCTGCTGACCGCTGCCGAGCGTCTGCTGGGGCTTCCGGGAAAAATTCTGGTCGGCACGGCGGTTTCCTGTGCGGTCTTATCCGGTATTATGGGATTTTACCTGGCATCCAGTCGGCTGATGTACTCCATGAGCCGTGACGGCTACCTGCCCCAGTGGTTTGGTATCATTGACGAAAAGCACCATACCCCCAAAAACGCAATGCTGTTCTGCATGGTCATTTCTCTGTCCGGTCCGATCCTGGGCCGGGAAGCCCTGGGATGGTTTGTGGATATGTCCGCCATTGGCGCTTCCATCGGCTATTTCTTCACCTGTGCCTGCACGCTGGTCACCATGAAGCGGGATCATGACCGCACCCCCTTCCTGTCCGCCATGGCCGGCCTTGGCGTTGCCTTTTCTACTGTTTTTATCATTCTTCAGCTCGTCCCCATCCCCGGCCTGTCCGGCGTACATTTCTGCAAAGAATCCTATATCCTTTTGATCGTCTGGAGCCTGCTGGGTGGGCTGTTCTACCTGCGGCAAATGAAAAAGCTCCCTGCCGTATAACGCAAAAGCTGCTGAATTCCTTCTCCTGCCCGGAAAAGCGAATTCAGCAGCTTTTTTATGACAAATATGATCTCAGCGTTTTTTCCGGAGTCTCTCCGCGATCTCCCCCAGGCCCAGCCCCGCCAGGCAGCAGAAGAGGGGGATGTGCATAAACAGGTACCTGGCCCGGCATTCAAAGAGCAGCAGAAACAGCACCGTGCCGAAGAGCGCCAGCTTCAGGACGGACACCTGGAACCGGCCCTCTTTTTTCAGGCTCAGCAGTCCGTAAATTGTGCCCAGCAGCAGCGTGGCCATCCAGACTGCCTGGGCCGCCAGCTTCCAGAGTTCGTGCTTACCGCCGTCCCGGTAATATAGGGCCCGGAGGGCCGGGGCGATATGGGTGTTTGGGGCATCCACAAGGGGTGTGTAAAAGGTGCCCTCTACCCACCAGCCAAAGGTGCCGTCGTGGAAGGTCATCAAGAGCTTTTTGGATAGATGCCGCAGGTAGCCTCCAACGCCCATTTGCTGAAGACGGCTGATTGCACGGGCAATGTCCCCCCGGGTCCGCTCCGCGCTTGTGGCAAAACCGGCGGAAAAGTCCGCATCCTCACTGGAAAAGGCCCCGGTGGTCTCCTCATTCAGGCCCATCATAAAGAAATGGGCCATGCCGAAGGACTCCTCTTTTTCCAGCTTCACGTCCGCCGACTCGTACCGCCATACCAGTACATTGGAGAGCACCAGAATGACCGCAATGGACAGTGCTGCCATTCCGGCGCCCCACAATGCCCGTTCTTTTTTCTTCTCTTTGATGGCATACACCACTTCCATACACAAAATGGCGATGACCATAATGATGCACTGGGGCTTGAGGAAATAGCCCACGCAACCCACCAGGATCGCCCCGATCCGGTTTCTTTTGGTCTTTCCGGGCTTGGTGTACAGATACAAGGTCCAAATCGGGAACAAAATTCCCAAGGTATCCGAATAGAAGATGCACATCCAGGGGGACAGCCCTGCCAGCAGGACACACAGGAAAAAGCCCACCAAGGCCCAACCCCGGGTTGTCAGGTTTTTCAGCAGCCGATAGGTAAGCAGGCAGCTCAAAGTGATGGCAGCGCAGTCCACCACAATGCAGCACATCTGGGCGTAGTCCCCGGGGAAGATCCCAAAGGCACTGTTGAACCGCAGCAGGAAGGTCTCCAGCAGCAGAAGCAACAGGTTATTGGGGTACCGGGAGAAATAGTCCCCCCAGGAGTCCCCATAGATCCGCTGCCAGGCCCGCTTCCAAAGGGTCCCCGGGTCCCAGCCCGGCTGGAAAAAGATACAGAAGCTGATGTACACTTCCACACAGAACAGCCCCAGGCAGATCCATGGCACCATCCGGTCCAGCCACCGGACGGCATCCCCCATCCAACGCTTTTGGCGCTGCCTGCATACAAACAGGACAAGCAGCAAGGAAATCACCAGAGCACCCCCGCAAAGGGCCCAATTGGGCAGCAAAAAGGTGATCTTGCAGTTGTATTCCGTCCCGGAACACAGCAGTACCAGCAGCAGCGCCGCCGTGAGCATCCCGGCGAACAAGCCTTCTACAAGCTTTTCAAGAATCGTTCCCGTTTTTTTCATGTTGCCTCCTCATCTCTGTCCCGGAACAGCAGCAGGGACACCCAGGTCACCACGTTGGAGCCGTACTGGAATTCCAGTCCGTTGGCCTCCAGGGTGGGGATGATGTTGATGCCCTGGCTTTCCACGCAGGGGTGCATTTTGTCCGGATGGCGGCAGGGCTGCCCATCCAGAATGGCACAGCGCTTGCAGATGGCACAGGCCTCTGTGGAAAGAATGTAGGGCTCCACCCCGAAGGAGCGGAGCAGGTCCCCTACCTGGTCCGTAATGGCCTCATGGTCCGTCCGGGTAGCCAGAGTACCCTGCAGATCGGAAATATCCGCCACCTCGGTAATGGTGGAGACCAGCAGGCACTTGTTGTAGCTCAGGCATTTTTTCTTGCATTCCTCCACGGTCCCTACCCCCGGAGGGCAGGCCCAGGTGGTGCCGTACATGGTACACTCATGCGCACAGATCCACCGGACCCGGTCGGAAAATTCCAGGCTTTCCGGCTCTACCCAGGCATAGATGTACAGCGGAAGCTCCGACAGGGCCGCCTCCAACTTTTCGTAATTCATGCAAATTCCTCCAGGATACGCTTGCAGCCTTCCACCAGGTCCTCGTAGACTCCCCCAAAGTCCCCGGTGTACCAGGGGTCCGCCACATCCCGGTCCAATAGCTTACGGATCTTCTCCGGGTCCTGGGGCAGAAGCCGTGATAAGTACCGGCGGTTGCTTTCGTCCATAAAATACAGCCGGTCGAAGTGCCGGTAGTCCTCCACCGTCACCTGCCGGGTCCGATGGTCCCCCACCGGCACGCCCCTTTTCAGCAGCTCCCGCCGGGCCGGCGGATAAATGGGATTGCCGATCTCCTCCCGGCTCACCGCCGCGGAATCGATCTCAAACTGTTCTTCCAGCCCGGCCTTTCTGACCATATCTTTGAGGATGTATTCTCCCATGGTGCTTCTGCAGATATTGCCGTGGCAGATAAATAGCACACGTATCATAATTTTCTCCCCTCCAGATCGTCAAACACGTCGTTCATCAGCCTGCCTTCCCCGGCAAGCGACTGTGTGTAGCTATGCTGAAGCTTTGCACTTAATTCCCCGTCTGACATTGTATCCATAGTTTTCGGCTCCAATGGAATCGTTAAAGAGAACGGAACCCCATGCTGATAAATGATTTGACGATACAACGAATTGATCACAACAGAAACGGGAATACCCAGCCTCTGAAGGATATCCTCTGCTTCCAACTTCACATTATTTTCAACCCGGGCACTTACTGTTGAATCCTTCATATTCAACACCTCCTATGCCAGTATTGTAATTCATTGTCTGGCAGATTGCAAGACATATTATTAGAACATCCCAGCAATTATATGTATTACAATCCAATAAGCACCTCCGCAAATGGATATTCGAGAAATTGCATTTATATTAATTGTGGTAGTTAACGCAATATAATGTAAAGCATTTTCATTTATTATATTGACATTGTTTGCATACTCGCATATAATAACGTAAACACATAAAAGGAGTGAGCTTTGTGTCCACAACAAATATCAATGTCCGTGTTGACAGTGACCTGAAGCAGTCGGCAGAGGCACTCTTTGCAGATCTGGGGCTCAATATGTCCACGGCTATCACCATGTTCTTAAAGAGCGCTGTCAGCCATGACGGCATCCCGTTTGACGTAAAACGGATGACACCGAATGCAGAAACAAGAGCAGCACTTGCGGAATACAATGAGATGAAAAAAAATCCGTCCAATTACAAGCGGTACGGTTCTTCTACCGACTTGATGGATGATGAATAAAACCAGCCTGACCACTCCCCCACCGGGGAAAAGGTCAGGCTGGTTTTGTTTGGGGCAGGCGTTAGAATTCCAGCTCCCGCTTGTTGAAGGCCAGGACGGTCAGGCCGTAGGCACCGGCCAGGTAGATAATGATGCCGATGAGCTGGCCGATGGGCAGGGCGTTGCGCAGGGACAGCTGGGTGAAGAAGGTGTTAGTAACGGAGGAGAAGGTCAGGGATGCCAGGTGGAGGTTCATGACGATCTCCTTGGTGCTGAAGAGCTGGACCAGGATGTTCACAGGGTCCAGGGAAATGACCAGGTAGATCAGGATAGCCAGGGCCGTGGACTGGGTATAGAAAACGGGGATCATGGTAATGGATGCCACCACCGTCATAAATACCGCACTGCCCAGGGCGGAAACGAACATCAGATACACCTGCTCGCCCATCAGATGGATGCCGCAGGCGGTGCCGCCGAGGGCGAACAGGGCCGTCATCACCAGGGTATCGAAGATCGCGAGGATCGCAAAGTCGATGAGCTTGGTCAGGACGATCTTCGGCCGGGAGATGCCCAGGCCAATGGCGATCTGCATAGTCTTGGCGTGGAAATCATCCGCAAAAACGTTCTGGATCTCCATCATCCCCAAAACAATGGCCGTGATCTCAAAGAGGTTGGAACCGGCGGCGATGAAATTGACGCTGTTGAAGCTTTTGGTAACGGCCTGATACAGCTCGAAGCCCAGGGCGGCGACGTAAAACAGGATCAGGATCACCCAGCGGGAAGGGCGGCGGAAAATACGATGCAGGTCCGCATGAATATAATTAAGCATTTTTTGCTCCTCCAACCATATTGAAATAGAAATCCTCCAGGCTGACGGTCTCCTGGACCTCGTTCAGGACCTGAACGCCGCCGTCGGCCAGAAGCTTCCGGGCCCGCTCCAGGTCGTCTACGTGAATGCGGACGGCCTTCTGCTCGGACATCAGGTCCTCCTGGGTGATGGTACAGGGGACGGTACCGTTGTTGACAATGCCGAAGCGGTGGGCGGTATTTTGCAGCTCGCCCAGAATGTGGGAGGAGATGATCACCGTCATGCCGTATTCCTCGTTCAGCTTCTGCACCAGGGTCCGGATACCGGCAATGCCCTGGGGGTCCAGGCCGTTGGTGGGCTCGTCCAGAATCAGCACCTCCGGCATACCCAGCAGGGCGTTGGCGATGCCCAAGCGCTGCTTCATGCCCATGGAGAAGGTTTTAACGGGCCGCTTGACCTTGTCCAGCTCCACGATTTTCAGCACCTGGTCCACTTCTTTTTTGTCCTTGATGCCCTTTAGAATTCGGTAATAGTCCAGGTTCTCCCGGGCGCTCATGTAGCCGAAGTAGTTGGCGCCTACCATAAAGCCGATCTTCTTCCGCCCTGCTGCCAGGTCCGCGCCGGTGCCGCAGATCTCCACGGTGCCGTTCTGATAGGAGGACAGACCCAGGACCACCTTGAACAGAGTGGTTTTGCCCGCACCGTTCTTGCCCACCAGGCCGAAAATATCGCCCTTATGGATCTCCAGGTTCACATCGCTGAGAACCTTGTGGGTGCCATAGCTTTTTTCAATTCCCTTCAGGGAAATCACAGATTCGCTCATAAGTACCTCCTTGTTTACCAGACCAGGATCCGGTCTTCGGCAGCCAGATACATACCGTCGCCGGGTTGGATGTTATATGTTTTCTGGAACTCTTCAAACTGCATCAGCGTCACATTGGTACGCAGCATGGATGCGGGATGCTCGTTGCCGGCCCTTTGGAACTCCGTCTTATAGTCGGAGTGCTGCCGCCAGAGGCCGGCATAGGTCCGGAAATACAGGTCGTAGTCAAAGCCCGGCGTCTGCGCGGCGATAATCATGCCGCATTTTACGCCGCCCATATCCGCAATGGCTTCCCCGGAAACGGTTTTGCCATCCAGGAAGCTGCCCCGGCTGACCGGCGACAGGCCGCTGTAATATTTGATGAGGTCATTGGCCCGCAGGTCAAAGGCCAGCCGGTCGGCCTTTTTCCACCAGGAGCGATAGGCCCCGTTCTTGTCAAACTGAGAGCCGGTCGTATCAAAGCCGTGGGTGATCTCGTGGCCTACAACGCTGCCCAGGGTGGCAAGATTTTCCTCCAGGGAGGCATCCGCGTTGAAGAAATAGTGGTCAGAAAGGAATCCCGCGCAGATGTTGATGGAATTCGCGGATCCAAAATAAAAGGCGTCGGTGCTCACTGTGCCGAGCTGGGCCAGCCGCCAGTCATCCTTCTCAAAGGACCGGTTGACCAGTTCCGCTTCCTGCCGATTGGAGAATTGGTTGGCGGCAGCCGCAATGTCCACCAGATTCCCGCAGTTTTCAAAGCTCAGGCTGCTGTAATCGGTGAGCTCGTCCGGATATAACACATGGATACCCATATTGTGCAGCTTGTCCAGGGCTGCGCTCCGGGTCTCCTCTCCCAGCCAATCCGCATTCAGAATACATTGTTCAACCGCATCAACAATTTTATGGGTGATCTCCAATACCTGCTGTTTTTCTTTGGAGCTACAGAAGTGGCCGATGTAGACCTGCTGCCAAGCGTCGCTGATATAGGGGTCTACATAGCGGGTATAGAGCTCCTTCCACTGGTCATAGTCCGGGTGGTTCTTGTTGGTGGGCTCACTGCTCCCGCTGTCCTTGGGGGTCCCCGTCCGGTTGTTAAAGGCCTGCAGCTTTTCGTGGGCGGTATCGTCCAGCAGGTCGGCGGCCTTCAGAACGGTATTCACCAGCAGATAGGCCTTGATGTCCTCCAGGTTCCCGGCGGTGTAGAGCCTGCCCACATCCTTCAGATGGGCGGGCAGCTGAACCGTGTAGCCATTGGAGCCATCCAGCCCGTAGGCGGCCAGAATGGTCTTGAGCGGATAATTGCCGGCCATTGCCTGCACTTCGTCCAGGCTGTAAATGGGATCCTTCTCCGCCAGCTCCTCTATATTCGAATACATGGCCTCATCCAGCACACAGCGGGCCAGCTTGGCCTCGAACCGGTAGCAGGCACGCAGCAGCTTGTCGGTTTCCTGATTGCTGTAGCCCAGCTGCCCCAGAACATACCGCATCAGGTCCTGATTGCAGCCGTAATAATAGGTACCCTCATTATCCAAATTTGTGTACTGGCCCTCGTCCCGCAGGGACAGAGTGACTTCCGCCCCAATAGTCACAATGTAGGTGCTTCCCATATCCGCGGAAACGATTAGCTGAGCGGGGGCCAGTTGCAGGGAGAACAGGTTGGTCCCGTCCGTATTGCACAGGTAATCCGTCAGCTCCTCCATGGTGGAGATCCCGGTGATTTTTTCCAGATAGGGCCGCAGCGGCTCCGCACCCTGGGCGTTGCGGGTATCCGCGTCCTTACCGTAACCCACCACGGTAGAGACCAGCTCCTGCAGGTGCAGCAGCGTTTCCTCCGACATAATGCTTTCGTCCAGGCCGGAAACATCCGTGGGGTCCATGGTCATGATCTGGTACAGATTCTCATCCAGCTGGGCCTGGGTGACCGTAAACCGGGACCGGTCCTTCTCCCCCTCGTCAAGGGGCTCCAAGAGCCAGTCCTTGTTGACGGCGGTATAAAAGTCATCCTTCAGGTTTACCGGCGTGGCTGCGTCGATGGATCCGTCGATGGTGGAGTTGATCCATTTGGAATCCGCCGAGATGGTCTCGTTTTTGACCACCGGTTTTGCCAGCTTGTCCGTCAGCTCCTCAGCGGAGCAGCCGGCCAGCAGAAGCGCCGCCAGCATTCCGGCACACAGCCGCAGGAAAAACGGTTTTTTCTTCATCTTCCAAAATCCTTTCTATAGGTTTTCGCTTTATGATAACATATAAATGGATGCAAAAGGGACACACAAAAGGCCTCCCCCCAATGGCCTCATGGACGATCTCACGATCCTCGTACAAACAGCTTCACATAGGAAAGACCGGCATTTCGTAAAGATATGTATTGCTATTGTAAAATATTTGCATTTGATATATTGACATTGTTTTCTCCCTTGCATATAATAGAAAAGAAAGGATGTGATCTTTATGGCCACTACAAATATCAACGTCCGTGTTGACAGTGAGCTGAAGCAGTCTGCGGAGGCGCTTTTTGCGGACCTCGGGCTCAATATGTCTACCGCCGTCACCATGTTTTTGAAAAGCGCCGTCAGCCATGACGGTATCCCCTTTGAAATCAAACGCATGACGCCGAATGCGGAAACCAAAGCGGCCCTTGCGGAATACGGCAAAATGAAAAGCGATCCTTCCTGCTACAAGCGGTACGGTTCCTTCAGCGACTTGATGGATGAGGTGCTTGAAGATGCTTAGCATCGTACCATCCAATCAGTTCAAAAGCGACTTGAAGCTTGCCAAAAAGAGGGGCCTGGATTTGGCGCTTCTGGCAATCGTTGTGGATACTCTGGCTGCGCAGCAGCCGCTGGACACAAAATATCGTGACCACAGTCTGACCGGGAATTATCGCGGATTCCGAGAATGCCACATTGAGCCTGATTGGCTGCTTGTATACCGCACAGAGGATGAACTGCTGGAATTGTTTTTGTTCCGCACCGGGACCCATGCGGATCTGTTCTAAAGCAGTTGGAGTGTTGTTTCCCTCTCACCCACATTTGCAAAAAGGATGCCCACCGTTTTTCCTTGGTGGGCATCCTTTTAAATTTGTTTTTTCAAAAATTCCGCAACGCTTTCCGCTACCGTCAGCCGGTAGTCGGCGAAGCAATGGTCCGTGGGGTACTCGATTTTTTGGAAATGGCTTCCCCCGGCTTCCCGGATGGCCTGTTCCAAGGGGTCACAGTGGTACTTTGGGGGCGTGTAAATATCCAGGGTGCCGCCGACGCACAACATGGGCTTTTCTTTTAGGGACGGCACCAGGGTTTCAAAGGCAAACTCCCGGCTGTGGTCCCATACCTCCTGCCGGAGGGCGTCGCCGCTGGTGCCGTGGAGCCACCCCGCACTCTCTGCAAAGACTTCGCAGACAGTTTGATAGGCCCCTTCATCCTCTTGGGCAATGACCGGCAGGCGGCCCATGTCGCAGGGCATCAGCAGGACCCCGGCTTTGATCTCCTTCCGCCGGGCCGTCAGCTGGCCGCAGACGAAGCCCCCCATGCTGTGACCCAGGGCGAAGATTTTGGACTTGTCGAAGCCCTGGGTCTCGTCCTTTAGAATGTAATCCAACACCGTATTGGCATCTTCCACATTATTGGATAAGGAATAATCCCCGTCGCTCCCCCAGCTTCCGCTGTAGTGGAAAAGCAGCACATGGAAGCCCTCCCGGCGGAGGGCCTGGGCCAGGTCCTGGTTTTGTTCGCAGCCGGGAATGCCGTGGAGCATCAGAACCACGGGATGCAGGCCCGTTCCCCCAGCCTTGTAGAGGACTGACAAGAGCTTTCCCCGCTTGCCGGGGATCAGAATTCCGCAGGTATCCGGGCGAACCGCACTGTCCCCATAATGGCGCTCAATCATGTTTTTCCTCCTGAGCCTTCTTGTACCAGTTCTTGCCGTAGAGCACCCGGGTCACCAGCATGGAGGCCACGGTATCGCCGCAGGAGTTGATGAGGGTGCAGCCCGCGTCAAACAGCTGGGTCATCATCAGCAGCACCGGCAGGGCCACGGAGGGGAAGCCAAAGGCAGAGATCACCATGGTCTCCATAGCCGCGCCGCCGCCGGGAACCGAGGACACCGCCACGGAGCCGGCCACGGCGATCAGCAGCGCAAAGGCAAAGTCCCCGATGCTCTGCAAGGGGTGCCCAAACAGGGCGCAGCACAGCACGATCTCGTAAATGGTGGCGATGCAGGCACCGTCCATATGGCAGGTCGCGCCCACCGGCACCACCACGGAGCTGACCTCCCTGGGGACCCCCAGCTTATCGCAGGCATCCAGCTGCAGGGGCAGGGCGGCGGCGGAGGACCGGGTGCCCAGAGCCGTCAGGGCCGGGGTCAGGATCACCTTAAAGAAGTTCTTCACGCCCCAGGGGCCCGCCGCCAAAAAGGCATACAGCGCCAGGAACACAAAGAAATATACGATGGCCGCGGGATAGTAAATCAGCAGCCCCCGGGCGTAGCTCTTTAAAAGCTCCGGGCCGTAGGTGCCGGTCAGGTTGGCAAAGTAAGCCATCAGGCCCAAAGGTGCCAGCTTCATTAAAAGCGCCACCATCTTATAAAACACCAAAGACATGCTGTTCAGCCAGGAGGCCACCGGCTTACCCTCTTCCCCCAGCAGGGAAACGGTAATGCCAAAGAACACGGTAAACACGATCAGGGCCAGAATGTGGCTTCTGGAAATGACCAGCGGAAAATCACTGACCGTAAAGGTATTGACGATCTGGTCCCCAATGCTCATCCCGGCGCTCTCTGCCGCTTCTTCCGCCGCTTCCAACTGGATGGAGGTATCCACGCCAAAAATGCCGGTAATGACAAACATATAAATGCCCGCAATGGCCGCTGTAACAATAAAAATACCGATGGTCAGGGCCAGGAGCTTCCCTACCCGCTTGGTATCCGCAATGCTGGCAATGGAACTGGAAATAGAAAAGAAGATCAGCGGCACCAGCAGCACAAAGAGCATATTCAGCCAGATCTGGCCGATGGGATACAGGATGGAAGCCTTCTCCCCCATCACCATACCCAAAATGGCACCCAGCACAACGAAGGCGATCAGAATCAACGGTTCCCGATAGGACGATTTCTTTTTGACAGTTTCTTGCATTGTTTTCTGCCTCCCTGTTTCTCTTCCGCAGTTTCCCTACTAACATAGTATGATAATAGGTTTTGCATATCATAGCACGGTGGGAGGGTGTTGTCAACAGGGAGAGAAGATTTTTTGAAACAGATTGTGGCGGTAACGGTAAAGCTCCTTGCCCCCTCCTGCATGGAGGGGGTGGCCCGCAGGCCGGGGGTGGAGGGGACCCGCTTCGTAATTATAGGTTATAGGTTCGTTGAGAAAACAAAGGCGTATTGGAAAACTAACGTTCATCCAAGTGCCAAATATATCATACCTGGTCCCCTCCACCCCCGCCCGCTGCGGCGGGCACCCCCTCCATGCAGGAGGGGGAAAGAGCTTTCCTCCCCTTCTCCAAAAAACGGATGGTCTGAGCCAGGGCTTCCTTCTTTTCCACCCCGGAAAGCCTTAGCTTGTGGGCATATTCCAGGGCGGGGCCAAAGTCCTTTCCCGGGGCAAAGCCCGCCTCTACCAGGTCCACCCCTTGGACGAAGGGGCGGGAGAGTAGTGCACGGTATTCTTCCAAGCGCTGCCGCAGGATATTTTCCGTTGGGCCATAGTCTCGGTCCACGGCGCAGCCTAATGCGTCGGCCTTGGATAGCAGCAGCAGGTCCTCGGGGCAGAGGCTTTCGTCGTATAGCTTATAGTAGGCCTTTGCCCCGGAATTCTGGGCCGCCAGCTGGTTGGGGCGCATATGCAGCAGGACCATGTTGGTGACATAACTCTTGAATGCCTTTTCCCGGGTGATCCGGGATAAAAAGTCCTTGGCAATAGGCACCCCGGCTTTTTCATGGTACAAAGAGCGGATACGTCCGTCGATTTCTTTTGTTGTCTCCCGCTTGCCAAAATCGTGGCACAGGGCGCTGAGCATCAAGCCCAGGGGGTTTTCTGCCCGGTCCCGCAGCTTGGCGGCCCGGTCTAAGACAAGCATGGTGTGGTTCCATACGTCCCCCTCCGGGTGGAACCTTGGCTCCTGGGGGACGCTGATCAGCGCTTCCGCCTCCGGGAACCAGGTTTTCAGCTGGTCCATTTCCCGCAGGGTCTCAAAAAAGATAGAAGGCTTGGGGGCTTTCAGCAAGGCCTTTTGCAGCTCCCCCCATACCCGTTCCCCGGGCAGGGCCGTTAGATCCATGGTTTTGCACAGTGCTACCGTCTCCGGTGCCACCGTAAAGCCAAACCGGGCAGCAAACTGAGCTCCCCTTAACACCCGCAGGGGGTCTTCTCCAAAGGAAGCATCGTTTACATGGCGCAGGATGCCCCTTTCCAGGTCCTCTTTTCCGCCAAAGGGGTCCAGGATCTCCCCTGTGAGTACATCCTCCATCAAGGCATTGACGGTAAAGTCCCGCCGCAGGGCCGCCTTCCGGGTGCCCAAATAAGGGTCCGTAAACACCGCAAAATCCCGGTGCCCCCGGCCGGTGGCCTCTTCTTTTCTGGGCATGGCAATGTCAATATCGTAATGCTTCAGACCGTACACTCCGAAGGAGGCCCCCATCTGGGTCCGCTCCCCCAGGGTATCCAGGATGGCCTCCAGCTTGGGGGCCGGCACGCCGTGGACCTCGATATCCACATCCTTGCTCTCCTGCCCCCGCAGGGCATCCCGGACAAAGCCGCCAACATAATAGGCCCGCCCACCGGCCCCGGCTGCTGCCAAGGCCAGTTTGCGAGCCATCGTTTTATTGGGGTTTTCCATAGCGCTCAAATCTCCATTTCCCGGAAATCCGCCCCGGTATAGCCCAAATCCCGGGCCTTTTCAAAAATCGCCCGCAGTTCCCGGTACAGCTGCTCAATGGACGTTTCCGTTCGGAAGGTAGGGCTGCCGCCGGGCATAAACTCAGAGGAATGGAGCATAAACATCACGTAATCCGGCTCCCCTTCCCGTTGGTTGTAGTTTAGTATTCCCAGACACTCCCGCAGATTCCGTCCGTTGGGCCGCAGCCAAAGCTCATTTCCCCGGACGCTGTGGACCAGGCTTCTGGCCGTATCCTTGGGGGTGAGCCTGTCCGGCAGATAGACCTTGTGATCCAGGTACACCGTCACCGGATACTCCCATAGGTCCGTCCCAGGAATTTGATAAGGCGTTCTGGGGGCATTCCGGTAGTCGGATCCTTTGCTTCCCGGAGTTCTGCCCGGGTGGCCAGACCAATCCATGCCGGGGGTAACGGAGCAGTCGAACCGGTAGCCGTATTTCTGCAGGAGCTGAAAATACCTGCCGTCCGTTGCCCATCTTCCCGCCCGATGGGAAATGGGGCGCATTCCGATGTTCCTTTCGATGAGCTCCGTCATGAAGGCAATCTTGGCCTCCATATCCTGTTCCGGATACTCGATGAGGTAGTCCGCTCCGCTATTGTCTCCTATGGGCAGCGCATCCCCCTCCGGCGGGCAGTTCCAGGCGTGGAGATGCATCCCCACTTCACACAGCCCCTGGGCCTGCTTGTTCCCGGCGAAGTCCCGAAAGAAGGGGTCGCTGACCATTTCATAATTGCTGAGATAATTGGGCTTCCAGCCGTATTCCTCGCAAAGGGCCTGGAACCGGGGCAGGAATCCGGCATTTTCCGTATGGATGGGGTCCCCGCTTTTCCAGGCCCACAAGTTGTCCCCCTCCGTATCGATGGTGATCAAAAACCGTTTCATACGCCGCTCCTTACACCCGGACGCCTACCTTTTGGGCGATCTCCAAAAACCGCTGCCAGTGGGCTTCCTTTCCGTATTTTTCTTCACAGACCTTTCTGGCATTCCGGCCCAATTCCTCTGTCTTGGCCGGGTCCTCTGCCAGGGTACGGATGCAGCTTGCAATTTGCTGCACGTTCTTGGGCTCGAACAGCAGCCCGGTTTTGCCGTCCTCTACGATCTCCGCCAGGGATCCCAGGTTGGAGGCGATCACGGGCTTTCCGTAGGCGTAGCTTTCCAAAACCACGTTGGGCAGGTTCTCGTACCAAACCGCCGGGCAGGCCACGCACAGGGCGTTCCTTGTCAGGTCTTCCAGGGCCTGTCCCTTTATAAAGCCTGTAAAGAGAATTTTCTCCCGGATGCCCAGCCTTTCGATTTCCTTTTTCAGGGCTTCATCGCAGCTTTCCTCCGTACCCGTGATGGCCAGCTTCACCGGCAGGTCCTTCAGGTACTGCATGGCCTCCACCACATACCGGAAGCCCTTCTCCTCCGCAAAGCGGCCCAGGCACAGCACGTAGTCCCCGGGGGTAAACTTCGGCGTAAATCCGGCGGCATCCACAAAGGTGGGGTTCACAAATACCTTTTCCTCCGGAAAATATCCAGATTCGACCAAAAGCTTTTTGGTATGCGCCGGCGGCGTGATCACCGCGTCCACCGGGTCATACTTGTGGAACCTCCGGTTGTAATCGCAGGACACCGCCCGGAGGATCGACAAGGCC
This sequence comes from Faecousia sp., assembly GCA_050872865.1. GTDB lineage: Bacteria > Bacillota > Clostridia > Oscillospirales > Oscillospiraceae > Faecousia. The sequence continues at coordinate 28,763 of JBNMHR010000002.1, read as the reverse complement.
CTGGAGTCTTTCATGCACCGGTGTTTTACCATGGGCCGATAATCCCCCTGCATACATTCCCGGCAGAGATTTTCCTCCCGCATCAGCAGATTTTTACCGCAGATCAGCCGAAAATCCGAAATGCGCAGAATCACCGGCACCTGTTTCTGCTTGGCCACCCGGAAAATATCCGGAGTCAGCTGGCCGGGGATCAGGGTATACAATACATCCGGGCGGGTCTTTCGGATCAATGCCCGGAGCTTTTTCGCCGCCTCCCGGTTGTGGAACTCATGCCAGGCCCCCTCCATCAGATACCGGGGGCTGTGGTTGGAGGCGTCGTAGTTTGCCCCCGCCTCTGCCCGGCCTACAAAATAATCACTGTAAGGGCTGGGCATGTTGGTGGGATAGTTTACGGAAAAGGGGATCACCTCTGCCCCATGGCTCTGGGCCAGCTCCATAAACTTGAACAGATACCGTTCCGGGCCGCCCTGGAGGTAGTACTTATAGTGTGCGATCAGTATTTTCATTGTTCCCGCATCCTGATACACTTGGCCGGAACGCCGCCATAGATGCCGCCGTCCGGAACGTCCCCGGTCACCACGCAGCCTGCCGCCAGAATGGCATTGTCTCCAATGGTCACCCCATCCAAAACCGTCACATTGGCGCCGATCCATACGTTTTTGCCGATATGCACGCCCTTTCGGGTGGCTCCCTGGAGCCGCACCGGAATATCCAGCCGCTCAAAATTGTGGTTCTCCGAAAACAGGCTGAAGCCCGGCCCAATAATGGTATCGCTGCCGATGGACACATCCCCCCGAACGGAAATAAAGGCATTGGGAGAGATCCCCACATTGTCCGCGATTTTCAAGCCCTCTCCAAGCTCCGTTACAACCCCTGTACACTCTACCATGCTATTCCGGCCCAAAGTCACATTGTTCCCGATCTGGACCCCCTTCCGGCACATGGCATCAAAAAACACATTGTCGTGGAAGGTGCAGCCGCTGCCCATAGTGATGTTCTTGCCGCAGCGGATCGTGACCCGGCGGCCCACAAAGAAGATCTTTCCGCATTTTTTCAGCTTCGTACGGACCAGCAGCCCCCGCAATGCCATGGTGCCCCGCTGGGTCATGACCCCCAAAAACTGGCCGATGGTCAGGCCCTCGTCCAGCTTATAGTCGAAGCCCTTCATTTTAGAAAGCGCTTTTTCTACCATTTTTCTCATTTTCCGGACTCCTTCATCTGCGCTTCCAGGTCTGCCGCCACAATGTCTTCCCCGGTGCGGCCCACAAGCGCTTCCTTGCTTTTGTCGCTGAGGCCGTTGTCCTGCTGGCCGGCCAGGTCACAGGTGGAGCACTTGTCCAGCTCTTCTTTGGTGACCTTCCCGTCCCGGTAGTCCCGGACGATCTTCAGCTCGTACATGCTGTAGGGACGCTTTGTAAACAGGGCCTTGGCCTTGTGGCACAGTACCCACCAGGCAGGGACCCAGATATACTTTTTCATAGCCGGAGACACAGAGCCGATCATCCAGCACTCCCGGCCGCAGTGCTTTACCCGCTGGCGGACGGCGTTGGCCTGGTCACTATTCCACAGGGTATCCCAGTCGGTGTCCTTCAGGTTGCCCATGACCTCCTTACACTTGGTGCCGTTGCAGGGCATCACGTCGCCGTAGGGATCGATAAAAAAGGTATCTACACTCATATCGCAGGGCAGCAGCCGCTTCTGACCGTAGATGTAATTGATGAGGCCGTGGTTAAAATAGGCCCGGAACCACTTCTTGGGACTGTTGCTGCGCAGGAGCTCATTGATCAGGTCCTCAAAGTTCTTTGCCACCATGGGCCGGTCGTGGATGATGTTTTTGGACTCCACGAAATAGAAGCTGTTGTGCAGGGAGGCCGTAGCAAACTCCATGCCCATATCGTTGGAGATCTTATACAGGGGCACCAGGTCCTTGGCGTTCCGGTCCTGGACCGTCATACCGAAGCCCACGTCCGGGTGGTGCATTTCCACCAGCTTCTTCAGGGTTGTGTAGCCCCGGTTGAAGCCGTCCGGCAGGCCCCGGATGGCGTTGTTGGTCTCTTCCAGGCCCTCGATGGAAATGCGGATGCCCAGCTTGGGGAACTTTTCGCACATGGCTAAAATCCGGTCCGTAAAGAAGCCGTTGGTAGAGATGACCACCCGGTCCGTCTTCTTGTACAGCTCCCGGATGATGTCCTCCAGATCCTGGCGGATAAAGGGTTCCCCGCCGGTGACGTTTACAAAATTCATCTGGGGCAGCTTGCGGATGGTCTCCACCGTCAGCTCCTCCTCCGGCTTGGAGGGGGCCTTATACCGGCTGCACATAGAGCACCGGGCATTGCATCGATAGGTCACGATCACCGTACCATTGAGTTTCTTTGTCATAACGATCTCCTTTTCTTTGTAGATCCGTAAACCTGTAAGGTCTCTTCCGCCACCCGTTCCCAGCTCAAAAGGGCCTGGGATGGCCGATAGTCTTTTCTATTTGCGGAAATTTCCCGCAGCTTTTCTGCCAGATCCTCCACATCTCCCTTGCGGAAAAAATAGCTGTTGTCCGGGTCCACCCGGTTTTCCCGGATGTCCGATACGAGGCACACCCGGCTATGGCCCAGGGCCTCCAGCAGGCTCATGGGCATTCCCTCAATGTCCGAGGGGAGTACATACAGGTAGGCGTTGCTGTAAAGCTCTTCCAAGGGCTCCCCCTGGACGAAACCGGTAAAGAGAATATTGGCATCTCCCCCGGCCAGGGCCTGCATCTCCCGATAGTACCCTTCCGAGTGGCCGCTGCCTCCGGCAATCACCAGTTTTTGGGGGATATTCGCCTTTTTGTAGGCTTCGATCAGATAATGGAGCCCCTTTTCCGGCACGATGCGGGCCAGGAAGAGAATGTAATCTTCCGGATGGAGCCCCCATTTTCCTGTGATCTGCTCGGCCGGCTGTATGGGAAACCGCTCAAAGCCGTTGGGGATCTTTACGGTGTCCAGGCCGTAGGTTTCCAGAAAGTAGTCATGGTCGTTGTCACAAAGGGTGATGATGCTGTCGGCATACCGGACCACCATTTTTTCGGAAAACCGCAAAATTCGATTCCCCAGGCCGGAAAACTTGCTGCGCTTCCAATCGATGCCGTGGATGGTCACAACGACCTTTTTCTTTGTAAAGGCCGTCAGGAATAAGAAACAGGTGTTGCCCAGGGCGTGAAAATGGATCACGTCATATTTCCCAAAAAGGGCCCGGAGGGTGGCCAGAAAAGAGGATACCAGGGCGTCCGTGGCCTTTTTATCGATGGTAAATACCTCTTTCAGCCGGATGCCCCGGTAGCTTTCCGGCACCTGTATCCCTTTTTTCTTCCGCACATACACGGTCACATCCTGGCCCAGCGCCACCAGTTCCCCGGAAAGACGCCCCACCACCACATCGATGCCCCCCTCCCGGGAGGGGATGCGCTTGGGGCCGATCATCGCAATCTTCATAGTTTTTCCTCAATTCCACCGGAAAATCAACATTTTGTCCCCAGCATTATACCATAGGCCACTGCAAAAGGCAAGGCAAAAGCCCCGGGCCTCCAATACATCCCCAGGAAAATACATTGCATTTCCCGGCGAAGGATAGTATAATGTAGGGTAAGATGGGTGTGGTATGGATTCCGTACCCCGACTATGGATGTTTTCAGGGAAACTCTTCTCTGTTGGAATAGGAGCCGAATGTGAGAAAACGCAACATACTGGACGATTTAAAAATATTGATCCGGGCCGCGGAGGGCATCGTGGAGATCCTGGTGCTCACCGCCGTATTCTATGGAGTCTGGCAGGTGGGCTACTGGGGTGTAGCCTTTCCGGAGGATTTCGGGGGCTATACCCTGTACCTTCTGCTGGGGGTCTATGCTCTGGCCATGACCGCAGTCTTTTCCCTGTGCGACTGCTTCCGATACGGTCACGCCAAGCTCATCGATCTGGCCATTTCCCAATGGCTTTCCGTCTTCATCGTAGACGTGCTCATGTTCTTTCTGTTGTGCCTCATCGCCAGCGGCCGGGTGCGGATCTGGCCCATGGCCACGGCCTTTGCCCTGGACTTTGTACTGAGTTTCGCCCTCAGCGGCCTGTATACCAGAATTTACCATTCTCTGTACGTTCCCCGGAATATGCTTCTCATTTACGAGGATGAGAGCGCCCTGGACCTGAAATTCAAAATGGATGCCCGGCCGGACCAGTACGCCATTACGGAGGTCATTTCCATCCACGCAGGCTTTCCCAAGCTGTGCCAGGCCATCAACCGCCACGATGCGGTGGTCATGAACGACGTGGCCGGGGAAGCCAGGAACGACCTGATCAAATACTGCTACGCCCAAAGCATCCGCACCTACATCGTACCCCAGATCACAGATATCATCCTCTCCAGCGCCCAGGATGTGACCTTGCTGGATACGCCCTTGAAGCTGGTCCGGGGCCGGGGCCTGACGGTGGTCCAAAGGGTACTGAAGCGGTGCATGGACGTAGTCCTGTGCCTTGTCGCCATGGTCCCTGCCGCCCCAATTATGCTCTTCACCGCTCTTGCCATCAAGCTGGAGGACGGGGGCCCGGTGTTCTACCGGCAAAAACGGGTCACCCGGAACGGAAAGACCTTTGACATTCTCAAATTCCGCAGCATGATCGTAGACGCGGAGAAAAACGGTTACGACCTGACCATGCGGGCCAACGGCAAAGATCCCCGGATCACCAAGGTGGGGAGTGTCATCCGCGGCTGCCGCATCGACGAACTGCCCCAGATCCTCAATATCCTAAAGGGCGATATGAGCATCGTAGGCCCCCGGCCGGAGCGGGTGGAAAACGTAGAAGCCTACAGCGCCACCCTCCCCGAATGGCACTACCGGGAGCGGGTCAAGGCCGGTCTCACCGGCTACGCCCAGATCTTCGGCAAATACAACACCACCCCCGAGGACAAGCTCCGGCTGGACCTGATGTATATCGAAAATTACTCCCTCCTGCTGGACATCAAGCTGATCTTCATGACCGGCCGGATCCTGTTCAGCAAGGAATCCACCGAGGGCTTTGAGGTCCAGGAGCAAATGCGCCAGCGCCGCCGCAAGACCCTGGAGGAGCTGACCAGAACCGACGAAAAAGTCTGATCCTTCCCTGCCGGAGCGTTTTTCCACCGCTTCGGCAGGTTTTTTTACAAACCTATTGACATTTTCTATTTTCATGGTATAATACAAAAGCCTTGAGTGAGCGGAACACCTGCCGGTATAGCTCAGTTGGTAGAGCAGCTGATTTGTAATCAGCAGGTCGGGGGTTCGAGTCCGTCTACCGGCTCCACACAAAAAGGCAAGCTTCATATGGGGGAATTCCCGAGTGGCCAAAGGGGACAGACTGTAAATCTGCTGCTTATAGCTTCGGTGGTTCGAATCCACCTTCCCCCACCAAAACACCTGAATGCGAAAGCGTTCAGGTGTTTTACTTTTTACCTCTTCACTATTCACTCTTCACTAAAAACGCATTCAGGTGTTTTGGAAGGTAATAAGTAATAGTGAATAGTGAAGAAGTGCTTGCAAAACAAAGCGTTTTCCGCATATCTTGCCACACTGTACGGAACAACCGGCATGTTAAACGCAGCTGTCTCCCAGAGAGGCAGCATTTTTTCGTATGTGCGAAACCTTTATGAATGCCATTTTCAAGCCTGCAAAAATACAAACGCCCCCTGCCGGATCCCCGGTACCCGGCAGGGGGAAATTCTAAAAACAGCCTTTCGCGGCATCACGCTCTACTGCCGCTCGTAGGACAAAAATCTCGTTCCCTGGAAGGTCAGTTTCCCCCTGTCCCCTTCCACAAGCATTCCGTATTCCGTTCCGGATACGAGAAACTCCATCCTGTCTCCGCTTTCCACCTGGAAGGTTACATAATACGTAGTACTTGTGGTGGTATAAAACCCATGGGCCCCGGTCATATCCCCGGCGTTCCCATGCTGGTGGTGCGTCACCTCTTCCCGCTTTGCCACAACGCTGGCCGGCACCGTCAATCTGGGGGAATGATTGTTTTTATTCCATATGACAATTCCCCGTACCACAGTGAACAGGATCATCCCGAACACCAAAAGAAACATGATCGGGAACAGAACGCTCATCAGTCCAAACATTTTTTTGTTTCCTCCACCATACCGATACTTTGATCACATTCTCCGGAACATTCCCGTTTTTGAAGCTTTTTAAGTGAAAAATCAATGATTTTCCCTTTGCGTTCCGTAAGAATCGTTCTATAAAATTTTCTCTGCAAATCAGAGATAACCGGCGTTTCGTCAATGATCCGGTCGATTTTAGATATATCGATTCTGGGCGCAATGCGTTTTAACGCCTGATTGCAGTCCTCGTTTTGCAGGGACGATATAAAATCAAAATAATTGATTTTTCTTCCGTTTTGGGTGATGGCTGATAGGGGCTGGTTAAAAATCCGCTGGTTAAGCGCATTTTTATCGGAAAGCACCTCACGCATGATCCCCTCATCCGCCTGTGGGAACAGGCTGCTACCGCAGTCGAACACAGGAGCCAAGCCCATTTCATCTGTCTGCGTGTTGTATAGGAAGCCCCAGTTCCCATTATGCCGGTCCCAGTTTCCAATCAGCGCATCCACGATGAACATATCCCAGAAGCGCTCTTTCAGCTGTTCTCCATCCATTGCGGTCTGCTGGTCAAAGGTATCCTGAATATCAGCCAGTTCCGTTCCGTATCCATTTCGTATGGAATCCACAATTTGGTTTTTGAGAGAAGCAAAATCCTGAAGGACAATGCCCGGAGAGGTAAAATCTTTGCAGGCAACAACGATTTTTTCCTTTCCCTTTGGCGTGCGATACGTACCCAGCAAAACCTCCTGCACAGGAATGCCGATGCTTTCAAATATTTTGCAGCCCAGATACTCGGAAATACAGCTGTTGGTATAGCTTAGACCGGGATTTCTGGTGGGGAGCGCCGGAAACTTCAGCATATAAATACTTCCGTTATAGACTACGGAAATTTTACTGCCATTGGCTCCGGCATAGGTTTTTCTGCGGAGGGGAAGGTCTGTAAAATCGATCAATCCAATGCACCCGGCCTTTCAAGGTAGAGATATTTTTCCCGCAAATACCAGGCTTGGTCCGATGTGATCAGATTTCCAACCTCTGCGCTGTTGATGTCGCTCTGCAAATTACAATAATCGCAGTCCCAATCGCAGCGTTCCCCCGCATCCTTCTTTTCCCACGCAAGCACCATCTTTTGAATGGACTCCGCTAAAAAGGGTGGAAGGTCCTTTTCCAGATACCCCTGATCCACCGGCTTTCCGGTGACTGCATCATACTCCTGACGATCCATTTCCATGATTTCCTCCATACTGCATCCCAGAGCCGCTGCCAATGCCCGAACCGTTCCGGCCGAACATTTTTCAAGAGAACTTTTTCCGGAACAAATGTCCAGGATCGTGGTCTTTGGGATCCCACTTATTTGGGACAGGCGGTATTTGGTAATGCCATTCACATCCAAGAAATTTTGAAGACGCATTCTGACCACCTCCGTTACAAAAAGATTATATCGGTATACCGACCGTATGTCAATATTGCTGCTCGAATAAAGGGCTGGAAAACCCGGGAAATCCTAATACCGCAAATAACAAAAAGCACCTGACCTATTTCTAAGTCAGGTGCCTTGGTGGAGATAAGCGGGATCGAACCGCTGACCTCTTGAATGCCATTCAAGCGCTCTCCCAGCTGAGCTATACCCCCATATTGTGCACTTTTCAGTGCTTCTGTATGATAGCACAGATTTGCCCGGTTGTCAATGATTTTTTCACAGCCTGCACAATTGCTGTAGAAAAACGTTTCCCACTCTTCCCTTTTTGCAAAAGACAGTGTATAATTGTTTTTGCAATACAGAACGCTCAAATATTAGGAGGAGTACATATGTCTTCACCCAGTCTCGTTCTTTCCGGCCAGGAGCGCCGAATTTTGGATAACGGTTTCCAGGCTGCCTTTGGCCGGAAGCCAAATCGGTATTTTTCCGCCCCGGGGCGGACGGAGATCGGCGGCAACCATACGGATCATCAGCGGGGCCGGGTGCTGGCCGGGGCGGTGAATCTGGATACCCGGGCGGCGGTGGCCACGAACGGCACGAAAACCGTCCGCATCCTCTCCAAGGGTTATCCCCTATGTACGGTGGATCTGGGCACTTTGGTGCCCCAGAAGGAAGAGATCAATACCACCCCGGCCCTGGTGCGAGGGGTCTGCGCAAGGTTTGCAGAACTTGGATGCCAGGTGGACGGGTTTGATGCCTACTGCGAAAGCACGGTGCTCCCCGGCTCCGGCCTGAGCTCCTCCGCCGCCTTTGAGGTGCTGATTGGGACCATCGTAAATGGCCTGTTCTTTGACGGCAAGGTCTCCCAGCCGGAGATCGCCCAGATCGGCCAGTATGCGGAGAATGTGTTCTTCGGCAAGCCCTGCGGCCTCATGGACCAGACTGCCTCTGCCGTAGGAAATCTCGTGACCATTGATTTTTATGACAAGGATCATCCCGTCATTGAGCCGGTGGACGTTGACTTCTCCGCCTACGGCCATGCACTGTGCATCATCGACAGCCAGGCCAGCCACGCGGACCTGACCGACGAGTATGCCGCCATCCCCGGTGAAATCAAACAGGTCTGCGCCTATTTCGGCAAAGAGGTCCTGTCCCAGATCCCGGAAGAGGACTTTTATGCCGCCATTCCCGCCCTGCGGAAGACCTGCCCGGACCGGGCCATTCTGCGCTCCGTCCACTTCTATCAGGACAACGCAAGGGTACCTCAGCAGGTGGCCGCCCTGCGGGAAAGCAACTTCGACCGCTTCCTGCAGCTGGTAAAGGAAAGCGGCCAGTCCTCCTACATGTACCTGCAGAACGTGATCCCCGCCGGGTACACCACCCACCAGGACGTGGCCGTAGCCCTGGCCCTGTGTGAGCACTACCTGCAGGGAAAGGGCGCCTACCGGGTCCACGGCGGCGGCTTCGCCGGTACCGTCCAGGCCTTTGTGCCCTTCGAGCTCCTGGAAGAATTCCGATCCGGCATCGACGCCGCCCTGGGCCAGGGCGCCTGCCACGTCCTCTCCATCCGTCCCCAGGGCGGTGTGGAAATGGTGGTAGAGGAGTAAGGCCATTCCGTAAATACATCGACCCGCACAGGGCAAGGACGCAAGCCGTCCTGCCTGTGCGGGTTTTTATATCAAAAAGCGGACCACCGAAGTGGTCCGCAATGCGATTATTTCCCCGGAAACAGCACATCGATGGCGTTTCTGGCGGCTTCCTGCTCGGCCCGCTTCTTGCTGCGGCCCTCGCCCTTGCCGACAACTTCTCCGTTGAGGGAGACGGAAACGGCAAAGTGCTTGTCGTGGTCCGGGCCCTGCTCGTCGGTGAGCTCATAGGATAGGACCTGGTTTTTCTTCTGCTGCACCAGCTCCTGGAGCTTGGTCTTGTAGTCCACATTGTGGAGCTGGGTCACCGGGACCTCTACCAGGATAAAGGTTTTGATAAACTTCTTCGCGGCCTCCAAACCTCCATCCAGGAAGCTGGCGGCAATAACGGACTCCACAGCGTCGGCCAGGATGCTGTCTCTGGTCCGGCCGCCGCCCTGCTCCTCTCCGTGGCCCAGAAGCAGATGGTCCCCCAGGTGAATCTGGTGGGCCACCTTCGCCAGGGTCTTTTCGCAGACCATGTCGGCCCGCATTCTGGTCAGCTCCCCTTCCGGACGGTCCGGGAAGCTGCGGTACAGGTATTCCGCCACCAGCATCCCCAGGATGCTGTCCCCCATAAATTCCAGCCGCTCGTTGCTCAGAAGGCTGTTATGCCACCGCTCGTTGGCGTAGGAAGAATGGGTCAGGGCGTTTTGCAAAAGACTGATATTATGGAACTTGTAGCCAATGGCTTCTTCCAGATCTTTGATCATGTATTTGTCTGCTCCTTATATTTGGCAAGCTCTGCCAGCATTTTGGTAAGCTCCGGGGTCAGGTCCTGCTGGGCTGCGTCCATGGCCTGCTTGATGGCGTTCCGGAAGGCCAGGGCATCGGAAGCCCCGTGGGCCTTAATGACCGGCTTCTGGATGCCCAAAAGCTGAGTGCCGCCGATTTCATGATAATCCAAGAGCTTCATCATATCCTTCACGCCGGAGGAACACAAAAGGTATCCCAGCTTGGAGAATACGTTCTTTTTGAACACCTTTTTCATGAGGCTGCCCATAAACATGGCGGTGCCCTCGATGGATTTCAGCAGCACATTGCCGGAAAAGCCGTCGCAGACCACTACGTCCACGGCTCCCAGGGGCACATCCCGGGCTTCTACGTTGCCTACAAAGTTCAATAGGCCCTTCTCCCCGGCGTCCTTTAACAGGGCATAGGCGTTTTTCTGCAGGTCCGTTCCCTTGCTGTCCTCGGTGCCGATGTTCAGTAGGCCCACCCTGGGGTTCTGAATGCCCAGCTTACTCTTGGCGTACACCGTGCCCACCAGGCCGAACTGCAGCAAAAATTCCGGGGTGCACTCGGCGTTGGCGCCGCAGTCCACAATGACGGTCTGTCCCCCGGCCTTATTGGGCATGGCGGGACCCATGGAGGCCCGGCGGATGCCCTTGACCCGCTTGACGATCAGGGTAGCGCCGCTGAGCAGCGCACCGGTGGAACCGGCGGAGACGAAGGCGTCCCCCTGCCCCTCTGCCAGCAGGCGCAGGCCGATGATCATAGAGGAATTCTTCCGCTTGTGGATCACCGTGCCGGGGTCGTCGTGCATATCCACCACATCTTCGGCTCCCGCAATTTCCATGCCCTTGGGCAGGTCGGAATAGCCGTGCTTCTGCAAAATTTCCAGGATCTGCTCACTGCGGCCTACCAGGGTGATCTCCGCCCCATAGGCCTTGGCGGCTTCAATGGCACCCAGTACCGGGGCCTCGGGGGCCAGGTCGCCGCCCATTGCATCCAGGATGATCTTCATACGCGTTCCCTTCCTCTCTGTTGTTTAAAATCCTTGGGCCAGGAGCTCGTCGATCTTCTCCAAAGCCCGCTGGGAAATGGCCAGATTCTTTTCCGCCTTCTTCCGCACCCGGTAGTCCAGGGGCGAAATGATGCTGAAATTCACGTTCATGGGCTGGAAATTCTCGATGCTGCTGTCGCTGATGTACAGGCCCAGGGCACCGATGGCGGTGGTTTTGGGGAAATCCGGAATTTCCTTTCCCTGGACCTTGGCGGCCATGGCCACCGCGGCCAAAAAGCCGGAGGCGGTGGATTCTACATACCCTTCCACGCCGGTCATCTGCCCGGCAAAGGCGACCAGGGGGTTTCGCCGGTCGGCATAAAACCGATCTAAAAGCTTGGGACTCTGCAAAAAGGTATTCTGGTGCATGACGCCGTAGCGGACGAACTCCGCGTTTCTGAGGGCGGGGATCATGGAAAATACCCGCTTCTGCTCCCCGAATTTCAGGTGGGTCTGGAAACCCACCAGGTTGTAGATGCTCTTGGCGGCATTGTCCTGCCGCAGCTGCAGCACGGCATAGGGCTCCGCCCCGGTTTTGGGGTCCGTCAGGCCTACGGGCTTCATGGGGCCGTAGCGCAGGGTATCCAGGCCCCGCCGGGCCATGACCTCTACGGGCATACAGCCTTCAAAGACCCGCTTGTCTTCAAAGCCGTGGACCTCCGCCTCTTCCGCGGAGATCAGCTCCTTCACAAAGGCCTCGTACTGCTGCTTGTCCATGGCACAGTTTACGTAATCCGGCGTTCCCCGGTCGTAACGGCTCTGCCACCAGGCCAGGTCCATATCCACGGATTCCGCGGTGACCAACGGTGCCGCCGCATCGAAGAAGTGGAGGTAGTCCGCCCCAAAGTATTCCCCAATGGCTGTGGATAGCTTGTCGGAAGTCAGGGGCCCCGTGGCGATGATCACCGGCCCCTCCGGAACTTCCGTTACCTCTTCGGAAACGACAGTGATGAGAGGGTTCCCCTTGATCTTCTCCGTGACCATTTTAGAAAAGCCTGCCCGGTCTACGGCAAGGCACCCGCCGGCCTCTACCCGAGTGGCTTCGGCGCACTCCAAAATCAGGCTGCCGCACCGGCGCAGCTCTTCTTTCAGCAGGCCCACGGCGTTTTCCAGCCGGTCCCCCCGGAGGGAGTTGGAGCAAACCAGCTCCCCGAAATCCGCCGAGTGGTGGGCAGGGCTCATCTTGGTGGGCTTCATTTCATACAGCTTGACGGAAATGCCCCGCTTGGCCAGCTGCCAGGCGGCTTCCGATCCGGCCAGGCCTGCCCCGATGACTTTTACTTCCATGGGCTTACTCCTTCTTGGTGGTCTTCTTTGCCGCCGTCTTCTTGGCGGCGGGCTTTTTCGCAGTGGTCTTGGCCGCGGTCTTCTTGGCCGCTGCCTTCTTGGCCGGCTTCTTTTCCTCGGGCTGGCCCTCCGGCTCTCCGGGCTCCTGGGCGCTTTCCGCGGTCTTCTTTTTATAGTAGCCCCGCTGATCCTCCGGCAGGAACCGGGAGCAATGTTCGTTGATACAGAAGGGCTTCATCCGGCCCTTGCCGGACTTTTTGAACATGGTCTGGCCGCACTCCGGGCAATCCTCGGCGGTGGGCACATCCCAGGTCATAAAGCCGCATTCCTGCCCCCGCTCGCAGGCGTAGAAGGCGTAGCCCTTTTTGGACTTCCGCTTCAGCATGCCGCTTCCGCACTTGGGGCAGCGGCCGGGCATCCGCTCTACCAGGGGCTTGGCGTTCTTGCACTCCGGGAATCCGGGGCAGGCCAGGAACTTGCCGAACCGGCCCATTTTGATGACCATCTTCCGGCCGCAGAGCTCGCACACCTCGTCGGTCTCCTCTTCGGGGACCTTCAGGCGGACGCCCTCCAGGGCCGTCTCCGCGTCCTTCATTTCCTTTTCAAAGTCCTGGTAGAAGTCGGCAAGCAGGGCCTTCCAGTTCTGCTTTCCGGCCTCCACATCGTCCAGGCGGCTTTCCATATTGGCGGTAAAGCCCACGTCTACGATGTCCTGGAACCGCTCCTTCATAAGCCCGGTGACGATCTCCCCCAGGGGGGTGGGGGCCAGGCGGCGGTCCTGCTTGACCACGTACTCCCGGTCCTCAATGGTGGAAATGGTAGCGGCATAGGTAGAAGGACGGCCCACGCCCTGTTCCTCCATGGCCTTGACCAGGGTGGCCTCGGTATACCGGGCCGGGGGCTGGGTAAAGTGCTGCTGCTTGTCGTATTTTCCGGCACTGGCCTTTTCGCCTGCCGTCAGGTCCGGCAGGGGGGAACCTACGGCCTCCCCTTCCTCGTCCTTGCCTTCCTCGTATACGGCGATAAAGCCGGGGAAGCGCAGGCTCTGGTGGCTGGAGCGGAAGGTATGCCCGGCGCACTCGGTATCGATGGACACGGTGTCGTACAGGGCGTTTGCCATCTGGCTGGCCAGGAACCGGCTCCAGATGAGCTTATACAGCCGGTACTGGTCCGGGGTCAGGCTGCCCCGGATCCGCTCCGGGTCCAGCTCCACATGGGTGGGCCGGATGGCCTCGTGAGCGTCCTGGGCGTTGGCCTTGGTCTTATATACATGGAAGGAGCCATAATAGTATTCCTTCCCGTAGCGGCTGGAGATAAACTGTGCGGCGGCGGCCATGGCTTCGTCGCTGAGCCGCAGGGAGTCGGTACGCATGTAGGTGATAAGGCCCAAAGTCCCTTCCCCTTCTACGTCCACGCCTTCATACAGCTGCTGGGCCACGGCCATGGTCTTCTTGGGGGTCATGTTCAGCTTCCGGGAGGCCTCCTGCTGCAAAGTGGAGGTAGTAAAGGGAGGGGCGGCGGTGCGCTTTTTCTCCGCCTTTTTCACGTTGGTGACGGTAAATTCCTTCCCCTGGATGTCCCGGATGACGGCATCCGTCTGCTCCTGGTTTTCCAGCTCCCGCTTCTTTTCTTCCCCGTAGTAGTGGGCGATAAAGGAGCCGGGGCGCCCGATCCGGTTCAGGGTCACGTCCAGAGACCAGTATTCCTTGGGCTGAAAGGCCCGGATCTCCTCTTCCCGGTCCACCACCATCCGGGTGGCCACGCTCTGGACACGACCGGCGGACAGTCCTCTGCGGATCTTTTTCCACAGCAAAGGGGACAGCTCGTAGCCCACGATCCGGTCCAGAATTCTTCTGGCCTGCTGGGCATCCACCAGGTCGTAGTCAATGTCCCGGGGGTGCTGGATGGAATCCTTTACCACCTTCTGGGTGATCTCGTGGAAGGTCACCCGGTGGGCCTTGCTGTCCGGCAGGTTCAGCAGTTCTTTCAGGTGCCAGGAGATGGCTTCCCCCTCCCGGTCAGGGTCCGTTGCCAGATATACGGTCTCGGCATCCTTGGCAGCGGCTTTCAGTTCTTTGATGAGGGCTTCCTTGCCCCGCACCGGCAGATACTCCGGCGTAAAATCATGCTCTAAGTCCACGCCCATACGGCTTTTCGGCAGGTCCCGCAGGTGGCCCATGCTGGCCTTTACCACATAGTCCGGCCCCAGGTACTTGCCGATGGTTTTTGCTTTGGAAGGCGACTCAACGATCACCAGATTGTTGGCTTTGCCCATGAAATACTTCCTTTTCCGGCGAAACGATCTTCGCCATATATTTATCGCTTCCGCGATACACGTTTGCCGGAGCCCCGGGCCACAATGCCCTTCAGTTCCAGCATGGTGAGAATGCTCAGTGTTTTGCTTGCCGGGAACCCCGCCTGGGCGATGACATCATCTACCAGCTGTTCCCCTGGCCCAATGGCCTCTACCACCTGGCGCTCCTCTTCGGAGAGTGCCGGAAGAGAAGGCCCTTGGTCACTATAAAGCGGTTTGGCGGCTTTGTCAATGGCTTTTTGTGTTAATTTTTTCTTTGGAAGGGAATTTCCCGGGGTTTTCTCCGGGGTTTTCGGTTCCGGAATGGGCTTTTTCGGCGGTCTGAGGGAGGCAAACATCCCCTCGTATTCCGCAAGCAGGTCTTCCCCGCAGCTGACCGCAATGGCCCCTTCCCGCAGCAGGCGATTGCTGCCCGTAAATCGGGGATCCTCTATGTTCCCGGGCACGGCGAAAACCTCCCGCCCCTGGCGGAGGGCATGCCGGGCCGTGGACAGGGCCCCGCTTTTTTCCGGCGCCTCTACCACCGCGGTACCGCAGCTCAGGCCGCTGATGAGTCGGTTCCGCTCCAAAAAGTGCCATTTCAGAGGCGGCGTCCCAGGGGCATACTGGGATAAAATACAACCCTGGCGCTCCGTCTGTAGGAACAGCTCCTGATTTTTCTTGGGGTACACCACATCGGCCCCGCAGCCCAAGACCCCTACCGCCGTGCCTCCGGCCTGCAAGGCCCCGAACATGGCCGCCCCGTCGATGCCGTCTGCCAGGCCGGATACCACGATGCCGCCGCCCTGGGCCACCTCGGCCCCCAGGCGCTGGGCAGTACGCAGGCCATAGGGGCTGGCTCTTCGGGTGCCCACCAGGGCGATGGTTGGGGTATTGTCAAAATCCGGCAGGGTCCCCTTATAATAGAGCACCACCGGCATATCCCCAAATACCCGCAGCCGTTCCGGATACCTGGCGTCCGTCACGGTCAGAACGGATAGCTTCTGTTCCATGCATTTTTCCAAAATCCTTCCGGCGGAAGACAGATCCCGATCCAGCAGGGACCGGGCCATTTCCTCGGTCAGCCCCGGCACCTGGGCCTGGGCCAGATCCTCTTTTGTGCTGTAAAACAGAGCTTCCGGATCCAAAAAGGCCTGCAAAAGGGCGTTTTTTACCGTATCCTTCACCCCCGGCCGTTCCGCCAGCCATAACCAGTGCAGAAGCAAAATGCGCCCTTCTTTCTTTTTAAACCTTTCCCATCTGCCACATGACAGCCGTGGCCGCCACCGCTGCGTTCAGGGATTCGCAGTGGGGATTCATGGGGATGATCAGGCACCGGTCCGCGGCATCCAGAATTTCCTTTCGGACCCCCTGGCCTTCGCTGCCGATGACCACAGCCATATTCCCCACATCCGCCTTTCGAATGTCCTCCGCCGTATCCCGCAGGGCCGTTACCGCCACGGGAATGCCTGCCTCCCGGCAGGCCAAAGATGCCTCTTCCCAGGTGGTCACCGTCACCGGGGTGCGGAACACCGCCCCCATACTAGATCTAACCACCTTATGGCTGAAGGGATCGGCGCAGCCCTCCAAAAGCGCCACCGGTACATTCCAGGCGTCCGCCGTCCGCAGAATGGTCCCCACGTTTCCCGGGTCCTGGATGCCGTCCAGCAGCAGCATACCCTTTTGGGGGACAAAGGCCTGCTTTTGGGGAAGCCTGCACAGAAACACCGCCCCCTGGGGGGTATCCATGGGGGAAATGGCCTCCATGACCTCTTTGCTGACAAGGATTTTCCGGACGGACTCCGGCAAATCTACTTCCGCGCCCTCCGTAAAAAATACCGTATCCAGCCCCGGGCAGAAGCGAATTGCCTCCTGCAGGAGCTTGGTGCCGTCGGAGACATAGAGCCCCGCCTTTTCCCGCTCTTTGCGGGAGGTCAAGAGCTTTCTTACCTGCTGGATGAGGGGATTTTTCCGGGAGGTGATTTTTTCCGTCATAGCTTCTGTACCTTTTCCAGGGCGATATTATCCCCCAAAACCACCAGGGTATCCCCTTCCTGTACGGTATAATCTGCACCGGGGGCCACATTGGTCTTGCCGCCGTTCTCCACGGCGATGATGTTCACGCCCAGCTTGGCCCGGGCGTTCAGCTCCCGGAGGGTCTTTCCGATCCAGCTCTTGGGCGCCGGCACATCCAGGATGCCGAAGTCCTCCGATAGTTCGATGTAATCCAGCACATTGTGGCTGTTCAGGGTCCGGGCAAGCCGCTGGGCGTATTCCTGCTCCGGGATCACCACCCGGTCCACCCCCAGCTTTTCCAGCACCTTCCGGTGGGTCTCGTCGTGGGCCTTGCAGACGATGAAGGGGATCTCCAGCTCCTTCAGGTTCATGGTGATAAGCACCGATGCCGCCAGGTTGTCGCCGATGGCGAGGACGGCGCAGTCCATATTCCGGACACCCAGGGCCCGCAGCACCTCTTTGTCCTGGGCGTCGCCCACCACGGCGTGGGTCACATCCCCGGAGATCTGCTGCACCAGATCCCCCTTTACATCCAGAGCCAGTACCTCCGCCCCCAGCTTGCACAGCTGCTTTGCTAGGCTGGAACCAAACCGGCCCAGGCCGATGACAACATAGGATTTCATATATTTCCTCCTTAACCGATGAGCAAATTGGTCTGGGCATAGCGGAACCGCTCCACCGCCCGATCTCCCGTCAGGAAGCCCAGGCTGATGGTGAGGATGCCCACCCGTCCAAAATACATGTAAAGAATAATGAGCAGCTGGGCAGGGATGCTGAGCCGCAAAGTGGTATCCGCCGTCAGGCCCACGGTGGCCAGGGCCGAAATGGCCTCGTACATGGCGTTGGTAAAGCCCACGGGAGAGGTGGCGCAGATAAACACCGCCCCAAACATGGCAAGCAGCAGCATAGCGGAAAACAGGGTCATGGCATCCAGTACCTGGCTGTCCGGAATGGTCCGCCGGAAGGCCCAGACGCTGCTCCTGCCCCGCATCCGGGACCAGACGAACAGCACCAGCACCACAAAGGTAACGGTTTTAAGACCTCCCGCCGTGGAGCCGGAGGAGCCGCCGATAAGCATAATGATCATGGATACCGCCTTGCCGCCTTCGGTCAGCGCCCCCTGGTCGATGGCCGCAAAGCCCGCCGTCCGCAGGGTGATGGACTGGAACAGGCCGTTTAGCAGCTTGCCACCGATGCTCATCCCCCCCAGGGTTTCCGGGTTGTTCCATTCCAGCAGGCAGGTAAGTACCCACCCTGCCAGAAGCAAAGCCCCGGTAGTGGCCAATACCAGCCGGGAATACACAGACATCCGGGAGAAGGGCTTCTTTTCCGCCAGCTCCTCCCAGACGAGGAACCCCAGGCCGCCGATGATCACCAGGGCGCCCAATATCAAAAGCACCACCGGGTCATTCTGGAAGGCCATCAGGCTGGCCCCAGGCTCAATAAAGCCGAAAATATCAAAGCCCGCATTGCAGAAAGCGGAGATAGAGTGAAAGATCCCCAGCCACAGCGCCTTACCCAGGCCATAATAGGGGGCCAGGTACAGGGCCAAAATCAGGGCCCCCAGGGCCTCAATGGTCAGGCTGCCAAAGATCACCGTCCGCTGGAGCCGGACCACGCCCTCCATATCGTTGAGGCTCAACGCCTGGGCCATGACCATTCTCTGCTTGAGGCCAATGCGCTTCCGGGTCAGGAAGACGAACATGGTGGCAATGGACATAAAGCCCAGGCCACCGATCTCAATGAGGATCAGCAGCACCACCTGGCCGAAGGTGGACCACTGGGTATAGGTATCAAAGGGGGTAAGCCCCGTGACGCAGGTGGCCGAGGTGGCCGTAAACAGGGCCCGCAAAAAGTCACAGCCCCGCCCGTCTCTGGTGGACACCGGCAGGGTCAGAAGCACAGTGCCGATGAGGATAATGACCAGAAAAACCATGGCAATGACCTTGGTGGCACTCAGGGGCCGCCCCCGCCGGGCGATCATATGGGACAGTATTTTATCTTTAAAGGACATAAGCCTGCCTTTCTCCCCGAAGTTCCGGGGCACAGGAACGGATTTTTAGAGTTTTTTTCATTATAACAGGGTTTTGTGGTTTTGCAAGGGGGAAATCCCCATTCCCAGGGCAATTGCATGCGTTAGAAAAGGTATGAACAGTTCGACAAATGGGGAGTTGCGAGGTAAATAGTAGGCACCGGCGGGCGGGAAAAATCCCCTTCCCCCTCCTGCGTGGAGGGGGTGGCCCGCAGGCCGGGGGTGGAGGGGACACCTAACGGAAACTGGTAGGTTCGTTGAAAAAATCAGCCTAAATTCAAGAAATACCACTCATCCAACTGCAAGAAAATATCATACCTGGTCCCCTCCACCCCCGCCCACTGCGGTGGGCACCCCCTCCATGCAGGAGGGGGAAGGAGCTTCTCTGTCAACCTCACAAACCCTTATTTGCCGGGATATTCCAGTCGCAGCCTTACAGCCCATTCCCCCGCAGTTCGATGATCTGATCCCGCAGTACGGCAGCGTACTCGTATTCCATCATCTTGGCCGCTTCCTTCATCTGCTTTTCCAGACGGGCGATCTCCTTTTCCTTTTCGACCTTGGTCATCTTGACGCCGGTGCGGCCCTTCCGCTCGGCGGTGGGGGAGGAAATTTCGATCAGGTCCCGGACGGACTTGATCACCGTCTTGGGCACGATGCCGTGGGCCTTGTTGTAGGCGTCCTGCAGCTCTCTTCTCCGGGCGGTCTCGTCCATGGCTACCCGCATGGAAGGGGTCACCGTGTCGGCGTACATAATGACCTTTCCGTCGGCATTCCGGGCGGCCCGGCCCATGGTCTGGATCAGGCTGGTCTCGCTGCGCAGGAACCCTTCCTTGTCCGCATCCAGGATGGCCACCAGGCTCACTTCCGGCAGGTCCAGGCCCTCCCGCAGCAGGTTGATGCCCACGAGAACATCAAATTTGGCAAGCCGCAGGTCCCGGATGATCTCCATCCGCTCCATGGCGCCGATGTCGGAGTGCATATACCTTACCTTGATGCCCGCCTTTTGCAGGTACACCGTCAGGTCCTCGGCCATTTTCTTGGTCAGGGTGGTTACCAGCACCCGCTCCTGCCGTGCAGTGCGGGCATTGATCTCCCCGATCAGGTCGTCGATCTGGCCGTCGATGGGCCGCACCTCCACCTGGGGGTCCAGTAGGCCCGTGGGCCTGATCACCTGCTCTACGATCTGTCCGGACCGGGTCTTTTCGTAATCCCCGGGGGTGGCCGATACATAGATGACCTGGTTGATCTTTTGGTCGAACTCGGCAAAGTTCAGGGGCCGGTTGTCGTAGGCCGAGGGCAGCCGGAAGCCGTAGTTTACCAGGGCATCCTTCCGGCTCCGGTCCCCGGCGTACATGGCCCGGCACTGGGGCAGGGTCACGTGGCTTTCGTCCACAAACATCAGGTAGTCCTCCGGGAAGTAGTCCAGAAGGGTGGTGGGCGGCGTCCCCGGGGCCCGGCCCCGGATCACCCGGGAATAGTTCTCGATGCCGCTGCAAAAGCCGATCTCCGTCATCATTTCCAGGTCGTAATTGGTCCGCTGGGCGATGCGCTGGGCCTCGATGAGCTTGTTTTCCGACTGGAACTTCTTTACCTGCTCGTCGCATTCCTTCTGGATCTCCAGCATGGCCCGCTGGAGCTTTTCTTTGGAGGCCACATAGTGGCTGGCGGGGTAGATGGCCACATGGTCCACATACCGCTCCGGAAGGCCCGATACGGCGTTGATCTCGCTGATACGGTCGATCTCGTCCCCAAAGAACTCCACCCGGATGGCCTTTCCGGACCAGTAGGCGGGGTAGACCTCCAGGGTATCCCCCCGGACCCGGAACTTGTTCCGGGAGAAATCAATATCGTTCCGCTCGTAGCGGATCTCCGTCAGCTTTTTGAGAATCTCGTCCATGGGCTTCTCCATGCCCACCCGCAGGGAAATGACCATGCTCTTATAGTCGATGGGGTCGCCCAGGCCGTACAGGCAGCTGACGGAGGCCACGATGATCACATCCCGCCGCTCAAACAGGGAGGAGGTGGCCGAATGCCGCAGCCGGTCGATCTCCTCGTTTACCGAGGAATCCTTTTCAATATAGGTATCCGTATGGGCAATATAGGCCTCCGGCTGGTAGTAGTCGTAGTAAGAAATAAAATACTCCACCACGTTGTTGGGAAAAAATTCCCGGAACTCGGAGCACAACTGGGCCGCCAGCGTCTTATTATGGGCTAGGACCAGAGTGGGCCGGTTTAATTTGGCGATGACAGAAGCCATGGTAAAGGTCTTGCCGGAGCCGGTAACGCCCAACAGGGTCTGCTCCCGCAATCCCCAGTTCACGCCGTTGGTCAGCGCCTCGATGGCCTCCGGCTGGTCGCCGGAGGGCTTGTATTCCGAAACCAATTCAAAATGATCCATATTTTCTCCTTTGCTACAGCAGCAGGCATTGGTTGAAGCGGGCATCCGACGAGGCAATGGATACATAGTCGTCATCCGCCACAATGATGTGGTCTGCCAGCAGAATGTCCACCGCCTTCAGGGCCTGGGCAATCTGCCGGGTCACCTGGATGTCCTCCGCCGAGGGCACCGCCAGGCCGCTGGGATGGTTGTGGGCCAGCACCACCGTAGAGGCCCCCATGCCAATGGCCGTTTCTACGATTTTCCGGATGGAGACCCCTGTGGAGTTGGTGCCGCCGGAGCCCACCTCCTTGCAGCACAAAACCTTACACTTGGCATCCAGGCACAGTAAAAATACCGTTTCCATCTTCCGCCCGAAAAACCTGGGCACCAGGTATTGGGCGCAGTCCTCCAAGGTAGGCAGGATCTTTGCCCCCTGGGTCCTGTCCACCATGTAAGCCCGGGCCAGCTGTGGGATCATGGTCAGCAGCAGCGCCGCATTCTCCCCTACCCCGTCTACCTTTTGGAGCTCTTCTACACTCCCTTCCAGCACCTGACTCAGGCTGCCGAAATGATCCAATAGCCTGTGGGCAATGGCATTGGTGTCTACCCTGGGAATGGCGTAAAAAAGCAGCAGTTCCAAGGTCTGAACATCCGTAAAGCCGTCCAGCCCTCTGTCTGCGAATTGTTTTTTCAGCCTTGCCCTGTGTCCTTCGTGCATAGTAAGCTCCTTTGCAGAAATCTCTCTTGCTATTTTCCCGGAAATCCGATACAATAACGATACAACTTTTTTGTCGAAAAAGTACGGGAAAGTTTTCCCCGTTTCTGCGCAAACTACCCTCAGCCCGTATCAGGAGGAATCCCCCATGGAGCATCCAAATACCGACCTTATCGATCTGATCCCGGCCCCCTGCTTTTGTGTGCGGGAGGGCCGCATCACCGCCTGCAACCAGGCCGCCCGGGGGTTACTGCTTCCCGTAGGGAGCCCGGTGGCACCGATGCTGGCCACCGGGGCAGAGGAATACGCCGCCTTCCAGGGGGGCAGCCTGTTCCTGACACTGAACATAGGCGGGACCGGATTCGGCGCCGACGTAGAGCGGAGGAACGGAGCCGACTACTTCCTTCTGGAACAGGAGGGCTGGGACCGGGAGCTCACCTCCCTGGCCCTGGCCGCCCGGGACCTGCGGAATGACCTTTCCGGCCTCAGCATCACCGCCGAAGCCCTCAGCCAAAAAGGCGCCGAGGAAGCCCCCCAGCTGAACCGGAGTCTTGCCCGGCTTCTCCGGACCGTCGGCAATATGTCCGCCGCGGCCAGCCAGGACTTCCACCCGGAGCTATTGGACATCTGCGCCCTGTGCCGGGAGATCTTCCAAAAAGCCGCAGCCCAGCTGGAGGCTGTTCCCAGGAGCCTGCGGTATCAGGTCCCCGAAAGCCCCATTTACACCCTGGCAGACCCCCAGATGATCGAGCGGGCGATCCTGAACCTGTTGTCCAACGCCTCCAAATTCACTTCTTCCGACGATCTCATTTCCTGCAGCCTGACAAGAGTCGGCAGAATGCTCTCCCTTACCGTGCAGGACACCGGTACCGGCATCCCCCAGGAACTCCGGGGCAGCCTCTTCCACCGGTATCTGCGGCAGCCCGCCATTGAGGACGGCCGCCACGGCATCGGCCTGGGGCTGGTTTTGGTCCGCTCCGCCGCCGCCCACCACGGAGGCACCGTCCTCATCGACAGCCCCGGCCCCACCGGCACCCGGGTGACCGTGACCCTGGAAATTCGCCAGGACATTCCCCAAGGTCTCCGCTCCCCGTTTCTCCGGGTGGACTACTCCAGCGAACGGGACCACGGCCTGGTGGCCCTGTCCGATGTGCTGCCCCTGGAATGCTATCGGGTCTTTTGATGCTCATTATACCGGGATACCGCAGAAATTGCAACCAAAATGGGAACCATTTTATAGAACCCCCTGCGGGCACGCCGCAGGGGGTCTTTTTACTGCAGATACTTCTTCAGATACTGCCCCGTATAGCTTTCCGGAACCTGGGCGACCTCCTCCGGGGTGCCGGTGGCTACGATGGTGCCGCCGCCGTCGCCGCCCTCGGGACCCAGGTCGATGAGGTAGTCGGCGGTTTTAATGAGGTCCAGGTTGTGCTCGATAACCAGCACTGTATTCCCCGCGTCCACCAGCTTGTTTAGAACTTCAATCAGCCGGTGCACATCTGCCGCATGGAGGCCGGTGGTAGGCTCATCCAGGATATAAATGGTCCGTCCCGTGGCCGTCCGGCTCAGCTCCGTGGCCAGCTTGACCCGCTGGGCTTCGCCGCCGGACAGGGTGGTGCTGGCCTGGCCCAGCTTGATATAGCCCAGGCCCACCTCGCAGAGCATCTGGGCCTTTCTGCGGATCTTGGGCAGATTTTCAAAGAAATCCACCGCCTCTTCGCAGGTCATGTCCAGCACCTGGGCGATGTTCTTGCCCTTGTACAGCACTTCCAAGGTCTCCCGGTTGTAACGGGCACCGTGGCAGACCTCACAGGGCACATACACATCCGCCAAAAAGTGCATTTCGATCTTTACCAGGCCGTCGCCGGAGCAGGCCTCACACCGGCCGCCCTTCACGTTAAAGCTGAACCGGCCCGGGCCATAGCCCCGCATTTTGGCATCCGCCGTAGAAGCGAACAGGTCCCGAATATCGTTGAACAGCCCCGTATAGGTAGCCGGGTTGGACCGGGGCGTCCGGCCGATGGGACTCTGGTCGATGTCGATGACCTTGTCCAGGTTTTCCAGGCCCTCTATGCATTTGCAGGCGCCGGGGCGGCACCGGGCATGGTTCAGCTTGGAAAGCAGGGTCTTATTCAGAACCTCGTTGACCAGGCTGGACTTTCCGGAGCCGGAAACCCCGGTGACGCAGGTAAAGGTCCCCAGGGGAATCTGCACATCCACATTTTTCAGGTTGTTTTCGCTGGCCCCACGGACGGTCAAAAACTTTCCGTTGCCAGGCCGCCTTGTTTCTGGCACCTGGATCTTCTTTTTCCCGGAGAGATACTGGCCCGTAATGGACTCCGGGCAGTCCAAAATCTCCTGCAGGGTCCCTGCCGCCACGATGTTGCCGCCGTGGCTTCCGGCGCCGGGGCCTACGTCAACAATATAGTCCGCCGCCCGCATGGTATCCTCGTCGTGCTCCACTACGATCAGGGTGTTGCCCAGATCCCGCAGGTGCTTCAAAGTGGCCAATAGCTTATCGTTGTCCCGCTGGTGCAGGCCAATGGAAGGCTCATCCAGAATATACAGCACCCCCATCAAAGAAGAGCCGATCTGGGTGGCAAGTCTTATTCTCTGGCTTTCGCCGCCGGACAGGGTCCCCGCTCCCCGGGACAGGGTCAGGTAGCTCAGGCCCACATCCGTCAGAAACCGGAGCCGGGAGACAATCTCCCGAATGATCTGCTGGGCCACCACCGCCATATTGCCCTCCAGGTGCAGGCTCTCCATAAACTCCAGCTCCTGGACCACGCTCATGCGGCAAAACTCCATGATGTTCAGCCCGCCGACGGTCACCGCCAGGGCCAGCTCGTTCAGCCGGTCCCCGTGGCACTTGGGGCAGGGGGCGGTAGCCATGCACTCCTCCAGCTCCTTCCGGGCGGAGTCTGACTGGGTCTCCCGGTACCGCCGGGAGATATTATTGAGAATGCCCTCAAAGGGCTGCTCCAAAACGCCCATGCCGTTGCCCCGGTTGTAGGTCATCCGCAGCTTTTCGGTGCCGGTACCGTAGAGGATCACCTTCATGGCGTCCTTAGAAAGGTTCTTCACAGGCTCTGTTAAAGAAAAATGATACTTCTGGGACAGGGCCTCAAAGTACATCCGGAAGATGGAATCCGTCCGGGCGCTCTGCCAGCCGGAGGCCTGGATGGCCCCGTCGAAAATGGACTTTTCCTTATCCGGGATCACCAGGTCCTCGTCGGCGATGAGCTGAAAGCCCAGGCCCGTGCAGCTGGGGCAGGCGCCGTTGGGATTGTTGAAGGAGAACATCCTTGGTTCCAGCTCCGTCAGGCTGATGCCGCAGTCTTCGCAGGCATAGTTCTGGGAGAAGCTCAGCTCCCGGTCCTCCTTGGGCAGCTGAATGATGACGAGACCCCCGGAATGGGCGCAGGCGGTTTCGATGGAGTCCGTCAGCCGGCGGCGCAGACCATCCTTCAATACCAGCCGGTCCACCACCAGCTCGATGGAGTGCTTTTTGTTCTTTTCCAGCTTGATCTCTTCCGTCAGGTCGTAAAGGATGCCGTCTACCCGCACCCGGGCAAAGCCCTGCTTCCGGGCATCCTCAAATACCTTCACGTGCTCGCCCTTTTTCCCCCGGATCACGGGAGACAGGACCACAAACCGGGTGCCCTCCCCCAGGGCCTCCACCCGGTCCACGATCTGGTCGATGGTTTGGCGGCGGATCTCCTTGCCGCACTTGGGGCAGTGGGGAATGCCCACCCGGGCCCAGAGGAGCCGGAGATAGTCGTAAATTTCCGTCACCGTGCCTACGGTAGACCGGGGGCTTTTGGAGGTGGTTTTCTGGTCGATGGAAATGGCCGGGGACAGGCCGTCGATGGAGTCCACGTCCGGCTTGTCCATCTGCCCCAAAAACTGCCGGGCATAGGAGCTAAGGCTCTCCACATACCGCCGCTGGCCCTCGGCATAAATGGTATCAAAGGCCAGGCTGGATTTTCCGGAGCCGCTGAGGCCCGTAAATACCACCATTTTGTCCCGGGGAATGGTCACATCCACATTTTTCAGGTTATTTTCCCGTGCCCCCCGGACGATGATCTTGTCGTTCATAGGTTAACCTCTCTGGTTGTTTGGCTGCAAATTTTCGTACGTTCTATTATACCACAGAAAAGCAGGTGTTACAAGTGATTTTTCAAACATAATTTCGGATACAGTGGAAACCACGCTGCCGTAAAAAACGGCCCGGACCCCAATGGCCCAGGCCGTTTTACTTACTCATTCTCCTTCAAAAGGTCTGCCAATGTGATCCCTTCGAAGAAATCGTTGATCATCTTGTCCAGCTTGTCCCACATGGGCCTTGTCTCGCAGCAGGCGCTGCGGGAGCAGGCAGAGGGCCCCTCTGCCGTACAGGAGACGGCCGCCAGGCCGCCCTCGGTGAGCTTCAGGATGCTGCCCACGGTGTATTCCTCCGGCTTCCGGTTCAGGCGGTAGCCGCCGCCCTTGCCGTGGAGGGCATCTACCAGGCCGCCCTTGCTGAGCTGGGTCATAATGGATTCCAGATACTTGAGGGAAATGCCCTCTTCCTCCGCGATCTCCTTAATGGGGATGTACTCCTCCCCGCCCCGCTGGGCTAAACTCAGCATGACCCGCAGGGCATAACGTCCTTTGGTGGATACGATCATATCATTCGCAGTGGTCGCAATGCTCGCAGTCCGGGAAGTCCTTCTCGTCGTAGGGCAGGCCGGAGCGGTCATAGTAGTCCTTCAGAGCCTTCTTGATGGCCTCTTCTGCCAGGACGGAGCAATGCAGCTTGTGGGCAGGCAGGCCGTCCAGGGCCTCGGCAACGGCCTTGTTGGTCAGGGCCATGGCCTCGTGGATAGACTTGCCCTTGATCATCTCGGTGGCCATGGAGGAGGAGGCAATGGCGCTGCCGCAGCCGAAGGTCTCGAACTTCACGTCCTTGATGATCTCGTCCTCGATTTTCAGGTAGATCTTCATAATATCGCCGCACTTGGCGTTGCCGACCTCACCCACACCGTTGGCATCCTCGATGACGCCAACATTCCGGGGATGGGTGAAATGATCCATAACTTTTTCACTGTAAAGTGCCATTTTTGTTTCCTCCAAATTACAGAATATATTCTCTCTTACCGGTCTGCAGGTCTCTCCACACGGGGGACATCCCGCGCAGATACTCCACCACTTCGGGAACGGCCTTCAGAATGTAGTCCACTTCCTCCATGGTGTTCCACTCGCACAGGCTCAGACGCAGGGAGCCGTGGGCCACATCGTGGACCCGGCCGATGGCCAGCAGCACGTGGCTGGGATCCAGGGAGCCGGAGGTGCAGGCGGAACCGGAGGAGGCACAGATGCCCTTCTGGTCCAGCAGCAGCAGCAGGCTCTCGCCCTCGATGCCCTCAAAGCAGAAGCTCACGTTGCCGGGGAGCCGGTGTACCAGGTCACCGTTGACGGCGCTGTGGGGAATTTTAGACAGGCCCTCGATCAGCTTGTCCCGCATGGCGGAGACCTTGGCAGCGTTCTCGTCAATGTGGTCGCAGGCTTCCTTCATGGCAGCCGCCATGCCGCAGATGGCGGGGATATTCTCGGTACCGGCCCGCTTGCCCCGCTCCTGGGCGCCGCCCTCGATGATGTTCACCAGGGGGAAGCCCTTCCGGACGTACAAAGCGCCAATGCCCTTGGGGCCGTGGAACTTGTGGCCGGACAGGCTCAGCATATCGATGTTCTGTTCCTTCACGTTGATGTGGACATGGCCCACGGCCTGAACGGCATCGGTGTGGAAGGGCACACCGGCGGCCTTACAAACGGCGCCGATCTCCGCAATGGGCAGAATGGAGCCGATCTCGTTGTTGGCGTACATGGTGGTCACCAGGCAGGTGTCCTCCCGGATGGCATCCTTCACCTGCTGGGCGGTGACGTTGTGGCCTTCCTTTACATCCAGAAGCTGGACCTCGAAGCCTTCCTTTTCCAGCTTCTTCAGGGTGTGCAGCACGGCATGATGCTCAAAGGCAGTGGAAATGATGTGCTTCTTGCCCTTCTTCTCCCCCAGCCGGGCAGCGGAAATGATGGCCTGGTTGTCGGCCTCGGATCCGCCGGAGGTGAAGATGATCTCCCGGGGCTCACAGCCCAGGCACTGGGCCACGGTCTCCCGGGCGGCATCCAGAGCCTCCTTGGCCCGCTGGCCTACGGAGTGCAGGCTGGAAGGGTTGCCGTAAATGGTGGTCATATAGGGCAGCATGGCATCGATGGCCGTCTGGCTCATCTTGGTGGTTGCCGCATTGTCCGCGTAAACAGTCATAAATGAAAAACCTCCTATGGTTCCTGGAGACACAGTCTCCCTACTATCTCGGTAGGGAGCATACCACATTTTACCTACCTTGTCAATAGGCAGATGTAAATTGTTAGCACTAACGGGCTGAGATTGCCAAAAATGGGGTTACAGGAAGCCTTCAATGGCCCTTGCCGCCTGCTCCAATCCTTCCTGGTCCGCCGGGGTGAATCTGGCAAAATGGGGGCTATCCATATCCAATACGCCCCAAAGTTCCCCGTTTTTCCACAGGGGGATGACGATCTCCGAATTGGAAGCCCCGTCGCAGGCAATGTGTCCGGGAAATTCGTGCACGTTTTCCACCCGCAAGGTCTCCCCCTGCTCCGCCGCCCCGCCGCAGACGCCTTTGCCCACAGGAATGCGGATACAGGCCGGCTTCCCCTGAAATGGCCCCAGCACCAGGGCACCCTCCGTCATGCAGTAAAACCCCGCCCAGTTCAGCCCCGGTACGCTCTGCCAAAGAAGGGCCGATACATTTGCCAGGTTGGCGATGAGGTAGGGTACATCCTCGGTAAGGGAGCGAATTTGTTGGATAAGGGTTGGGTAATCGGTTGTAAAGTTGTTCATAGAGACTCCTTCTGTAGTTCAAGAAATTGGGAGTTGTAAGATTAAGGTTGTCGCTGCGAACCAGTGCGCACACTGGTGTGGCAGCCTCCCGGATGAATGGGACAGGCTGGCGGGCGAGTGAAATCCCCTTCCCCCTCCTGCAT
>JBNMHR010000001.1:0-163762 GCA_050872865.1 Faecousia sp. | reverse complement strand
ACAGTGCGCACACTGCCGTGGCAATCCCCCCGATGAAAGGAAGCCCCCAATCAAAAACGCCCCGGCCAAACAGCTGGGGCGCTTTCCTTTGCGGCCTATTTTGATACTACCATTGTACCACATCCAAAAGTCACAATCAATCACAGAAAGTCACAAAAAGTCACAGGGAGTCACAAATTTTCAAAAAACCCCTTCCCCTCAGCCCGGTGCAGAAAAGCTCCTTACCCTCTCCAAGCCTGGAGAGACTAGTCCAATCTCTTGGCTATAAGGGTACCTACCAGTCCACAGTGCCTGCCTATTATACACCATTATTCAACTGATGGACTTGACTTTATTATACAAGGGTGCCGCCGCAGCGGCGGGTGTGGTTGGAAAGGTCCGATATTTTGAGCCGCCGGAAGTCACAAATTCTCGAGATCACGTTCCATCTGTTCCGCCAGGGCACGGTTGATAAAGGCGTTCAGACTTTCCCCCCGAAAGCGGGCATGTTCCGTAAGTTTCTCTTTGTCACCCTTGGCGACTCTCAAAAGGATTTGCTCATAATTTGCAGAGTTGTATTTTGCCACGGCTTTTTGCTGGGCCTTGGATATTGCCATGATTCCACCCCTTTCTGCGAACATTATACACCCAAAATCTAATGATAGCAATATAAAAAAGCAACAAAATATACTGATATCATTTGTGCAGTATGCGAATTGAAATCTACTGCTATCAGTAGTATAATACATAATGTCAGGAGGGGGGAAACGAAGGAGGAACCCCCGGTGAAAATTCAACTCACATCCGATATTCTGAACCTGCAATTTTCCATTCGCTTATCCATCATCGTAAAGCGAAAAAAGAAACGCCCTGGCCCCCAGAAGCCAAAGCCCCCGGCAGGTCAGAGCGTATCCATCAACAACACGGTCATTATAGACCAGAAATAAAATAAAGTCAAGCCCCCTCCTGACATTCACCGGGGGTTCCAATAGAAAGGAGCAACAAAATGAAAACCCCGAAATACATCCTGTGGACCGACCACAAAGCCGCTTGGAACAGCAACGACCGCCTCTTCTCCATCAACGCCGGGGACATCATCGACGCAATGAAAACTGCCAGCGTCGCCTATTACAAAGAGGAAGAAACCCTCTGGGCCGTGACCGTTTTCCAGCGTGTCCCCAGAAAGCCGAACCTCTACCGGCCGATTATGCGGACTCGAGACGGCGAGAACTTTACCGAACACCAACCGGACAATATGGAGCTGACCCGATACAGCGACGGCAGCATTGAATGGGTCTAACGCCTCTGGGGGGCTGGGCGGCAACCAGCCCCACCCCATAAAATCTAAATCAAAGGAGAGCATCACAATGAAAGGTTTTATCACCAACCTGGGCAAATACAACGAGGGCCACTTGGTCGGCCAGTGGATCGAGTTCCCCATCAGTGAAGAGGATCTGAAAAAGGTCCTGAAGGAAATAGGCATCGGCCCCCGGTATGAAGAGTTCTTCTTCACCGACTGGGAAGACGACGAACTGGACATTGATTTCCTTGGCGAGTTTGAATCCATCGACACCCTGAACGAGATAGGCGAGGCCCTGGCTAACTTGGAAGCCTCCGGCGAGATCGACAAGCTCACCGCCTATATGGAGGCCTACGGCGGCGACGTGCTGGATGCTCTGGAAAACCTGGACAACTGTACATTCTACCCCGGCTACTCCATGGAGGACGTAGCGGAAGAGATCGTTAGTGAGTGCTACGACCTTCCGGAGTTTGCATTGAGATATTTTGATTACAGCGCATTCGCCCGGGACCTGCGTTTTGACGGCTATACCGAAACCGACACCGGCGTTATTTGTCAGTAAATATCAATCCACCGGCTGCCCTACCGGCCCAGCGGGGAGAAAGGAAACACCTATGAACAAACTGAGAAGAAGACAGCTCCGGGCAGCGCTTGATCTGCTGGATGAAGCCCGCTCCATATTGGAGGCCGTACAGGAAGGGGAACAGGAAGCCTTTGACAATATGCCCGAAAGTCTCCAGTACTCCGAACGGGGCGAGGCCATGGAGGAAACGATCTCGAACCTGGAAGATGCTGTTTCCTCTTTGGAGGAAATCAACGAAACCTTTGACGAGGTAGCAAACGCCTAAACCTTTGAATCGGCTGTCCTACCGGCCACACGGGGAGAAGGGAACACAATGGATATCTACGAAGTCACCGTCTACGATTGGGCTTACCGTCTGATCTCCTACGACTACCGCAAAGCTGCCACCCCCGCCCAGGCCGCAGCCAAAGCAAAAGAAGCCTGTGCCTACCTGGGCGGCACCATCTGGGAAGTCCACCAGATGCCCCAGCTTTGACCCACCACCCGGGAGCCCTCCACCGGCTCCCGGGTAAAAAATTTTCGGCCCCACCTTCGGTGGGGCTGAAAATTTAGGACTCTGTATAATGGGCCAATACCGCCCTGGGCCCGCCCGCTACCATCCCAGCAGCCAGGCCCGCAACCATCCCGGCGGCACCCATTTACAAACAAGCCGTATCCACTGCGCCCAGGCCAGCGCCCGGAAGGCCACGCAGAAAAACCACACCAGCAGCCCCACCGCAAAGAGGATCCATAGCGCATCCCGTACCGCCCGCCGCTTATCCATCCCGCTTTTCCTCCTCGTCCAAAATCCGCTGTAAATTCCGCAGCGCCCGCCCGTGGATCGTGGTAACGTTGGTATACGGCACCCGCCACCGGTCGGCGATCTCCATAAGGGAAAGATATTGGATGTACCGCAGGTGTAAAACCTCATATTCCTGGGCATTGGGGAGCTTGGATAGGGTAGAGGAGATACGCTGCTTTTTCCGTATCAGCTTGTCAACCAGTTTGTCCAGCTCCCGGTCCAGGTCCCCCAGCTGCACCGCCGCCCGTTCCAGCCCCCCACGCCCACCGGAACCCTTGCCCCCCGCCCCGGAGTAGCTGGGCGATACCCGCCGCCCCAGGTCCAGCCATTGCGCCCGCTCGATCAGCTTGTTCTCGATCTCATAATCCAGCCGCCGCACCTGCTGCAGAAACGCCTTAGCCTCCATTCTCTCCGTCCTCCATCATTTTCGTGGCCTCACGAAAGAGGCCGCCCCGATTTTGCACGGGCAATCCGCATTGTTGGACCTCCTGCACAGCTCCTCGTTATCATCACAGGGCCGGAATAGCCAACACCCGTTACACACCCCTGCCGGAACCAGATCGTAGGACGGCGCCCCTGTCAGCAGCATCAAAAATTCCGTGTACGCCTCGGCCCCGGACATATTGCGAAATCTTGCCTGCTCCAAGGAACTCGTCAACTTATCCATGATTTCCACCCGGGATACCCACCGGGTGGATTTTGTGTTATCCATCGTCTTTATCCTCCCTTCTGCGCATCCCAAAACAGCAGTAGCTATTGTCATCCGGAAATGCCAATCCCTCGGGGTAGTTGCAACAGTTATTGCCAAACGCATCTACGCCATAACTCACGCACTCCCTGCACCGCACCACCGGCACGGCATCCACGGTTGGGGCAGCATCGATCAAGTCCCTCACAGCAATGTCACCCATCATATCGCAGTTATCGCAGTCTTCGTAAGAATCTGGTTCGACTTCCGGGACTGCTGCTTTCAGTAAGTCCGCATCAATCAGCCGCATATCCATTCCCTCCGTCCACCGACGGTTCCGGCAGGGGCGGAAACTCCGTCCAGTGAGTTATTTTCTCATCCCAGGCCTCCCAGAAGTTAAACGGCGCTATCCAAATTGCTTTATCTCCCGGTACTCTCCGTAGGAAAGCCGCCATTATTTTTCTGCCGCTTGTTAGTGCAAAAACTGTCTCGCTGTACTCGATTCCAAGATTATTTTTGATCAGTTCCGGCATCCTCTCACTGCACGGAATCCACTCTTGCCGCTTTAGGGCTGCCACGGCCAAGGCCAGCGCCTCAAAATGTGCCTTGCTTGGCATTTTCCCGGCATATAGATGGTTCTCCAGGATTTCGGTTGCACGGTCAATTGTCATTTTTTCTTATCCTCCAATTTCAACCTTGTGCCGCAGAATGGACAAAACCGGTATGGCTGATTTATGTGCCACATTCCGCTACCCAGTTTACAAACCGAACACCTGCCGGAATATACTCCATACATCTTGCTTGTATTTTCCCATACCCCATGCCGCACCGGCTCCACATCAGCGGCGGGGACATCCTCAATCGCCCTGAAAATCTCCAAGGTTAGCTCAGAGGGGTTGAGCTTTTCCAGGGCTTTGATCGCCGCTGCCCGGCTTATATAATCATCCATTTTCCCCGCTCCCTTCTCCGCAGCCATTCAAAAGCCGCTCAAACCACCGCATCCGTTTACGCTCAATGATACAAATTTCCTGGGCCGTCAAATCATCCCCCATGAATCCAAGCTCTCCCAGGCACAACTCCACATCTGCCACCTCTTCCAGCAGCGCCGCCCGGCATTCTGCCTCGGTTTTCGGCGTGGGATTGTCACCAGTAATCGCCCGCCGCAGCTTCAAGGCCGCCTGGGCCAGTTCCGCCGCCTCCTCCGCCAGTTGGGCCAAAACCTCCGGCTCGCCCAGATATTCAACTATCAAAAAATGATCCTGCATAATTTATCCTTTCTCAAATTTAACCGGGTCGAAATCGACCCCTTTAAGATTTTTTCCTGCTCCTCTCCCGCTCCTTCGCCAAATAGCTTTGGTGGTAGCATTCGTATTCGCAATATTTCTGCCGCCGGTCCCGGGGGAAGAACAGCTTCCCGCACCAGGCGCATTTCTGCCCGCCCGTCTCCCCGACAACCGGGTGGAAATCATCGTGATACCCCGCAAGGGCCATGTAGGCCCCATAGTGTACCCCCGCCTTGCTGGCAGCCAGGGCCACGGTGCAAAGGCGGCACCGGCCAAACCGGTCAACCTCACTTTCGGCGTGACAAACTCTACAGCTCGGCATACTGCGTCCCCCTCTTTCCGGTCAGGATGTAGAAAACATCCAGCCCATGCAGCGCCATGGCCTCCAGGGAGTGCCCGTTGGGGCTGTTCAGGCCCACTTCCCACCGGTGATAGGCGTTCCGGTCAATGCCCAGCATATCCAGCGTGGCAGCCTTGGTAGCCTGGTATTTTTTCATGACTGCCTGGACCTCTTCGCAGGCCCGCTCTTCCAGGGTGCCGGGCACATAGTTTTCCCCCGCCGCCCACCGGGAGGGCACCCCGTCATGCCTGGGCAAACAGATCCGGCAAGTGCTGGTGTGCAGATTCATGCAGTTCTGGCAGGTTTTCATACCGTCTCTGCCTCCTTTTTCAGCCACTCAACCATTTCATCGAGCTTTTCGGGAGCAGGGCAGAGTCCCAAAAAAGGGCAGCGCTTACAAGTTTCCTCGAACATCGAGTCGGTCACATCATCCGCTTTGCCCGAATCGACAGGGCATTCGTGCAAAAGGTAATGTGCAAGCTCAGTTGTGGTAAATCCACGGATTTTATCTGCATTTGTCATACTTTTTCCTCCTCTTTAGTGCAAATTATTGATCTTCGGCCATCATCCGCCGGACAGCGGCGATCGTATCGGCTTCCATTGCCCGCCGGTGCCGCTCTTCCTCGGTCTCCGGCCTTTTCATAACTTCATCCTCCCACCGGCCTTGGTTCAGCCAGGTGGCGGGGTTCGGAATGAATCTACCCCCGTCTTCCTGCCATTGGCGCCCGCCCTTCTGCCGCTCAATGGCGGCCAGGAGGGTTTCGACTGGTACTTTCACCCGGTCGAAAGCTTTCCTAGCGGCTTCCTTCCCAACTTTTTTGGGATAGGCTTGCCAAAACAGGTCAAACCCCGCTGGGGGTTTGGGGGATACATCCTTTTTCCTACTTCCTACTTCCTTCTTCCTACTTCCTTCTTCCGGTTCCGGTTTGCTTCCGGTTTGCTTACCGTCTGCTTCCGGTGTGCTTATAGCTTGTCGTTGCGAACCATCCCGCAGGATAGTGTGGCAACCCCCCGGTTGAATGGTGCAGCCCCCCGGATTATCAGGCCGCCCGCTGCTTTTCCCGCCCTTGGCCCCCGCCTCCGCCTTTTTGATGGATACATCCAGCGTAGGCTTTACCAGCAGCCAGGCCGCCGCCGCAGGCCCTTGCAGCTCCGGTTCTGTCCCGTCCAGGCCGTAGTCTAAAATCGCCATCAAAAACGAGTAGGCGCTTTCCTGGTCCCCCTGGGCCAGCATCCTGGCAGCGTCCCGGTAAGACCTGAATACCTTTACCGTCTCCATATCAGCCCCCGCTTTCAATGGAGACCACCACATGGGGCCTTTCGGCGTACCGTTTGGAAACCAGGGCGGAAACCACTTGCGCATCGTCCCGCCAGGCCAGGCCGTTCAGGGCGTCGCAGACCGTTTTCCCCACGTTGTCCCAGTCCGGCTTTGTTTCCGGCAAAATTCCCCCCGCAATGGCCGCCATTTTCTTTTTCCTGGGCCAGCTCTGGGGGATCGGGTAGTAGGCCGTTACCTCTACAAAGCAAGCCCCCTCATGCAGCCGGTCCCTGACGCTTGGATAGGCGTTCAGGTAGCAGACCCGTATGATCTGCTCATATTCCTTTGTGCTGGACGGCGTGTAGGTCTGCCCGGTCTGCCGATTAAACCGTGGCCGTTCCTTCCCCCGTGGCTTCCCGGGGATCATAAAACAAGTGTGCATATGTCCTCCTTTAGCAAGGGGGCGTTTCCGCCCCCTATGTGGTTAGCAGATCACGGTAAACTGCTCGTTCCCGTCCAGGGATTCTTCAAGGTACATCTTGATGCGCTTCATAGCCTCCATTTCCCAGGCCCCGCCGTCCGCCTCAAACAGGGCGCAAGTCACGCCGTTCTGGTCCTTCATCCGGAAAACATATTGGGTCTCCGGCTGTACGACCTCCTGGAAGGTCCGGTAGGCGGCCAGCGTTACAGGATTGGGCACCAAGGCATCCCCCTTGGAGGCAATGCCGGTTTTTACCGTGGCCTTTTGGGTGATCCCGTCATCACCGTACTCTGCAATGGTCCCGCTTTCTACGGTCCCGGCGAATTTCAGCAGCAGCGCCCGGTCCTTGTTGTCCAGAAACTTCGCTTGGAGGCCGATGCAGAAGGACTCATGGTCCAGCCAGCGGTTAAAGGAAAACTGGGGGATCCTTGCCTCTACGGTGGCAATACGTTCCCGTTCCCGGTCCCCGTCCAGGCAGGAATACATTTCTACCCGGGTAGGGCTGCAAATATGGATGAACATATGCCCCATCTGGTCCAGATCGGAGTGAATGTAATCCAGCAGGGAAGTCAGAGTGGAAAGAAGGATGGGCTCTGCCATGGGCTTGTAGGCGACCCGGTCCAGTTCCTTGTCGGAATAGGTGATCCCGTCGATGGTCTGTACAGTGGGTGCGGCCAGATCGACGATGTATTTGAGAGCTTCTTTGATCATTTTTTATTCTCCTTTCTTAGTTCACGGCAGCTTTCCGTAGGTCCAGCACGGCGGGCTTCGCTTCGGCAAGCACTTCTCCGGTGCTGGGGTCTACCGGCACATCCTCCACATCTTCCATGGACATTTGCCCCTTGAGCTGGGTGTGCTTGCCGTATTCCTCGGCGTACAGCTCCCCGGTTTTCAGGTTCTTGCCAATGGCAAAGGAAGTCTGCATGGGGGCCTGGGGGGCCAGCTTTTCGGCCACCTTCACGGCGCAGCTCACATCATCCCGGGTCTCGTTCTGGGTGAATTTCAGCTCAATGCAGATTTTCCGGCAGTCCTTAAACGGCGTGTTGGGGTCTGCCAGGTTTTACACCACCCGCAGGAAGGATTTTTCAAACTGTTCCTGCAAAGCGCCGCCGACGATTTCCTGTAAGTTTACGTTTTTCATAAATTTCTCCTTTCGGTGTATCAGAAGGGCATCTGCCCGTCCTCCTCGGTGATATAGTCGTAGCTGGGTTCCGCTCCGCCGTTCCCCGTGGGCTTGCTCCCGGCAAAATAGGCGTGGTCCACCAGGATTTCCGCCTGGATCCGCTTGTTCCCGTTTTTGTCGGTCCAGTTCCGGTTTTGCAGCCGCCCGGAAACGGTGATCATCTGGCCCTTGGAAAAATACTTCTCCACGAACTCTCCCGCCGCCCGCCAGGCCACGCACTCAATAAAGTCCGTCTCCCGCTGCCCGCCCTGGGGGGCAATGTCCCGCTCACAGGCAACGGCAAAGCTGCAAACCGCCGTCCCGTTATTTGTCCGCCGCAGCTCCGGCTCCCGGGCCAGGCGGCCCATGATAACAATGTGATTCAGCATTTTTATTCCTCCTGCTGTCATTGCGAGGCAGTGCGCACACTGCCGTGGCAATCCCCAAAGGTTTTAGACCGGTAAAAATTCATTGGTCTTCCCATTGATTCAAAATAGAGTCGATCTCCTCCTGCGTCCGGGTCTCAATGCCCATGATCTTGCAGTCGGCAATGATGTTGTCCAAAAACCGCCCCATGGTGGCCCGGTCGTAAGTGCTGGAACCGTAATACAGCATCACATTGGTGCATCCCGGCAGCTTGGAGGGAAAGGAATCGGTGATCCACCCCAGCCCATTGTTTCGCCACCCGGCCATTAGGTTTTCGGCGGCCTGACTTTTGACGCATACGGTGTCGTAGTTGCCCCCCAGGTCCCGCACGAACTCCCGGTAAATGTCGTTTTTCGGCAGCCCCGTTTCGGCGGCGATCTTCCCGATCAGTACCCAGGCCAGGGCGTTTGCATCCAGGCTCCGCTTTTCCCGGTGCTTGACAAGCGTAATATCCAGCCGTCCCTGGGCCATCAGCGGCAGCAAGGCGGCATCCGCTTCCGCCTTGTTCTCAAATTCAATGGTAGCCTGGGCCTTCCCGTTTGGCCCATACCCCACAGCGGCGGAAAGGATCCTTCCCGTCAGCTCAAATTTGCTTTTCATGTGATCCTCCTCTCCTGTCATTGCGAACCAGTGCGCACACTGGTGTGGCAATCTCCCGGTTGAATGGTCCCGCCTCCAATGTTCCAAGCCCCTTTCTCCTTGCCTTCCCCTGGGAGGGGAAGGTGGCCCGCAGGCCGGATGAGGTCGAACCGCTACCGAACCGTGATCCTTACATACCCGGCTTTCCCGCTTACCTTCTTCTCCACCGCCTTTGTGTACTTGGCAAAAAGCAGGGGATTCTCCGCCTGGAAAGCCGCCTGGTCGAATTCTGTCACGGTTTTGCTCCCCGCCGGTACTTCGTCCACCCGGGTGATTTTCGTCCCGTAGGGGCTGGACCAGCTCTTCACGTTCCGCTGCAGCATCATCTTGTACAACTGCGTTTTGGCCTCTTTCAGCTTGGCTTCCGTCTCCTTCATGGCCGCGAGCTTCTTTTCAAAGGCGACGATCCGGTTCGCTACCGCCACCATGTCGCCCCCCAGGGGAAGAAAATCTTCTTCCGAGAGCAGGGGATTGTCCTTGAGCTTCGCCAGGTCCTCCAAAAACCGGTCGATTTCCCGGTTCACATAGCTTAACAGGTCTGCCCATTCGTCCATATGGACTTCAAAAATTTGCAGCCGCTCCGGGTGGAATACCCGGTCAAAGTTTTCCGGACGCTCATACACCGCCAGAAGCCCTTCTGTTACCCCGTGGACCTCCATGTATTTCAGCAGCTGTACCAGGTAATGCTTGTACCCGTCCAGGGTGCTGGAAATGTCACTGGTGGACTTGATTTCCAAAACCCGCTCTCCGTCAAAGCCGTCCGAATGCAGCCGCAGGGGAGGGGAGACCACCCGTGTGGGCTGGAAGTAAGTATTGTATACCAGGTTCACGTGCTGCCGGATCAAAGGCTCAATGTAGTGTCCGTACTCCGTGTACCGGTTCCCGGTAAAGCCCCGGTCCTGTAGCCCCGCCTTTTGCAGCAGCAGCTCCCACCGGGAGCAGAATTTGGAGATCCCCAGCAGGGCCGGAATGTCCGACCCGCCAAGATACTTTTCCCGGTCCTGGGAAACATCAAATTCCCCGTATTCGATCTTTTTGTCATTGCGAGGCAGTGCGCACACTGCCGTGGCAATCCCCCGGTCGTTCAGAGCGCCAGGGGATGCGATTTCCTGGAACTTTTTCATCCCCTCAACTCCTTAATAAGCCCCAAAAAGGTGGCTTCATCCGTCTTCCCGCTCAGGTTGTGGGCCTTGGCGTAGGCGTTCACGTCAATGCCCCGTTCCCGCAGCAGGGCAATGAGCTGTTCCCGGGGACTCTTGGCCTTGCCCTGGCTCGTGGCCCCGGGCTTTCCCTGGGTGTAGTGGTTGTCCGGGCTGGGGTCCTTGTCCGGGTCGTCGCCGGTGGATATCTTGTAGGCCTTCATCAGGGCGTACTTGTCGGAGTAGGTCATGGCCTTGCCGCTGCCCTTGTCTCCGGGGTCAATGCCCTCCGCATAGGTCACCATATCGATGTATTCTTCCGGCTTCTCCACGTTCACGAAGCGGTAAGTGGTCTTGAACCGGGTGAAGAAGGTGCTCTTCTTGGTGGTGTTGCCGTTGTAGGAGCTTTCCGTCTCCAAGATCTGGCTTTCGATGATCTCCCGGTCATAGGGATAGCTGTAAACCTTGTACTTGGCTTCCAGCGGCTTCACAGCATCCAAAACGTCCCGTTCGGAAACCGCCTTGTAGCTGTTCTTCCCGGCAGAAACTTCCAGATTCTTCGCCACGGTTTTCAGCTCAACCGTAATGGCCGACATTTTTTCAAAGATGTTCATGCTTCACTTGCTCCTTTCACGCTGGCCCCGATCACGATTCCAATGGCCTCCACGATTTCCCATGGCAGGTCCCCGTCCTCTTCCTGGAAGCTGTCATAAAGCCTCCGGGCCTGCATCAGGTCCCGCTCCGCCTGAATAAGCGCCTCAAACCGGGCCCTGCTGATCCTCACTTCGTCCAAAAATTTCTCCTCCTTAAATAGTTGTCATTAGGAAAACCCCTGCCTTCCCCTGGGAGGGGAAGGTGGCCCGCAGGCCGGATGAGGTCGAAACCGCCCCATCCTCACACCTGTTCCGGCACCCTTACCGCAAACGCCCCTTTCAGGCAGTCCAGGCAGTAGCACTCCCCGTCCACGATGTACATAATGTCCTCCTGGATGGCCTCCCCGCATTCGCAGCACTTGGGCCGCCGATCCAGCCGGGCTTCCAGTTCCGCCTCCCGGCGTTCCCAAAGGTCGTAGTTATCGCTCAAAGGTAAACACCGCCATTCTCACGCCGTTGCACTGGTGGTTTTCGTGGATCGTGGCAAACATGCCCTTGCGCCCCTCCTCAAAGGCCGCATCCTGCGCCCCCAGCTGTTCCCGGAGCCGCTGGATCTCAACCCGCTGCTCTACCACCTTCTGGGCCAACAGCTGATACCGCTCCTTAACCGTCTCATAGGCCCCCATCAGAGCCAAATACTTCGCTTTTTCCTCCTGCGTCATTGTGCATCCCTCCAAAATCGAATAAATGCTTGCGTTAAATCATACCGATCATCAAAAGAAGCCGACTTTGCAAAATCTTTCAAGGCTTCGATAATGTTCAGGATGTATTGCGTCTCCTCTTCAGGAAGTTCATGACGCATTTTACGAGATAACGCAGAATCCCAAATGCCCAAAACATCAGCGACTTGCCAAAGTCGAATATCGTTCCTTATTGCTGCTTCACGAATCGCCAAATTCGCCATTGTATATATCCTCCTTAAATAGTTGTCATTAGGAAAACCCCTGCCCCTGTGAGGGGAAGGTGGCCCGCAGGCCGGATGAGGTCGAACCCGCTACGCTCCCCCCAGCACCTCCCGTGCCAGCTCCCGTATTTCTTCCTTGCTGTACCCCAGCATTTTCAGCGTCAGCTCCGGCGGCGGCTTCAACGTTACAATGAGCCCCCGCAGGAAACTCAGCTTCATAATTTCCGGCCTGTGCAGGTAGTTGTACAGCGTCTTCTCAGAAACCCCCAGCTTCCTGGCGATCTCCGGCCGGTATTCGTCGGAAAGATAGATCCGGCACTGTACATCCTTCACAAAGTCCCCCAGCAGATACTCCGCTTGCTTCTGCCGCACTCTCGGCATGATCTCACTTCCTTTCGTAGCCCAGACCCCCGCCGTGTCATTGCGAACCAGTCCGCAGACTGGTGTGGCAATCTCCCGGATGGTTAAAACGCCAAAGGTACGGGATTTGAAATTTGAGTAAGTGTCCTTTAGGACACTTTATCGGCAAAAAAAATAGGGACAAGATCGGTCAGGTGAAGATGTGTTGCAATCTTCTGAATCTCACTCTGAGTGAATTCAGTCTTACCACAGCACTTACGGTAAAAAGCAGATCGGGAAATGCCAAGAACTCCGCACATTTCAGCCTTGCTTACATTGCGAATCTTCATTTCATATTCCAGTAATGCCGCATTCATATCATCACTTCCTTTCGTGTCCTTTAGGACACTTTTATGATACACCAGGCAATAGGATTTGTCAAGCACTTTTTTGTCCTAAAGGAAACATTTTTTGCTTCTAGTAATATTTATGTTGCAAAAAGGACACACAAGTGATATAATGGAAGTAACCAGAAAAGGGGGTGAAAAGGAATGCAAAGTCAAGAAATGTCTGAGAAAATCCGACAGTTACGGCAAGAACAAGGTCAAACCTTAGAAGAAATTGCAAACAAAGTGGGCGTAGGAAAAAGCACAGTACGAAAATGGGAAACAGGCCAGATAGCAAATATGCGGCGGGACAAAATCGCATCCTTGGCAGAAGCGCTGCACACAACACCGGCATACCTGATGGGCTGGGAAGAAAACACACCCCCGCAAATCCAAACAGCCCCGGCAGAGCCGGAGCTGTCAGAGGTAAAGCGGCAGCTTATAGAGGTTGTTCGTAGTCTTCCAGAGGAGAAGGTAGAAGCTCTCTACCAGGTTGCAAAAGCCCTTGTACCGCAGGATCAGCCAAAAAAGCCATAAGCTGCCCTTCATCCATCCGCAGGATCAAATCGATCAGTTTTTCCCAAGTGTCCATATCAGCAATCCCCATTTCCCCAATTTTTGCGCCAGCCACAGGGGAGTGATCCTGTTTGACTGTACGCAAGATATTAGAACAGATGTTCCAATATTAGGATACAATAAATATTGTCCCATAAAAAGGACGAATTAAAAAGAAAAGAGGGGTCTCTATGTCAACCAGTCCCCGGGAACAGCCGACGATCACAGAGAAGGAGAAAGGCCCAGCGAAAAAACCCAAACATTACGATGAAGGGGCAGTCTTGACCATTGTATTGTTCGGAACGATCTATCTAATCGCAGTGGTTTACGCATATTTCCGCATTGACTGGGCAACCGGAATATCCCGGTTTTTATGCTCCCTGTATGTTGGCTTTTATGGGCTGTTTGCGTTAGGTATCGGCGTTGGAATAATCACAGTGGTTGCGGGAGCAATCATAGTGGATTTTCCCAGGAGCATTCTACAGGAGCTTATTTTGAAACGTCAGCTTCCAAATATGCCTTTTACGGTCCTAAAGGTAGCTATCGGGGTTTATGTGCTAATCAACGCATTGTTAAAAGTAGATTTCGTGGAATTGGTCACATAAAATAAATCGCAAAAGGAGAGAATCATGGTACAGTCCATAGAAACCACCCAGGCCCAGGCGGTCGCAAAAGTCCTTTGGCGCTATGTGGCCTATTCCTTCCAGTCGGACGGTATCCCCAATGCGGAGATCGCCTTCCGCTACGCTGCCTATACCTATTCCGTCCTGGACCTGTTGGAGGAGCATAATATTGCCCTTACGACCCGCTACCAGTTTGCGGAA
The DNA here is from genome assembly GCA_050872865.1 of Faecousia sp. GTDB lineage: Bacteria > Bacillota > Clostridia > Oscillospirales > Oscillospiraceae > Faecousia. Next base: position 150,042 of record JBNMHR010000001.1, on the reverse strand, counting down.
ACCTTTGCCGCAGCTGACAACAGGGCCACCGACGATCCCTTGGTAAAAAACCTGCAAGCCGTGGTCAACCGGACCATTGCCGCCCTCTGGGAGGGGAGCTACCAGGCCCAGACCCAGCAGGGGGCATACAGCATCCTGTCCGAAAAGGCGCACATATTAGGCCCCCAGGAGGCCAGCACCTTCCAGGTCACGGAGGCTGATACATCCTGTTTTCTCCGGGATGTCCAGCACCTGCGCTACGAGGTCAAAAAGCTGCTCTCCCAGCCGGTAGAAGTCCCGCCCCCCGTAACGGCCACTCAGCCGGAGCGGCCAGCAAAAAACCCGAAAGAACCCCATATCCTCTGCAAAATCGCCAAAATCATTTCCTGCTTTATCGTGGCGTTCAGCCTCCCGTTTCCCATATGGTCTGGGGTCCTGTTCCTGGTCCTGTTCTGGAAAAAGCCAAAAACCATCTATGTCGGGTGGTTTATAGCCCTTCTCTATGTCTACAGCGCCTTCCCCTGGCAGGTCTTCGCCGTCTACCTTGCCATTGTTGCCCTGATCGCCGTATTAAATGCCGCCGGGAAACGCCTGTCCGCCAGACCGCCCAGGGAGCCGAAACCGGCCAAGGAGCTAAGCCCCGCCGTCGTCGCCGCCGTCCTCATCATCGGCCTGTCCCTTTCGGCAGTCCTCACCGTCTGGATGCAGCAAAAGGAAGCAGCTCCCCAGCCCACCCAGGAAGCGCCAGCCGCCGCCCAGAAGGCAAACGTTACAGCCTACAAATCCCCGGAAGGGGAAGTAAAATGCCCCGTCACCGTCCTGGTAGATGGCAAAGAAGCCAAATACCGCTACATCGTATTTACCGCCCCGGGATCCTTGAACCCCGTCGCCGCCTACCTGACCGAGGACGATCCCACCCTAACGGCAGCGCTCCCCCTGGGGCAGTACGATCTATACCTTGCCACAGGCCCCAAGTGGTACGGCGTGAAAACCATCACAGGCCCGGAAGGGGAGTATACCAAGTATGGAAATGTGTTAAGCCTCTGGCAGCAAAAGGAAGAAACCACCCTGACCGTCGCCCCCAAAAGCCCCACAGCCACCCCTATCACCGCCGAGAATTTTCCCCAAGTAACGATTGGCAGCAGTTCTACGATCGTAAATATCCAAACCACAAAATAAAAAAATTCCGCCCCCGGTGTTGGCGCACCGAGGGCGGAGGGAGAAAGGATACACACAATGTATGCAGCTACTACATTGTACCATACCTTTCCCGGAAAGGCAAGCTTATGAAAATACCAAAACCAGAAAAGCTCCCCTCCGGCTCCTGGTACGCCCGAATCAATATCAACGGGAAAACCTATCGTTTTACCCGCCCTACCAAAAAAGAGGTCGAGCAGGAGCTAATGGCCCTCAAATCCAAAGCTAAAGAGCCGGTAAGCGGCGCAAACCTCACCGTCGCCCAGGCCGTCGAAGCCTATATCGCCGCCAGGGAAGGGGTGGATAGCCCCGCAACCATCAAGGGCTACAGAGCCATCCAAAAGAACCGCTTCCAAAAAACAATGGGCCGGAAGATCGCCTCCATCACCCAAGAGCAGTGGCAAACCATCATCGGCCTGGAAGCGAAGGAAGTCTCCGCCAAAACCGTCAAAAATGCCTGGGGCCTTGTTTCCTCCGCCATCACAGAGGCTACCGGAAAGCAGATCAAGGTCAAGCTGCCCCAGGTCATCAAAAAAGAGGCCAAATACATTTCCTCAACGGATCTGAAAAAATTCCTATCCGCCATCCAAGGCCATTGGGCCGAAATTCCCATCCTCCTGGCCCTCCACAGCCTGCGCCGGTCCGAAATTATGAATGTCCGCTGGGAGGACATCGACCTGGAAAACAACTGCATCCACGTCCAGGGTGCCGCCGTCTACGATTCCAAGAATAACCTGGTCCACAAAGAGACAAATAAAAATTCCTCCTCCCAGCGCACGATCCCCTTCATCCTCCCCCAGCTCCGCCAAGCCATCGAATCATCCAGCAGGGAAGGAGAGTACGCCGTCACCTGTTACCCCAACTCTATCAACGTTGTTGTCCAGCGCATATGTAAAGAAATCGGCATCCCAACATGTACCACCCACGGCCTAAGAAAAACCTTCGCCTCCATGATGCTTGTAGACCTCAAACAGCCAGAAGCCATCGTCATGCAAATCGGCGGCTGGTCCGACCCCCAAACTATGCGCAAAATCTACACCCAAGTAAGCACCGAGAACACCCAAAAGGCCGGAGCACAGTTTTCCACCTTCATTCAAAACTTGCCATAAATTTGCCATGAAACAAGAAAACACCCTAGATAAATCATGAGTTAAACCAACAATAATCCGGGTTCGAATCCCACTCTCTCCGCCACAACAAGATACCCGTGAAAGTTCGCCTTTCACGGGTATCTTTCTATAATCTTCAAATATCCACGATAAATAATTTGAATTTCATGTCTTCTCACAGAACGCATTAGCACTGTTATTAGCACGATTTTACCACCCAAAGCACCTCTTTTTCCGGCCGAAAGTGTTATAAAAATGCCATAAGCCACTTTCCTAAAAAGTTCCCAAAACCCACAAAATGGGGGAACCAGGCTGAAACCCAGTTCCCCCAAAAACATTATGTTCCAATGTTGCAGTTCCGCTGTAAGTACGTTTTCCCCTGAAAGCCTACGCTTTCTTTATCGGGTGCCGAATGACCGTTTTCCATTTCTCTGGTGCAACCTTTCTTGCATCGGACAGATAAATTTCGTGGTGCAGCCTTTCTTTGCTGAGATCGTTGACATACCCGTTCTGCGCTAAATAGGCATCCATAAGCGCAACGGTTGCTGGTTCCTCATCAAAAGGGCCGAAATGCATCATTTGAATGCATAATCCTTCCTCAACCGTAAAATACTCCGCGGAGGAACAATCCAGCTTTTTCTTTTTCGCTGCCGCTTCTACAGCCCAATCAAAATCCTTTTTAGAAACAAAATCCGGCAAGCGAATAACGGAGATCCAGTTGAAGGTGGATTTATCAGCGTAATCTACACCGTCAACACCATCCTGCCACCAAAAACCTTCCAGCGGCGGAACGACATACTCGAAGAAACCCTCAATTTTATAGTCGGTTTTATAGCTCATCTTTAGTGTATAGGCAACGGCGTACAAAACGCCAATTGCCTGCTGATATGCGCCGCCTTCTTCATTCGGATTCCCTTTGCCCCGGACTGCAATGTAATTGGCCTTTGGAACATTTACGATCTGCGGTACATTCTTTGGCATATAAAACTCTTTGTATTCTTTCTTAAAATCAAAAGCCATGGCGATACCTCTTTCGTTTGACTTGATGTGCTTATGTTCAGTGTAGCATACACCATACTTTATAGCAAGCAAAATTATGCCCAACAAAAAAATTGAAAAATTTTGAAAAAACCTGTTGACAAACGGAAGCTTCCGTGTTATTATATCCAAGCGCTGAGGGCCATGGCCCAAGGCAAGAGATAAGAAATGGGCGAGTGGTGGAATTGGTAGACTCGCTAGATTCAGGTTCTAGTGTTCACTGCGGACGTGCGGGTTCAAGTCCCGCCTCGCCCACCAATTTCTTTTCTCTTAGAAAAAGCTGATACGGGCGAGTGGTGGAATTGGTAGACTCGCTAGATTCAGGTTCTAGTGTTCATTGCGGACGTGCGGGTTCAAGTCCCGCCTCGCCCACCAGCTTTTTCTTAATTTCATATGGGCGAGTGGTGGAATTGGTAGACTCGCTAGATTCAGGTTCTAGTGTTCACTGCGGACGTGCGGGTTCAAGTCCCGCCTCGCCCACCAAAGGAGAAGTGCTTCGTGTGCTTCTCCTTTTTCTTTTATATTCATTCTTATTTTCCCTCCTGGAAGGCATCCCTTTCAGGAGGATTTTTTGCTTCCTGGCACTGTTCTGACAGAATATTCGCTTTGGGAAAGCTATACTGATGTTAGTCAAACAAAAAGGAGGAATTATCCATGCATTTTACCAGTTTCCAGGAGGGGGAAAAACTGACCATTGCCCTGACCGGGGAAATTGACCACCATTGTGCCAAGGCCTACATTCAGGTGATTACAGCCAAAATTGAAACCTACATGCCGGAAACCTGCGTTCTGGACTTTCGGGATGTGACCTTTGTAGACTCCTCCGGGATCGCCGTTGTGATCAACGCCTTGCGGAATATGACCCAAATTGAAGGGAAGCTCCTGCTTACCGGCATTTCTCCCCAGCCAATGCGGGTATTCCGGGCTTCCGGATTGGACAAACTGGTGGAGATCCGGGAGGCAGTATCGTGAAATTTGAAAACTATATGATTTTGGAATTTCCCAGCCGTTCCACCAATGAGGCCTTTGCCAGAAGCGCTGTGGCCTGCTTTGCGGCACAGATGGACCCGACTCTGGAGGAACTGGGGGATATCCGCACCGCAGTATCCGAGGCGGTGACCAACTGCATTGTCCACGCCTATCCGGAAAAAATCGGGATCATTACCCTTCGGTGCCGGATCTTGAAGGACAATGTTCTGGATATTGTAATCAAAGACAAGGGGATCGGGATCCCGGATGTGGAAAAAGCCCGCCGCCCCAGCTTTACCACCGGCGGGGCCGAGCGCAGCGGAATGGGCTTTACGATCATGGAGAGCTTTATGACAGATCTGGACATTACCTCCGTAGAGGGGAAGGGAACGACCGTACATATGCGCCGGAAGCTCCAACGCCGCCAATGATGGAGCCGGAGGAGCTGATCGTTCAATTCCAAAAAGGGGACCGGGCAGCGCTGGATATTCTGGTCCAGGAAAACGCAGGCCTCATTTGGGCTGTGGCCAGACGCTATTCCGGCCGGGGGACCGAGCTGGAGGACCTGTACCAGCTGGGCTGTCTGGGCTTCGTGAAGGCGGTAGAAGGCTTTGATCCGACCTTTGGGACACGGTTTTCTACCTATGCTGTTCCCAAAATCGCCGGTGAGATCCGCCGCTTCCTGCGGGACGATGGGGCAGTCAAGGTATCCCGGGGGCTGAAAGAGCAGTCTGCCGCCATCCGGGCCGCCAGAAGCCGCTTGGCCCTCAGCCTGGGGCGGGAGCCATTTTTAGGGGAATTGTCCCAGGAGACCGGCCTGTCTCCAGAGGAGATCGCCCAGGCGGAAACGGCCACCGCCGCCACGGAATCCATCAATCAGGAAACCGGCGAAGACGGTTTTACCCTGGAACACGTTTTAACGGATACAGAGGAAGAGGACCGAATGGTAGAGAAGATCGCACTGAAGCAGGCAGTATCTGCTCTGCCGGAGCGAGAAAAACAAATCATCGGCCTGCGCTATTTCCACGGGTTGACCCAGCAAAAGGCTGCGACGATTTTGGGCATCAGCCAGGTCCAGGTGTCCAGGATCGAGCGGAAGGCATTGGGGATCCTGAAAGACAAACTTGGATAGGGACAGAAATGAAGAGTGTTGTTTTGCTTGCATTTTTCGGCCATCTATTGTAAAATAAAGGCACGAATTTAATAGAAATGACAGGTGCTTTTATGAATGATTCCTTAGATACACGTTTTTTGGCGGCTCGAAAGAAATATATAGAGAGCCGCTTTTCTATGCTCAATGATATGCAGCGGCAGGCGGTAATGACCACCGAGGGGCCGCTGCTTCTGCTGGCCGGAGCCGGTTCCGGCAAAACCACGGTGCTCATCAACCGGATCGCCAATATTCTCCGCTATGGCCGGGGCAGCGATGGAAAAGAGATCCCTGGTTCGGTAACAGAAGAAGATGTGCTGTTCCTGGAGAACCTGCCCCAGGAGCTCAGTAACGACCAGACGGAGCGGGCAGACTGGCTCTGTGCCTTGGAACCGGCCAAGCCCTGGAATGTGATCGCCATCACCTTTACCAACAAGGCCGCAGGGGAACTGAAGGAACGGCTGGAAAATATGCTGGGGGAGTCCGCCGAAGGCGTGTGGGCTATGACCTTCCACTCTGCCTGCTGCCGCATTCTGCGCCGGTATATTGACCGGATGGGTTATACTTCCAGCTTTACCATTTACGATACCGCCGACTCCGAGCGGCAGATGAAAGAGGTCCTGAAGGAGATGGGCCTGGATGACAAGACCTTCCCGCCCAGGATGGTCCTGTCTATGATCAGCCGCCAAAAGGACAAGCTGGTTTCTCCGGAAGAGATGCTGGAGGATTGCAAAAGCGCCTCGGATATGCGGCTCCCGAAAATCGCCAAGGCCTATGCAAATTATCAGAAGCGCCTGAAAGAAAACAACGCCCTGGACTTTGATGACATCCTCTTTGTGACCGTAAAGCTGCTGCAGCAGGAGAAGGATGTCCTGGAATACTATCAAAACAAATTCCAATATGTGCTGGTGGACGAGTATCAGGATACCAACCATGTGCAGTATCTTTTGACGGCGCTTCTGGCCGGGAAATGGGGCAATATCTGCGTTGTCGGTGATGACGACCAGAGTATATACCGTTTCCGGGGCGCTACCATCGAGAATATTCTTTCCTTTGAGGAGCAGTATCCCGGTTCCCAGGTCATTCGCCTGGAGCAGAATTACCGGTCTACCCAGTCTATTTTGGATGCGGCTAACGCTGTGATCTCCCACAATGCCGGGCGAAAAGGGAAAAAACTTTGGACGGACAAGATCGGTGGAGCGCCGATCCTTGTGTATGAAGCCAATGACGAATCCTCGGAAGGCAATTTTGTGGCCGGCCAGATCCTGGCCGGTTCCCATGGCAAAGACTTTAAGGACTATGCCATTCTATACCGGACCAATGCCCAGTCCAACGCAATGGAATATGCGCTGAAACGAAACGGCATTCCCTACAGAGTCATCGGCGGCACCCGATTCTTTGACCGGGCGGAAGTCAAGGACATGCTGTCCTATCTCTGCGTCATCAACAACCGCTCCGATGACCTGCGCCTGGGCCGGATCATCAACAACCCACCCAGAGGACTGGGACCCAAGTCTATTGAGACTGTCCAGCGTTTGGCAGCTGCAGAAGGGAAGAGCCTGTACAGTGTCCTTTCGGATCCGTACAACTATGCGCCTCTGGAAAAGAGCGCCCAGAAGCTGCTGCAGTTCAGCGCCTTGATCGAGGGCCTGGCCCAGCTTCTGGCGGATGGCATGAGCTTGCCGGAGTTCTACGATGAGCTGCTTGTCCGTACCGGCTACCTGGATATGCTGATCTCCAAGCCTACCGAGGAAAACAAGACCCGGTTGGAGAACGTGAAGGAACTAAAGTCCAGTATCCATTCCTATATGGCCAATACGGATACGCCTACACTTTCCGGTTTCCTGGAGGAAATTGCCCTATATACCGACCTGGAGCAGTACAGCCCCGGAGATGATGCCGTTGTGATGATGACCATTCACTCTGCCAAGGGCCTGGAATTCCCCCATGTGTTCCTGGTTGGCTTTGAAGACGGCCTGTTCCCGGGCATGAAGTCCATTGGGGACCAAGAGGAAATGGAGGAGGAGCGTCGACTGTGCTATGTGGCTATTACCCGGGCCAAGGAGACCCTGACCATCAGCCATGCCCATCAGAGAATGATCTACGGCCGAACCAGCTCCAGCCTGCCTTCCCGGTTCCTCAAGGAGATCCCGGAGAGCTGTATCGAAAAACGGGGCGGCTATCACACGCCGGAGGAACGCCGACGGGAACCCTATGAAAAGCGCATTACCCGCTCCAGCGGTTACCTATCCAGTACCGTTCGGGCGGCTTCCGCGCCCGCGCCTGCACTGCCGGACTACAACCAGGGTGACACCGTGATGCATGCTGCCTTCGGCAAGGGGCTGGTGCTCTCTGTTATGAAAATGGGGAATGATGCCCTTTTGGAGGTCGCTTTTGACGACATTGGTACCAAAAAGCTGATGGCCAAGGCAGCCGGTGCCCATATGAAAAAACTGTAATTTCCAAGTGAAATACGCATAGCCTATCCTATGTAGGGGGGATGGGCATGAGGCGTTTTGTGAAGAAGCTGCTGCTCCGGCTGGGGGTCCTGTTGGCTCTGTGTCTGGCAGTCCTGCTGATCTTCCGCACCCTATGCAAGGATACCCTCCGGGAACTAGCGCAGACTCAGGTCAAAAATGCGACATCCGATATGGCAAATGACGCTCTGTCCAACCTGTTGGAGCAGAACGCCATTGCCTACGACCGGATCGTTTATTTCGAAAAAGATCTGAACGGCAAGATCACTGCCATGAAGACCAATATCCTGGAAGTGAACCGCCTGAAGGCCAGTATTTTGGCATTGATCAATCAAAGGATCCTGGAGATGGATACATCCCGGCTTGGGATCCCCATCGGGAGCCTGATTTTTCCGGAGGTGTTCGCCGGAAAGGGCTTTTTAATTCCAATACACATTCTTTCCATCCGGAATTCGGATGCATCCTTTTCCAGCTCCTTCCGTCAGGCAGGGATCAATCAGACACTGCACTGCCTGACGATGGAGGTATCCGTGGATGCCAGTACGCTGGTACTGGGAAAAATCGAGCAATTTACAGTCACCAGCCAGGTGGCGGTGGCGGAAACCATCATTGTTGGAGACGTGCCGGACACGTTTTTCAATACGGGAGGCAACTATGGAACCCAAACAAAGAATACAGGAACTAACGGCGATTCTGAATGAAGCGGGCTACCGGTACTATGTGCTGGATGATCCTACCATGCCGGACTTTGAATATGACCACCTTCTGCGGGAATTGGAGGATTTGGAAAAGGCCCATCCAGAATGGAGTCTGCCGGATTCTCCCACCAAGCGGGTAGGGGGCCAGGCGGTCAATACATTTGCGGAAGTGACCCATCCGGTGCCCCTTATGAGCCTGCAGGACGTTTTCAGCATGGAGGAGCTGGATGATTTTCTGGCGCGTACCAAGGAAACCCTTTCCCATGCGGAATTTTCTGTAGAGCCCAAAATTGACGGCCTGTCCGTTGCTCTGGAATACGAAAACGGCCGCTTTATCCGGGGCGCCACCCGGGGCGACGGTGCGGTAGGGGAGGACGTAACGGAAAACCTGAAAACCATCCGCTCCATTCCTATGACTTTGGAAAACGCTCCTTCCCGGCTGATCGTCCGGGGAGAAGTATATATGCCAAAGAAGACCTTCCAGAAGCTGAACGAGGAGCTGGAAGAAAACGGGGAGAAAACCTTTGCCAACCCCAGAAACGCAGCCGCCGGATCCCTTCGCCAGAAGGACTCCAAGATCACCGCAAAGCGAAAGCTGGATATTTTGGTCTTCAATGTACAGTTGGCCGATGGTATCTCCTTTTCCAGCCATTGTGAAACGCTGGAATATCTGAAAAAGCTCCATTTTAAGGTGATTCCCTACAAAAAGCTTTCCGATGCACAGGAGATCTCTGCGGAGGTCCTTCGTATCAACGAAGAACGTGAAAAGTTGCCATGCGACATTGACGGAGCCGTTATTAAGCTGGATGATCTTTCAGACCGGGAAGCCCTTGGGTCTACTGCCAAATTTCCTCGGTGGGCCGTTGCCTACAAGTATCCCCCGGAGGTCAAGTCCACCGTGGTGGAGGATATTGTCGTCCAGGTAGGCCGTACCGGTGTACTGACGCCAAAGGCTGTGGTCGCCCCTGTGCGGCTGGCAGGAACCACCGTTACAAATGCGACACTGCACAATCAGGATTTTATTTCCCGCCTGGATATCCGTATTGGCGACACAGTGCGTATCCGCAAAGCAGGGGAGATCATTCCGGAAATTCTGGAAGTGGATCTTTCCAAGCGTCCGGAGAATGCACAGGCCTATCATCTGCCGGACAAATGCCCGGTCTGTGGGGCTGATGTGGTCCGGGATGAAGATGGGGCCTTTCTTCGCTGCACCGGTGCGGAATGCCCGGCCCAGCTAAGCCGCATCATTGCCCATTTTGTCAGCCGGGACGCTATGGACATTGATGGCTTGGGTTCTGCCATTGTAGAGAGCCTGATCTCCCAGAATCTCATCCATTCTCCGGCGGATATCTACTACCTGACATTGGACGAAATTTCCGGGCTCTGGAAATCCGGAACCACCGCCGCAAAAAAGCTGCTGACGGCCATTGAAAACAGCAAGCAGCAGGATGTATCCCGGCTGATTTTTGCCCTGGGCATCCGTCAGGTAGGTGCGAAAACAGGAAAGACCTTGGCCGCCGCCTTTGGTTCTTTGGATGGACTGATGGAGGCAAGTGTAGAGGATCTGACCAATGTACCGGATATCGGAGAAGTTACCGCCCAGAGTATCTATGAATGGTTCCGTCAGGAGCAGTCCCAGCACCTGATCCGCAGGCTCCGGGAAGCGGGCGTCAACTTTGAAAGTAAGCGCATTATTACCGATACCCGATTGGCAGGGAAAACCATTGTCCTTACCGGTACTCTGAGCCGGTTTACCCGGGAAGAGGCCACCGAAAAGATAGAGCTTCTCGGCGGCAAGGCTTCCGGCTCCGTTTCCAAGAAGACCAGCTTTGTGGTAGCGGGAGAGAATGCCGGTTCCAAAGAGCGTAAGGCAAGAGAACTTGGGATCCCAGTCCTGACCGAGGATGAATTCTGGGAAATGATTCAATAAGAAAGCCCCCAGGCTTCGAAAAAATGAAGCCTGGGGGCCAATGTGTCTATTGTGTTATAGGTCCAAGCCCATGAGCATCAATGGCTGAAAACCGGTGTATTTGGAACGGAATCCTTTGGGATGAACGCCATATTCCTGAAATCCAGCCTTTTGGTACATCCGAACAGCGCGGTCGTTGTCTGCCACTACACTCAGCTCCAAATAAGAATATTGGGCTGTTTTTGCGCATTCAATTGCCGCTTGAGTCAAAGCTCTGCCAATGCCCATACTCCAAAAGGCCTTGTCCACGCTGATGCCAAATTCCGCCCGGTGCTGAAGTTTATATCTGCTCCCAACTGCGCACACACTGGCGCACCCAGCAAGGCTGCCGTCTACTTCCGCAAGGAGCATGACCTCTCTGGGGTTTTCCAAAAGGCCATTTAGAAAATCTTCTTCCTGCCGGACCGTAAACCTGCTTTCTTCCGGGTAGGCAAGCAGAAAATCTGTCTGCTCATGGGTCAGCCCAAACAGGTCACAAACCTTCTGGGCATCCGCTCTCGCAGCATTTCGCAGGTGCAGTTCCTTGCTGTTTTTTAAAAGTAAGGTCTTATCGTAAAGCATAACGCCCCTTCTTTCTACAGGGAAAAATCTTCATCGTCGTATCGGCTAAAGTCCATCGCCTTGGCCTTTACCGGTATCCGCTTAAAGGGATCATACCGGAAACCCCGGCAACTGTCCTCCGGAGCCTTTACGCCTTTCTTAACGCAAAGGATCTGCCCGTCACACAGCTCTACACCTCGCTCACAGTAGGCGCAGGCCCGCTCTATTTTCTTTCGGAAAAGCATAGCTTCCTCCCAGATTGAGATTTTTCCTTATTATACAACCGTTTCCCGGAAAAAGCTACCCATAATTTCCAAAAGAGCGCAATTGTCAGGGCCCAAATCAGTATTTTAGGCTTCCACGTACCCAATAGACAGATGGGTGCCTGGATCCCTTTGCCAATGAAATACCATTTGAGGCTCAGTCCCTGGGTAACGGAACGGGTTTGAAGCAGAACGCACAGGCCACCCAGCGACAACAGGAGCGCCGCCACAGCCATGCGGTAGGAAGGCAACACCAGTTGCAGATCGCAGCAGCCATTGGTCAATTCCAACAGTCCTCCAATAAGCACTTTTTTTATTCCATGCAGGTTTAGATATACATCTGTATAACGGATAATGACCCGAAAAGCCGTAACTGTGACGCAGATCTTCCCCATTGTGACCACGGTTTGACTTAAAAGATCTTGCCGATATTCTCTTTTTCGAGGCACAGCCGCACTTTTTCCTCCAGGAATCAGAACCGCTGCCGTTAAGGCACTTAAAATAAGCAGCCCCCATAGCTTCCAACCGGCCAGAGGATCAAAGAATGCGCAGGCGGCTATCCCAAACAAAAATCCAGGGCCTGCCTGATTGCACCAGCCCAATAGACGCTCTGCATCCTCTTTTTTAAGTCCACCGGCCCTCCATGCATCCCCTACGGCGGCGGCACCGGCCGGGAATCCGCCAAGAAATGCCGGGAGCAGCAGGCATTCGCTTCCCATTGGCATACAAAACAGCCGGCCAAATACACTTAGGAGAACAGAAGATTTTCCCCATAGTGTATCTGTAAGTATGCAGGATAGCAGGTAGAAAGGAAGCAATGCGGGGATCACCGATCTTACGCACAGACTTAGCCCCTGCCGAACACCCTCCTGTGCAGTCTGCCCATCCAGCAGTACCAATGTCATCGCCAATAGGCAGCTCAGCCCAAGGGCCTTTCGTTTCATATTCTTCACCTCGAAGAATGTTATGCAAGAACAGACGCGGGAATTCATATGCTAAGCAGCAAGGGGAGGTGGATGCCGTGAAACAGGACTTCTTTTCCAGGCTGACCCAGGACCTGGTGCTGCCGGGGGAGATCCTGCCGGGACAAAGCCTTATTGAGCTGGCAGGGAACGAAAGAGTGCTTATTGAAAACCATGGAGGTGTTACGGAATACAGTCACTGCCGGATCGGTGCGGGGGTCAGCTTTGGTCAGGTCGTGGTTTGCGGTGATCAGTTGGAATTGGCGCAGATGACCCGGCAGCAGCTGGTGATCGTCGGGAAAATCAGCAGTGTGACACTGGTCAAAAGGAGACAGCCATGAATATCTGGCATTCTTTGGAAGGTCGGGTGGAGGTGGAGCTGCTGACAGCAGATCCATCCGGTGCGCTGGAGGCCATTGTCCGGGAAGGTATTCCCGTAACAAATGTACTTCCGGAAAAGGAACTGACTCTATCCTTCCAAATTCGGCGTGTCCACCTTGTAAAACTGTCCGCACTGACTTTACGCCGGGGAGAGAAACTGACTATCCAAAAGAAACTGGGCCTTTATTACCTGTTCAGACGCTTTTTTCAGCGGAAGCTGCTCCTGATCGGAGCATGTTTTCTTCTCTTATTTGCTGTGCTTCTTCCCAGCCGGATCTTTTTTCTGCGTGTTTCCGGAAATGACAATGTTCCCAGCCAGAAAATTTTGGCGGAAGCTGAGGCCCAGGGGCTGCATTTTGGGGCCTCCCGTCGTAAGATACGGAGTGAAAAAATCAAAAATGGACTTCTGGCAGCCATCCCCGAGCTGAAATGGGTCGGCGTTAATACCTATGGATGTGTCGCTCAAATCGTTGTAGCAGAAAAGGAAGCGGAACAGGAAGGGGAGAGCCCTCGCACCGGAGTGGGGCATTTGGTTTCCGGCTGGGATGGCGTTGTGGAAAGCATAACCGTCACCAATGGAACTGCAATGTGCCGCCCGGGAGAGGCAGTATCCAAAGGGCAAATACTGATCTCCGGCAACATGGATTGCGGTATTGTGCAAAAAAGCATCGTTGCCCAGGGGGAGGTCACAGCCGTCACAAAGCGTAAACTCTCTGCTGTAACACCGGAATGCCGCCTTGCTCGGAGTACCCCACCGAAAAAACAGGTGCGATGGAGCTTGCTGCTCGGAAAAAAACGGATAAAATTATGGATTGGGAGTGGAATTTGGGATAGCAGATGTGGTAGAATGTATAAGGAATATCCGCTGACACTTCCGGGAGGGTTTGCTCTGCCGGTTTCTATGGCAGTGGATGAAGTAACGCAAAGCACTGTTTCAGAGGAAACGATCCCGGAAGCAGAGGCCCAGTCTCAAAATTCAGCCTTTGCGGAGGCATACCTGAAGGAGATCATGCTGGCAGGCGCTGTTGCGCAAAGGCAGGAGCATCTTACCCAGTCCGGCGGCTGTTTTCGATTGGCGGGGGATTACCTCTGCCGGGAAGTCATCAGCCGCAGGCAATGGGAGCAGATAGGAGATACCAATGAGTAAGGAAACAGAAAGAATCGTAAATGCCGAACGGGTAGAGGACCTGATCGCCGTGTTCGGCTCCTTCGATGAAAACGTACGCCGCATTGAGGAAGCTTTGGGCGTGCGCATTGTCAACCGGGGTACCGACCTGAAAGTCACCGGTGACGAGGAAATGGTCGACAAAGCCGTGCGGACGCTGGAAGGCTTGCTTTCCCTGGCTGCCCGGGGAGAAAGCATTGATGAGCAGCGGGTCCGTTACCTCATTACGCTGGTCAGTGAAGGCAACGATGACCAAATTTCTAAAATAGCCCAGGATGTGGTGTGCATCACGGCCAAAGGAAAGCCCATCAAGGCCAAGACCGTCGGCCAGCAGACCTATATGAAGGCCATTGCCAAAAACACCATCACCATCGGTGTAGGTCCTGCCGGTACAGGAAAGACCTACCTGGCCGTTGCCGCGGCAGTTTCTGCGTTCCGGGAGCGAACGGTAAACCGGATCATTCTGACCCGGCCAGCGGTAGAAGCAGGGGAACGGCTGGGCTTTTTGCCCGGTGATCTGCAGAATAAGGTGGATCCCTACCTGCGGCCGCTGTATGACGCGCTTTACGATATGCTGGGCGCCGAAACCTTCCAGAAATACCAGGAGCGGGGATCCATTGAGGTGGCGCCCTTGGCCTATATGCGTGGCCGTACCTTAGATGACAGCTTTATCATTCTGGATGAAGCCCAGAATACCACCCGGGAACAGATGAAGATGTTTTTGACCCGGCTGGGTTTTGGCTCCAAAATCGTCATTACCGGTGATGTGACCCAAATCGACTTGCCGGACGATAAGGTGTCCGGCCTGAAGGATGCGGTACGGGTCCTGGAGGGGGTAGAGGACATTGCCATCTGCCGCCTGACCTCTGCAGACGTGGTCCGGCACGCTCTGGTCCAGAAAATCATCAACGCATACGAAAAAGCGGCCCAGAAGCCTGCAGTTTCCGAGCCAAACGGCCGCTTTCAGGGAAATTATCAAAGGAAGAGAGAAAAATGAGAAATAAGATCAATCTGGTATTTGAGCAGGGAGGCCTTTCCAAGCTGCCCATTGCCGCTAATATCCGCACCTGCATCAACGCTGTTTTGAAGCAGGAAGGAGTTCCTGTTAAGTGTGAAATTAACGTCTTGGTCACCGACGACAAGGGGATCCAAACCATCAATAAGACCTCCCGTAATATTGACAAGCCCACAGACGTTTTGAGCTTTCCTATGTTTGAGCTGTCCCCCGGAGAGCTGCCGGAGGACTGGAGCGAGTACAAGGATCCGGACAGCGGCCTGGTGCCATTGGGCGATATGTGCATCTCTCTGGAGCGCGCCATTGCCCAGGCTCAGGAGTTTGGCCACACTACCCGTCGGGAGGTTGGCTATCTGACCATTCATTCCATGCTCCATCTATTGGGCTACGACCATATGGACGAAGGCCCCCAGAAGCGTCAGATGCGGGCCAGAGAAGAGGCCATTGCCGCGGAGATCCCGGGCATGAGCCGGAAATAAGGAGAATACTATGAAAACAAAATCTGCTATGATCACCATCTGCGGCCGCCCCAATGTGGGAAAATCTACGCTGACCAATTACCTGGTAGGGGAGAAGATCGCCATTGTTTCCAATAAGCCCCAGACCACCCGGAACAGGATCTGCGGCATTGTCACCGAGGGAGATACGCAGTTTGTCTTTGTGGATACCCCCGGCTATCACCGGGCCCGGACCAAGCTGGGCGACTATATGGTCAATACCGTTCGGGAATCCATTGCCGATGTGGACCTGACCCTTCTGGTGGTAGAGCCCATCGCCTCCGTAGGAAATCAGGAGGAGGCCCTGCTGGAGAAGATCAAAGCCAGCCACAGCCCCGCTATTTTGGTCATCAACAAAATCGATACCGTAGAAAAGGACACGCTGCTTGGAGTGATTGCCAAATACTCTGAAAGCTATTCCTTCGATGAGATCGTCCCCATCAGCGCCAAAACCGGTGACGGAGTTCAGGAACTGCTGCATATTTGCAGCAAATATGCGCAGGAAGGTCCCTTCCTGTTCCCGGACGACATTACCACGGACCAGCCGGAGCGGCAGGTCATGGCCGAGATCATCCGTGAAAAGCTGCTGTGGTGTCTGGACAAGGAGATCCCTCATGGCACTGCGGTGGAGATCACCAAGTTCTCCGAGCGGGATAACGGCATTATTGATATCGATGCCACCATTTACTGCGAGAAGGCCAGCCACAAGGGCATCATCATCGGAAAACGGGGAGAGATGCTGAAAAAAATCTCCACTCTGGCCCGCCAGGACTGCGAAAAATTTATGGGTACGCAAGTTTACCTGACGACCTGGGTCAAAGTGAAGGAAAACTGGCGGGACAGTGACTTCCTGGTGAGGAACTTCGGCTATAAGGACTGAGCCTTCCTGAATTTTCCGGTGTGAAACGGTCCTGTTCCGCAAATCCTAGCAGCGGGAGGGATGACCGTGAAAGCCAGCGACTATTGGGCTTTATTTCTGGAAACCGGTGCGCCGGAAGCCTATACAGCCTATTGCAATTCACTGAGAATGGAGAAAGAATATGTACCTGACGGTTCGGGCCATCGTCCTTCGAGTGTCGGACTTCAATGACCGGGACGCGCTTTTGACTGTGCTCACCGAAAATTATGGCAAACTGACCATTCAGGCCAGAGGGCTGCGGCGGAAGAACAGCCCTCTGGCTGCCCCGTGCCAGCTATTGACCTACGGTGAATTTACCCTATTTGAATATCGAGGAAAATATACGATCAATGAAGCCCGTGCGTTGGAGATTTTCAAGGGGCTGCGCCGGGAACTGACACAGCTTTCCCTGGGCAGCTATTTTGCTCAGGTGACAGAGCTGATCTCCCAGGAGGACCAGCCCAATCCGGAGCTCCAATCGCTGCTGTTGAACTGCTTGTATGCGTTGTCGGAATTAAAGCTGCCGGAGGCCCTGGTCAAAGCGGTTTTTGAGCTTCGGGCGGCCTGCCTGGCAGGATATACCCCGGAACTGTTTGGCTGCCATGTCTGCGGCTGCCAGACGCCAGATCGGTTTGACCTGAACCAGGGACGTCTGGAATGCAAAGCCTGTCGGGATGAGACTTCTCAGGGCATCCGTGTGCCTGTGACCATGGATGCTTTGGAGGCCATGCGCTATATTTGCCTGTGCAGTCCCAAAAAGCTATTTTCCTTTCGGCTGGGAGAAGCGGGGCTAAAAAGGCTTGCCGGACTGACGGAGGGTTATCTGGCCACTCAGCTGGAGCATGGATTTCCGACTCTGGATTTCTACCATTCTCTTTACGTATCGCCTTATCCGAAAACAGGAGAATCCATATGACTGAATTATACGAAAAATCCCTGTCGAAGCTGGAGCTTGGGCAGGTGCTTACGATGCTTTCCCAATGTGCGGGAAGTCAGGGCGGCAAAGAGGCCTGCCTGAAGCTGACGCCGGAATCTGATCTGGATACCGTGCGGGAGCTGCTGGGGCAGACCACTGCCGCCGCAAAGTTGTGTGAAAAGAAAGGCAACCCCACCTTTGCGGATGTGACTGACGTCTCTGCCAGCCTGGAACGGGCGGACCGGGGCGGCAGCTTACAGCCGGTTGAGCTGCTGCGTATTGCCGGAATCCTGCGCTGTACCCGGAATATCAAGGGGTATGTGTCCGAAGATGACCCGGCTACAGTGTTGGACAGCCTGTTTCAGGCTTTGACCCCCAACAAATATCTGGAGGACAAGATCTTCGGCGCCATCCTTTCCGAGGAGAAGATTGCCGATACCGCCTCTTCGGAGCTTGCCGACATCCGGCGGCATATGCGTATCCAGGCCGGAAAGATCCGGGACAGCCTGCAAAAGGTGATATCGTCCCCGGCCTACAGCAAGTTTTTGCGGGAACCCATTATCACGATCCGGCAGGGCCGGTATGTGGTCCCGGTAAAATCCGAATGCAAAAATGATGTTCCCGGCCTTGTACATGATGTTTCGGCCACGGGTTCGACCTACTTTGTGGAGCCCATGTCTGCGGTAAACGCCAACAATGCTCTGCGGGAGCTGGAGCTCAAGGAGAAGAAGGAGATCGAGCGGATCTTGGCAGAGCTTTCTGCCGAGGCCGCCGCTTATGCAGAGCCTATTCGCCTGGATGTAGCCATGCTGACGCAGCTGGATGTGATTTTCGCCAAGGCAAAGCTTGCCTACCGGATGAACGCCTGGGAACCTGCGATGAACGATCAGGGAAAGGTGGAGCTGCGCAAGGCACGGCATCCGCTGATCGACCCCAAAAAGGTAGTCCCTATTTCTCTGCGGCTGGGGTCCGATTTTGACACCATGATCATCACCGGCCCCAATACCGGCGGTAAGACAGTCACATTGAAAACCATTGGTTTGCTTACCCTCATGGCAGAATGCGGCCTGCACGTTCCCGCCGGAGATGGAAGCACCCTTTCCACCTTTGACGCCATTCTGGCAGACATTGGCGATGAGCAGTCCATTGCCCAGAGCCTGTCCACGTTCTCCGGGCATATGCGTACCATTGTAGACGTAGTAGCCCAATGTGATGGCAGGACTCTGGTGTTGTACGACGAGCTCGGTGCCGGTACAGACCCGGCAGAGGGCGCGGCCCTGGCCATCGCCTTGATTGAATTCAGCCGGAAGATGGGCTCCCGGGTGGTTGCCACGACCCACTATGCCGAACTAAAGCTCTATGCCATGCGCACTAAGGGCGTTATCAATGCCTCCTGTGAGTTCGATGTAGAGACGCTGCAGCCGACCTATCGCCTGCTGATCGGCATTCCTGGGAAATCCAATGCCTTTGCCATTTGTCGGAAGCTGGGGCTTCCGGAAGATATTCTAAAGGAAGCGGATGACCTGGTAGGGAAGAGCGACAAGGATTTTGAAGACGTTATCTCCCAGTTGGAACAGCAGCGTCAGCAGATGGAGTCTGCCCGGATGGAAGCGGAGCGGCTGAAGCAGGAAACTGCCCACATCAAGCAGCAAAGTGAAGAATACAATCTCCAGCTGCAGAAGGAAAAAGACAAGGCAATGGAGTCTGCCCGCCGGGAGGCCCAGGCCATTATCGAAGAGGCCCGTGCAGCAGCCAATGTGGCATCCGAAGAGCTGAAGGCCTTGCGTAAACAGCTGCAGGATAGTGCGGATACCACAGGCATCAACCAGCGTCAGGCAGAACTCCGCAGGACGCTGAACGAGACGGAAGACAAGATCCGTGCCCAGACGCCGAAAAAAGAACGGCCTAAGGCCACCCGCGGCATTCTGGTTGGAGATACGGTAGAACTATTGAAGCTGGGTACCAAAGCCAGCGTCTTAGCGATCAATAAGGATGGCACCTATCAGCTCCAGGCTGGCATTCTAAAGCTCACAGCAAAGGCGGATGAGATTTATCTCCTGGAAAATGAAAACCACTATGCGGCCAAGGGAGGCCGCCCTGCGCATTCCGGCAGAGAAATGAAGATGACCGCCATGCCTTCGGAGATCGACCTGCGGGGAATGGATGCGGTAGAGGCAATTTGCGTACTGGACCGCTATCTGGATGAGGCGATGCGAGCCAAGCTCAGCACTGTCCGGATCATCCACGGCAAGGGCACCGGCGTCCTCCGCGCCGCCGTGCAGCAAGATCTGAAAAAGAACAAATTCATCAAAAAATTTCGGCTTGGCCAGTTCGGTGAGGGAGAAGATGGTGTTACCATTGCAGAGTTTGCCTGAAATCTGACATTTTTGGTAAATCATGCAAGAAAGAGTCGAAAGGATTTGGTTGACTTTTTTCTAAAAAAAGGCTATTATGTAAAAAGACCCGTCACATATGCGATATGTGATGAAAAGGAGTGTATGTTATGTATAGCAAGGAAGTAGTTGTCCGCTGTGAGTCCGGTCTGCACAACAAGCAGGCTACATATTTCGTGCAGAAGGCCAACGAGTTTGAGAGCAGCATTTGGCTGGAATCCGGCAATCGGAAAATGAATGCAAAGAGCCTGTTGGGCATTATGTCTCTGGGCATCATTTCCGGGTCCACTGTGACGCTCAGTGCCGTTGGTTCCGATGAGGAAACGGCTGTGACCTCTCTGGAAGCTCTGCTTCAGCGGGACGTGTACTGATTGCCTACAGGGCACCTTACGATCTGCCTACACATGGGCCGCCTCTTTGCAAATGCGAAGGAGGCGGCTTTTCTTTAAGAGGTCTATCATGACATTTGATGAATTAAAGGAAAAAGCACTTTCCTTGCCCTATGCACCCGGCGTGTATATCATGCGGGATAAAACCGATAAGGTCATCTATGTAGGGAAGGCGAAAAAGCTAAAAAACCGGGTCAGCCAGTATTTTCAGGATACGGCATCCCATACGCCAAAAACCAAGATGATGGTCAGTAAAATCGACCATTTTGATACCATTGTGGCGGCCAGTGAATTTGAGGCGCTGGTGTTGGAGTGCTCCCTGATCAAGCGGTATATGCCCAAATACAACATTCTTTTGAAGGATGACAAGGGCTATCCGTATCTGCGTTTGAATATGAAGGACATTTATCCAACATTGACCATTGTCAGCAAAATATCTGACGATGGGGCAGAGTATTTCGGCCCCTACGGAAGCCGGGGCGTGACCCATAACTTAATGGAAGCGATCTTATTGACCCTGAAGCTGCCAAGATGCTCCAAACAGTTTCCAAGGGATGTGGGAAAGGAGCGGCCCTGCCTGAATTATCACATGAACCAATGTGAGGGGTGGTGTCAGGAAAACCGAAGTGCCATTGAATATCGCTTGCGGATGGAACAGGTCAGGCAGCTGTTAAAAGGAAACTATAAGTCTGTGGCAGACGGCATTCGCACGGAAATGCTTGCCGCTGCCGAGAATCTGGACTTTGAGGTAGCGGCTGCCCTGCGGGACCGGCTGAACGCGGTGGAATCTCTCGGCCAAAAACAGCTGGTAACTGCCGGAAGTCTGGCGGATACGGACGTAGTTGGCTATGGGGAAACAGAGACAAAAGCATGCTTTGCGGTCCTTCATTTTAGCGGCGGGAATTTGCTGGATAAGGACTACGAGGTATTTCCCAAACCGGAAGACAAGCAGGAAGCCGTTTCCAGCCTGATGAAGCAGTACTACCTGTCCCGGGGGCTGGCACCGAAAATCGTCTTGCTGCCCTTTGAGCTGGAAGACAGCGAGCTTTTCTCCCAGCTGATGGAGCAGCAGTACGGCCGCCGGAGCAAAATTCGCATTCCGCAAAAAGGGGATAATATGCGTCTTGTAGAGCTTGCCAGTAAAAACGCTCAGGAGGAGGCGGAACGCCTGACCCAGAAGGCAGAGCGGATCAATGCAACATTGGTAACACTGGGAAAGATGCTGGCGATCCCAACGCCGTCCAGAATGGAATCCTACGATATTTCCAATATTTCCGGTACGGATATCGTAGCCAGTATGGTGGTATTCCAGGATGGAAAGCCAAAGAAGAGCGACTACAAGCGTTTTAAGATCCAAGACCTGCCGGGGCAGGATGACTACGCTTCCATGCGTCAGGTACTCATGCGCCGGTTCACGCACTTCAAAGCGGGGGATAAGGGCTTTGCAGACGCGCCGGACCTTCTCCTGATCGACGGCGGTGTTAACCATGCAAATGTGGCTGTCGGCGTTCTGAAGGAGCTAGAACTATGGTTTCCAGTATTTGGTATGGTGAAAGACGACCGGCATAGAACGCGGGCGCTGGTGACGCCAGAGGGCCAAGAAATTCGGATCGATAACAATCAGGCGATTTTCTCATTGATTGGAAACATCCAGGAGGAGACCCACCGGTTTGCCATTACCTACCACAGGACCTTGCGAAGCAAGCGCCTTCGCTATTCGGAGCTGGACGGGATCCCCGGCGTTGGGCCGAAACGGAAGCAGGAGCTTCTGAAAAAATACGGTTCCCTGACCGCCATATCCCAAGCGCCATTGCCGGAGCTGGAACGGTTCCTTCCGAAAGATGCAGCCGCCGCTGTCTATCTGCATTTCCGGGAAAAGGAAAGAAATGGCGCTGAATAAAACAAAAGAATCTGGAAAGAATTGGGAGAAAAGATTATGCGAGTGATCACTGGAAAAGCCCGTGGGATCCAATTGAAAACACCCCAGGGAATGCTGACCCGTCCTACAGCGGATCGGGTCAAAGAAGCCCTTTTCAGCATTATCCGCTTTGATGTTGCCAACGCAACGGTGCTGGACCTGTTTGGCGGTACCGGACAGCTAGGGATCGAAGCACTGAGCCAGGGAGCCAAATCTGCCGTTTTCGTGGATGCACGGGAGGAGGCCTGCAGCCTGATCCGGGAGAATCTGAAAAAGACCCATCTGGAAAATCAGGCATCCGTTGTTCGGGCGGACTACATGGAGTATCTGCGCCGATGCCGGGAACAATTCGATATTATCTTCCTGGACCCGCCCTATGCAGAAGTTTTTCTGGAAAACGCCCTGAAGCAAATAACAGAAATTGACATTTTGCGTTCGGGTGGTATAATAGTGGCGGAACGACCTGTAGGGAAGGACCTGTTTCAGGAGTATCCGCATTACAGCCGATCCAAAGACTATAAATATGGGAAAACGCTTCTGACGATCTATCGCAAGGAAGCGCAGGAAGAGTAATCTATGAAAACAGCGATCTATCCGGGTTCTTTCGACCCGGTGACCAGCGGCCATTTGGATATTATTCGCCGGGCCGCCAATATATTTGACCACCTGATCGTATGCGTGATGGTCAATGCAGGAAAGCACCCTATGTTTTCGCTGGAGGAACGCGTAGAACTGATCCGCAGAGTGACGAAAGATCTGCCCAATGTTGAAGTGGATGGGTCCAGCGAACTTTTGGCGGAGTATGCCCGCCGGAGAGGGTCCTGCGTGGTCGTAAAAGGGCTGCGGGCCGGTTCTGATTTTGAAAACGAATTTCAGATGGCCCTCATCAACCGGAAAATATACCCGGAATTGGACACCATGTTCTTAACTGCCAGCAGCCAATATATGTACCTCAGTTCCAGCCTGGTAAAGGAGCTTGGCAGCTATAATGCTGATTTAACGGACTTTATTCCGGAGGCGATCATCCCGGATTTCCGGCGCCGGTTGGAAGAACGGGCAGCAGCTAGTAAATGATTTTAGGAGGATCCTTATGAGCAGTAATATTGAAGACATCATTGGCTCCCTGTACGATATGGTCCAGGATGCCCGTACCATGCCTTTGGCGGCAGACAAGTGCATTTTGGAGCGGGATCGGGTCCTGGATATGCTGGACGAGGTCATCGCCCAGATGCCCGGTGAACTGAAACAGTCCCGCACCATTGTAGAGTCCCGGAATGAGCTGATCAATCAGGCCCGTCGGGAAGCCGAAAGCATCCTTCGCCAGGCGCAGGAGCAGGCCCAGGAGCTTGTCACCAAGGAAGCAATCTATGAGGAAGCAAAGAAACGCAGCGAAGAAATGATCGCCCAGACCCAGAACCGGATCGTTCAGCTCCGCAAGGCTGGAAATGACTACATGGATGACGCTTTAAAAGAGACGGAAGAAACCATTGCAAAAGCCCTCAGCGAAGTGCGGGATACCCGTATGAAGTTCCGTACCGTCACAGAGGCGCAGGAACAGCAACAGCAGCAGCCTAAAAAGCCGGCACCCAGCGTAGATGTAGAAATGTAAAAAACAATTGGACCCCAGACAGCATTTGATGTGCTGGCTGGGGTTCTTTTTTACCGCCTGAACCCATAGGATTAGCCAGAAGGGGAGGGGAGTATATGAAGGTCCATTCCAAAAACACAGGAAGAGCTTCCAGTATGCCAAAAGGGATCGCTGCCGGTGTGATCTTTGCGATATGCCTGACTCTGATATTGGGGGCAATACTGGCGTTTTTCATCAGTAGGGAAGTGATTCGGCAAGAGAATACCGGCTATTGGGTCATGCCTATTTTATTTTTGGCTTCCGGAGCTGGCTCCTGTTTGTCCTACCGCAAGGTGCAGCACAGGCGAATGCTGATATTTGGCTTGACGGCAGCAATCTATTTGGTGAGCCTTATGGCCATAACTGCTCTGTTTTTCGGTGGAAGATTCGAAGGATTTTTCCCCACGGCACTCTTGATCCTTAGTGGGAGCGGAACAGCTTTTTTTCTGTTTGGAGGCGGAAAACGAAACCGAAGCCTATCCGGTTCGAGAATGCGGTTTCGTTAAAATGCACAAAAAATCGTGGCGGGTAAATCGCACTTACCCTCTGCGATTTTTTGCACTTTGTGATTCACTTGCAATTAATGCAACGAGAGATGCTGATAAGGTGCGGTTTATATAAGAATACTATAAAAATATAAAAACAAATATTCGCATTTCTTATATGTTTACATAATCACATTAACATAAAAATTGTAAGAATCTACAAAAAAATCTAATTTAATGAATAATACTTGAATTTTGGTAAAAAACGGAGTATAGTATGTCTAAACCAAAACGCTGTAGGTATACAGCCATTTTTCTCGTTTTTGCTTCGCTCAAATGCTGGAAGCGGATGCACCACAAAAGGGAGTTGTTCCCGTTGTATTTGTGTGTTCATTCGGTGTGGTGCTCTTTGAATGGTCAACCTTAGGCCACAGCCTTTGCGGATTGCCGTACCGGCGGCAATTGGGATACAAAAAGCTACTTGCATCATGATTTCGATTGGTTATGCTTTTTATGGCATTTCTGATAAACGGTGCCCTTTATTATGGCATCTAATTCTATAAGGACAAGGTATTTCGGTACATGCTGGACATTATTCAAGCCTATGAGAATTATCTCTCAAAAGTAAAGCAAGCATCGGAAAATACCATCTCGTCGTATATGCGTGATATTCGGCAGTTTTCCGAATGGATGCAACTGGGTGGTACTTCTGATGTTCTCAATGCCACACAAGCAAATATTCGGGACTATCTGCTGCACCTTCAGGAGGAAGGAAAATCCGGAGCCACTGCTTCCCGTTCCTTAGCGAGCCTGAAGAACTTCTATGCATACGTGGTTTCCAGCGGCTTTTTGGAATCATCCCCTGTTTCTTCTGATATCCACGTAAAGCGAGGGGAGAAGAAGATGCCTCAGATCCTCACGGGGAAAGAAGTAGAGCTTCTTTTGGAACAGCCTGCCTGTGTAGATCCCAAGGGGTATCGGGATAAGGCTATGCTGGAGGTAATGTACGCCACCGGCATGCGTGTAACGGAGTTGATCAGTCTCAACGTGGAGGACGTCAACCTGAATCTCAGTGTCGTTAAATGCCACAGTGGAAGGAAATCCAGAGTCATTCCGCTGTATCCCGCGGCGCAGAAAGCGCTGGCCGTATATATGTCCGATGTCCGTGGGACAATGATCTCTGATATTTCAGAGGAAGCTCTTTTTGTAAATGTAGGCGGGACCCGGATGAGCCGCCAGGGTTTCTGGAAAATCCTGAAGTATTATCAGGCAAAGGCCGGCATTGAAAAGGAGATCACGCCTCATACATTGCGGCACAGCTTTGCGGTGCACCTATTGGAAAATGGGGCAGACTTAGGCTCTCTTCAAGAACTTATGGGGCATAGCGATATTTCTTCTACCCAGCTGTACGCCCATATGATCAATCAAAAAATCAAAAGCGTTTATCAAAAATGCCATCCAAAAGCATAACAAAAGCACCTGCGGGAAGTCGCCCACAGGTGCTTTTTTGCGCTATGTAGTTTTTGCTTCTTAGATGCCTGTCATGGCTGCCAAAACATCTACTTCCATCTGCTGGATGCTCTTCTTCATGGAAAGGCCCTCAGCAATGTCCACGTCGGAGAAACTGCCTTCGTGGGTACATACGATCCGGTTGGTCTTGCCCTGCAGCAGTAGCTCTACGGCCAGATAGCCCATCTTGGTGGCGTTTACGCGGTCCCGCCCGGACGGGGAGCCGCCACGCTGAATGTGGCCCAGAACGGTCACACGGGGGTCCAGATCGATGGCGTCCTTGATCTTTGCGGCAATATCTGTTGCCTTGCCGGCGCCTTCGGCAACCACGATCATGTAATGAGTAAACCCATTAAAACGGGCCTGACGGATCTTTTCGATGACATCCCGCTCAAAGTCGATGGGCTCTTCCGGCACCAGAACAGCCGTTGCGCCGCAGGCCAGGCCCACGTACATAGCCAGGTAGCCGGCGTTCCGGCCCATGACCTCTACAACGGAGCAGCGCTCATGGGACTGCATGGTGTCACGCAGCTTATCGATGCACTCAATGGCGGTATTGGCTGCCGTATCGAAGCCGATACAATAGTTCGTACAGCTGATGTCGTTATCGATGGTGCCGGGAATACCGATCACGTTGATGCCGTACTTGCTCAGCGCCAGGGCGCCCCGGAAGGTGCCATCACCGCCGATGGCAATGATGCTGTCCAGGCCCAGAAACTTGCAGGTGGATACGGCCTTCCGCTGGCCCTCCTCCGTCATAAACTCTTTGCTGCGGGCCGTGTAGAGGATGGTGCCGCCCCGATTGATGGTGTGTGCCACGCTCTTTTCATCCAGCCGGATAATATCTCCGGTGATGAGGCCATTCCAGCCTCTGCGAATGCCGTAGCACTCCAGGCCATGGTACAGCGCTGTCCGAACGACTGCCCGGACGCAGGGATTCATACCGGGGGCATCGCCGCCGCTGGTCAGTACGCCAATTCTTTTTACAGCCATGATAAAACCTCCTGTTTTTAGGTTGTGTTGCTACGCCCATTTTATCGAAAAAGGGAGTGAAAGTAAAGAGAAATTTCTTGTGGACTTGCATTTGGAAAAGCAGCTGTTATAATGGGAACAAATGGGAAGTCGGGTCGCTTTTTCGTCCGCCCACTGCCTTTTCCAAGGGGGATAGCTATGAACAAATACTACCTATATTGGGGGATCGCGGCTTTACTGCTTCTGGAAGCTGCTATCCTTTATTTCAAGAAACGCTACAAATCCAGCAATCGGTATTATGCCACTGCCTATCAAAAACGGCTGCTGCTTACGAAACATGAGTGGAAAAATTATATGAGCATCCGGGATGCTCTGGAAGCTCAGGGACTGTATGTCTGCCCTAAAGTGCGTTTACTGGATCTGGTAGAGCCTAAGCGGGGAGCGGGGGAATATTATCAGTCGCTTCTGAACAAGGTACAGAGCAAGCATGTGGATTTTACAGTGTGCGACGAGCGGCTGAACGTTCTGCTGATCCTGGAGCTGGATGACAGCAGCCACGACGCCACAGACCGGAAAAAGCGGGATGCCTTTGTAGATGCCGTCTTGGAAGGGGCCGGATATCAGATTTTGCATTCACGGGATTTTCAGGCAGACCTTCCGGAAATTCAGGCCGTGATCAGGAAGGTGCGGCGGTAAAGAAGTTTGCTTCAACAGGAGGTTGATTAGAATTTTGAAATTGTTTGCCATAAAGAGGATTTTGAAGAATTGCTCAATGCCGGAAAAACGGTTCAATCTATCACAGATGAATTAATTGAAAACTATATTATCATTAACGCTTTATAAGGAGAGTTATCTATGCAATGGTTTTATAAAAAAATGAACTACGATATTCTCGTTCCAAAACTTGGTAAGAGTATTTTTGAGCTAAATGAACAGGAGACTGCGGACTATTTTGCATGGTTTATGGAACAGGTCCCTGGACGGGTCGCCTATGTTTCTCAAATCTGTGCTAGAGAACTTCACATTTCAGAAGAGAAGATGGACTGTTCTCCAGAGTCGCTGATATTGCTCTGGAAATGGTTCCTTCGAAGAGCGAAAACAGAACCGGCTATACATACCAATGCAGAAAAGGGCAACAAGAAAATTCCAAGTAGCGTTTGGAATAATGAAAGACAGTTGACACTTGAAACCGAATATATTATTCGGGACATTGGAATGTATCTGGGAGAAACATTTTGCAAAAATAATTCAAACATCTACTGGACTTATTATACAAAGCCACGAAGGGATTTTTTTGTCAATCATCCGTTGTTAAAGGGCTTTATTGATAGAACCTGTGGTAAACCGTTTGAGGCAAGCTTTGAACCAATTCACATGACCCATGTTCAGGCGGCAAAGATTCTAAAAAAAGCATCATTAGATACAGATTTGTTCAGGATTTATAATATTTGGGCAGAAAAAGTTTAATATGAAATGTAATTTGCCCGCTCTTGCTCCATTCATTGCATTGAGAATCTCCTATATACTGTAAGGTTTCAAGCCCCGATGCTTAATATCTTGAGTAACAGCAGGCCATGGGTGGAGCCTGCTGTTTTTTTGGGGGCAGAGGATTATTGAGCACTTACGGGGAAAATCAAAAGGCCGTGAAATCATAACTTTTTACCTCGGAAATGAAGCATAAGTAAAATCTTATAAGTGCAAAAAGAAACCAAACAAAAAGGTGAGATCAAGCAGGAATAAAAAGTTGCTGAAATGGACAGAAATCGAAGGAAAGTGCAGGAAAACAGTTACACGAAAAAGCAAACGCAACAAAAGCGCAGGATTTAAGAAACTTATACCTGCCGAAATTCAGATTGACAAGGCTTTGAAAATGCAGTAAGCTAGATAAGAAATCTTTAGAAAGGAAACCGCCTAAAAATAAATTGATTTAAAGCTTGAATATACCAAAACAAGAAATTTTAAGAAAGGAAAACATCAAAGGGATATTTTACAATAATATAGAAAAGGCGGATTAAGTGTTATTTGAACGTTCCTAATAGGAACCCGTTGGAAACGCACTTTGAACGCAACAAAATTTTTATTTTGTTGCGTTCGCTCTACCTCTGCATAGGGAGATTTTAGCCCTTCCCTAAGCGAATTATTGTACATTAAATATCCGCTGATGTACAAACTGATGCATCGCTATCAAGACTGTCCGCAAGTTCTGCGAGATTTTTTAACTTATCACGAAAATATCAAAGGCCAATCGCCGCTTACGATCCAGGAATACTATCTGGACCTGCGGATGTTTCTACGGTTCATCAAATTAATGCGCTCGGAAATGTCTGTCACCACGGATCTGGAAACCATTGACATCCGGGATATTGATTTGGACTTTGTGGCCGGTATCACGACCTCGGATGTGTTTGACTTCCTCTCCTATCTGGCCAATGACCGGGTGGCGCGGCCGGATATGGCTGTACCGGAGCACGGAATCGAGGCGGCTTCCCGGGCGCGGAAGCTTTCTGCAATTAAATCCTTCTATAAGTATCTTACCGTAAGGACAAAGCAGCTGAATGAAAACCCGGTTGCGGACCTGGAATACCCGAAATTACGGAAAAGTTTGCCGAAATACCTGACTTTAGAGGAATCTTCTGCACTTTTGCAGGCCGTTTCTGGGCCAAATGCCAAGCGGGACTATGCGATACTGATGCTGTTTCTCAACTGCGGCATCCGGCGCAGCGAGCTTGTGGGGTTGAATCTAACGGATGTATACGAGGATCGGATCCGAGTAGTCGGTAAAGGCAATAAGGAACGCTTTGTCTACTTTGGCACTGCCTGCCGGGAAGCGCTGGACGATTACCTGGAAGAACGAAACAAAAAAGAGCTGACGGACAACCGGGCTCTGTTCGGCTCCAGAGACAACAACCGGATCAGCGTGACCGCAGTCCACCGGCTGGTGAAAAAGGCACTGCTGCAGGCTGGGCTGGACTCCACCCAATTTTCTGCCCATAAGCTGAGACATACGGCAGCCACCATGATGCTGGCCGGCGGCGTGGATGTGAAAACGGTACAGGAAGTACTGGGCCACGAGAATCTGAACACAACCCAGATCTATACCCACATCGAAAATACGGAACTGAAAATCGCCGCAGAAGCAAATCCCCTTTCCAAACTTGACTTTTCCAAATAAATTCGTTAAAATTCAAGTTGCAACTGATCGTTGAGAGAATTTTAGAGAAAACGGTGAGCATCTATGTCCATTGGAGAACGGATCACTTCCCTGCGCACTGCCGCTTCCCTCTCCCAGGGGCAGCTTGCGGACCGGATGGGCGTTTCCCGTCAAGCCGTCAGTAAATGGGAAAATGACCTTTCCTGCCCGGACCCTCTGCGGCTCATTCAATTGGCAGATACCTTGGGTGCGGATGTGGAATATCTTGCCTCCGGAGTAGTCCACTCCCCTCCTGCCCCGCCGGAACCCATCGTGATCCGGCAGGTTGAGGAGCGGCCTGTTTATGTAGAGAAGGTCGTTGAAAAGCCAGTTTACATCGAAAAGCCCTCTGCGCCGCCTCAGCCAAAGGTCGTTACAGTGACCAAAGAGGTTCCTGTTGAGCGAGTGGTGGAAAAGGTCGTTGAAAAACCTGTTGTCAAAAAAGTCCTGCGAGTCAAGTATCGGACCAATCCGCTGGATATTGTTTTGGCAGGCGCCGCAGGGCTGATCGTAGGCTTTTTGATTGGGCTACTGTTCTAGTTTCATTAAGAATAAGGAGCCAGGTCAGTATTGGCCTGGCTCCTTTGTTTTTTACTCCGCAAAATGCCTCTGGTCCTAAAACGTCCGGGGCATTTCGTAGTTTTATAACGCGATTTCAATGGCTTCCCGCAGATTTCTTACGCGGTAGACCGTCAGCTCCTTGGGAATTTCCAGCTTTTCAGAGCCACCCTTAGGGATGATACACTTTTTGAATCCCAAGCGGGCCACCTCTCCTAGCCGCTGATTTAGGTGGGAAGCGGAACGGATCTCCCCTGTCAGGCCAACTTCTCCGATGGCGACCAGATCATCGGCAATGGGCTGATCCCGATAGGAGGAGGCCACTGCAAGGGCTACCGGCAAATCGGCACCGGGTTCATCCAGCCGCAGGCCGCCAATAACATTGAGATAGGCGTCAAAGGTTCCCAGCTTCAGGCCGGCCCGCTTTTCGGCCACCGCAAGCAGGAGCATCATGCGGTTAAAATCGAATCCATCCGACGCCCGGCGGGGGACGTTTGCCAAGGTTTTGGCCACTAAGGCCTGGACCTCGGCCAAAACCGGCCGGGTACCCTCCATAACGCAGGCCACGCAGGTACCGCTGGCCCCTTCCGGGCGTCCTTCCAGCAGCATCTGGGAAGGATTGGGTACCTCCTCCAGGCCGCTCTCCATCATTTCAAACACACCTATTTCGTTGGTGGAGCCGAAACGGTTCTTCGCTGCCCGGAGAAGGCGGTAGGAGGAATTGGGGTCTCCTTCAAAGTAAAGCACACAGTCCACCATGTGCTCAAGCACCTTTGGGCCTGCAATGTTACCATCCTTATTGATATGGCCGACCACAAACACCGTGATCCCCTGGGATTTGCTCAGCTGCATCATGGTCATGGTGCAGTCCTTCACCTGGGAGACACTTCCGGGAGAAGAATCATTTTCTTCCCGGTACAGCGTTTGAATGGAGTCGATCATCAGAATATCGGGCTTCAGCTCCTCAACCGCCTCCAAAATGTCAGACAGCCGGGTCTCAGATAGGATATACAGGCTTTCCGGTTCGACACCCAGCCGCTGGGCACGAAGCTTTAGCTGGCGTTCGCTTTCCTCACCGGAGACATAGAGTACACTGCGCCCGGCACAGAGGCTATTGCATATCTGCAGCAGCAGGGTGGATTTTCCGATGCCGGGAGCGCCGCCCACCAGCACCAGAGAGCCTGCCACGGCACCACCTCCCAAAACCCGGTCCAGCTCCCCCATACCGGTAGAAAAGCGGATCTCACCTTCCGTATCCACTTCCCGTATCCGCTGAGGCCTCCGGCTTTGGCCTACGGGACTGGGCTTCGCCTTTCCGGCAGCCACAGGTTTTTCGATATGCTCTTCAAAGGTATTCCAAGCGCCGCAGGCCGGGCATCTGCCCTGCCATTTGGGACTTTCGTTTCCGCAATTGGTGCAGAAAAAAACGGTTTTTGCTTTTGCCATTGCTTTTTCCTCGTTTTTCTTTTTCCTCCATTATACCAGGGGCCCATTGGTCCGTCAAGAAAGATTCGAGGCCGCAGAGGCGGCAATGACGCAGACCAGCTTTTTTTGATATTCCGCCTGCCGCAAAAGAGCCTCTTCTTTGGGGTTGGAAAGGAATCCGCACTCCACCAGGACCCCGCAGCCGGTTCTTTTCTCCAGAAGATAAATGCCCTTCCCAGGCTTTGTTTTCCGCTTGCTGCCCGGATTCAACACAGATACAAGATTCTGCTGCAAGAGATCTGCCAATTGCTTGCTATCCTCGTTGTCAGCATAAAATACCTGGGCGCCGCTGTATTGCCCTTGGGAGAAAAAATTTTGATGAATACTGATCAGAATATTTCCCGGAGATTCGTTGGAAATGCGGACCCTTTCCTTTAAATCCTCTACTTTTTTTTGGGCAATCGTCTCCCCTTTTCGATAAATGGCCGTGTCTGTTTTCCGGATCATCACCGTTCGATAGCCCAAAAGCTGCATCAGATCGTCCAGCCGAAGGGCAATATCCAGATTGTATTCGCTTTCCAGCCGTCCCGTACAAGAGGTGGCCCCGCCGTCTTCCCCGCCGTGCCCTGCATCGATGATGAATGTATGGGCTCGCTCCACCGGAATTTGTTCCTTTAAAACGGAAATTGCCTTTTCCCCGCCCAAAAGTCCTGCAAATGTCAGCCCGACGATCAGCAGATAGCACATCAGCAGTTCCGGAAATCCCAATTTTTTCATGGTCACCACCTCACATTGGTTTATGCGCAAGGGGTTGGCATCATGCACACCTGGCAAAATCCGGCATAGAATGACCCGGAAACACTTTCCAAACCCTGTAAAGGAGGAATTCAATTGGCTTTTCCGAAGAATACCCAGAATACCGGCGAAGGCCGCCTGCCGGCAATGGCCCCTCTGGCCAATCCCTACGTTCCCTTCCAAATAGAGCAGCCGGTACGCTACGAGGCGCGAAAGGGCCTGGTCCGCGGCACTCTGTATCCCGGCCTGGACCTGCCGCTTATGGGGATCGTCAATAAGAACAACCTGCCGGTAACGCCTTTGTCTGAAATCCAGGCTCTTGGCTTTGCCATTCAGGAACTGGCCCTGTACCTGGACACCCATCGGGAGGACCGGGAGGCCCTGGAGCTTTACCAGCAATACCAGCAAATGTATGCCGATTGCCTGGAAAAATACCAGCAGCAAATTGGCCCTATGAACCACCAAACTCCCACGGATGGCGACGAATATACCTGGCTGGATGATCCCTGGCCCTGGGAATACGCCGCAAATAAGGAGGAATAACCGTGTTTCAATATTCCAAAAAGCTGCAATACCCCGTCAAGATCCGCCGCCCCAATCCCAACCTGGCCAAAATCATCCTGACCCAGTACGGTGGCCCAGATGGCGAACTCGGTGCCAGCCTGCGGTACCTATCCCAGCGCTACTCTATGCCCTTTGATGAACTGAAGGGGCTGCTGACGGATATTGGTACCGAAGAGCTAGGCCACTTAGAAATGGTCGGCGCCATCGTTCACCAGCTGACCCGAAATCTGAAGGACAATCAATACAAGGACCCGGCCTTTGCGCCCTATTTTGTAGACCACACGACAGGCGTTTACCCAGCAGCGGCAGCCGGATTCCCCTGGAACGCCGCTTCTATGGCGGTAAAGGGGGACCCAATCGCGGATTTGACAGAAGACCTGGCCGCAGAGCAAAAAGCGCGTGTCACCTATGACAACATTCTGCGGCTCAGTGACGACCCGGACGTCAATGATGTGATCCGCTTCCTGCGGGAGCGGGAAATTGTACATTTTCAGCGCTTTGGCGAAGCTGTTCAACTGCTGCGGGAGAAGCTGGATCAGCGGAATGTGTACTTTATGAACCCTGCAATCGATATGTAATTTTAGCAACCATCGGTTGCAATCCGCATATTTTACGATTTTTAACCATATTATGACAGTGTACGGTTCTTCGTTCCGGTGAAGGCGGCTGCACCTATGTGTTCCGTTTGGCCGTGGCATTCGTCTTAAAAGGCTCTCCCCTTTTTGGTTCGTTTCCTTTGCTGTGATTCCTCAGCCTTAAATGTTAATAGGACCCAAGGCCAATTTTTTACGGGCCCTGGGTCCTTTTTGGCACTTGAGATTTACTTTACCATCCAGAACGTTGGCATTTTCTGAAGCTTGATTCCGATTCCAAATGTTACCTCCGCAGATTCCGGATTGAAAATTTGAACGGTCCCCTTTTCTCCATACCGCCCTTCCGTATCCCGGTAGAGCATATTCGCAGCGCTGCCTCCTTTTAAAAGACAAGCATTGATTGCTCCGCACTTCGTCAAAATATCAATTACATCTTCGCAGGTCGCTCCGATCTCATTTTCATTTCGTCCATTGGTACAAAGAAGAATTACTGTTCCATCTGCACGCTGGCCAATGGCTGATCGCAGCGTATAACCGGAATGCCCATCATATGGGATTATGCTTTTTCCATTGACCATCAGGACCGGTCCTGTAGAACATCCATCCCGAATTTCAAGGCTGTGCGCTTCCTCTTCTGTCAACGAATCAGATGTACCAATCAGGACATTGTCTCGATTAAAGCCTGCAAATCCTGTTTCCGGAATCAGATCCTGAAAGCGGTTCCACACAACGGAATCCTGAGACAATGTAAGGCCGCATGGCACGCTGCCACTAGCCACACTTTCGGTACCGTCCTCCCAATAGTATCCTGCATTCACCGCGGCCAATGCGTTTTCTTTTTCTATTGCCTCGTCCATCCGAATGCCCGGGGTTTCCATGGAAAGCTGCTCTGAGGAAGTGGCAAGATACACCCTTGATGGATCCCGAACCAGCATAATATGAGCCGTGAAGGTTTCCCCAGTGTAGGTATCAATTCGGATCCCGTCCGGGTACTGTGCCCACTCAGAATTGCTTTCTTCCGTTGGATCCTGTTCTTCCTCCGCAGGCGGCACAGCAGCCTCTGTTTCCGAAACGCTTTCCGCTGTTGGAGGAGCACTTTCTTCCAGAAGAGGTTCCCCTGGATTTTCTTCCGGGGCGTTTTGGGCTGCAGGAACCGTCAGGAATCCAATTGCTGCTCCAAGAATCAAAACCACAGAAACCAGAATGATCCAAAATCCTGGCTTTTTGTAATTCAAAACATTTCGGATCCGCTGAATTACTGCATTCTCTCCAAAGGCCACCGGACACACCAGGACGAGCTTTTTACGATCGCTGCATTCCAGGAGCGCCGAAGCATAGGCCTTTTTCTGACGCATACCGTATTTTCGGACGACCCGCTCGTCACAGGCAAATTCGATATCCCGGCAAACCAGGAAATAAGCCACCCACGCCAGCGGGTCAAACCAATATAGCGCCAACAGGCAAAATGCAAAGGGCTTCCACCAATGGTCCTTACAGCGCAGGTGGCTTTGTTCATGGGCGACCACATATTCCCGGTTATATTCAGAAAGCCCGGAGGGCAAATAGATTCTGGGCCAGAATACCCCCAGGATAAAGGGAGATGTCACCGCATCGCAGACCCAGATGTTTCCTTCCTCCGGAACCGCTTCCCGGACCAGATGCCGCATTTTAAGGTAGCTGAGCAGCAAATATCCCAGCATAGCAGCGACGCCGATCCCCCATATCCCAGGCAATATCGAAACGTCTGCCTTTGGGGCACTGTCCCCTGCCACAGCCTCCGGCAATGCAGCAATCAAAGTATCGCCAGACGGAACCGCTTCTACATGGATCAAGCTCGTATCTACTGCCTCCTGAAAGGCAACAGTGGTTTTCGGGATCAGACTGACCGGACTTTCAATGGAAAACGGCAGCAAAAACCGAATTGCCACAACTGCCCACAGAATGCAGATGACCCGTTTCGGAGCCTTCTTCAAAACTGCGCGAAGCAGAATTGCCGCAAGGATCAACCAGTTCGCCCAAATACTTGTCTTGACCAGTGCCGCAAAGATCGTCCTCATTTTTCTTCCTCCTCAGCCTCGTCAATCATTTTCCGGACCATATCCCGTTCCGCATCTGTCAAAGAGCGGTTCTTTGTAAAGGCAGCCAGGAATGCGGGAAAGGACCCGTGAAAGGTCGTATCGACAAACTGCTGGCTTTGCATGGCATAAAACCGTTCTCTGGAAATAAGAGAGGTTACCGTACCATTGTTATTTTGAAACAATCCTTTGTCGCAGAGTCTCCGCAGTACGGTATGTACTGTTGTCCGCTTCCATTGCAGCTCCTCCCCTGCCATTTTGACAAGCGTGGAAGATGATACCGGCTCATTTTTCCAGATCATATCCGCAAAGCGGGATTCAATGACACCAAGCTGAATATCTGACATAGAAATACCTCCTTTGGGACTACATGGTGTAGTCGCTACATATAGACTACACTATGTAGTCCCAAAAGTCAAGCATTTTTTATGCATTCATTTCAAACATCTATAGGATAGGCGTAATAGGTCGTTAATAGAAACGGACCCGGGAGCCAATGCTGCTCTCGGGTCCTGATTTTTTCTTTGGTGTCAGTCATTATAGTCATCCAGGAAGTTATGGACAATGCCACTCTTCTTATACGCAATGACGGTATCCAGGTTTACATTTTCCACGCTTTTAAAAATACGGGCCGGGATTTGGGGGTCCTGCTGGGATAGTGCCCGGATCATCTGTTTGATCTCCGCCCGCTTGGAGCCCTTTTCCGTGCCGCCGCAGGAGGCGCAGCTTTCGGTCAGGCGGCAGGCGCACTGGATGAAATGGAGAGAATTATAATCCCGCCAGCGCAAGATATCCTTTTCCCGGATAAGGTACATTGGCCGGATCAGCTCCATGCCCGGGAAATTGGTGCTGTGCAGCTTGGGCATCATGGTTTGGACCTGGCCGCCGTAGAGCATTCCCATAAGGATCGTCTCGATCACATCATCATAGTGATGCCCCAGGGCGATTTTGTTGCAGCCCAGTTCCCTGGCCTTGCTGTACAGGTGACCCCGCCTCATACGGGCGCAGAGATAGCAGGGAGAGCCACCTTGATTGGCCACAATATCGAATATCTCCGTATGGAATACCTCAATGGGGATCCCCAGAAGCCGGGCATTTTCCATGACTGCATGGCTGTTCAGCTCATTATAGCCCGGGTTCATCACCAAAAACACGACTTCAAAATTATGCCTGCCATGGGCATACAGCTCCTGAAACAACTTTGCCATCAGCATAGAGTCCTTGCCGCCGGAAATGCACACGGCTATTTTATCCCCATCGGAAATGAGCTTGTATTGCTTGATTGCCTTAACAAAGGGCGTCCACAGCTCCTTGCGGTAGGTAGTGATGATGCTGTGCTCTGCCTTTTCTCTGCGCTGCTGGCAAACAGCCTCGTCCGCCGTTGCCTGCAGAAAGGTTTGCCGGAGATATTCCCGATACCCGCCCTGAATGCTGACAACAGGGTATCCGGCGTCCTGGTACTTTTCGGCCAGCTCCAGGGAGATAATACCGCTCTGGCACAGAAGATATACCGGCTCCTGAAAATTTTCCGGATGCAGCTCCTCTGCCGGGATATTCTCTGCCCCTGGATAGCTGCCATAGGCAAACTGTGCCAGAGTGCGGATATCGATGACTTTCGGCCGCTCCAACGCCTCTAACTGAGAAATTGTAATTTCTAAATTCATATTTTTAACCCACCTTGTCGGGTGGATTATATAACTGATTCCCTACTCTGTCAATAGGGTTTTCTTAGAGAATAGCAAAAGCACCGAGTTTTGGCCCGGTGCTTTTGCGTTCTACTGATTCAGAGAATTGGTTCCCAGCAATTCCCGGCATTTTTCCAAATCCGGGGCCCAAACGGTATGCTGTATCGTGCCAAAATCCAGCTGCGTCTCTTCGGAGGATTCCCGATTCGGGCAAATCTGCAGCTCCGCTTTTGTGGAAGGAAACAGGTTTAATAGCTGCGTTTTTGCGGTCTGCAGCTGGCCATCCTCCATATCCGTTACTACCAGCGGCAGGGTGACATCCAAAAGTGTAGAAAATTGACTCTTAGACAGTTCCTGGCACTTCCCCAGTATTTCTTTGAATACCTTGGACTGGCGCTGGATTTTACGATCCAGTGTATCATTTGCTGTATCGAGCTTTTGATACGGGCGCACACAGTTTCCGTCCAGGTGATATGTTCCGTCTGCATTGCGGTCCGGCAAAATGCCATTTGCATCTAGCTGCTCCAGTTCATCCGTCTCCAGATTCAAATCGATACCGCCCAGCGCATCTACAATTCCGGAAAAAACATCCTCGTCAATTTCCACTGCGCCATTTACTTCTATCCCCAAATTACTTGCCAGCCCCTCCTTTATGATGGGAGCGATTCCTCCATCGGTGATTTCCATATGACGTCCCAAGCCATACATATCGCCTAACCGCCCCTGCCCTTCATGAGGCACTTGCTTCCAATCGGTAACGCGGAATCGCAAACAAGTCCATGATGGGATCACTGTCACCTTGATCGATTTCTTACCGGGATCCAGTGTCAGCAAAGCAAATGTATCGGGACGGTCCTCGTTGGCCGCATTTGTGCAAATCAGTAAAAGATTTGTTGTATCCACATTTGCCGGATCCGCCGATACAGTGCTGATCGGATTTGTCAGGAAACACACAGCCATCACAATAACTGCGGCAACACCCACCACCGCGATCCAAATGGCCGGTTTTTTGTAACGGAGAATTCGAGTGATCCGATGCTTTACATCCTTTTCGCCAAAAGCCAACGGCATTGCTATTTTCGCTTTGGGGCCGCTGAAATGCAGCAACGCTCTGGAATAGTCTGCTTTTTCCGAAGGGCCCATATTCTGAATGGCGGTTTCATCACAAGCGACCTCTATATCCCGGCAAAACAGCCTGTAGGCGATCCAGACAAATGGGTCAAACCAATACAGCGACAGGAGTAGGTAGCCAAAAGGTTTCCAGAGATTGTCCTTTCGCTTTAGATGGGCCTGTTCGTGGGCAAGCACATAAGGCAGTTCCCCCGGTTTCAGGCAGGAGGGAAGATAGATTTTCGGCCGAAACACTCCAAAAACAAAGGGTTCGTCGATATAGTCGCAGGAATAGACATTTGAACCGACCTCCAAGGAGGCAGCAAGTTGATTCTTTACAGAAATGCTTCTTACGATTGCATAACAATCATCCCCGCGGAACCAGCCAGCCAAAGCACAGATAGGATCCCTACTACATCTATTTGCTTAGACTCTGTTTTGAATTCCAGCTTCAGGTTTTGAAGCGCTGTCAGGTCTTTGGAAGTATCTTCTTCCGGGGCAGAATTTGCTTCAAAGGGAAATTGCACTGTTTGCGTAAATGTGTCCTGCACAATGGGTTCTGTTGCCGGGAGAACACTCATGCTGCTTTCCAGGCCAATCGGAAGAATCAGCCGAATTGCAAGAAGCCCCCACAGCAGGCAGGATATTCTCCGGGACTTCTGCAAAAGGAAGAAACGCACAACCAGGATCGCCAAAAACAGCCAAAAAGCAGAAATGCTGTTATTCAGCAGCCACAAAAACATTTCTTTCATAACTGCCCTTTCTCGAAATCATCGATCATGCCCCGAAGCTGGTCAACTTCCTCCTTTGTCAGCGCCTTTCTGGAAGAAAAGGCTGCTAAAAAGGCCGGAAGAGAACCGCTGAAAGCCGTTTCTACAAACTGTTCGCTCTGCATGGCATAAAACTGTTCCCGGGAAATTTGGGAACGAACCATTCCATTTTCGTTTTGAAAAATCCCACGCTCACATAGCTTTCGCAGGACGGTATAGGTCGTAGGCTTCTTCCAATTTAACTGTTCCTGGCAAAGTGCTACCAGTTCTCTGGAGGGAAGCGGTTCATTCTGCCAGATAATGTCCGCAAACCGGGACTCTACCACACCCAATCTCATATCTTCCATACAAACATCACTCCTTTTTGGTTTATCGATTGTAAACCGTCTGAAATCAGTTTATAGCAAGTAAACCAAAATGTCAAGTCCTTTTTCAAAAATTAAATGTTTTTGGAATAGATATGGCGCAAAAGCCCGAGGCGCGTTTTTCCGTGCCTCGGGCGAATATTTTTAGAAAGTCAACCGCATCTGGTTCCATATAACGCCGCCATGGGTAGAATTATCGGTCACTCCCTCATCTGCAAATCCAAATTTTGCATAGTAGTGGACCAAATGGGCCTTACAGGTCAAAACAAGGCCCTT
This sequence comes from Faecousia sp., assembly GCA_050872865.1. GTDB lineage: Bacteria > Bacillota > Clostridia > Oscillospirales > Oscillospiraceae > Faecousia. The sequence goes on along the minus strand of JBNMHR010000001.1, from coordinate 110,120 downwards.
TCTCCCCCGCCCTTTTGCGTCCTGGATGGCCTGCTGCAGCAGCCGTGCCGCACAGCCCTGTTTCCGGTAGGCCGGGATGGTATTGACGCCGAATATCATCTGCCAGGCACCATTGGAGTCATGCATAGTGGCCTTCTCGTACATCTCATCTGTCAGATTTTCTTCGTTTGTCGCAAAGCCATCAACGAAGGACACCAGCTTTTCGCCATCGAATAAGAGCCAGAAACAGTCGCCGTAGGTTTCCACCCGTTCTGCCAGCTGCTCTTTGGTTGCAGCCTCCGCAGGCGGAAAGCAGGCTGCCTCCACTGCACTGATCTGGTCGATATCGTCCTTCGATGCATTGCGGAGGGTAAAACCATCCAGCTTCTTTTGCCGCAGGACCCCGTGATAGGGGCCATCCACACAGGTTCCCACTGGGACATAGCCCTGACGGGCGTAATAGGCCTCCAGCTGCCTGTTATCCCGGGAGGAATCCAGGCGTAAATACTGCTTTCCCAGGCTTCTGGCGTATTCCTCCGCCCGGTGTAAAAAGATCGTACCTGCCTGGTGGGCGCCAACCTTCGAGGTAAAATGGTGCAGGTACAGGGCAGGGTCTATTGAATTCCACCGTTCGTCCGATTCATACAGTGCTCCCGCGCAAAGGATCTCTCCGGTTTTATCCTCCTGCAAAACATACATTTCCGGAAGGATTTCCCGGTAGTGCTCCAAGGGATAAACCGACAAATAGTCCATCCGGTTCCAGCCGTCGATCCCCTTTTGGTCCATCCACTCCATCCGCTGCCGGATCAATTCAAAAACGATGTTTTCCTCCCCCGGCTGTGCTTTTCGAAAGGTATATGTATTCATCAGTACTTTCCTCCCTATTCCTGGCCCAATTCTTTGATGTAAAACCGGTTCATTGTCGCATGGATGACACCCTCCGGCTTTGCAATCGGAGTAAATCCCATTTTCTGATAAAGGGACGCTGCCTGCTTCATAGAAGAATGTGTCTCCAAATAGAGCCTCTTGTAGCCCATGCACTCAGCATAGAGCTCCACCGTTTCTACAAGGCCCCGGCCCAGACCGTTGCCTTTGGCGGCGTCCGTCAAATACAGCTTTTGCAACTCGGCGCAATCCGGAAGGCTGGGAAATTCTGCAAACCCGGCGCCGCCCAATACCTTTCCGGTTTCATCTGTCAGCACAAAATAGGCTCTAAAATCCGGCTTACTTCCATAAAATTGGCTCAGGTGGTCCAGTTCTGGGTCAAAATAGGCCGTTCCAGGAATGTTCAGGTGGTAGAATTCCAGGTTTTTCCGAATAATGGGTGCCAACAGTTTATCGTCGGATCTCCGAATGGGCCGAATTTCGTACTTTTTCATTTCCTTCTCCTCTCTCCTCGTTCAAATCAGGCCGCATGATTAGAAAACCCGGGGTGCTTTTGTGGGCACCCCGGGTAGAATCAATTTCTGCGGTCAGTCAGGCTCTGGGCCAATGCGATCATATAGGAAGTGTCCTCAAAGGCGGCAAGGCTGCCGATTGCCTCCTGGGTATAGCGATTTACCAGGTCTTCGCACTTTTCCACCCCATATAGGCGGACAAAGGTATTCTTTTCGCCGTCTACACCTACCGCCTTGCCCAGCTCCTGCTGGGAACCGATCACATCCAGAATATCATCCCGGATCTGGAACGCCAGCCCTAAGCGGTCCGCAAACCGGGCAGAGGCCTCCTTTTGGGCTTCGCTGCCACCACCGGCGATCACGCCCAGTACACAGGCACAGCGGATCAAGGCCCCGGTTTTTCGGGACTGAATGTCCAGAACCTCCTGCTCGGTGCATTCCCGCTGCTCGCTCATAATATCCAGCACCTGGCCGCCGATCATGCCCAAGGAACCGGCGCACTGGCTGAGCACCGCAATGGCAGTGCCCATATCCTCCGGCTTTTGAAGCTTTGCCCGGGTGGCGACCGCGAAAGCGTCCGTCAAAAGAGCGTCTCCGGCCAGCACAGCCATGCCCTCCCCAAAGACCTTGTGGTTGGTCAGTCTCCCCCGGCGGTAGTCGTCGTTATCCATACAGGGCAGATCGTCGTGGATCAGGCTGTAGGTATGGATCATTTCCATAGCGGCACCAAAGGGCAGGGCTTCGTGATAGTCTCTTCCGCACATCCGGCAGAATTCCAGCGCAAAAATGGGTCGAAGCCGCTTTCCTCCCGCCAAAAGGCTATAATTCGCCGCTTCAAAAATAGGCTTTTGGGGCTGTGACCCGAAAGGTGCATATATCTCTTTCAGATAGGCCTCGATCTCCCGGCGATAGAGGCCGCTTCTTTCCTCAAATTTCATCCTGGAACGGCTCCTCTACGGGCTCCCCATCGGTGCCGACAGAGATTTTGTTTACCTGCATCTTGGCATCCTCCAGAAGCTTTCCGCAGTCTCGGACAAGCTCTGTGCCCTCCTGAAACAGCTTCAGAGACTCTTCAAGCGCCACATCACCCCGTTCCATGGCCCGGACGATCTCTTCCAGCCGCTGCATTTTCTCCTCAAAGGTTTTGCTCTTCGCCTTCATGGTCTGCCTCCTTTATTGATACAACAGTTGTATTCAGCTTTCCGTCTCCCAGACTGACTACGATTTTCTCTCCCGGTGCGGTCTGCTTTACGGAGCGAACCAGTGTTCCCTCTTCTGTTTGCGCCATAGCATAACCCCGGCTTAAAACCTTCAGGGGGCTCATGGCATCCAGCTTGGCAACATTTCCCACAAACCGCTGCTGTGTTCGGGATAAAAGCCTATCCTGGGCCGCTGAAAGCCGATTGCGCAGAAGCAACAGGTCCTGGTCCTTCCGTTCCAGGTAGCCCAACGGACTGCGCAGAGACTGGGAAGCCGCCAACGCATCCAGCCGCTGCCCTGCCAACTTCAGCTGACGATTCAATGCGTTCGCCATTGCGGAGGACATTGCATCCAGATTCTGCGTCAAAGCATCCCGGTCCGGAACTGCCAGCTCGGCACCGTTGCTGGGGGTCGCTGCCCGAAGGTCCGCAACGTAATCCGCAATGGTCACATCAGGTTCGTGGCCGACGGCGGAAATAATGGGGATTTGAGAATTGTAAATTGCCCAGGCTACACGTTCGTCATTAAAGGCCCAAAGGTCTTCAATGGAGCCGCCGCCTCGGCCGACGATCAACAGGTCCGCCATTTTGTGGGCGTTGGCATAGCCAATGGCGGATGCAATTTCCTCCGGTGCCTCCGCCCCCTGGACCCGCACCGGCAAAAGCAGGACCTTACACAGGGGGTATCTGGCCCTTAAGATCCGCAAAATATCATGAACGGCCGCACCGGCAGAGCTGGTGACAATGCCGATGGTTGCGGGGTACTTAGGAATCGGCTTTTTCTTGGCGGGATCAAACAGCCCCTGCTGGGATAACTTCTTTTTTAACGCCTCAAAAGCAGCGTACAGGTCTCCAATGCCGTCCATGGCCATGGAACTGCAATAAAGCTGGTACTGCCCGTCCCGAGGGTATACGGAGATCCGGCCCAAAGCGATGACCTTCATGCCGCTGGCAGGGCGAAACCGCAGAGACATGGCGTTTCCCTTAAACATGACGCACTTCAGGGCAGACTGCTCATCCTTTAGAGTGAAGTAATGATGCCCGGAGGGATAGAGCTTGTAGTTGCTGATCTCCCCCCGCACTGCTACCTGGGAGAGCATAGGGTCCTCGTTCATACGTCCCTGAATATATTCGTTGATTTGGGTAATAGATAAGATCTGGGGCATATTACACCTCCGTCAGCCGCTTTGCCAGCACGGCAACACCCATACCGTTGTCCGTAGAGAATTGGGGCTGGGCGAACACCGGATCCAAGGGTGCTGTCAGCTCCCGTAGCATGGAGTTAGACGCCACGCCGCCGGAGAACACCACCCGCAGCCCGGGATATGCCTTCATCGCCTGCTGGGTCGCCGTGATCACTGCACCAGAAATACAGCGCAGGGCGAACGCAGCCGTTTCTTCCGGGCTGCTGGAGGACGTATAATACTGCTGCACCTTGTTCTGGATCCCGGAAAGGGAGAATTTGCAGTCGGCACACTTCACCCGGAAGCTGTCCTTTTTTACAGCCTGAGTGCTTAGAGCATCCAGGTGCTTTCCCGAGGGGAACGGCAACCCCAAAAGCTGGCCTGTCCGGTCGATAAGCTGGCCGGCAGAGATATCCGTGGTGCCGCCCAGCTTGGTGCACTTTACGTTTTTCCCTTCCGGCTCTACCAGCAGCAGCTCCGTGGTGCCGCCGGAAAGATGCCAGGCCAGATGAGGTTCGTCCATCAGTTCTAACGCCCCCGCACTCCAAAGAGCGGCTGCCACATGGCCCTGCTGATGAGAAACCTCCACAAGAGGAACTCCTAAAGCCTGAGACAGCAGCTTTGCATGGGAAATGCCCACCAAAAAACAGGGCATATAGCTCCCCTCCACCGCCCTGGGCCGGGTGCTGACACCCACTGCGGTAATGGTTTTTCCCTCTATATGGGAAAACAGCCTGCCGGACAGCTCCGGCAGGCTTTTGATATGGGCGAATACCGCATCCGATTGGCGCAGACCCAGCTCTCCCTGCTTGACGGGCAGCAGCTTAGAGCAATTTTCGCCGCTGCAGCCATCAAAATATGCAATGGAAGTGGTATAGTTGCTGGTATCAATGCCGATGGTGCCCATTTCAGGCTTCCTCCTGGGGCAGGCTCCGGGCAAAGGCGCCCAGAATGCCGTTGGCAAAGGAACCGGCTTCTTCACCGTCATACATCTTTGCCAGCCGGACTGCCTCGGAAATGGCGACACCGGTGGGCACATCCTCTACAAAAAGGATCTCATAAATGGCCAGCTGCAGCACACAGCGGGTCAGCCGGGAGATACGGGAAATATCCCAGCCGATGGCAAATTTGCGGATCTGCTCGTTCAGTTCCTCTTCCCGGTTGGCAACCCCGGCGACTACAGAATCGATGTAGCGCAGCTGAGCAGCGCTGGGGCGGTCTGAATAGACGGCGTTCTCTTGGGACAAGGAAGGATAGTATTCTTTATCAAGCCGTGTGGCAACTTCCTGCTCCGGCTCCTGGCCGGTAAACTCTCTGGAATAGATCAGATGTACAGCCAGCTCTCTGGCATTTCCTCTCGTCATAGTCTCTCCTTATTTCCTGGAAATCCCGCGAACATTCACATTCACGGCAGTCACTTTCACTCCGGTCATAGACTCTACAGCCATAGAGATCGCAGTCTGAACACTGTCTGCCACCTCGACCACACTGTAACCGTAACGGATCACAATATCCGCATCAATAGAAACGGTATTATCCTCCGCAATATAGATTTTCAGGCCCTTGCCCCAGTTCTTTACGCCGATAAAGTCCGCAACTTCGTTACCGGGCATAACACTCAGACCGGCAGCACCCTCTACTTCCGCGATGGCATGCTCTGCGATGGCCTCTACTACATTTTCGGAAATCATTACACTGCCATTCTCCTGGGTCTGGCTAATGTACTGCTTATATTCCGCCATATAAAAACCTCCTAAATCACTGCGAAACTCTGGCAGCTTCGCACACTTTTGTATATTGTATCACAAATCCAGAAAAATACAACTATTTTCTATGAACGAATCAAGCCCGGCGGAAGCATTTTTGTCCGCCGGGCAGTCTTTTATGATTGATTGTCTTCCTTTTCCGCATCGATCATCCGGTGAAGCGCCGAAAGAGCATCGTTGAGGCCCCCGAGATGGTCAATGAGGCCAGAGGAAACCGCTTCCTTGCCATAGAGAATGGTACCCACATCCGTCGCCATCTCCCCGGTTGCCATCATATATTTTTCAAAGTTTTCTCTTGTGATCCGGGAATTTGCGGTCACAAAGTCCGCGATCTGCTCCTGGATCCGCTGGAAATACCGGAAGGTTTGGGGAGCACCTACCACAAGCCCCGTCATACGAACAGGATGCACCGTCATGCTGGCGGTCGGCGTGATAAAGGACTCTTTCGTACACACCGCTAACGGGATCCCAATGGAGTGGCCGCCACCCAGGACCAGGGAAACCGTAGGCTTTTTCATTCCCGAGATCATCTCCGCAATGGCAAGCCCGGCTTCGATGTCTCCGCCTACGGTATTTAGGAGCAGCAGCAGTCCATCTACGTCATCGCTTTCTTCAATTCCAGCCAGAAGGGGTAAAACATGCTCATATTTGGTGGTTTTTACAGTCTCCGGGGCGACCTGGTGGCCCTCTACCTGGCCAATGATGGTCAGGGTATAGATGTTTCCCCTGCTGGACCGGGTCATGTCTGAGCCCAGCTCCAGGATCTGCTCCCGTTCCTCTTTTTTCATATCCGCGTTTTTGTCCGTTTCCATATCCATCCTCCTTTTCTATGTAGGGTACCCCAAAAAAGAGCTGGCAATTCCCTATTGCGAAAAAAGGAAAAATGGAATATAATATGGAACGGTGATTCAAAATGTCTACAAAAACAAATGCTGTCCGCCTGGTGGAAAAGGCCGGCATTGCCTACGAAGAAAAGTTCTATGACTACGACGAAAGCGATCTGAGCGGCAGCCATGCGGCCCAGGTGCTTGGGATCCCGGAGGAACAGGTGTTCAAAACCCTGGTCGCCCGGGGAGCTAAAACCGGCATCAACGTATTCTGTATCCCCGTATGCTGTGAGCTGGACCTGAAAAAGGCCGCCAAGGCAGCGGGTGACAAGAATATGGAGCTGGTCGCCGTCAAAGAGCTTCTGGGCCTGACGGGCTATATCCGGGGCGGCTGCAGTCCCGTGGGGATGAAAAAGAAGTACCCCACCTATATGGATGAATTGTGCCTGCTCTGTGACAAAATTGCACTTTCTGCCGGAGAGCGGGGCCACCAGATGATCGTTCCACCGGAGGCCATTGCGCAGCTCATCCAAGCAACCATTACCGATTTGACCGTATAAAGAAAGGAAAGAACACTATGCACTACGAGTATACCACCAAAGGAACCTGTTCCCGGACCATTTTCTTCGATGTGGAAGACGGCGTTCTTCACAACGTTGAGTTCATCGGAGGCTGCAATGGCAACCTGAAGGGCATTGGCGCCCTTGTCGAGGGGATGAAGGTAGAAGATGTGATCAACCGTGTAGACGGCATCCGCTGCGGTACAAAGAGCACCTCCTGTCCCGATCAGTTGGCAAAGGCTCTGAAAGAAACTCTGAAGTAATTGTTGGCGCCCCGAATCTGGTACACCTGCCAGATCCGGGGCGTTTTTTTCTATTTCAAAAACCGGTCCAGCGCTTCAAATTGGGACTTGGAACGCTCTTTCAGTTTGGAGATCTCCATTCTTCCCTTTTCTTCCCGAGCAAACGCAAGAAGCGTTTCCCCGTTCATTTTCTTGGATTCCATTGCGTTCCACATAGGCCCCTGAAAGCCGCAGTCCTCCAGGACTTGGGTTTGTTTGCTGCTATAAATGATGGGAACCACATTTTTTCCTAAGACCCAGCCCAGGATCATAGCATGGAACCGGGTTGCTACAATGGTTTCGCAGGTATTCATCTCTGCAAGAAAGGCCTTGGGGTCTCCCCGGTAGAGGCAAGCTGTGACTTTTTCCTGCTGCGGTATTTTTTGCATAATGGCCGAAATTGCTTCTTCGTCCCCTTCCGATTTACAGAAGCTCAGAAGGCGCACAGGAATATTCTGTTCCAGACTGCGCTGGCACAACTGGGCTACGGCGTTGTAGTAGGTTTCCCGAAGGGTGTCCTCCTGAAATACCCCTTTCCGGGATACCACGCTGATGCCGATCCCCTTTCCCTTTTGGATAGGCAGTTCCGGATCACAGGCAAAAAGCACATCCGGAGCCCAAGTTACATTGGGCAGATCCAAAAACTTCTCATAGGAAGCACTGTCCCGGAAACAGCATCCCTCGGTTTTTCCGACGGCTTTCTTCAGTTGCTGGAAAAACTCCGGGGAATAACTTTTCTCGCAGTTGGCTCCAATGAGAAAACTGGGCTGCCCGGGTTGAACAAAGTCCAAGGGGGCTCCTTCCCATAGGACGGATCCGCCGATCATTACGGAAGCATCCATTCCTCGGCCATCGAAAAGGTCCTGACGGTGCATCAGGTGATTTCCCTTTCTGCGGATCCGGTCAAACTCATTTGGCAGCCGAACATTCACTGCCCCTTGAAAGGGCTTTTGATTTTCGCCTACTGCATAGAGAAAAAAGCGGACTGTAGGATACCTTTTTGCCAAATGCAGCACAAACAGGTCGTCCCCCAGATTGCTCTGGCAATAGGCCCGGACAAGTATTTTTTTCATATAGGGTCCCCCCTCTTGCTTTTCATGCATCATACCATATCTTTTCCGCCAGTGCAAGGACCCTCTTGCAGTTCCGGCACCCCTGTGGTATGATGGAGCAAACGAGAAAGGATGATCATATGAAACACAAAGCCGTACTTTTTGACCTGGACGGGACGCTGACCGACTCCGGAGAAGGCATTATCAACTGCGCGCAATATGCATTTCAACAGATGGGCTACCCGGTACCACCCCGGGAAGAAATGGATGTTTTTATCGGCCCACCCCTGTGGGGGACCTTTGAAGCATTCGGCATTCCCAAAGAGCGGACCGAGGAAGCGGTCCGGATTTTTCGCAGCCGCTATGTTCCCATTGGAAAATTTGAAAACAAGCCCTACGAGGGCATCCGGGAATTGCTGGAAACCCTTGGTGCCCAAGGCTGGGAACGATACGTCGCCACCTCCAAGCCGGAAGAGACCGCCAAAGAGATCCTGGAACACTTTAACATGGATCAATACTTTGACTGCATCTGCGGTGCCAGCATCGAACATAACCTCTATGAAAAGGACCAGGTGATCGCCTATCTTTTAAGCAAGACCCAGCCTGGGGACTTGCGGATCATGGTGGGTGATACCAAATACGATGTGATCGGTGCCGCAGCCCATAAGATCCCCACCATTGGGGTATCCTGGGGCTACGGAAAAGTCCAGGAAATGCTGGACGCCGGCGCCGGCGGCATTGCCAATTCCCCAGAAGAGCTGCTCCAAATGCTGAACGAACAAGCAATTTAAAAAAATGCCCCATTTGCCCAGCTTCAGGCAAATGGGGGCAGCGTCATACTGCTTCGGGCTGCTTTAAATGATTCCGCAGATATTGCAGCGCCTCCTGGGCGTTAAGATCCAGTACCGCGCCGATTTCTCCGGACAAAACCTTCTCTGCGTCGTGGAGGAAATTCTCGTCACAAACATGGAGCTTTTTCCCCTGTCCCCGTAGTTCATCCCGGTGGCTATAAATGGTATGGACTGTCTGCATCAGGGTTTGCCGGTCAACGGCACCGGACTGATCCCGATAAAACTGCTTGCGCCGATTTTCATCCTGGATCCAGTTACTTTCGTAAATAGCATCATTATGAAAAAGTTCTTCCAACTCCTTGGGGCTGAGCAACTGGGTAAGCTTATTCATGGCTGCTGCATTGTGCATTGGGACCATATACTGGCTTCCGCCTTTGCTGACAGGCTCCAAAACCAGATACTGCCGGGGCACCCGGTCTACAACCTGCTCCTGTATCTGGCTGACCCGGCACACACCATGGACCCCATAAACGACCAACTCTCCCAGCTGAAACATCTCTTTTGTTCCTCCTTGACTTTTATCTGTTCCAATGATATAATATCAAATTTTTGCTAAAATTTCACGTTGGCATTTCGACGAAATTTTACTTTCAAATTTGACGTTTTCTTCAAAAAATTTATTAGAACAGCAAGTCAACATTGTATCTCCGCAACCAAAAGTCCATTTGCAGAAAATAGGCCAGAATCTGGGGCCTGCGCATCAGCTGGCCGTACCATGGCCAGGGGGTCGTTTTTTCCAGCATGGCGTTCAGCGCATCCTTCTGGACGAGGGAAAACAGTGGTGCATTTTTTCGGTTCAGGAGGTCGTCCATGCGCTGCTCCAGGATCGCTTCGTATTGCGGGTCAAAGGTTTTAGGATAAGGGCTCTTTTTCCGGTGGGCTACTTCTTTTGGAAGCAGGTCCCCCATTGCCTGCCGCAGGAGGCCTTTTTCTTCCCCCCGGTAGTCCTTATAGGCCCAAGGTACGCTATAAAGATACTCCGCAATCCGATAATCGCAAAATGGGACCCGGACCTCCAGGCCCCAGTACATACTCATCCGGTCTTTACGGTCCAGAAGCGTCTGCATGAACCAGCGGAAGTTCAGGTTCATCATTTCCTTCATCCGCCGTTCCTGAGGATCGGTCCCCTCTAAAATGTCACTTTCCAGGCAGGTCCTTCGGTAGGCATCCATAACATATCCCTGGGGATCGATTTCTCGAGTGATTGCTTCTACAGGCAGACTGGCCCGGTCCAGTGTATTCTGCGCCCACGGGAAACCGGCCCGGCTGCGTACCTCCGGGTCCCGGTACCAGGGATAGCCTCCGAAAATCTCATCCGCGCATTCTCCGGACAGCGCAACCGTTACATGGTCCCGTATCCGCTTGCAAAAGGCCAGCAGGGAGAAATCCACATCTGCCATACCGGGCAAGTCCCTTGCAATCGTTGCGTCCTCCAGGGAATCTACCAGCTCCTCCGGGGTCAATTCCCATTTGTGACTGCGGCTGCCCAGGAAATCTGCCATGACCGTAATATAATCCCGGTCGGAAGTTGGCTGGAATTTCCCGGCCCGGAAAAATTGTTCCTCCCCCCGGTAACCAATGGAAAAGGTATCCAGAGGCATTCCTTTTTCTGCAAATTTCTGAGCCGCCACAGCACTGATGATGCTGGAATCCAAGCCGCCGGATAGGAAACAGCCAAGGGGCACATCACTGATGAGCTGCCTCTGAATAGCGTCCGTCACCAAAAAACGGACCTTTTCCACGGTCTCTTCAAAAGGGTCCGTATGTATTCGGTCCCGCAGGCACCAATAACGATGCGTTGTCAGCTTGCCATTTTGGAATGTTCCACAGCATCCGGGTTCCAGCTCCCGGATTCCCCGGAATACACCGCTGCCCGGCATCCGCCCGGGGCCAAGGAGCAGCAATTGGGCAGCGCCCTCCCGATCCAGTTCCGCTTTGACTCCGGGATAGTCCAAAATGGTCTTTATTTCTGAGGCAAACAAAAGCCCTCCCTGATGACACATATAAAATAGCGGTTTCACGCCGATCCGATCCCGTGCCAGGAAAAGCCGCCGTTCCCTCTCCTGCCAAACGGCGAATGCAAAGATCCCATTCATTCGTTCCAGGCATCCTTCCCCCCACTGTGCAAAGCTATGAAGCACCACCTCGGTATCAGAATGCCCTTCAAACCGGTGCCCCAGCCCTTCCAGCTCCCGGCGAAGCTCTTCTGTATTGTAAAGCTCACCGTTATACACGATCGTATACGTTTCCCCTGCTCGCTCTATCGACATAGGCTGACTGCCGCCAATTGGGTCGATGACTGCCAATCGGGTATGGAGTAAGGTGGCATCCCCTTTTTGATAAACCCCTGACCCATCCGGCCCCCGGCGGGCCATGGTTCGCAGCAGCTTTTGAACAACGGCTTGATCAGCGCTAAGGCCGATTATCCCCGAAATGGCACACATATACATCACACTCCTGCTTTTATGATATGGTGGCGCCTCTGTCATTGTGTATGATTCTCCCCTTTTTGCGAATACTTTTTAGGGGAGGAATGCACTATGAAAAGCAGTCAGGAAATGCTGTCTTCGATTTTAAAAACTACCCAAATGGGGCAAATCGGGATCCGAAGCGTACTGGATAACCGGATGCAGCCGAAGCTTCGGTCTGCCCTTCAGGAGCAGCTGAAGGAATATGATCGATTGGAAAGCGAAGCCCACGCTTTGGCTGCCCAGCGGGGCTGGGAACCGGAGGAATTGGACCCCGCCGTCCGGGCTATGGCGGATATGATGACCCGAATGAAGCTGCGTTTGAACGGAAACGACTCCAAAATTGCCGATATGATGATCCAAGGCAATACCAAAGGGATGATCAAAGGATTCAGGATGCAGCATAAGCTGCCAAAAGCGGATAGCCAGGTCACGACCCTTTCTCAGAAGCTATTGGATACGGAGACCGCAAACATCCGGCAAATGCAGCCCTTTCTATGAAACTGACCGCAGGGAGAAAAATCCCTGCGGTTTCACATTTTGACGTTCTCCCGCATAGATTATCTGAGATTGGAAAATCCAATCAGAACAGGAGGAACGCCTATGCCTGAAAACGGCTACATACGAGTCAGAGCTTTTATGAGCAGCGCCCAGATCCCACTGGAAAATGTCGCCGTTACCATTTGCTCCAACGATGGCACCGCCATTGCCATGCGTCTAACAGGGCGCAGCGGCTTAACGGAACCGGTTGCCATCCCGGCCCCGGACAGGAAAGACAGCGAAGCCCCTGAGAAAAACGGGAGACCGTTCACAGATCTCATTCTTTACGCTTGGAAAAGCGGCTTTGAGCAGGTCAAAGCCAGCAATGTTCAGGTATTCGCAGGGGTGACGACCATTCAGGACCTGGAAATGGTACCATTGTCGGAGCTACCGGACCAGTGGGACCAACGTGTGCTCTTGAACACTCCGCCCCAGAATCTATAGGAGGAGCTATGCCGACTGTTATTCCCTTTGTGCCCCAGCGGATCACGGTACACCTGGGCGCGCCCAGCAGCAATGCAGAGAACGTTACCGTCAGCTTTTCCGACTATGTAAAAAATGTTGCTTCCTCTGAAATTTATCCCACCTGGGAAGAAAGTGCCCTGCGGGCAAATATTCTGGCCATCGTCTCCTTCGCACTGAACCGGGTCTATACGGAATTCTACCGAAGTCGGGGCTATGATTTCGACATTACCAGCTCTACCGCCTACGACCAATTCTTTGTAAAAGGCCGCAGCTTCTTTTCCAACGTGGCCCAGCTCGTCGATGAGCTCTTCAACAGCTATCTGCGAAGGCCGGGCTTTGTGGAACCGCTGGCTGCCAAATTCTGCAACGGTACCACGGTCACCTGTGAAGGACTGAGTCAGTGGGGCAGCCAGAACCTGGCCCAGCAGGGCTACAACTCCGTACAAATCCTGGAAAGCTACTACGGCGATGTGGAGATCGTCGCCAATGCACCGATCCAGAACTATACCTCCTCCTACCCAGGAACGCCTTTGCGTCGAGGCAGCATTGGACCCAATGTGGTAGTCATTCAGGTGGAGCTGAACCGGATCTCCCAGAATTACCCCGCCATTCCCAAGGTCCCCGTGGTGGACGGCATTTTTGGAGCACAGACAGAAAACGCGCTCATCGCCTTCCAGCAGATTTTCAATCTGGACCCGGACGGCGTGGTTGGCCCTGCCACCTGGTATGCGCTGGTACGGCTGTATACCGCCGTCACTTCCCTATCAGAGCTGCGTAGCCAGGGCCAGCGGTTTTATTCCATCGCCTGGAATGGACGGCCTATTCAAGAAGGGGACCGGGGCATCCGTGTTGAGCAACTGCAATATATGATTCGCGTGATCGGGGCCTATATCAATGCGATCCCGCAAATAGCGGTAGATGGAATTTTCGGACCCGCCACCCGGAATGCGGTTGTAGCGGCCCAGCGGTATTTTGGTCTTCCTCAAACGGGCACTGTGGATTTGGCGACCTGGGACGAAATTTATGACCAATTCACTGGAATCGAAAATGCCAGCTTCCGGGATCTGGAGTCCTTCCCCTATACTTCCGCGGTGATCGGCAATTCCCGAAACCGGTACAATCGGTCTTCCACCATGACCCAGTTTCCAGGGAACGATTTGAGCCTGGCAAATCAGGACCCAGTCAGACAGGAGGTCGTACGATGAAGCCTACAGAAACCTTTTTAGGTCAACCCATCCGAAGCCTGCAGACCATGCTGCGGGTGTTGGCCGAAAACGATACACAATACAAAGTTCTGATCCCCGATGGAATTTATGGGCCGGACACCATGGAAGCTGTCCGCACCTTCCAGCGTATCGGGAACCTGCCGATCACCGGGATCACAGACCAAGCCACCTGGGACGCGATCGTGGATGCCTATCAATTGGCTTTGGTAGAGGTGGTCCTGCCGGAACCCCTTCAAATCCTGCTGGACCCCGGAGCATTTTTCGCTTTGGGAGAAGAAAACGTGATCGTCAACCTTGCCCAGGTGATTTTGGCCGCCATCTCCGATACCTTCCACTGCCTTCCTGCCCCGGCGGTGACAGGTGTCCTGGATATTCCCACAAAGAACTGCCTGGAAATATTCCAGCAGCTGAATCACTTGCCGATTACCGGAAAGCTGGACCGGCATACTTGGAAGCATCTGGCATTGCAGTTCCCCATCGCCTCCAATCCGAAAGGCCGGGATGATCCTTGAACCGCTTCCGTAAACGCAAACAAGCCGCCCAAGGCGGGCGGCTTGCGAATATTACAGGTTCTTTTTCAGGGCGGCTTCGCTCTCTTCCAGGGATGCGATCAGGTCAGCAGCCTTCTTGGCCTTCTCCCGCTCCGCATTTACAACAGCCTCGGGGGCCCGGGCGGTAAAGTTTTCGTTGGAGAGCTTATTCTGGATGGAAGCCAGGTTCTTTCTGGCCTTTTCCAGCTCCTTGCCAATGCGCTCCAGCTCCTTGGCGATGTCCACCAGCTGGCCCATGGGGATATACAGCTTGGCATCGCCGGTGGCGCAGGTGACCATACCGTCCAGGTTCTCAGGCTCCTTTTCCAGCATTTCCACCTTATCGGCGTAAGCCAGTCTCTGGATAAAGCCCTCGCCCTCGGCAAACACCTGGGGCTTGGAGGTCAGAACATACAGAGTGGCCTTCTTGGAGGGGGGCACATTCATCTCTGCCCGGCGGTTCCGGATGGCACGAATGGCGTTCATGACGGACTCCATGTGGGCCTCCTCTTCCTTGAAGCTCAGAGCCTCAGAGGCAACGGGCCACTTGGCGACGATCAGGGCCTTGCCTTCGTGGGGCAGGCTCTGCCAAATCTCCTCCGTGATGAAAGGCATAAAGGGATGCAGCAGCCGCAGCACCTGGTCCAGTACATATACCAGCACCTGCAGGGCCGTCTGCTTCCGGTCGGCCTCTTCGCTGTACAGGCGGGCCTTGGTCAGCTCAATATACCAGTCGCAGTAGGTATCCCAGATGAAATCATAAATCTTCTGAACGGCAATGCCCAGCTCATAGTGTTCCATGTTTTCGGTGACTTCGGAAATCAGGGTGTTCAGTTTGGAAAGCACCCACTTATCGGCGATCTCCAGATTTTCCGGCAGGCCGGGAACGAAATCCTCACCCAGGTTCATCATAACGTAGCGGGAAGCATTCCAGAGCTTATTGGCAAAGTTCCGCATGGCCTCGCAGCGCTCCACGTAGAAACGCATATCGTTTCCGGGAGAGTTACCGGTGACCATGTTCATCCGCAGAGCGTCGCAGCCATACTTATCAATCGTTTCCAGGGGATCGATACCGTTGCCCAGGGACTTGGACATTTTCCGGCCCTTGTCGTCCCGAACCAGGCCGTGGATCAGTACTGTGTGGAAGGGCGTCTTTCCGGTGTGCTCACAGCCGGAGAAGATCATACGGGCCACCCAGAAGAAGATGATATCGTAGCCGGTGACCAGCACATCCGTGGGATAGAAGTAATCCAGATCCTTGGTCTTCTCAGGCCAGCCCAAGGTCTCGAAGGGCCACAGGGCGGAGCTGAACCAAGTATCCAGCACATCGGGATCCCGCTCAATGCGGGTAGAGCCGCACTTCTCACACTTGCAGGCATCCTCCCGGGATACGGTGATATGGCCGCAGTCCGCACAGGTCCAGGCAGGGATCTGATGGCCCCACCACAGCTGACGGGAGATACACCAATCCCGCACATTCTCCATCCAGTTCAGATAGGTTTTGGTAAAGCGGTCGGGAACGAACTGGGTCTCCCCTTCCTTTACCACCCGGATGGCTTCCTCTGCCAGAGGCTTCATCTTTACGAACCACTGGGCGGAGATAATGGGCTCCACATCGTTGTGGCAGCGGTAGCAGGTGCCCACGTTGTGGGAGTAATCCTCTACCTTTACCAGGTACCCACCGGCTTCCAGATCCGCCACAATGGCTTTTCTGGCTTCGTAACGGTCCATGCCCTCGTACTTGCCGCCGAGCGCATTGACCTTGCCCTCATCATCCAGCACCCGGATGACCTCCAGGTTGTGCCGCAGACCCACCTCAAAGTCGTTGGGGTCGTGGGCAGGGGTCATCTTTACGCAGCCGGTGCCGAACTCCATTTCGGCATAGTCGTCTGCCACCACAGGAATGGGCTTATTCAGCAGGGGCAAAATCACATTCTTACCCACAATGGCCTTATAGCGGTCATCGTTGGGGTTGACACAGACGCCGGAGTCGCCCAGCATGGTCTCGGGACGGGTCGTGGCGACCACCACTTCCCCACTGCCATCCTCTAAGGGATAACGGATATGCCACAGATGGCCGGGCTTATCTACATACTCTACTTCGGCATCGCTCAGAGCGGTGACACAGTGGGGGCACCAGTTGATGATCCGGCTGCCCTTATAGATGAGGCCCTTTTCATACAGAGAAACAAAAACCTCCCGGACTGCCTTGGAGCAGCCCTCGTCCATGGTAAACCGGGCCCGATCCCAGTCACAACTGGCGCCCAGCTTCTTCTGCTGCTCTACGATCCGGTTACCGAACCGATTCTTCCAGTCCCAAACCCGCTCCAGGAACTTTTCCCGGCCCAGATCGTATCGGGTCAGGCCTTCCTTGCGAAGCTCTTCCTCCACCTTGATCTGGGTGGCGATACCGGCATGATCTACGCCGGGGATCCACAGGGCATTGTAGCCCTGCATCCGCTTAAAACGAATGATGCTATCCTGCAGAGTGGCATCCATGGCGTGACCCATGTGCAGCTGGCCGGTGACGTTGGGTGGCGGCATAACGATGGTGAAGGGCTTTTTGTTGTCGTCACGCTCAGCGTGGAAGAAACCGCCCTCCTCCCACATTTTGTAAATTTCGGATTCTACGGCTTTTGGGTCGTAGACCTTGTTCAGTTCCTTTGCCATTATGATCTCCTTTCCATGAAAAAAGCCCCGGGTCAATAACACCCAGGGCGAAAAATCCGCGGTACCACCTGAATTCCCGAAATAATCGGGCCACTCGAACGCTGTAACGGGCTGACCCGTACCGCCCTACTAATTTCAGGCAGTCCACTCCCGGGCGACCATCCACCTTTTTCCGGATGCGCTTCCACCAAACGCGCACTCTCTTTACCGGAAATATAAGCGGAACCTCCCGTTCCTCATGTTTCCATATATCTGGTATTCTACATGGAGTTATCCATTTTGTCAAGAGACGGATCTGTAAAATTGATCATTTTTCAAATCTGTTGCAGTCCGTCCCTTGACTGAATTGCATTCTATGAGTATAATCAAAGCATCTTACCTATTGGAGCGTAACGCGATGGCCAAAATAACCCTGGTAGTTCCCTGTTACAACGAAGGGGAAAATGTAATCCCATTCCACGAGGCAGCAACAGCTGCTCTGTCTGACTTTCCTCTGGAAATAGTCTACATCGATGACGGCAGCAGGGACGCAACTCTTCATAACCTGAAAAAAATATATGCCCGGAAGGATTGCTCCGTAAAGGTGATCTCCTTTTCCCGAAATTTTGGAAAAGAATCCGGCATTTATGCCGGGTTAGAGCATGCTACCGGAGACTATATCTGTATCATCGATGCAGATTTACAGCAGCGTCCGGAAATCGTAAAGGATATGGTCGCGATCCTGGAAAAGGAACCGGATGTAGACGTTGTAGCCGCTTACCAGGACCGTCGTGCTGACGGAAGGGTACTTTCTTTCTTCAAAAAAAGCTTTTACAAGGTCATCAATACGCTATCAAAGGTTCCCTTACAAAGTAACGCCAGTGACTTTCGTACTTTCCGCAAAAGCGTGCGGAACAGTATCCTTGCTATGGGCGAATACCATCGCTTTTCAAAAGGCATCTTTGCCTGGGTAGGCTACAACACCGCCTTTATCCCCTACACCGCCTGCCCTCGGGCCAACGGGAAAACCAAATGGAGCTTCTGGAAGCTCTTTTCCTACGCAATCGAGGGGATCATCGGCTTTTCTACCGCGCCTTTACGGCTGGCCACCATCTGCGGGTCATTGACCGGCATTGCTGCACTCATTTATCTGGTATGTGTCGTTCTGGAAAAGCTGACTAAGGGGATCGCGGTCCCAGGGTATGCCACCATCATTGTGCTGATCCTGCTGTTTTCCAGCATCCAGCTGTTCTGTATCGGTATCATCGGCGAGTACGTCGGTCGGAACTTCGAGCAAAGCAAAAACCGCCCCATCTATATTGCCAAGGAAATTCTGGGAGAGGAATAAATCTCTCCCTTTTTCATACCCTATCCTTAGAATCAGGAGGCGAGGGCATGAAAAAATGGAAGGTTTACGCATTCTGGATCCTATTATGTGAAGCAGTTGGAGCACTTTCCGGATTTTTGAGCTGGGAAGGCATTGCTCTATATCAGGCTGGTCCAAAGCCCGCCATTTCTCCCCCGGGAATGGTATTCGGCATTGTATGGGGCGTTTTGTTCGCGCTCATGGGCATCAGCGCCGCCCGGGTCACACTGGAAAGCAGCAGCGTTTCCAGAAGCCGGGGACTCAATCTGATGGTGGTGCAGCTGGCGGTAAACTTCTGCTGGCCCTTGCTGTTTTTCAATCTCCGGGCCTACGCCTTTTCCTTGGTATGGCTGCTGATCCTGCTGGGGCTGGTTATCTGGATGACGGTCCAATTCTACCGTACCGATAAAATAGCCGCATTTCTGCAATTGCCCTATATTGGCTGGCTGTGCTTTGCGGCGGTACTCAATGATCTGGTAATGCGGATGCAATAGAATGCAAAAACCCAGGGTGCGTTTCATTGCACCCTGGGTTTGCAGTAACAATAATAGGGAAAAATCAAACGATCACGCAGTGAAAAGAAGATTCTGCGGTGTAAAGGATCAGCTTAGGAACCGGCCCCCTACCCGGTCACTCCAGCGGGACATAGTAATATGGTTTCTCTACCCGGTAGCCCTGCTCGTTCAGTTCATAGCCGGAATAGAACGAGATACCAACGATCTGTTCCGGGTCCAGAACCGTTGTCCAGCCGCTGGCAATCGTTGTATACAGATGGGTATCCGGATCCCAAGATACTCCGCTGCCGCCGCCCTGGGCCTCTATGTCGCTTCCGTCTTTCAATCGGAAGCTTGCAGGAGCCGGATGCCAACCGGTTTGTTCAACGAAGTCCCAATCATCCTCATACTGATTCCCCAACCGGTAGGTCATTTTCATACTGAACTGGCCGATTTCCGCTTCCACCAATGTCAGGTCCCAATCTCCAATTTTGGCATTGGGGGTCCATTTTTTCGGATCCTGCGTACTGCCCTGCAATGTCCAACGCAATTCCCATGTTCCGGGATGGGTCATAATATCTTCATCCTCAAATTTTTCACCCTGAATACCAAAACCGGAGAAGGTAAACACGATTTCTTTTCCAAACACCTCGATCCCCTGCCAAGCAAAATCAACGCTGAATTCAATGCTTCCGTCAGCAAGCTGATAGTCCAAGATCCAGCCTTGCTCCGGGGACTCAACAACCGGCAGGCCGTTTTTTGCATAAACCGCATTTCCTGCCTCATCAATGATAACACCGTCAAAAAACTGTGCGCCTCCGCTGATCCCCAGCTGGGTCCAATCCTTTCCGTCGATCAGCCAATCATACCAGGCCCAGGGGGCTTGTCCCTCTTCCAAATCCAGCCCCTGAATGCGGAAAACCGCTTTTCCGCCGTATAGATCCATAATTGTTTGAATGAGCGTTACCGTGATCCCATTATCCGTTGCGGAAATAACGGTTTCCTTGTTTTCCCCAGTCTCTGCAGGGAGCACAACCAGGCCGCTTTGTTCTGCCTGCTTTTTCAGCTGCTCCGAAGGCTGCGATCCACGGTTGTTTCCAAACTGCATGGTGGCGGACCATCTGGTATAAGCCGCTGCTGCCGTCATGGTGCCGATCAACAGGGCTGCTGCCAAAAGAAGCAGCAGCTTTTTGCGTCCAAAGGGTTTGCGTGATTTCTTCTGAAACGTGCCAAATTCCGCTTCTTCAATCAGGTCTGCATCCAAATTTCGAATTTTACTTAGCATATCCATTCCCGTCATACCCGGATCCCCTCCTTTTTCAGATACTCTGCCAGCTTGCTTCTCGTTCGGGACAACCGCATCAGTACTGCGTTTTCGCTGATCTCATAACGAAGCGCAATATCTCTGACGCTGTCACCATACCAATACCGCCGGACAAAGACCATTCGATTTTCCGGAGTCTGCTTTCTCAAAAAGTTTCCCAACAGGGTACTGACTTCGAAATCGGTCACATTCTCCCCCTGCCAGGAATTTGGAATGCACTCTTCCATCTCCTGGGTCAATGCGACGATTTGCCCATGCCTTTTTGCCGCGTTATTCCAGTCCAGCCGGTCAAACGCAATATAGCGGCAGATTTTTGCCAGATACGCGAAAAGATGCAGGGGCTTTGTGGGTGGCATCGTATTCCAGGCCTTCAGATAGGTATCATTGACGCATTCCTGGGCATCCTCCCGGTTTTGGACGATATTCTCCGACAGCCTTGTCAGTGGTCCTCCATATCGATCGGCTGTTTGCTGAATGGCGTCCTCGTTGCGGGTGAAGAACAGCTGTATGATTTGATCGTCATTCATTGCTTGCACCTCCTATGTTTTGTCCTTCACCCCTATAGAAGGATTTTGCATGGAAAACCTAACACAATTCCCCAAAATACTTTTCCAAAATAAAAAAATAGCTCTGGGCAGGTAGAAATGCCCAGAGCAGAAAAGATTTACTTTTTGTTTTCTTCCCAGGTCCGCTCGCTGATGATGTACCGGGGGCGGCGCTTGGTCTCCATATAGATTTTACCAACATACTCACCGATGACACCCAGAGAAACCAGCTGGACGCCGCCCATGAAGCAAATGACGCACATAGTAGAGGCCCAGCCGCTGACTGTGGTTCCTGCCAGCTGGGAAATCAGGGCCCAGAGGACACCGATAAAGCTCAGTAAGGAGACGATCACACCGAAACCGGTGATCAGCCGGATAGGCTTGACCGACAGACTGGTGATCCCATCAAAAGCCAGGGCCAGCATTTTCTTTAAGGGATAGTGGCTCTCCCCCGCAATGCGCTCTGCCCGCTCATAATACACGGAAGTGCTCTTAAAGCCTACCAGAGGGATCATACCCCGCAGGAAGATATTTACCTCTTTAAAGTTTGCAAACTCCTGCAATACTCTGCTGCTGATCAGGCGGTAGTCCGCATGGTTGAAAACCACCTCAGCCCCCATCCAGTTCATCAGCTTATAAAAGCCCTCCGCGGTAAAGCGCTTGAAGAAGGTATCCGTATCCCGCTTGCTCCGCACGCCATAAACCACCTCGCAGCCGTCCAGGTAAGCATCCACCATGTTGTCCATAGCGTTGATGTCGTCCTGGCCGTCGCAGTCAATGGAAATGGTAATATCGCACTTGTCCTTGGCTTCCATCAAGCCGGCCAATACCGCATTCTGATGGCCCCGGTTCCGGCTCTGGCAGATGCCGATATAGTGCTCGTCCTGCTTTGCCAGGTCTTTGATGATCTCCCAGGTGGAGTCCTTGGAGCCATCGTTGACGAAAAGCACCCGGCTGTTAGAGGCAATTTTTCCGGCGGCAGACAGATCCTGAATTTTTTTCAGGAACATGGGTGCCGTAATTGGAAGGACTTTCTCCTCATTATAGCAAGGGATAACAATATATAATACAGGCTGCATAATTATTCTCCTCTCAATGATTGTTGGGTGCAGCGTAAACCTTTGCACAGGCATATTCCAGGCAGGAATAGTTATTTTTTTCCATATAGTCCCACAACCATCCGGCCAGCGTGTTTTCATTCGGTGCATCCAGATCCGGATTTTCCCCGATTTCAGGGTTCAAGACCACAACAATCCCGGGAATGGATCCCGGATGATTTTCATAATAGCCCTGCAGACGGGAGCTGCTCAATTCCGTCCGCCAGGCCGTGGGCGCACCGCAGGGATAGTCGCATGCCAGATAGCCCCAAGGCAGCATCTTCGTAAAGAAAATGGGCGTTTCCTTCCCGTACTTTTCTTCCAGGTCCTCCAGCATGGCAAGGATCTGATCGTACTGCTCCGCGCTTTCCTGGGTGGTTCGGATCCCCTTTGCCGGGCCCTGGGTCATAGAAACCGTCAACGTCTCCATTGGGCCATCCCGAAACACAGTGGTCAACCGGCTGGAAAATGTCATACCCACCATAATACAGGCAAGGGCGGCAGATGTCAACCGGGTCCACTGCTTTTCCCGACTCATCGGCAGGATCAATCCCATGGCATATACACATAAGCCCACCGTAAATCCAATTGCCTCCGTATTGGAACTCATGGCCATGGAAACCTCCATCGCTGCCCCCAAACGGCGAAGCATCAGATCCAGGGTGTCAGAAACATCCCAGCGGAACAAAGCCAGACAATAGATGCAATAGCTATATGCCGCAAAGCCGGTCTCCCCCCGGCGGCAGCGCCAGAAGGAATAAACGGCTCCTGCAAAAACAGCCGCCAATCCTGGAAGCTGTGCTGCCTTATACTGGGGCAGCCATCTTCGAACTGCCTGTAAATACACGATGCAGAAAAGAGCCAAGATAATATCCCGGCCGTAAATCAGCTTTACATCCTGCACAGCCAGGGTAAAATTGGAAACAGGGCCGGAAGCGTGTTCCGGGTCGGAAAGGATCTCCCGCAGGTTCTGCATGACCGCACCAATGTCCTTTGGCAGGAAGAACAAGAGAAAATAGGCTGCCCCCAGGCAGATCCCCAAAAGCATCCAAAGGGACTGCTTTCGGGTATCCGGTTTCCAAATCCTAATCAACAGCGCCAGCAATACAAAAATCGCGAAATAGGGTACACACAGCACCGCAAAACCCAGGCAGAGGCCGGAAAGGACCGAAAGAGGCTTTTTCTCCCTCCCAAGCACCGCCAAGCACAGCGCCGCCAAGGAGAACAGCAAAAACAGATTGTAGTAGCTGAGCCCCCAGATATTTCCCCGGGAATAGGCCAGCACCGAGGCGGCACACAGGAAGGAAGCAAATAAGGAATACCGCTTGGAAAACGTATAGAAAACCAACTCACTGGTTCCCAGGGCCAAAGCCAGGTATAGGAATCTTGCGAATAAATAAATCCCCTCTGTGCCAAAAAGCCATCGGTAGCAGGTAAGCACCGGGTAAAGAATCGCACTATAAAACTGTACCGGATGCCATTCATCCAGAATAAGCTTTTGCCCATTCCAAAGCCGTTGGGCAAAGGTCAGATAAAAGCTTTCGTCGGACCAGCAGAAGCCATAAAAAGCCCGAACTGCCAAAACCGCTGCCAGGGCCACCAATATACCAGCGTATATGTTTCGCCCCGTTTTCTCCTTGTTCAACACGTTCCCTCCGCTTGATTTTTTCTTTTATTATACACGGAGCGGCGGAATTATTCAACCTTGCGCCTGAAATAAATCCCGCCTTGGTCCCTGTTTCTTTGTAGGAAAAATGAAGTATGAGACATTTTGAACAATCTTTTCATTTTGACAGTTGACAGGAAGCTGTATATATTCTACAATTGACGCAGATAGAAAAAGGCTGGAACTATGTAATTTTGCCCTGCCTTTTGAGAGGAGCTAGTCACTATGTATCGAATTCTGGAGCTGAATCCCCAATTGAAGGACTTCGCCGGAGACATTGATCTGCGGATGCGCCTGTACCAAGACACACAAAACAGGATCCTTTCAAAGGGGCAGAGTCTCAGCGATTTTGCCAGTGCTTATGAATATTTCGGCTTCCACCATGTAGACGGAGGCTGGTACTATCGGGAGTGGGCCCCCAGCGCCTACCAGCTATACCTGACCGGCGAATTCAACAAATGGGACCCCACCTCCCATCCCCTGACTCCCATTGGAAACGGCAACTGGGAGATTTTCCTGCCCGGTGACGACGCCCTGTGGGAAGGCTGCAAAGTCAAAACCGTGGTAGATGCTTTTATGCAGCGCACCTGGCATATTCCGCTTTATGCCCGTCGGGTGATCCAGCAGAAGGACAGCGTGGAATGGGTCTGCGAGGTCACCGATGACCGGAAGGTCTTCCCCTGGACCGACCGTAATTTCCGCCGGGAGGATTCCCTCTTTATCTACGAGGCCCACGTGGGCATGGCCCAGGAGGAAGGCAAGGTCGGCACCTACCGGGAGTTTGCGGACCTGGTGCTGCCCCGGATCAAACGGGCCGGCTACAATACCGTCCAGCTGATGGCCATTATGGAGCATCCTTATTACGGCAGCTTTGGCTATCAGGTAGCCAACTTCTATGCCGCCTCCAGCTGGTTCGGCAAGCCCGAAGATCTGAAATATCTGGTCAACAAAGCCCACGAAATGGGGCTGTGTGTGCTGCTGGATGTGGTGCACTCCCACGCCGTAAAGAACACCTCCGAGGGCATCAATATGTTCGACGGCACCACCTGGCAGTTCTTCCACGACGGTGCCAAGGGCGACCATCCTGCCTGGGATACCAAGTGCTTCGACTATGGCAAAACCGGCGTCATCCATTTCCTGCTCAGTAACCTGAAATTCTGGATGACCGAGTACCATTTCGACGGCTTCCGGTTCGACGGCGTCACCTCTATGCTCTACCACGACCATGGCCTGGGCACCGACTTTAATTCCAACGACAAGTATTTCTCCTACAACACCCATACGGAAGCCATTACTTACCTGCAGCTGGCCAACCAGATGATCCGCCAGGTGAACCCTATGGCAGTGACCATTGCAGAGGATATGTCCGGTATGCCCGGTATGTGCCTGCCCATTGCCGACGGCGGTATTGGCTTTGACTACCGGCTGGGCATGGGACTTCCCGATATGTGGGTCCGCACCGTCAGAGACCTGCGGGACGAGGACTGGGATATTTTCGGTATGTGGTGCAATATGTGTATGCGCCGCCCCGGTGAAAATACCGTTGCCTATGTAGAAAGCCACGACCAGGCCCTGGTTGGTGACAAGACCCTGATTTTCCGTCTGGCAGATGCGGCCATGTACACCGATATGGACAAAGCCACCCACAATCCCGTCATCGACCGGGCCATCGCTTTACACAAAATGGCACGGCTCTTTACCCTGGGCGGCGGCGGTGAAGCCTACCTCAACTTTATGGGCAACGAATTCGGCCACCCCGAATGGATCGATTTTCCCCGGGAGGGCAACGGCTGGAGCTTCCACTACTGCCGCCGCCAGTGGAGCCTGCGGGACAACGGATACCTGAAGTATCAGTGGCTGGGCGAATTCGATCAGGACATGATTGAGCTGGCCAAAAAGGTCAACCTGTTCCAGATGCGCTTCGGGGACCTGCGGCTCAATGACAGCGAAAAGAAGATTCTGGTCTTCTACCGTCAGGGTCTGATGTTCGCCTTCAACTTTAACCCCACCCAGTCCTATACGAATGTGAAGGTCAGTCTGCCCCACATTGCGGACTATACCGTCGCCCTGAACACCGACGATCCCAAGTACGGCGGCAACGGCCTGATCGGCAACGCCCCCTACCCTGCCATCGTGGATAAGAAGGGCAACTCCCATATTTCCCTGTACCTCCCCGCCCGCACCGCTGTGGTTCTGAAGGAGGGAAAAATCCGGATTCTGCCCCCTGCTCCGGCGCCTAAGAAGGGGAAAAAGAAATAATGATACAATGCGCCGCCGTTTCTGACATTTGAAACGGCGGCGTTTGGATATATAGGAGGAATTGTCTAATGACCACCGCCCATGCCGTTCGGGATCGCATTTTACAGCTATGTGAGGAACATGATATGACCATCAACCACCTATCCTCGGTATGCGCTCTTCCGCCATCCAGCATCAAAAACATCCTATACGGGAAAAGTCAGAATCCGAAGCTATTGACCATTAAGATGATCTGTGATGGGCTGGGGATCACCCTTGGAGAGTTTTTCTCTACACCGGAATTTGATGCTCTGGACCAGGAGATACGGTAAAAGACGCCGCCGCTTCCGGTTTTGGGAGCGGCGGCGCTATCATTTGCTTCCATGGAGAATCAGTAGAACAGCAAATCGGAATAGGTAGGATAGGGCCAGTAGGCCTTGGCGGTGTTCTTTTCCAGAATATCCGCCTGCTTGCGGAGCTCTGCCATCAGAGGAACGATCACACCGTGGCAATGGTCTGCGGCGGCTTCCTCGTTGGAGGGCATGTGCTCCAAGGCATCCTTTAACCGCTCCACTGTATCGTAGGCGGCATCGCAGGCACCGGACAGCTTTTGAATCAGGGCCATTTCTCCCCGGCAGCTGACACCCAGGCTCTTCTTGGAGGCCACACCGCCGCAGAGGGAATCCGTATAGCCCATGGCAGCGGGGAGAATCTGCTGGACGGCCATATCCACCATGGTACGGGCTTCGATATTGACCTTTTTCCGATAGTCGTCCAAGTAGATGGCGTGGCGGGCCCGGAACTCCGTCTCCGTAAAGACGCCGTGGCGGGTAACAAGGTCGATATTCTTCTGGCTCAGATAGGCCTTCATGGCCTCGGCGGTGGAGGATAGATTGCTCAGTCCCCGCCGGGCGGCTTCCTGCTTCCATTCTTCGGAATAGCCATTGCCGTCAAAGATGATCCGTCTGTGGTCCCGCAGCGCCTTGCTGACCAGCTTTTGCAGAGCGGATTCAAAGTCCTCCGCCTGTTCCAACTCGTCCGCAAACCGGCCCAGCTCCTCTGCCATAATGGTATTCAGAGCAATGTTGGGGCCGGCAATGGACTGGGAGGAGCCCAGCATTCTCAGCTCAAACTTGTTGCCGGTAAAGGCCAGGGGGCTGGTACGGTTCCGGTCGGTGGTGTCCTTGGGAATGGCGGGCATCACATCCACGCCGATGCGCAGCAGGCTCTTTTCCGGCTCCGTATAGTTGGTGCCGTCAATGATGGACTGGACCACCCCATCCAGCTCTTCCCCCAGGAAGATAGACACAATGGCAGGGGGCGCTTCGTTGGCACCCAGCCGGGTATCATTGCTGGCAGAGGCCACCGTACAGCGTAGGAATTCCTGGTATTCATCGATGCCCTGGATAAACGCCGCCAAAAATACCAGGAACTGGGCATTCTGCCGGGGTGTTTTACCGGGACTGAACAGGTTTTTGCCCGTATCCGTAGACAGGGACCAGTTGTTATGCTTGCCGGAGCCGTTGACCCCAGCAAAGGGCTTTTCATGGAGCAGACATACCAGATTGTGCTTGGCCGCGCACTTTTTCATGGTACGCATGATCAGCTGATTGTCGTCGCAGGCCTTGTTGGCATCGGTATAGATGGGGGCCAGCTCATGCTGACAGGGAGCACCCTCGTTGTGCTTGGTTTTGGAGAGAATGCCCAGCCGCCACAGCTGTTCGTCCAGGTCCTGCATAAACTCGGAGACCCGGGTACGGATGGCCGCGAAATAGTGGTCATCCAGCTCCTGCCCTTTGGGAGCCGGAGCGCCGAACAGAGTCCGCCCGGTAAGCCGCAGGTCCTCCCGCTGGGCGTACAGATCTTTGGGAAGCAGGAAATACTCCTGTTCCGCGCCAACGCAGGTAATGATCCGGTGAGTCTCCGTATCGCCAAAGAGCCGCAGAATACGGATGGCCTCCCGGGAGACCTCTTCCAGAGACCGCAGAAGCGGCGTCTTCTTATCCAAAGAGTCCCCGGTATAGGAGAAGAACATGGTGGGAATGTACAGGCTGCCATCCTTTACAAAGGCGCAGGCGGTGGGGTCCCAGGCGGTATAGCCCCGGGCCTCGAAGGTTGCCCGCAGGCCGCCGGAGGGGAAGGAACTGGCATCCGGCTCGCCCCGGACCAGCTCTTTACCGGAAAACTCCATAATAACCCGGCCGTCACCGGTGGGAGAAATGAAAGAATCGTGCTTTTCTGCGGTGATCCCGGTCATGGGCTGGAACCAATGAGTATAATGGGTAGCCCCCTTCTCCAACGCCCAGATCTTCATCGCCTCCGCGATCTCGTTGGCCACGTCCAAGGGCAGGCTGGAGCCGGTTTGAATACAGGTTTCCCATGCCCGATAGACTTCTACGGGAAGGCGCTGCTTCATCACCGCCTCGTTAAAAACATCACTGCCAAAAATTTCCGGAACATTCAATACCTGGGCCATACGCAAATTATCCTTCCTTTCAGATGAATTCCACACAGGGAACGGTCGTCTACGATGATTTTATGTCACGATAGAGAAAAATGCAATGGACGAAACTGTGCAAAATCCGAAAGAATCAGGTCGTTTCTTTGTGAATTTGGTCCAGCCGGTCTTCTGTGTCTTTTGAGAAGTCCATCTTTGCAGGCTTTTTCTCCCCTTTTGCCAGCCGGAGCCTGGCCTTTTTTGCCGCCCGAAACAGGCTGGAAAGATCCTCTGCCAGGTATTTCCGCAGAATTTCCGAGGTGCGGAGTCTTGAAATATAGGCCACCAGATTTTTGGGCAGAAACAGGTCCCCTGTCACCTCTGCGTCTCCGGTGGTCAGCAGATCAAACAGCATATTCACCATTCGGACCCGGGTGTCCACATCCGTATCCTGCAGCCAGGTCTCAATGGTCAGCTGCAGAAATACCGCGTTATCGGATAGCTTTTCTTCCCGTATTAGCTTTGTTCCCAATACCTCCCAAGTGAAGGCATCGTGCTGCATAATACCGGAACCGCTGCTTTTGACCACATCCAGAGGCTCCAAATGGTGTAAAATCATGCCGATGACGCTGCCCTGAGGCACCTGTGTCACCAAAATCGGCAAAATTGCCTGGTAGCCCGGATCCTCCAAAAAGTCTTCCGGAAAGCCGGGACCATCCTGATCATACACCTTGACCACCCGTTCCCGCAGCACCGGCGGCAGCTGGGATACGGCATACACCGCCACATTGCCGCCTTTGGAATGGCCGCTGACCCGTACCGGGCCCTTGTTGGTCATCATAACCTCCTGCAAATACTGCCTTGCCAGCTTCTGGGAAGGGATCTCCTGGCGGAAGCACATGCTAAAGTCCTCTTTCCAGCCTACCAGGGTATTGTCCGTTCCCCGGAAGGACACATACAGACTTCCATCTTCCAGTTGGAAGGTCACCGCCGCAAACTGGGTATCCCGCTCCTTGTTGAGCACCTCCCGATATCTGGTAAGCCTCACCTCTCCAAACCGGCGGCTTCGGGAGGCCGAGCGCAGCAGCGCCAGGTCAAATTCCGGCCGCACGTAGCCAATAGGTTCCGGAGAGGCGAAAAAATCTTCCGCTGCCTGCCGAAGGGGGACGCTTTCCTCCGGCATTTCCCGCACTTTCCCCCGGAAGGGAATATAACTCAATGCCGAAAAAATCAGCGCATCCACTTCGTTTGGGCCATATAACGTAAAGGGTAGATCTCCCCGCCATGCTACATAATCCAGAATATTGCCCATAGATACCACCTCTGCCTATAGTTTACACGATATTGGTAAAATTTTCAATCGTATTGACAAGAGCCGCGAAAGAACGTAGAATGAGGAAAACACAAAGGAGGCATTTCTCATGGAAACATCCATCACCCGCCCGCAGGCCCTTGCCCTGCTGCAAAAGTATAACCAGGAGCCATTTCATATTTTTCACGGTCTGACCGTTGAGGGGACCATGCGGTATTTTGCCCAGGAAATGGGCGAGAACCCGGACTTTTGGGGCCTTGTTGGGCTGCTGCATGACGTAGACTTCGAAAAATATCCGGAAAAGCATTGCCTGGAGGCACCCCGGCTTTTGGCGGAAATCAATGCGGAGCCGGAATTTGTCCATGCCGTCTGCTCCCATGGCTATGGCATCTGCTGCGATGTGGAGCCCACGGAACCCATGGAAAAGATACTCTTCGCCGCGGACGAGCTGACGGGTCTTATCGGTGCTGCTGCCAGGATGCGCCCCTCCAAGAGCGTCAGCGATATGGAGGTGTCCAGCCTGAAAAAGAAATTCAAGGATAAGAAGTTCGCCGCCGGATGCTCCCGGGATGTGATCCGTCTGGGGGCCGAACGCCTGGGCTGGACGCTGGATGAATTAATGGAAAAGACCATTCTTGCCATGCGTTCCTGTGAAGAAAGCGTCAACACAGAATGGAAGGAGCTGTGCCCGGAGGGGTAAGCTTTCACATAACCACAAGTGGCTGTCACCGGTTTCCTCTGGTGGCAGCCGTTTCTTAATTTGAAAATTTCTTTCATTTCTTGTTGCATTTTTGGAAAATCTTGGTATAATGAGCTTGAGATCCAACGCCGCAGGGAGTAGGATGTTGTGCGTTAAGTACCGGTCGGATGGGAGGTTGCCGCCGGGCGAAGGGGCTTGCCCCGCGATACGACAGCCGCAACCGCCTGGAATGAGATGTCTTTTCCGGAAGGGAACGTCCCTTTGGGAAAGCGTGACGCTTGGATCCAAAAGTGCATATCCCCCAAACCTCCTCCATTATTTTTAAGGAGGACTTTTTTATGTCCAAAAACGTGCAAACCATGCCCCGAACCCATGCCCGTATGGAGACCAGGACCTTGAGTGCCTGTGCTCTGCTGTGCGCCCTGAATGTGGTGCTGGCCCGATTTATGACGGTCATGCCATCGGCAGTGGCCCGGTTCTCCATTGAGGCAGTCCCCTTGGTACTGGCCGGATACTTCTTCGGTCCCGTTGCCGGTATTTTGGTGGGATTTGTAGGAGACACCGTCGGCTGCCTGTTCAGCGGCTACGGCTGGAATCCCATTATCTCCATCAGCCCCATGATGATGGGCGCCTTTGCCGGGATCCTGCGGCCCCTGTGCTACAAGCTGGAAAAGCCCTGGGATATTTGGCGGGTGGCCCTTACCATTCTTCCCGGCAAGCTTCTGGGCAGCATCTACTGGACCAGCCAGTGTCTGGTGTGGCTGGGCTTCACCAAGAAAGGTCTTGGCGCATTGATGGCGGTGCGGACGGTGGAAGCGCTCCTGGAATTTGCGCTGGATACCCTGGTGGTATTTTTGCTCCTAAGAACCGGCGTTTTCCAGCGGATGGGCTTCTTCCCGCCAAAAGCCAACGGTCAACAGGCACATGCGCCTCTGGATACCGTTTCCGGCGTACTGGTCATTGGGCAGATCGCGCTGCTTGCCGTGCTGGACGTTACCGGAAAGCTGCCTATGACCAACAGTGCCCTCCCCGCCCTGCTGCGGGTCGGCTACAGCATTTTGACCCTGCTGCCCATTCTGGCCGCAGGCATTCTCGCAGTTCTTTCCGCAAATAAAAAAGAAAAGAGAGACGAAACATGACTTACGAAGAAGCTCTGACGTATATTCACAGTGTCTGCTGGAAGGGCAGTGTCCCCGGTTTGTCCCGGACCCGGGAACTCCTGGCCAAAATGGGGAACCCGGAAAAAGGCATGAAGTACGTGCATATTACCGGAACCAATGGCAAGGGCTCCACCGCTGCCATGACCGCATCTGTTCTGCGCAAAGCGGGCTACAAGGTAGGCCTGTATACCTCCCCCTTTCTATGGCGCTTTAACGAGCGAATGAACGCCGACGGGCAGGACATTTCCGACGAGGAGCTGGCACAGATCACTGCGGAAATCAAGCCCCTGGCCGACAGCATGGCAGAATCTCCCACGGAATTTGAACTGGTCACCGCCATTGGCTTTGCCTTCTTTGCCCGGCACAATTGCGACATTGTTGTGCTGGAGGTGGGCATGGGCGGTGCAATGGACTCCACCAATGTGATCCCTGCCCCGGAAGTTGCTGTTATGACCAACATCGGCCTGGACCACACGGAATATCTGGGCAATACACTGGAGGCCATTGCAGAAACCAAATCCGGCATCTTAAAGCCCGGCTGCCAGGCGGTGCTCTATCCCAGCGCTCCAGAGGTAGAAGCCGTTGTCCGCCGGGTCTGTCTGGAAAAAAATATTCCTTTGGCAGTGGCGGATTTTGGTGCTATCTACAGCAACAGCCGGGATTTCTCCGGACAGGTCTTCGATTATAAGGGCTACAAAAACATCGCCCTTCCCCTTTTGGGAGAGCACCAGCTGCGCAATTGCTCCGTGGTCATCGAAACTGTGGAGGCACTGCGGCGGCAGGGCTGGGAGATCACGGATGAAAACCTGTATGAAGGCATCCGGGATACAGTCTGGCCCGGCCGGTTTGAGCTTCTGCGGCGGGACCCTGTGTTCATCGTAGATGGCGGACACAACCCCCAGTGTCTGGAAGCGCTGGCGGAAAATGTCCGGGAATATCTTGCCGGCCGCCATATTGTAGCCCTTACCGGTGTCATGGCCGACAAGGACTACACAGATATGTATGCCGAAATGGCGCCTTTGGTAGACCGCTTTGTGACAGTGACCCCCGATAATCCCAGGGCAATGGCCGCTTCGGACCTGGCAATATTCCTGCAGCGCTTTGGAAAGCCTGCCCAGGCATCTCAAAGCGTCGAAAGGGGCGTACTGGATGCCGTGGAGCTGGCCGGAAAAGATGGCGTTGTATTGGCCTTTGGCAGCCTTTATATGACCGGCACCATCCGGGAAACCGTAAAAAACAGCCTGTAATATTTTACAGCCGCCCCACCGAGAAAGCTCTGGTGGGGCGGCTGCTTTTACGCTTCTATGGTCACTTTGTCGGCGTCCGCAAAGGTTCTGGGGGTAACAATAGAATCAAACTGAACAATGAGCCCCTGGCCGTCTCTGGGAATGCCAATGACAGAGCCGGGGCCAAATACCGGATGGGTGACCCGCTTGCCCACCAAATCGCTCTTTCTGGGCGTATCCGGGGCCAGGTCCTCCGTCTGGCGAATGGACTGCATGGTCTTTTCTTCCAGATCCGGGTCCAGCGGCGTCACATAATCCACATTCTCCTTTTCTGCGTTGAAAAGGAATCGACTGGGATAGCGGAAAGAACCGTCGTAGCTGGTCCCGGCGGCATCGGAAAGGAACAGCCGGTCCCGGGCTCGGGTAAAGGCCACATAGCACAGCCGCCGCTCCTCCTCCAGCTTTTCCCGGGTATTGGCCCGCTTGCCAGGGAAGATACCCTCTGACAGGCCGCAGACGAACACCACCGGGAATTCCAGGCCCTTGGCGGAATGAATGGTCATAAGCTTCACCGCCTGGGCCTTTTCGCCGGTATCCATGTTGGTAAAGAGGGCCGCATGGTCCAGGTAGTTGCCTAGGGTCACAGTCTCCCCTGCTTTGCGGGTAAAATCGAAAATGGCCTGCTTCAGCTCTGCCAGATTGTCAAGCCGTTCCTCTTCTCCCGCAGTACGGAGCATCTGCTCGTAACCGCTTTCATGAAGGACACCGGCCAGCAGGTCCGTCAGGTCCATCTGGTCAAAAATCGCCCGATATTTTTCGATCATCCGTACATATTCCTTGGCCTTGCAACGGCGGAAGGAATCGGTTTCCAGATTGTCCAGCAGCGCCTGGTAAAGGGTCCCCCCTTTGGCTGCCGCATGGGCTTTCAGAGCGGCGATCCGGGTACGGCCCACGCCCCGCTTGGGTTCGTTGACGGTGCGCAGAAAAGAAATGTCATCCGGGTTGTAGATCATCCGCAGGTAGCTAAGAACATCCTTGATCTCCTTCCGCTTATAAAACTCCACGCCGGAATAGAGCACATAGGGGATCTTGTTGCGGATCAGAGATTCCTCCAATGCCCGGGATACATAGTGTGCCCGGTAGAGAACGCCCATAGAGGAATAGGACAGATTTTCCTCCCCCTCGTGGAGAGCCCGCATATTGGCGGTGATCCAGTCTGCTTCCAGGGCGCTGGTTTTGGCATGGAAGTAGAGGGGCTTTCGGTTATCCCCCCGTACGGAAACCAATTCCTTTTTGAGCCGCTCCCGATTCTTATCGATGAGCGCATTGGAGGCCGCCAAAATCTGAGGAGCAGAGCGATAATTCCGGTTTAAGTAGATGGTTTTTGCTCCGGGGTGCCGGGAGGGGAATTCCAGGATGAATTTGACATCCGCCCCCCGCCAGGTATAGATGGTCTGGTCCGGGTCCCCTACCACAAAAAGGTTGTGATGGTAGCCGCTCAAAATATCTGCCAGGGAATACTGGTCTTTGTCGATGTCCTGGAACTCGTCTACCATAATGTATTCCAGCCGCTGCTGCCACTTTTCCCGGGCTTCCCTACTGTGCTCCAGAATATACAGGGCAAAGTAGATAAGATCATCAAAATCCAGGGCAAAGCACTTGCGCTGCTCATAGAAATACTGGTAGAGGATCTTGTCCTTTAGGGTGGATGCAGATTTTACCAGGTCCTGCAGCTCCTCCATATCCGCGTTTACCAAGGTCTTTACATAGCCCCGGCCGCCCTTGCGCCAGCCAATGTGGTCAATGGCCTCCTGGATGGTGATATCCCGTCCGGTGATGCCCAGGTCCTCGAAAACCACGGAGAGAATGGCCTTTTTGTCCTCCTCGTCCATAATGAGAAAGCTTTTGGGATACCCCACCACATGGCAATCTTCCTTCAAAAGGGTCACGCAGAAACCGTGGAAGGTGGTAATATGGGCCAGATCCTGGTCCGGCAGCTGGGCCCGGATCCTCTTTTTCATTTCGGCGGCAGCCTTATTGGTAAAGGTGACGCAGAGAATGTTGGCAGTAGAAATGCCCACAACATCTACCAGGTACAAATACCTGCTGGCCAGAGTCCTTGTCTTTCCGGAGCCTGCCCCGGCCACCACCCGGATATATCCTTCCGTAGTGGTCGCCGCCTGCCGCTGCTCTTCGTTCAGCTGCTGTAAATAGTCCATGGTCCGCCTCCCGCCTGTCGTTTTCCTCATTATAAAGCATACGTTTGTAAATGTCCACTGTCTTTTTGCAGAGAACACCCTTTCGCCACAGAAAAACAAAATTTTCAAAACTACTTGAAAACGCCTGCCTGTAGTGGTATAATCCCACTAACGACTTTGACGGAGGAACAGGCTATGCAGTTTGGTTTCGTCTACAGCTTTTATTACTATTACTTTTTTGAGAAGAAAAGGTAATAGAAATTTGTGCTGTTCTCCTTTCGGAGTTTCAAAAATGTCAGTATTGGCGCCGCACGAATTTCCGTGCGGCGCTTTTTTGTAAGGAGCTGGAGAAAAATGATCGCAATTCTGAAAAACGGAACGACCCCTGAGCAGAAAAACCACCTGATACAGTGGCTGAAAAGGCAAAACCTGGATGTCCACGTATCCGAAGGCAAGCAGGTAACGATCCTTGGCCTGGTGGGAGACACCAGCCGGGTGGATATGGAGTTACTCAGCAGTTTGGAAATTGTAGAGGCCGTAAAGCGGGTATCAGAGCCCTTTAAGCAGGCCAACCGGAAATTCCACCCCAAAGACACCATCGTGGAGGTGGGCTCCACCCGCATCGGCGGCGGCTATTTTGCCATGATCGCCGGGCCTTGCTCCGTCGAATCGGAAGAGCAAATCGTTTCCATCGCCAAATCCGTAAAGGAAAGCGGTGCGACCCTGCTCCGGGGCGGCGCCTTTAAACCCCGCACCTCCCCCTACGCCTTCCAGGGCATGGGAGCGGAGGGCCTGCGGCTTCTGGAAATCGCCAAGCAGGAGACCGGCCTGCCCATTGTAACGGAGATCATGAACATCAACGCTTTGGATCTGTTCGACAACGTAGATGTGATCCAAGTCGGTGCCCGGAATATGCAGAATTTTGACCTTTTGAAGGAGCTGGGCAAAACCCAGAAGCCCATCCTTCTAAAGCGTGGCTTGGCCAACACCCTGCAGGAGCTACTGATGAGCGCGGAATACATTATGAGTGAAGGCAACGAGAATGTGATCCTCTGTGAGCGGGGCATCCGCACCTTTGAGACCTACACCCGGAACACCATGGATATTTCCGCTATTCCCGTCCTGCACGAACTGAGCCATCTGCCCGTGGTTGCGGACCCCAGTCATGCCACAGGAAAATCCCGGCTGGTGAGCTCCATGGCCTGTGCCGCCGTTGCTGCCGGGGCCGATGGACTGATGATCGAAGTCCACAATGACCCGGAGCACGCTCTGTGCGACGGTGCCCAATCTCTGACCCCCGCCCAGTTTGACGAGGTAAGCCGCCGGGTCGGCGCCATTCGGGAGGCGATGGTATGACCGTCGGCATTTTAGGCCTGGGCCTCATCGGTGGATCCATGGCCAGGGCTTACGCCGTGGCAGGCCACACCGTACTGGCCTACGACAAGGATGAATCTTCCCTCTCCTTTGCCATGCTCTCCGGCGCCGTCCATGGGCTGTTGGAAGAGAGCACCATTCCCAACTGTGATTTGATTTTGCTATCCATCTATCCCGGCGGCTGCGCCCAATGGCTGGAAGAAAACGGAAAATACGTTAAAAAAGATACCCTGGTTATGGATCTTTGCGGCATCAAGCAGGAAGTCTGTGCCCGGTGCTTCCCGGTGGCCGAAAAATACGGCTTTACCTACGTAGGCGGTCACCCCATGGCAGGCTCTCAGTTTTCCGGCTTCAAATACAGCCGGGCAAACCTTTACAAGGGCGCTCCCATGGTGCTTGTTCCCCCCAGATACGACGATATTGATCTACTGCAGCGGGTGAAGGATCTGCTGGCCCCCTGCGGCTTTGGAATGTTTTCTGTGACCACCGCCCAGGACCATGATAAAATGATCGCCTTCACCTCTCAAATGCCCCATGTATTGAGCAACGCCTTTATCAAATCCCCCACTGCTCTCAACCACAAGGGTTTCTCCGCCGGAAGCTACAAGGATCTGACCCGGGTAGCCTGGCTGAATGCCCCCATGTGGAGCGAATTGTTTCTAGAAAACCGGGAGAATCTGCTGTTTGAGCTGAATACCTACATTGACAGCCTGCTGCAGTATCGGGATGCCCTGGAAAATCGAGACGAGAAAACCCTTACAGCCCTTCTGGAAGAGGGCAAAAAGCGAAAGGAAGATGTTGACGGATGAAAAAGGTCACTGTTTCCGCATCCAAAAGCTATGATATTCTCATTGGATCCGGGCTTTTAAATACGATCGGTGAGAAAGTTGCGGAGCTGGGAAAAGCCCAGACTGTGGCGCTGGTCAGTGAAAGCACTGTCTACCCGCTCTACGGGTCTCAGGTAGAAGAGAACCTGCAGAAAGCCGGATTTCGGGTAGTTTCCTTTGTGTTCCCTGCCGGGGAGCAGAGCAAAAACGCCAATACCTATTTGCAGCTTCTGAATTTCCTGGCGCAAAACCGCCTGACCCGGACGGACATTCTGGTGGCATTGGGCGGCGGCGTAGTGGGCGATCTGGCCGGCTTTGCGGCGGCCACCTACCTGCGGGGTATCCGGTTCGTACAGGTGCCCACCACCCTGCTGGCGGCCGTGGATTCCTCTGTAGGCGGAAAAACTGCCATCGATCTGGAGGTAGGTAAAAACCTAGTCGGTGCCTTCTGGCAGCCCAGCCTGGTTCTCTGTGACACGGACACTTTGAACAGCCTCCCCGCGAACATTTTCCGGGATGGCTGCGCCGAAGTCATCAAGTACGCCATCCTCTTTGATCGGGAATTTTTTGACTATCTTTCCGAAGCCGGTGAAGCCTTTGACAAGGAATATGTGATCGAGCGCTGCGTGTGCTTCAAGCGAGACGTGGTCGCTCGGGATGAATTTGACAACGGGGATCG
Organism: Faecousia sp.; assembly: GCA_050872865.1. Taxonomy (GTDB): domain Bacteria; phylum Bacillota; class Clostridia; order Oscillospirales; family Oscillospiraceae; genus Faecousia. The sequence continues at coordinate 72,503 of JBNMHR010000001.1, read as the reverse complement.
CAGGCTCCTGAATTTGGGGCACACCGTAGGCCATGGCGTAGAGGCAAGCAGTCATTTTGCCATTTCTCATGGGACTGCCGTTGCCATTGGCACCGCAATTATAGCCCGTAGTGCTGTCAACTATCAGTTGCTTTCTACAGAAGATGCAAGAAAAATAGAGAAAACACTGACAGCTTTCCATCTTCCCATCCGAACCGAGCAGAGTGCCGCTTCTTTGGCAGACTTTGCCCTATCCGATAAAAAGCGTACCGGCGGTACCGTTAGTCTCATCGTTCCCAGGGCCATCGGCCGGTGTGAGATCCTGCCCACGCCGGTGGAAAAACTGGAAGCATTCATCGCCGCGGGGTTATAAAGCCTATGGATATTACCATCAAACCGACCCTTTTGCATGGCGCTCTTGATGCCATCCCCTCCAAATCCCAGGCCCACAGAATGCTGATCTTAGCTGCCTTTGCGGACCGGGAAACGGCGCTTTTCTGCCCGGAAACCAACCGGGATATGGACGCCACTGCCCAGTGCCTGTGTGCGCTGGGTGCGGACATTCGAAGAACCGAAACCGGCTACCTGGTCACCCCTGCGAAGGAGGTTCCTACGACCGCCTCCCTCCCCTGCCAGGACAGCGGCTCCACCCTGCGCTTCCTGCTCCCGGTGGTTGGCGCTCTGGGGGTACAGGCAACCTTTTGTATGACCGGACGTCTTCCCCAACGGCCATTGAGCCCCATGTGGGAGGAAATGGAACGGATGGGCTGCCGCCTGTCCCGGCCTACAGAAGATACGATCCTTTGTACCGGAAAGCTCCGGCCCGGAGATTACTCCATTGACGGCGGCGTTTCCAGCCAGTTTATTACCGGCCTGCTGCTGGCCTTTACTCTGATGGAGGGCACCAGCCGATTGCACATTCTGGGGCAGCTGCAATCCGCGCCCTATGTGACCATGACCCAGCGGGCTTGCAGTTTGTTTGGGAAGGATACCAAAGATTTTATCGTTACCGGCGGCAAGCTTCATTCTCCGGGACAGCTCACCGTAGAGGGCGACTGGAGCAATGCGGCCTTCTTTCTGGCTGCAAAGGAACTGGGCTCCACTCTGACCATCGGAAATTTGGATTTGGATTCTCCCCAGGGGGACCGGGCCTGTGCGGACCTCCTGCCAGAGCTCACAAATGGGAATATCACCATTTCCGCCGCGGATATCCCGGACCTGGTGCCCATTCTGGCAGTCACTGCCGCCGCAAAGCATGGCGCTGTTTTTACGGATATTCAGCGGCTGCGGCTGAAAGAATCCGACCGGGTGGCTTCCATCATTGCAATGCTGAAAGCCTTGGGTGGACAGGCAGAAGCTGACGACAGCACCCTGACCGTTTTCGGGACCGGCTTACAGGGCGGCACCGTAGACAGCCGGAATGACCACCGCATTGCCATGTCCGCCGCCATCGCCGCCACGGTATGCACCCATCCCGTTACCATTCTGGGCGCTGAGTGCGTCGAAAAATCCTACCCCAAATTCTTTGAAGAGTATCGTAAACTGGGAGGTTCTTATGAGCAGTACCTACGGTGAACATCTGAAATTATCCGTTTTCGGCCAATCCCACGGACCTGCCATCGGCATGGTTCTGGATGGCATTCCCGCTGGGCTTCCTGTGGATATGGATGCCCTAAGCGCATTCCTTCGCCGCCGGGCCCCGGGGCAGAACGCCTACTCCACCCCCCGGAAGGAAGCCGACGCACCGGAATTCTTAGCAGGACTTTTAAACGGTCATACCTGCGGCGCTCCCATTGCCGCTGAGATCCGCAATACCAATACCCGCTCCGGGGACTACGACAACCTGCGGGACTGCCCACGGCCCGGCCACGCCGACTACACCGCCCAAGTAAAATATGGCGGCTATCAGGATGCCTCCGGCGGCGGCCACTTTTCCGGCCGTCTGACAGCCCCCTTGTGCATTGCGGGCGGGCTGTGCAAGCAGTGGCTGGAAACAAAGGGCATTCGCATTTCCGCCCATATTGCCTCCATCGGCGGCGTTTCCGACGACCGCTTTGACCCCGTCTCCCCAAATTTGGACGCTGTCCACCGGGACTTTCCTGTTCTGAACGAGGCCCAGGGGCAGGCTATGCGGGCTAAAATTGAAGAAGCCAAAGCCGGTGGTGACAGCGTCGGCGGCACCGTAGAATGTGCCGTTCTGGGCCTTCCTGCCGGGCTGGGAGAACCTATGTTCGGCGGTATGGAGGGGAAGCTGGCACAGATCCTCTACGGGATCCCTGCCGTCAAGGGCGTAGAGTTCGGCGCCGGATTTGAAGTGGCTCAAATGCTGGGAAGCCAGAATAACGATCCCTTCCGTGTGGAAAACGGCCGGGTGGTAACAGAAACCAACCATTGCGGCGGTATCCTAGGCGGCATTACCGACGGAATGCCACTGCTCTTCCGAATTGCATTGAAGCCCACCCCCTCCATTTCCATCCCACAAAAGAGCGTCAGCCTTTCCTCTATGGAAAATCGGGAGCTGCAGGTAAAGGGGCGCCACGACCCCTGCATCGTACCAAGGGCCGTGCCGGTGGTAGAAGCGGCAGCAGCCATTGCACTGATGGACATCATGCTGGGCGAAGGTGCCTTTCGCCCCAAGAAACAGGAGAATTGACCTATGGACTTAAACGAACTCCGCGGACAGATCGATGAAATTGACGATGAACTGGTAAGACTTTTCTGCCGCCGGATGGATGTGGCTGCCCAGGTAGCCCAATACAAGAAAGAACACGGCCTGCCCATCCTGATGCCTGCCCGGGAGCGGGAAAAGCTGCAGGATGTGGCTCAAAAGGCCGGACCGGAAATGGCCGGATACACCAGGACCCTATACGCCATGCTCTTTGAGCTGAGCCGCAGTTATCAGAGCAAGCTCAGCGGCGGCTCCCGGAAGCTGTATGAGAAGATCACCCAGTCCATTGCGGATACACCCAATCTGTTCCCCCAGTCCGCTATGGTGGCCTGTCAGGGCGTAGAGGGTGCCTATTCTCAGCTGGCCTGCGAAAAAATTTTCCCGAACCCCATGATCATGTACTTCAAGACCTTTGACGGAGTCTTCCAGGCCATCGACCAGGGGCTGTGCCAATACGGCATTCTGCCCATTGAAAACTCCACCGCCGGGTCTGTCACCAAGGTTTACGACCTGATGATCCAGCACAACTTCTATATTGTAAAGACCTTCCGGCTGAAAATCGACCACAACCTGCTGGCCAACCCGGGCACAAAGCTGGAAGACATCAAAGAGATCTATTCCCATGAGCAGGCCATCAACCAGTGCTCCTCCTTCCTACACAGCCTGAAGGGCGTCAACGTGGTACCTGTTGCCAATACGGCCGTGGCTTCGGAAATGGTCGCCTCCTCCGGCAGGGCCGATGTGGCGGCCCTCAGCAGCCGCTCCTGCATGGAGCTGTACAATTTGCAGTGTCTGGCCGCCTCGGTCCAGGATAAGGGCAACAACCGGACCCGGTTTATCTGCATCAGCAAAAATATGGAGATCTATCCCGGTTCCGACAAGACCAGTATTATGATGGTGCTGAACCACAAGCCCGGTGCTCTGTACAAAGTCCTGGCCCGAATTTACACTCTGGGCATCAATGTGACCAAGCTGGAATCCCGGCCCATCCCGGATCGGGAATTTGAGTTCATGTTCTATTTTGATTTGGAGACTTCCATTTACTCTGAGCAGTTCGTGCAGCTCATGTGCGAATTGGAGGACCTTTGTGAGGAATTCAAATACCTGGGCAGCTATACGGAGGTAGTGTGATGAAATGCGGTTTACTTGGAAGAAAATTAGGGCACAGCTATTCCCCGCAGATTCACGCTCTGCTTGGAAGCTATGAATATACCCTTTTCGAAAAGGAACCGGAGCAGCTGGAGGATTTTTTGAAGCATGGGGATTTTACCGGGCTCAACGTGACCATTCCTTATAAGAAAGACGTGATCCCTTATTTAGACGAACTCTCTCCCCGGGCAAAAGCTTTGGGGGCCGTCAATACCATCGTCCGAAGAGGTGGAAAGCTCATTGGTCACAATACGGATTATTTTGGTTTTGAGACCATGCTTATGTCCAGCGGCATAGATATCTCCGGGAAAAAGGCCTTGGTCTGCGGCAGCGGCGGGGCCTCCAATACCGCCTGCGCGGTCCTCCGGGAGCATGGTGCCCAGGTCATTGTCTTATCCCGAACCGGAGAAAACAACTATCAGAACCTGGACCGGCATCTGGACGCGGCCCTGATCGTCAATGCCACCCCCTTGGGAATGTATCCCAATGTGGAGGGGGCAGCCATCGAGGACCTATCCCTTTTCCCCCGGTTGGAAGGCGTATTGGACCTGGTATACAATCCTGCCCGGACGCAAATTTTGTTAAAGGCCGAGGCCTTGGGACTTCCCGCCATCAATGGGCTGAGAATGCTGGTGGCCCAGGCAAAGGAAAGTGCCGAGTGGTTTACGGGGCAGGCAATTGACAACTCGCTGATTGAAACCATTTATCGGAAGTTGCGACACCAGATGGAAAATATTATCTTGGTCGGTATGCCCGGGTGCGGGAAGACCACCGTAGGAACCTGCCTTTCTCGGCTTCTTTCCCGCCCCTTCCTGGATGCAGACGCCGTATTGGAAGAAAACGCCCGTCGGCCCATTACCGAGATCATCCCCCTGGATGGGGAGGCCGCCTTCCGGGCTCTGGAAAGTCAGACACTGCTGGACCTGGGCAAGGGCTCCGGTAAGATCATTGCCACCGGTGGAGGCTGCGTCACGATCCCAGAAAACTACGAAAAGCTCCACCGGAACGGCACCATTTTCTGGCTCAAGCGAGACCTGCCCCTGCTGCCTACGGAGGGGCGTCCTTTGTCTCAGGCAGGCAAGCTGCAGGAAATGTACCAAAAGCGGGCCCCGCTTTATGAAGCCTTTGCTGATTTTACGGTAGAAAACAGCGGAAGCCCCCAGGATACCGCCCGGGAGATCATCCGCATATTGGAGAAACAGGTATGAATATTCTTGTTATCAATGGACCGAACCTGAACATGCTGGGCATCCGGGAACCGGGGATCTATGGGAAAAACACCTACACAGATCTGATCGACCTATTGGAAGCCACCGCCAAAGAGCTGGGGGTCGGCTTAGAATGCTATCAATCCAACCACGAAGGGGATCTGGTAGATAAGATCCAGTGGGCCTATGGAAAGATCGACGGCATCGTCATCAACCCCGCCGCCTATACCCACACCAGTGTGGCCATTCTGGACGCGCTGAAGGCCGTATCCATCCCCGCTGTAGAGGTCCATATTTCCGATGTAGACACCAGAGAACCTTTCCGGCAGGTTTCCTACGCCGGAATGGCCTGTGTCAAAACCATCAAGGGACATGGATTTGAAGGGTATCGGGAGGCTATGGCATTTTTGAAGGAACATTACGGGCAAACCAAATGACCATTTTTCATGTCGCCGTCAAAAAATCCCGGAATTGTTCTGCAAAACACAGCTTTTCTTTTGTGCAAAGTGCTGTGATATGTCACAAATAGAATGTTTGATTCTTTTGGAATCCTCCAATTTTTAGGAAATGTTTTACTTTCTTCGCATTTTTCACTTGATTTCCCAATTATTCCATGTATAATATATGGGAGAGCGCCAAGAGGAAAGGAGGCTAGTTCCATGAAAAAGATCATCTGCAAGAAGGAATACGATACCGAAACTTCTACCCTCATCAAGAAGTACACCTGCGGTAACCTGGGTGATCCTGCCGGTTACGAAGAGTGCCTGTATCAGACCGAAGGCGGTCTTTACTTCCTGTACGTATCTGGCGGCGAGGCTTCCCCGTACCCTACTGAAGACATTCTGCGTCTGGCAAAGACCAAGGTTGCGGACTGGACCGAAAAGCACTGATTGCCCGCCTACAAACGTCCTGCTTTCTGCAGGACGTTTTTTGTTGGGCGCAGCTTGACAAATGTGGTATTCTGATAGTAGAAAGTTCTATAAAGTAGGCGATCATATTGAAAAAACTTTTGCTCCTTTTGGGGATACTTCCCATTTTACTGTGTGGCTGCACCGGGCACACATCCCAACCACAGATCACCGCCACCACCCTGCCCGTTTATGAATTTACCCAAGCTCTTTGTGACGGGACGCCTCTGACGGTAGGGCGGCTCATTACCCAATCCGTCTCCTGCCTGCATGACTACTCCCTGAATGTGGACCAGGTAAAGCAGGCCGAAGGGGCCGAGACCGTTGTCATTTCCGGCGGCGGGCTGGAGGAATTTATGGAGGACATTCTGGACCCAGACAAAACCATTGACGCCTCCACTGGCATTGCCCTTTTGGAAGGGGAAGCGCATCACCACGACGAGGAAGACAGCCACGAGGGGCACGAGCACGACCCCCACTTTTGGCTGGACCCCCAGAATGCCATGATCATGGCAACAAACATCTGCGAGGGGCTAAGCCAGCGGTATCCTCAATACCGTGATCAATTTCTAAAGAACCTCCCTTCCCTGCTGGAGCGGTTAAACCAACTGGATGCCTACGGGAACGAAGCACTGAAAGACCTATCCTGCCGGAAGCTCATTACCTTCCACGATGGTTTTGCCTATTTTGCCCAGGCTTTTGATCTGGAGATCCTGGCGGCGGTAGAAGAGGAATCCGGCAGCGAAGCCTCTGCCAAGGACCTGATCCAATTGATCCGGCTGGTGCAGGACAATGGCCTGCCCGCCATCTTCGTTGAAAAAAACGGGAGCTCCGCGGCAGCAAAGATCATCTGTGCGGAAACCGGGGCCAAAACCTATACCCTGGATATGGCTATGGCTGGGGACAGCTACTTTGAAGCCATGTACAATAATCTCAATGCCATAAAGGAGGCGTTACAATGAACGAAATTCACTATGGCGGCTCCTGCGGCCACGCCTGCTGCCTGCGGGTGGAAAATCTGGGGGTCAAGATCGGATCCAATGAGATTTTACGGGACATCAACCTGCATGTCCACTGCGGGGAAATGGTGGCACTGATTGGGCCCAACGGCGCCGGAAAAAGCACCTTTTTGAAGGCCATTCTGGGGCAGCGAGCTTATACCGGTGTCATTGCCTTTTCGGAGCCCGGAAAACGGAGCCATAAGCCAAGGATCGGCTATGTGCCCCAAAGTCCCAGCTTTGACCCGGGAGAGCCGCTGAATGTGGCGGACCTGTTTGCCTGCTGCATGTCCAAGCGGCCTGCCTTTCTGGGAATTTCCAAAGCCATGCGGCAGACGGTTTTGGATTGCCTGGACCGGGTCCATGGAGTAGATCTGATTGACAAACGGGTGGGCACCCTTTCCGGCGGAGAGCTGCAGCGGGTGCTGCTGGCCCTGGCGCTGGAGCCCATGCCCAATATTCTGATTCTGGACGAGCCCCTGTCCGGCGTGGATGTGGAGGGCATGACCACCCTGATGGACATGCTGGACGAGATTCGGAAAACCTATGATCTATCCATTCTGATGACCACCCACGACTTTTCTATGCTGCCCCGGTACGCTGACCAGGCCGTTTTGATCGACGGCACCGTCCGGGCCAAGGGGTCCCCTGTGGAAGTTTTGGAATCCCAGGCCTTCCGGGAGATCTTCCACATGAAAGGAGGGGCATTATGAGCCTTTGGTATTCTATTTGCAACGCGCTTCCCGTTGAAATGCTGCATTGGGATTTTATGAAAAATGCCCTGCTGGCGCTTCTGCTGATGGCGCCCCTCTTTGGCATTCTTTCTACCATGATCGTCACCGGGCATATGAGCTTCTTTTCCGATGCTCTTGGGCACTCCGCCTTTACCGGCATTGCCATTGGATCCATCTTTGGCATCGCCGCCCCCACCTGGGCGGCAGTGGGCTTCAGCGTGGTATTTGCCCTGCTGTTCTCCTACATCCGCCGGGGAAGCAGCCAGGCCTCCGATACGCTGATCGGTGTGTTTTCCAGTGCCGCAGTGGCCCTGGGCATTCTGGTTGCCACGGTAGGCGGCGGCAGCTTTACCAAGTACAACAAGTATCTGATTGGGGATGTGCTATCCATCACCCCAGGAGAAATCGGTGGGCTGGCTGTGGTTTTGCTTGCCGTACTGGTTTTCTGGTGCCTGGAAGCCAATCGGTTGACCCTGTCGGCGGTCCATCCCCAGCTGGCAGCCTCCCGGGGGATCCCGGTGGACCTGTCCCAGACCCTTTTTACCGTGGTCATTGCGGTGGTGGTCACGCTGTCCATTTCCAGCATGGGACTGCTGATCCTCAATTCCCTGCTGGTTCTGCCCGGTGCCGCCTCCCGGAATCTGGCCAGGAACCAGAAGCAGTATCACCTGTACGCCATTGTGTTCGCACTGGCCGCCGGAATTTTGGGGCTTTGCGTCTCCTACAGCTTTGGCTGTTCTGCCGGTGCGGCCATCAGCCTGATTTTGACCCTTATTTTTACGGTTACCTATGGGTTCCGGGGAAGGAATGCCTGATATGGAAAACGTTGAAATACAAGTCATTGCCCGGATGCACTCCGACTTTCCTACCAAGTTCGGCATCCCCAGGCAAAGTGGCCTTGTGGAAGAGCTGCAGAGTCTGATCGTATTTGAGCCGGAATTCCGAAATCCGGACGCCCTGCGGGGAATCGAAGAGTTCTCCCACCTGTGGCTTATCTGGCAATTTTCCCAGGCCCTGCGGGAAGGCTGGTCTCCCACGGTCCGTCCGCCCCGGCTGGGGGGAAATACCCGAATGGGCGTATTTGCCACCCGCTCCCCTTTCCGGCCCAATAATCTGGCCCTGTCCTGCGTAAAGCTTATTGAAGTACACCACACCAGGGAATTTGGGGACTGCCTGGTAGTAGGTGGCGCGGACCTGATGGATGGCACCCCGATTTTTGACATCAAGCCCTACATTCCCTACAGCGACGCAAAGAATACTGCCACCGGCGGCTTTACCGACCATGTAGGCGACTTTTTATTGAAGGTGGACTTCCCCCAGGCCCTGCTGGAGCTGCTGCCGAAGGAAAAACAGGAAGCTGCCATTGGAGTCCTTTCTCATGATCCCAGGCCATCTTACCAAAGAAAGCCCGGACGGGTATATGGGCTGCGGTTCGCGGACTTTGATATTCGCTTTACCGTAGAGGAGGATGTGCTTACTGTAAACGAAGTCATCCGGGTAAACAAGTAATTACATAAATGCCGCCTTGTAAAGGTCATTTCCTTACAAGGCGGCATCTATTTTATTTCTTTTCTTCCTTAATGGCTGCCCGCAGGTGAACGGACAGGACCGCTAAGGACGTGGCCATATTCTCATTCTGGACCAGAATATTGTCCGGTACATCCAGGTGGGTGGGAGCAAAATTCCAGATGGCTTTAACGCCCCCGGAAATGAGCATATCCGCCACCTCCTGGGCAGCACTGGCAGGCACCGTAATGATGCCCATAAGGACCTTGTGGAGCTTGCAGTAGTGCTCCAGCTTGGTAATGGGATACACCGGCTGGCCATCCTCGGTCTTTTCGATGGAGGGTGCGATATCAAAAGCAGCCTGAATGTTTAACCCATAGGCTTCAAAACCGGAATAAGCCATGAGCGCCAGGCCCAGTTTGCCGGCGCCGATGAGCACCGCATCGGTAGTATTGTCGTATCCCAGGAACTGCTCGATGTCATCGATCAGCGCTTCCCGCTGGTAGCCCACCTTAGGGCGGCCTCCATCGGAGACGATGGCAAGATCCTTACGGACCTGGACCTCGCCCATGTCCAGGGCATTTGCCAAGGCAGTAGCAGAGATATTGGCCGGCGCCGTGTCCGGCAGACTTTTCAGATAAGCCAAATAACCAGGCAGCCGCTTCAGGACTGCCTTAGAGACCTTCACATTGCGTTCCATAATTCCCCTCGTCTATTTTATCGATATTCTTTTATATCGATATATTTGTTTCTATTATACCACCTTGGTTTCCTTTTTTCAAGCCCAGACCCTATATGAATATTTTTATAGAAGGATAAGTCCAGCTTATGCACAGCTGGTCTGACGTAAAAACTCCTTACGCAGCTTTCCCAATATCCGCTTTTCCAACCTGGAAATGTAGGATTGAGAGATGCCCATTTTCTGGGCCACCTCCTTCTGGGTCTGCTCCTTGCAGCCGTCCAGGCCAAAGCGCATTCGGATGATCTCCTGCTCCCGGTCCGGAAGCTCCTTTAAAGCCTGCCGCAGCACCATGACTTCCGCATCCGCTTCCAAGGGCCGCTGAATCTCGTCCTCCGCCGTACCCAAAACATCGGAAAGCAGCAATTCATTCCCCTCTCCGTCCAGATTGATGGGTTCATCCAAAGAAATTTCCGTTTTCTGGTTGGCGATTTTCCGCAGGTGCATCAAAATCTCGTTTTCAATACAGCGGGAAGCATAGGTCGCCAGCTTGATATTCCGGTCCGCCCGGTAGGTGCTGATGGCTTTCATAAGTCCAATGGTCCCAATGGAGATCAGGTCCTCAATATTGGTGCCGGAAGACTCAAACCGCTTGGCGATAAAAACCACCAGCCGCAAATTGTGCTCTACCAGCTTTTTTCTGGCCTGCTCTTCCCCATTGGACAGTGCCTCGATGGTTTTCCGTTCCTCTTCTCCCTTGAGGGGCGGCGGGAGCACATCGCTGCCGCCAATGTAATAAATTGACTTGTCCCCCGCCAGAAGCCTTCTGATCCATTCCAACAGATTCATGCCATACCTCCCAGAAGCGCCTGAAATTCCCCTGCCCCCAATTCCTCGGGGGCAAACGCCACCACACTGGATCGTTTCTTTCCATCCCACCGAACATCCTGGATCCGCATCCCCAAAAGCATTCCCTGCTGACCCACCGCATGATAAGGAATGAGCCGCAGGCCCTGCCTGGGGTTTTGCATCAGGGTATCCATCGGTGCCTCCAACTGCTCCCGGGTAAACCCCGTTAGGCATTCTGCCTGAGGGCCGCCGATCACCAGAACATGTTCCCCCGTGATTGGATCCAGAAGGGTATTCCCGGTATCCTTCAGCGCCGTCATGCGAAGCTTCTGCTCCCCAAGCCGGATCTCCAGGGGCACCAGGCTTCTTCCAAAACCATTTCCGAAAGCCGCTCTGCAGAGGCACCACAGAATGCAACCGCAAAGGCAAAGGTTCCATAGCCTTCCCTTCCCCGCTAAGGTCGCCAAGCCCCCCAGGGCCATACTCAAAATCAGGAATACCCCCGCTTTTCGCCAGGCATTGCCCTGAACACCAAAGGCCAGGATAGACATAAGCCCCAGGAAGACGATCCGCCACAGATGGCTTCCCAGAAACGAGAACCCGGGTGCCAGGCAGCCGCCGCTGTAAATTGCCCCCAATGCGGATGCCAGAAGGATTCCCTTCCGGTCCGGACTGCCGCCGGATAGCCGTTCCGTACCCAGAAGCAGCAGGTAGTCCACGCCAAAATTCAGAAGCATAAATAGGTCCAGATACACCGCCGCACCTCCTTCCGGTGTTTGGGACCAGTATACGCCCGTCCCACCAAAAAGGCCGTCGCATGGGATGAAGGGTCCTGGCGCAAGTTCTGCCAGGCTTCTCAGAAAAAGGAAAGCATTTTTGATCTCTTTTTGAATCTGCTGCAGATAACGCCACCAGGATGCAAAAACCGGGACCCATTTGGGATCCCGGCTTTTGTACATTCGTCACTCTGCTTTTATCTGCAAATATATTCAGTTTTTCCCCGCAAGGTGGGCCATAAACAGCTGCTTGTTGTCTTTTGCAGAGGTAGTAGGCCGCCCAAGGTCTGCCCGCGCACCGATGGCGCACTTTGCTTCGATCAGGCACAGTCCTTCCCCTTTTGCCGCCTGTTCCAGCGCCCGGTCCAGCTCCTCCGGCGTAGATACGGAAACGGCACTGGGGTAGCCGCAAGCTTTGGCGATCGTGGTAAGATCCATAGAGGACGCAACTGTGGGCATTCCGCCAACGGATTCATGGGCGCCGTTGTTGATCAGAACATGCACAAAATTCTTTGGCCCCTGGGCGCCAATAACCGCCATCGCACCCATGTGCATCAAGGCTGCGCCATCACCATCCACGCACCATACCCTTGTATCCGGCTTTTGCAATGCGATCCCCAGGGCAATGCTGCTGCTGTGGCCCATAGAACCAACCGTTAAGAAATCCCGGCTGTGATTCTGGTCCTGGGCCTGGCGGGCTTCAAACAGCTCCCGACTTGCCTTTCCGGTGGTGCTGACAATAGGATCTTCCCCGGAATACCGAAGAACGTGCTGTATGATCTCTTCTCTTGTCATGGTGTACTTATTGCGGTATTCCGTTTTTCCCTCATAGGTCAAGGCACCTTTCCGCACGACAAATGCCACGTCCTTCCCGGCCTCCAGACAACCGCGGAACCGCTCCACTGCATTTGCCAGTTCCTGCCGGGTCGTTTCCTTGCCAATAACAAAAGTTTCGATCTGCATATCCTCCAGCAGCCTGACCGTTACCTCCCCCTGGTAAATGTGCTGGGGCTCATCGTGAACACCGGGTTCTCCCCGCCATCCAACAATGAATATTACCGGGATACCGTAAACCCGATCGTTCAGAAGCGAGGCAGCCGGATTGATGATATTTCCTTCTCCGCTATTTTGCATATAGACCACAGGCACTTTGCCCGTTGCCAGATGATACCCCGCAGCGATCGCTGCGGCGTTTCCCTCATTGGCAGCGATCAGGTGATGTCTTCCGTCCACACCGTAAGTATCCATTAGATAATCGCACAAGGCCTTCAGCTGAGAATCCGGAACGCCGGTGTAGAAGTCCGCATTCAACAGCTGAACCAGTGTTTCAACTTTCATATGTACTCCTCCCCTCCGCAATTTTGCGGTAGAGCCCGTTTATATCTTCCTGACGCAGCAAGACCGGGCTGTTCTTCAAGCGCTCTACATTGACGGAATGTACTAGGGTGACCATATCCTCTTCCGCAATGTCCGGCACAGGCAGGCTCAAATCGGATACAAAGCCATCGAATTTTTCGGCGGCATTCTGCGGCGTTTCACATCCCATTGCGTCCGCTAACTTCTCGAACATTGTCTGCAGGTACTGACTTCCTCTTGGATCTGCGCAGTCATGGGAAAAATGCTCCAACATATATGGGAACAGCTCCCGGACGCACAACGCCGCCGCATGACCGTGGGAGATGCCGTACAAACTGGTCAGCTTATAGCACATGGCATGGCCTGCCGTCGTCCGACTGATGTTGATGGCCCTGCCTGCCAGATTTGCCCCGTGAAGCATGGGCATGAATGTTTTTTCATTGCCAGCCAAATACCCTTGGCTATTGGCAAAAAGCAGGCCAATTGCCTGTGCCGCATATTGGCGGCTTTCCGGCGTAGAATTTACCGACCAGAAAGACTCCACTCCATGACACAAAGCATCCAGAAGCGTCGATTTTTTTTGATAGTCCGGCAGGCTGCGTAAAACCTCCGGGTCAAAAAGCACTGCGTCTGGGACAGCGCTCGGGTGGGAAACGGATTGCTTCTCCCCATTGTAATAAATGACCGCGAATTGTGTCGCCTCTGCCCCGGTTCCTGCCGTTGTGGGCACCGCCAAAAAAGGGATCCGGCTGGGAACAATACTCTGTTTCAAATAGATTTTATCCGACGGCAAATTGGCAAAAAGTTTGATGCATTTTGCCACATCCATTGCGCTTCCGCCTCCCACGGCGGCAATGCTGTCACATCCGTTTTCCCGGAAGCAAGCCACACCGTCTACAACGGACTCATATTTGGGGTTTGGGCCATAGCCGGAAAAACGGGTAACACGGATATTCAGGCGTTTTTCCAGAGTTTCAAAATACCCGTTGATTGAAAGATTCCGAATGGACGCTCCACATACCAGCAGCAAACTCCGGCATTTCATACTCTGAAAAAAGCGGTCCAGTGCCTGAAAACCCTCGTCTGCCTGAATGATGATCTGTTCTGCCATGGCTGTACCCCTATCAGATCTCGTCCGGGATCATGCGGATAATATCCTTAAATGGCATACATACATCGTCGCATTCCTTTGCCCGATGATTTTGCAGGATCAGCTTGGCCGCATTCATCATTGCCGGGACCCCTGTACGGGTAAATTGATTGGCATAGATCACAATATTGACCCCTCTGCGCTTAAATTCCTCTTCTGTAACCGTATTAAAGGAAGTCGGGACAACGACCAGGGGCGTTCCACTGTTCTTCTCCCGGAATTTTTCAACGAATTCAAAAATCTCGGCGGGATCCTTTTTCCGGCTATGGATCATAATGGCATCGGCACCGGCGTCCACAAACGCAAACGCCCGATCCAACGCATCCTCCATCCCCTGCTCCAAAATCAGGCTCTCAATTCTGGCGCAGATCATAAAGTCTTTGGTCCGCTGTGCTCTTTTTCCGGCCCGTATTTTCTCGCAAAACTCGGGGATAGATGCCTGCGTCTGCTTGACCTCCGTTCCGAACAGAGAGTTCTTCTTGAGACCCTTTTTGTCTTCAATGATCACCATGGAAACACCCATACGTTCCAGGGACCGGACCGTATAGACAAAATGCTCCGTCATTCCGCCGGTATCTCCATCGAAAATAATGGGCTTTGTGGTTACTTCGCAAACATCATCGATGGTGCGGAACCGGGAGGTCATATCCACCAACTCAATATCCGGCTTTCCCTTGGCTGTGGAGTCACACAGAGAACTGATCCACATAGCATCAAACTGCCGGGCGCCACCGTTCTCCTCTACCACTGTATTTTCGACGAGCAGACCGGTAAGCCCACTGTGGGTCTCCATAGCGGTTACCAGGCCCTTCATCTGCAAAACCTTTTTGAGTCTTGCACGTCTGGCATCCGGAGTTGCCAGTTCCGCCCTGGCGCGTTTTTCCAGGTCCTGAAATTTGGCATCCACGGCATAAGGAAATTCCACCAGTTTTCCGCCATATCCGGCAAGGATCTCCGTGACCTCATCCCGGACCGGTTTCTGGAACCCGGTACACCAATCATCCCCGTGGACCACAATATCCGGCTGGTATTTCAGCAAATTCTCCCGGTAGCTCAATGTCTCCTGGGGAACGACCTTATAAACACCCGCAATGTTTTCAAACATTGTTTTCCGCTCCACGTAGGGCATCAGCGGAAAACGTTTGTAGGAGGCAACCGCCTCATCAGACAAAACGCCGATGATCAATTTGCCCAGCCGCTCCGCCTTTTTGATAATGGCAATGTGCCCGCTGTGGATCAGATCCGTAGAAAAGCACATGTAGACGGTCTGATTTTTCACCTGGTGGAGCTTTTCGGATACGATTGCCAGATCCTCCGGCGTATCGATCTCATTGCACAGCCGGTTCTTCACATCCAGCGGAAGAATATGACAGCCTTCAGATACTTCATTCAAAGCATTCTCAGCGTAGCACTTCACATTACCTGCCTCACAGAACTGAACGATTTTGTCCAGCCAGGTCTTCCAATCTTCTTTCAGCAGCTTATACAGCGGCTGCGCTGCCATAGCCTGGTTGAAAAATTCAATACCCACCTTGCAGACCTTCCCATCGCTGACAACGGCCTTAAAATCCTTTTCCGGCAGCGGCAGCGTTGAACTGACCGTCATACAGCTATCTGTGCATGCCAAAACATCATCTATCACGGTATTCTCGAAGACGAGGTCCCCATGCATCAATACAACGTCGTCATCCTGCAGAAAATCTCTGGCCAAATAGATGGAATAAATGTAGTTGGTTTCCTGGAAACGGGGATTCTTCACAAAAGTATATTTCAGCGGAATATCCAGACTCTTGCAATAAGCTACCAGCACCCCGTCAAACAAACCGGTGGTCATAACGACCTCTTCAATCCCCGCATCCGCGATTTGGCGCAGCTGCCGGGAGAGGATCGTTTCTCCCGGTGCGATTTCTGTCATACATTTTGGGTGCTCCGAAGTCAGAACTCCCATTCGCTTTCCCATTCCGGAATTCAATATCAACGCCTTCATAATTTTGCTTCACCTTTCACTGTCTAAAATACAATTTCTCACGAACCGGCCGATTCAAATTGCGAGCCGCACTAGTTTACATCATCCTCTGTCAAAACCAGCCCATCTCCCAGAACTGTCCAGTCATTCTTATCCCAAAAATTATTATGGACCTTCATCCACGCTCCGGGGAGGTATTGCGTCCCCGTATCTACCAGATTCCAATCACTGGGGAGATACACGTACTGGTCCCGGGCAAGCTTTGCATCACTGGAAATCGGGTTCCCGGTATAGGGATTTACCGGATCTTCGATCAGATCCTGGGATGCAAGTGTGGGCACATCTGCCTGTGTCATAAAGTCCCAGGAGATTTTCCATGCACCGCTGCTGCCAAAATCCTTTACCATCAAAAGCGACTGGGCCTGCTGCAGGTCCCGCAGATCATCCATGATCAGCTCCTGCGCCTCGAGAAGCTCTCTTCCATGGTCCGAAACGATTATGATCCGGGTATTGTCGTATACATCATTTTCACGCAGATAGTCCAGCCAATTCCCGACCTGGATCAGCGCTGCCATGTTGCTCTGATAGGACGCATATTTATAGTCCTGATCCATATTCAGCTTGTGGCCTTCCAGCGTGAACCGGTCCGCATTTTCGGCATCGTACTGTGTATTATCCACATTTGCTTCCGGTGTGTAATCCGGCTCCTGCAGCAGTACTGGTTCATGGGTCGCTTTGTTGGCCATAAGCAGCAGCTCGTTGGTTCCATTTTCCGCTATTACCGTAGAATCAGGCAGCCCCTGCAGCACACGATAGGAATCCATAAACGTAGAAGAGATCCCTCGCGCCGTATGTGCTCCGGTTGTGATCTGTACCCCGGAGCCCTCCAGCGCCGAGCTGTCGCATTGATTGTAATTCCCGTTATCATAGAGCAAATTCTGAAAAATCAAGGGAACACTTTTGGTCAGGCCAAAGCAAAACAAATTGCGATCGATGATCTGTTTTGCGTTTGCGACCACACCGGCATCCGAAAATCTGCTCATCGTATTGCTGGCATCTACATTTTCCATTCCGTCAAAAATTGACAGATCCGGATCTATGCTATAGTTCGCAAAAGGCGGATCCAACACGGTAACATGATAGCCATTATCCGAAAACAGCTTTGGCAATACCTTCAGGGCCTCGTTGTGCTTTTCTTTTACCGTCTGATCTGTGCGGGTATTCATCATAATGGGTGTATACTCATAGCCGCCGTAAAGCGCCGGAACACCGATTTTGGTGCAGGGGCCATAGGAGATACTATTCATATAGTGGGTAAACCCGTCAAACTTTTCCGCCAGAGCAGGATTTTCATTGAAAATATAAGGAATATAGGTACCGATGCCCCGGTCCAGCATAAGGATCACAACATTTTTTCCATTTTTGCTCAATGTGATCTCCGTGCTGTCTTCCAGATCTGTGTTCACCTGGTCCCGGATCGGCGCAACCGCTGTATTGATTTTAACGGCATTATAACCGGAAACGCAGACGATGGCCGCAATACAAACCGCAAGAACGCTGTTCAGCTGCTTTGTAAAGTGCGCTGAAAGATAATAGAATATCGCCGCAACTGCCGCAATGACCAGCAGATTAAGAAGTATCTGCCCAATTTCAAAAGACAAACCGTTGTCATAGACCAGATAGGTGGACAGCTTTCCCAGATCCAGGCCAAAAAACATGTAGTCGACCGTTGCGACACCGCAAAACACGCACAGAATGCGGGAAACCATTCTGCGGGTTTCCGGTTTTGCCATGCGGGCAAAAACATTGGTCCAGACCACAAAGGTCCCAAATGCCATACAGGCAGCACTGACCACAAACCAAAGCGGGTGGTAGAAGGACATGGAATCTACAAACTCCGCAGGAGAGGCCCCGATCACATTTGATGAAATCAGCAGACCCACAAAAGCGGTCAGGTACAGTCCGCACAAAAGCAGGCTGGGGGATTTCCCCCCATGGCTACGGCTGGGATGCTTCTCAGCAATATACAGCAAAAGCAAAATGCCATGGATCACCACACAAAAACCCAGACATACATACAGCCGAAAAACGGAGTGGCTTTTCCAGGTGATCAACCCGAACAAAGCGACTGCGATCGCACACAGACTGACCGCCGGTTTTATGTAGCGAGAGCCCCTGGGAATTTGTGCGTATATGTTTTTTAGCAAGGAAAAGACATTGTTCAGCGTCCAATACAGGACCAGCCCGGAAGGAGAGCGATACAAAAATACCAGGAAGAAAACCGCCATCAGATACAGCTGTATCTTCTCCTTCTTTGTGCTTCCTTTTGTAAATACCGCGCCGGAAGCCAAATTGACAGCCGTCATAAGGATCGGAAGCAGATTGACAGCAACAGATCCGATCTGCAGCAGCCCATCCGGCTGACTCAGATCTGTGATCGGCCCAAATGGCATCTGCTGCAGCAGCGTCAAGCCGGACAGAAATCGATAAGCAGCCAGAAAAAACGGGATCTCCAACAGCAACGGCGCAGCTCCGCGGAGCGCATAGGTTGGCTTATAGTGATTCTCCCGGTAATAGGCCTGGAGGATCATCATTCGCTCGTCCCCTTTAAATGTCCTTTTAATATGCGCCACACCGTTTTCCAATCTTTTTTCCGCTTCACGTTCCGCTTTTTGCAGCGTATCCGCCTTGCGATAAAGCGGCATCAGCAGCAAATTCACAGACAGGCTCAAGGCAAAGATCGCCCGCCCGGGGCTTCCAAGCAGCTGGTTCGCAATCAGAAAAATAACCTCAAACAGAAGCTGCAGCGGAGAAAGAAAAACCGTAGTTATGATACTTCCAAAAGACATCAGGCAATGGCCTCCTTTTTCTCCTGTGCCTGAGCCTGGATCTGTTTCACTTTCGCTTCCAGATAATCCGCAGCCCGAACTGCGCCAACACCCTGATACTCCCAAGTCTCCTGCCGCGCCTGGCGACGTCCATCGGCAAAATCAGAGCTGGTAATACAGGTATCGATCAGATCCTTCAAATCATCCAGGTTTTCTTCTGACAAAAGCTTTCCGATGTGCGGCAAAGTTTCCAGATTCCACAGAGGCGTATCCAGCCACCAGGAATCATAAGGCGACTTGTCTACCTTTGTGTCCGTATAGATCACCGGCTTATCGAACACCAGAAAATAGTCATAAATAACGCCCGAGAAATCCGATATCATCAAATCGGAACGGCGCAGTACCTGGTAGTTGTCGCTATCCCGATTCCACTCCAGCTGGTCCGACTCCGGGAATTTTTTCATCAGCGCATCCAGCATAGGCGCCTCTGATTGGAAAGACTGGGGATGGGGACGAACAATGATCTTGTACCCTGTAGCCAGCAGCAAGGTCAGGATCTTTTCACCGAAGCGCTTTAAAATAGCGCTCTCTCCCCAGGAAGGTGCCAGCAAAATGGTACGAGGGTGCGCACCGATCGGGCCGTCGGATGCAAGCCTTGCCGCTTTTTCATCCAGATAGGGGATCCCGATTTTTACGATCTCCTTTGCCGGCAATCCGCGGAGCTTTTCCAACGCCCGAACGTCCTGTACCTGGTATTCCCCGGACAGCAGCAACGCATCATAAAAATCCGTACCGAACATCCGGTATCCCAATACGGTATTGGGCGCATGAAGCATATGAACATACCAGCCCACATTTTTGGAACGTTTCCACTGATACACATCCAACCCGGGGGTCGTTGAGAGCAAAACATCGGCACTTAAAAAATTCAGGCGGGCAAACGCCTTATTATTTTCGCCGATAAACTCCCCTTTTACATGGGGCAAGCCGCTGTTCAGGCCAGGGTCGTCCGGAGAAGCCGTCATGTATACAACATCGATCCCGCGCCGATCCAGTTCGGCACATACGGGTCTGAATACACTCCAATATCGCTTGTCATCTGAAAAAATGGCCAGCGGGATCCGCTCGGTCGATTCTACCCGCTTTCCGCCGCTTAAAAGAAAACGCAGCTTCATGATCCATGTCCTGACAAGATATGCCGCAGCTCCAATAATGCCGATCAGAACCGCAAAAAGCATACTTCCTGTACCTGGGTCGATATATAGAAACATTCAAAATACCTCCGTTTGTTCTCCGGTCTATCCTAATACGGAAATTCCGCTTGATTTTCAATCATCCTTCCGCTCTATACTGCGGATATTCTTTTCAGCTTTAAATCTGGGGGTCATCAGCTCATGGCCGCACCCCAAGCACTTTAAGCGGAAGTCTGCGCCGGTGCGCAGGACCTGCCAGCGTTTTTCGCCGCAGGGATGGGCTTTTTTCATCACCAGAATATCGTTTACCCGGATATCCATGGGTCAATTCTCCTTTTTGATGTTTGCCCAATACTGCTTTGCTGCCTGTTCCAGCTTGTTTGGGCCGTAAGTATAATAGTGCTTCCCTACCAGGTCGTCCGGCAGGTACTGCTGAGCCACCCAATGGTTGGGATAGTCGTGGGGATACAGATATCCCTGCTCCCGCTCCTGGGTATAGGTATCGGCATGGACGTTCTGCAGCTGCCGTGGGAACCCTCTTCCCAGTCCCTTCTGCACGTCGCTGAGGGCCGTATCCAGGGCAATATGGCCGGAATTGGATTTTGGAGAGGTGGCCATCAGAACCGCCGCATCCCCCAAGGGGATCCGGGCCTCCGGCATTCCCAGCATCACTGCCATATCCACGCAGGACTTGACAATGGGGATCACCTGAGGGTAAGCAAGGCCCACGTCCTCCGCCGCAATGACCATGAGCCGACGGCAGGCCGCCTGCATCTGCCCTGCTTCCAGGAGCCTTGCCAGATAGTGGCAGGCGGCATCCGGGTCGGAGCCCCGGATGGACTTTTGCAATGCGGACAGAAGGTCGTAGAAGTTATCCCCGTCCCGGTCCGCCCGCATGGCGCTCTTCTGGGTCACTGCCTGAGCGTCCTCCATGGTAAGCTTCAGGGTATTTCCTTCCGGCTGAGCCGCAGAAAACAGGACCTCAATGGCATTCATGGATTTCCGCAGGTCTCCCCCGCTGGCACCGGCAATATACTCCAGAACGCCATCTTCCGGCTGGGCGGTCAAACCGGTACGGGTCTCCATAAAGGATACCGCCCGTTTCACCGCCTTCAGCGCCGCTTCCCTGGAGATCTGCTTAAACTCAAACACGGTAGACCGGCTGAGAATGGCATTGAACACATAAAAATAGGGATTTTCCGTTGTGGAAGCGATCAGGGTGATCTTTCCGTTTTCAATGTATTCCAAAAGGGACTGCTGCTGTTTTTTATTGAAGGACTGGATCTCATCCAGGTAGAGCAGCACTCCATTGGGTGCCATCAGGGTATCCAGCTGGGAGGTGATCTCCCGGATATCTGCCGTAGAGGCAGTGGTGGCATTGAGTTTATACAGGGTCCGGTTGGTCTGTTTGGCGATGATATTCGCCACCGTGGTTTTTCCGGTGCCGCTGGGACCGTAGAAGACCATATTGGGGATCTTTCCGGAGGCGATCAGGCGGCGCAGAACCGCCCTCTCTCCCAAAATATGTTCCTGACCCACCACGTCATCCAAACTCTGGGGCCGCAGCAGATCTGCCAGCGGTTGATACATAGGCATTTCCTTTCCGAAAAGGGGCCTGCCGCAAGCGTTCCGCAGCAGGCCCCTTGGGTAAGATTTTTAGAAAGTAGCAACATCCGGGTCAGCAGGCTCCGCACCCTTCTCCACGGATACCGCCGTCAGCATGGGGCCCACGTCTCCCTTGTAAAGGGGATGCTTCTCCGCACTGATCTTGGCCGTGACCATGACCCAGGACCGGGATTCCAGCTGGGAGGCGCCCTCGTATCTGCAGGGAATGCCGCAGAACTGGATATCCTCCACACAGCAGGTCATCACAAACCGGCCGGGGGCAAACATATTGTTCTTATCCCGGCGAAGCATGGCCACCTGGGCTTTGAAATGGACAGTCTTGCCGTTATACTTTTCCGGCTCTTCGGAGACATCCCGATACCACAGGGCATAATCCTCGTCCTTTACCTCGATGATCGGTGCGTTGATGTCAAAGGGAAGCGGATCTTCGATCTCGTCGAACTTGGTGGTGCCGTCTGTGTAATCGTAGAGAATGTCGATGCGCCGGTTGGCGGCTCTGGCCAGCTTGTGGAAGGGCATTACGTCCTGCCCCGGGGTCATACGGTTGAAGACGATCATCTGGGCGCCCATAAGCTTGTCCATTACCAGGTTGCGCATATTGGCGTTGTAGGCCATGATGGTGGTAGAATCCGCAAACATGACCTCCTGGGCAATGGCCCACTGGTCGGGAAAGCGCATATACAGGTCACCGACCTGCTGCATTCCGTTGAGCTCCGCCACGACCCGCTCGGCCTTGTACTTCTTCTGCAGGGCCTTCAGCTCTTCGGTAGTAACGGTCTGCTGATCCAGAACCTCCAGGTAGACATTCTTGCTGGGGTAGGTAGAGAGGTCGTATTCCTCTTCCCCTTCCTCGAAAATCAGGACCAGAGTCTTTTCACCGGCATTGAACCGGGGGTCTTCCAAAGTTTCCTGAATAAATTTGGTCTTACCGGAATCCAGGAATCCGGTAAAGGCGTAAACAGGGATCTGCTGCATGGCCATGGCTTACACCCCAATCAGCTGCTGGATGCCGTTTTCGTCCAGCTTGGAGCCGATGACGCAGAGCTTACCGGTCACATCGGCGGAGCCGGTACGAACGTTGGTCTCTTCAGGCACATAGTCGAAATGGATCCAGGTGCCGTCTACGCAGGGCAGGATGCCCTTTGCCCGCAGGACCATGCCGTAGTCGCCGGAGTCCAGCGCCTTCAGGGCGGACTCAACGGTTGCCTTCTCGAACTTCCGGGCAGTCTCTACGCCCCAGGAAGTGAAGACCTCGTCGGCATGATGGTGATGATGGTGGTGATCGTGACAGCCGCAGCCGCAGTCGTCATCGTGGTCATGATGATGTTCGTGTTCCTCATGGTCGTGATGATGGTGCTCCTCATGGTCATGGTCGTGGCAGCAGCACTCTCCATCGTGATGATGGTGGTGGTGCTCGTGCTCCTCCTCGTCATCATCGTCGTCATCGTCATGGTGGTGATGGTGATGCTCATGCTCGTCTTCATCCTCATCGTGGTGATGGTGCTCGTGCTCTTCTTCCTCTTCCAGGCGTTCGGTCTCCAGCCGGGCCAGCTCGGCAGCCAGAGAGGCCTTGCCCTCCATGGCTGCAACCAGCTGTTCACCGGTCAGTTCGCTCCAGGGGGTGGTGATGATGGTGGCCACCTGGTTGTGGCTCCGCAGCAGCTCCACAGCGGCATCCAGCTTGGCCTGAGGGATGGAATCAGTACGGGACAGAATAATGGTAGAAGCGGTCTCGATCTGGTTATTATAGAACTCGCCAAAGTTCTTGGTATACACCTTGACCTTACCGGCATCCGCCACGGCCACGGTATATCCCAAAGACACGTCCGGACCGGTGACCTTGTTCACGGCGCCGATCACATCGGACAGTTTGCCCACGCCGGAGGGCTCGATGATGATCCGGTCGGGATGATACTCTTCAATGACCTTTTCCAGCGCCTTGCCAAAGTCACCCACCAGAGAGCAGCAGATGCAGCCGGAATTCATCTCTGTAATGTGGATACCCGCATCCTGCAGGAAGCCGCCATCAATGCCGATCTCGCCGAATTCGTTCTCGATGAGGACCAGCTTCTGGCCCTTATAGCCTTCTGCGATCATCTTTTTAATGAGGGTCGTCTTACCGGCACCCAGGAACCCAGAGTACACATCAACCTTTGTCATAATAAATACACCTTCCAATTCAGTTTCCCCGCTTTTACAGGCGGGCGCACAAGAACCCCGGCGGGGAACCCACCGGGTAAATTTTATACGTTGTCAGTATAGCACGTTTTTCATAAAAAATCCATATCTTCCCAAATATTTTACAATTCAGGAGAAGATATTTCCGCATCCAAAAACCCTTTGGGGCATCCGGAAAGCGCCGAAAGCTTTTTCAGTGCCTCCACGTCGATGAGTTCGGCCCCCAGATTTTCCAGGGCGGCCATTCCATCACTGCCATCCCGGAAGCCAAACACCGGTGTCCAACCGTTTTTCAGGTTCATGCCGGTCCCGTTCCAGGTACCGCCCCGTTCCGGCCGGACCTGGGTCACAAGAACGCTTTGCCCCATGGTATGGATCACCCGGTTCCGGCGGAGAGCCCGGAAGGGAGAAAAGGGCATATCAAAGTCCTCTTCACTGAGGTACAGTACATTTTTCGCTTCCAGATGGCTGTGCAAGGCGTCTGCCACCACGCAGATGACCTTGCCGCCCAGACGCCAGCAGGCTCGCTGGGCAGTCTGATCTGCCCCCGGCGCATTGCCGGAAACCAATACATAGCCCTGCCTGGCCGCTTCCCTGCCCGCCTTCTGGGCAAAGAGCTTGTTTTGGGGCTCCAAAACTCTGCAGCCTACCAAGGAGATCATCGGTCCGTCCAATAGGCTCAGGTCTCCCTTGGCCCACAGGCAGCCGGGGCTGTCCGGTCCCAGCTTTCGCAGTACCTGCTTTGGATACCGGGGATCCAGCCGGGTAATGGGAATGCACTTCCGGGCCCTTCCCTTTTGCAGATAGTGCTCCAACAATTCGGTCTCCTCCAAAAGGGAGGCGATGTGCCGGGAGAATTCTTCCGGATAGCCCAGCGCCACCAAATCCTTGGCCGTCAGATCCCGATCTTCCTGCCAGGGGCCATGGGCCCGGACCCTTTGGAGCAAAACCCGGGCCTGAGCCGTGGTCAGGGGCTTGCGCTGGGGATTTCCCAGATGGCTGCACAGCAGCAGATAACCCCAGTTTTCCATCAGTGGAATCTACGCTTGGGCTTGGGAGGCTCCTTGATCTCTTCCTTGGTCAGAACCCCTTCCGGAGAAAGAAGCATGGGGGTAATGGTATAGTTGGAGAACTTGGCGATCTCGTCCAGCTTGGCCTTTTCCGGGAAATTGCCGATGATGCTCCAGGCAATGCCCTTTCGCTTGGCCCGACCGGTACGGCCGATGCGGTGGACATAGTATTCGTTCTCTTCCGGTACATCAAAATTGATGACGCAGTCCACGTCGTCCACATCGATGCCCCGGGAGGCCACATCCGTAGCGATGAGCACCGGCAGCTTGCCGGAACGGTAGCGCTGCATGGTCTTTTCCCGCTGCTGCTGGCGAATGTCCCCATGGAGGCACTCGCAGTCCAGTCCTGCCCGCTGGAAATCGTCGCACAGGCGCTGGCACATATGCTTGGTATTGCAAAAGACCATCACCCGCTCGTAACCCTGGGACCGGATCAGCCGCAAAGTCACCTCTGCCTTTTCCAGGGGAGTGCAGGTCAGGCTGTACTGGTCGATATCCGGCCGGTCTTCCTGCTTGGGCTCCACGGTGATCTCTACCTCGTCCCGCTGGTACATCCAGGATACCGTCATGACCTCCTGGGAGATGGTAGCGGAGAAGAGGCCCAGATTCTTCCGGTTCTTCACCTTTTCGATGATCCGGGTCACATCCTTGAAAAAGCCCATATCCAGCATCCGGTCCGCTTCGTCCAGCACCACCGTTAAAATCTTATCCAAACGGATGGTCTTCCGGTTGTAGTGGTCCATGAGACGGCCGGGGGTAGCCACCACGATCTGGGGCTTCTTTTCCAGCTGCTTGATCTGGCCGCCGATACCGGCACCGCCGTAGAGCACCGCCACCCGGATATTGTGGAAATAGGTCAGCAGGCCCCGAAGTTCGTCTCCGATCTGGATGGCCAGTTCCCGGGTCGGGGCCAGGATCAGGCCCTGTACATCCTCGCTCTCAGGATCAATGTGCTCGATCATGGGGATGCCAAAGGCGAAGGTCTTGCCGGTGCCGGTGGGGGCTTTGGCGATCACATCCTCCCATTTAAGAAAATGGGGAATGGCCTCCGCCTGAATGGTGGTGGGGTACCCATAGCCCTTCTTTTCCAAAGCCTTGAGCATTGCCTCTGACAGGCCCAGGCTTTCAAACGTAATATTGCTTTCTTCCATAGTTGATTTCCTTTTCTTTTTCAGTTATCTGGGCCTATGATAGCATCTTTTCTGTCATTTTGCAATAACCCCTTTGAAAATGGGGGGTGGATTTCCGGAGGGCTTTGTGATAGAATGGGGTGCAAACTTGATACAAGGAGTTTTTCTATGCAGTCTATTGTAGAAATTCTGGCTCAGGAGCTGGGCCAGAAGCAGCAGTATGTGGAAAATGTGGTGCAGCTCATCGACGAAGGCAACACCATTCCCTTTATTGCCCGGTACCGGAAGGAAATGCACGGTGCTATGGACGACACCACCCTGCGTAATTTGGAGACCCGGCTCACCTACCTGCGCAATTTGCAGCAGCGGCGGGACGAAGTAAAAAAATCCATCGAGAACCAGGGCAAACTGACCCCCGAACTGTCCGAGGCCATCGACAATGCCGCTTCCATGACGGAAGTGGAGGACCTGTACCGCCCCTATAAACAGAAGCGCCGCACCCGGGGCTCCATTGCCCGGGAAAAGGGCTTGGATCCTCTGGCCCAGGCTATTTTTCTGCAGGACGGCCAGGACATTCAAAAGCTGGCCCTGGGTTTTGTAGATGAAGAAAAAGGCGTTGCCGATGCGGACGCCGCCATTGCCGGGGCACTGGACATTATCGCGGAAAATCTTTCCGACGATGCCGACATCCGCAAATCCCTGCGGGAGCTGTGTATGCGCAGAGGCTCCCTTGTCAGCAAGGCGGCGGATCCCGAGGCCGATACCGTATATAAGCTCTACTACGACTTTAGTCAGCCCATTTCCCGGCTTCTGGACCACCAGATTCTGGCCATCAACCGGGGTGAAAAGGAAGAGGTTTTGAAGGTCACCGTGACCCTGCCCGGAAACGAAGGCCCCGCTCTCGTGTGCCGGGCCGCCTTGAAGCCCACCATGCAGGTATCCCAACTGGTGAAATCCGCTGCGGAAGATGCCTACGACCGGCTGATTTTCCCCTCCATCCAGCGGGAGATCCGCAGCGCCCTGACGGACCGGGCCAGCGAGGGCGCCATCCACAACTTTGCTCTGAACCTGAAGCCCCTGCTGATGCAGCCCCCTGTAA
Source organism: Faecousia sp. (assembly GCA_050872865.1). Classification (GTDB taxonomy): domain Bacteria; phylum Bacillota; class Clostridia; order Oscillospirales; family Oscillospiraceae; genus Faecousia. The sequence goes on along the minus strand of JBNMHR010000001.1, from coordinate 45,453 downwards.
AGGGCTTTGTAACCATGGGCCTGGACCCCGGATACCGGAACGGCTGCAAGGTAGCCGTGGTGGATGCCACCGGCAAGGTACTGGATACCAGCGTGGTCTATCCTACCTTCAGTGAGCGGAAGAAGCAGGAGGCCATTGCCACGCTCTCCGGCCTGATGCGCAAGCACGGCGTCCGGCACATTGCCATCGGCAACGGCACTGCCTCCCGGGAGACGGAGGCCATGACCGTAGAGCTGCTGCGGTCCTTCCCGGAGGCCAGCTATATGATCGTCAACGAAGCCGGTGCCTCCGTCTACTCTGCCTCCCCATTGGCTGCAGAGGAGTTCCCGGAATACGATGTAAACCTGCGGTCTGCCGTATCCATTGCCCGGCGGCTCCAGGATCCCCTGGCAGAGCTGGTAAAAATCGATCCCAAGGCCATTGGCGTCGGCCAGTATCAGCATGACTGCCCCCAGAAGGAGCTGGATGCCGCTTTGGGCGCCGTGGTGGAGGACTGCGTCAATGCGGTAGGCGTGGATGCCAACACCGCCTCCCGGAGCCTGCTGCAGCAGGTTTCCGGCCTGACGGCCACCACCGCCAAGAACATCGTGGCCTATCGGGAGGAAAACGGCCCCTTCCAGAGCCGTGCCCAGCTGAAAAAGGTGCCCAAATTGGGACCTAAGGCCTTCGAGCAGTGCGCCGGCTTCCTGCGGATCCCGGAGAGCAAAGAGGTACTGGACAACACCGGCGTCCACCCGGAGTCCTATGCTGCTGCCAAGGCTCTGCTGAAGCTGCTGAATTGCGCGGATGTTTCCCAGATCCCGGAAGCACTGAAAAAATACGGGCTTAAAAAGGCCGCCCAGGAGCTGAATGTGGGCGAGCCCACCCTGGAAGACATTGCCAAGGAGCTCAGCAAACCCGGCCGTGACCCCAGAGATGAACTGCCCAAGCCCATCCTGCGGAAGGACGTACTGGAAATGAAGGATCTGAAGCCCGGCATGGTTTTGACGGGCACGGTGCGAAATGTGATCGATTTCGGCGTTTTTGTGGACATCGGTGTCCATCAGGATGGCCTGGTCCATATTTCCGAGGTCTGTAACCGCCGTTTAAAGCATCCCAGTGAAATGGTAAAGGTGGGCGACGTTGTGGATGTCATGGTCCTGAGCGTAGACGAGCAGCGGCACCGGATCAGCCTCAGCATGAAGCAGGCAAAAAAGCAGTAAATTTCCCCTGAAAAGGGGCAGTGCTTGACATTTTTCCGGAAAGATTGTATAATCCCTATAAGATTTCCCGAAGATTGGAGCTTACCATATGAAAAAGTTGATGCACGTTCTGGTCCCGCTGGTGCTGGCTGTTCTGCTGGTGATCAGTGTGGGCTGGTATCTGTTTGTATATGACCGGGACTTTACCCGGGATATGCTGCTGCAGCAGGCCCGAAACAACGATATCCGCGGAAACAGCACCCTGTCCGCCTGGTTCTACAACCTGGCCTACAATTACTCCGGCCAGGACGAAAACGTGGCTATTGAGCTGGCAAACCAATACAAAGCCGCCGGTAACTACACCAAAGCGGAAGTGACCCTTTCCAAGGCCATTGCCAGCGGCGCCACCAAAGAGCTGTATATGGCCCTGAGCAAGACCTATGTGGAGCAGGATAAGCTATTGGACGCCGAATCGCTGATGTCCAATATTACCAACCCCACCATCCTCAGCGAACTGGAGGCACTGCGGCCCACCGCACCAACGGCCAACTACGAATCCGGCTACTACAGCCAGTATATCAGCGTCAGCCTGTCCTCTTCCTCCGGCACCCTTTACTATACCACCGATGGGGACTACCCCTCCGTGGCGGATGCGCCCTACTCCTCCCCCATTGAACTGTCTGCCGGTGAGACCCAAATCTATGCCATCAGCGTTGGGGATAACGGCCTTGTAAGCCCCGTTACCATTCTGGGTTATACCGTCGGCGGCGTCATCGAGCCGGTGATCTTTATGGACGCCACCATGGAAAGCACCGTTCGGGATATTTTGAAGTGCGAGCCCTCTCATATTCTCTACACCAACGACCTGTGGCAGATCACCGAGATCACCATTCCGGAAAACGTGACCACCCTGGAAGACCTGAGTCACCTAACCTACCTGGAAAGCCTGACCATGAACGACCGGAATATGAGTAACCTCAACGATCTCTCCGAGCTGAACCACCTGAAAAAACTGGACCTGACCGGCTGCCGGTTCTCTGCAGACAGCTTATCTGTGATTGCTTCTCTGCCCGCCCTGCAGGAGTTGAACCTGACGGACTGCGGACTCAGCACCCTGGCCGGTTTGGAGCGTGCCCAGAAGCTGACCGTTCTGAACCTCAGCAGCAACACCATCCGAAACCTGGATGCGCTGAAGGAACTCATCACCCTGCAGCAGCTGGACCTTTCCCACAATGCGGTAACGGACCTGACTGTTCTTGGGAACCTGACAAACCTGGCAAAGCTGGATATCTCCCACAATACGGTCTCCTCTCTGGACCCCATCAATCTGTGCTCCAAGCTGACCAGCCTGAATGCGGCGAACAATCAGCTGACCAGTGCCGGTGCCGCAGCCTCCCTGCCCATCCTGACGGAGCTGCTGCTGGACCATAACCAGATATCCAGCCTGGAGGGCCTGTCCGGATGCAGTAACCTGATCACCCTGACACTCTCCAACAACAGCGTCACAGACCTGAGCCCCATCGCAGGCCTTGCCAATCTGGAGACCCTGGACTTTTCCTACAACAGCGTCAGCGAGATCCCGTCCTTCCCCGGAAACTCCTCCATGCAGCTGATCGACGGCTCTTATAACTCCATTGAATCCATAGACGTTCTGGCAAAGATGCCAAAGATCCGCTATATCTATATGGATTACAACAAGATCACCAACGTAGATGCCTTGGCGGACTGTGCCCTGCTGGTACAGCTGAATGTTTACGGCAACGAGATCCCCAGCGTTTCCGCTCTGACCGAGCACGACATCATCGTCAATTACGATCCCACCAATTCAGAGGATTAACACTTACGCCCACCGGAAAAACCGGTGGGCGTAAACATAGCAAGTCCACCGGCCAGGAAACCGGTGGACTTGCTTTTTTTATTTTTCTTCGTATCCGTCCGTCAGCGCTGTGGTGGAACCTTCGGAAATAGCGCGGCCTTCCATCAGGTCCGCAAACTGGGCGCCTGTAATGGTCTCGTTGGCCACCAGGTAATCCACGACCTGCTGCAACTTGTCGGCATCCTTTGTGAGAATGGCCTTGCAATCCTCGTAGGCGTGGTCGATCAGGGCTTTGACCTCTTCGTCGATGGTCCCGGCTACCTTTTCGGAATAGCTCTTGGTGTTCTGGTAATCCCGGCCGATGAAGACTTCGCCGTCATCCAGGTAAGAGACAGTACCCAGCTTTTCGCACATACCGTATCGGGCCACCATATCCTTGGCAAGCTTCGTAGCACGGTCGATGTCGTTGGAGGCACCTACGGAAATATCCCCTACATACAGGGCCTCTGCCACACGGCCGCCCAGAAGGCCTACGATCTGCTCGTACATCTCGTTTCGGGTCAGGTTGGAAGAGTCGTCCTTAGGCAGGTACCAGGTTGCGCCCAGGCTCCGGCCCCGGGGGACAATGGAGATCTGGCGGACCGGGTCGTGGGTGGGCAGGCGGTACATGGCCACCGCATGGCCGGCCTCGTGGACCGCCGTGGTCTTCAGATCCCGGCGGGACTGAACGTGGCTGTGCTTGGCAGGACCGGCCACGATCTTCATGAGGGCTTCGTTGATATCCTCCATGTTGATGACAGGCCGGTTATCCCTTGCTGCCATAATGGCGGCCTCATTCAAAAGGTTACTCAAGTCCGCACCGGTAAAGCCGGAGGTCGCCCGGGCCACCGTTCTGAGATTTACCGTGTCGTCCAGCTTCTTATTCTTGGCATGGACCTGGAGGATCTCTTCTCTTCCCTTTACATCCGGTCGGTTCACCTGGATCTGCCGGTCAAACCGGCCGGGGCGCAACAGGGCCGGGTCCAGAATATCCGGACGGTTGGTAGCTGCCAGGACGATGATCCCTTCGGTATGGCCGAAGCCGTCCATTTCCACCAGAAGCTGATTCAGGGTCTGCTCCTTTTCGTCGTGGCCGCCGCCAAGGCCGGTGCCACGCTTGCGGCCTACCGCATCGATCTCATCAATGAAGATGATGGCGGGAGCCAGTTTCTTGGCCTGCTCAAACAGGTCCCGAACGCGGCTGGCGCCCACGCCTACATACATTTCCACAAAATCGGAGCCGGAAATGGAAAGGAACTGGACCCCTGCCTCCCCGGCCACGGCCCGGGCAAGCAACGTCTTGCCGGTACCCGGAGGGCCCACCAGCAGGATGCCGTGGGGGATCCGGGCGCCGATGGCAGTAAACTTCTTGGGATCCCGGAGAAAATCCACGATCTCCTCCAGCTCTTCTTTTTCCTCTTCCGCACCGGCCACGTCATCGAAGGTGACCTTTTTCCCATCCGGCACACCCAGAACCGTCCGGGCCTTGCCGAAGGTGGCCAAGGGGTTGCTGCCGTTCATTTTACCCATAATGAGGGTCCAGATGACCAGCAGCACGCCGCCAGCCAGGATGATGGGCAGCACCAGGTCATAAGGCGTATAGGTCCTTCCCGGCTGGATGTCGTAATTTACCAGAACACCGGAAGCGTGCTGTTCCTGCAGCAGGCTCCCCAGGTCTTGGCGGAAGCTCTCGGTATCCAGCTGGGTTTGGAGCTGGGTCTTTCCGTTATAGGGCGTACGCAGCTCCAAAGTAACGGTATTCCCTTTCACGGTAAGGGACCGCACCTGCTCGTCCTGGAGCAGATCTACCATTTCGGAGTAGGTAATGGCGCTGGTCTTGGGCGCTGTCAGTCCGCTGATCCAGCTGAAAACCAGCACCATGGCCGCCAGATACACGATCAGCGGAATCAATCTACGGTTATTCAAATTCTTAAAAACTCCTTATTTTTGATCAGTCCGCATAGGCTTCCGGCTTCAGGACCCCAATGTAGGGCAGATTCCGGTAGTGCTCGTTAAAGTCCAGACCGTAGCCTACTACGAATTCATTGGGTACCGTATAGCCCACGTAATCCGGCTTCAGATCGATGCCGGGCAGTCTGCGCTCAGGCTTATCCAGGAAGGTGCAGATCTTCAACGAGGCAGGCTCCTTGCTGAGCAAATGCTTATAGGTAAAGTCCAGAGAGTGGCCGGTATCGAAAATGTCCTCCAAAATCAATACATGGCGGCCCTTGATGTCCGCGGAAATATCCCGCTTGACCACCATGTTTCCGGTAGATGTGGTTCCGGCATAAGAGGAGATCCACATAAAGTCCATCTGGCAGGGCACCTTGATCTGGCGGATCATATCGGCATAGAAGACGACCACGCCTTTGAGCACGCCAACGATGACCGGGTCCTTCCCTTCGTAGTCACGGGTCAGTTCCTCTCCCAGCTGCGCAATGCGGGTGCGGATCTGATCTTCCGTGATGAGCACTTTCAGAATGTCCTTATCCATGCTATTTGCCTCCATTTTCTTTCTCCTCCTGAGAAATGTCCTCTTGGTTGTTTACAAAGCGGATGGTCACTGCCGGAAGGGCGTGGGCCTGCCGCCTTTTGTCTGCTCCAATGCCCACAACACCCAGGATCCCTGCACCGTCACAAAGGACCGGGATCCGATCCCGCTGGGCGGCGGGAATTTTACGGTCGATGAATAGCTTTTTCAGGCTCTTGGTGCCGCCGGAAAGGCAGATGCTGTCCCCTGACTGCCGGGACCGCAGGTACATCTTTCCCTGGGGAACCACCGTGAAGACGTTGAGCCCTTGGGGGAAATCCGTGGCATTCTCTACCAAAACCCGGATGCCTAAATCTTCCAGAAAAGTACCATTCTCAATGTTTCTTGGCTCCAACACCCCCACTGCTTCCTTCCGGACCAGCGTATCATACTGCCTGGCAATCACCACGCCTCCCGGAAAATCCATGGATGCCGAGGGATTCCAGTGGAACACCAGCTGCTCTGCCTGGAGAATATGGCTCTGCTCCGGCTCCCGGACGCCATTTTCTTTTAGAAAGCGTTCTAAATACCGCCTACGCAGGGCCGGGTCCAATTGCCGAAGCTCCGAAACGCCAGGCATCGGGCCGGAGGTCAGGCTTTGCAGGCACATTTCGTCCAGACGAAGGCCCAGGGCCATGGCCGATAGGTTTTCGGCGATCCTGGGGTTTTCCTCCTTTAAAATCGGAAGAACATTGTGCCGGATGCGGTTCCGCAGAAAGTCGTCTCCCGCATTGGAACTGTCTTCTACGTGGGGAAGGCTGTAGCTTTCCAGAAAGGCCTCCACCTCTTCCCGGGTAGTGCTGAGCATGGGGCGGATCACATTTCCGTTCTCCGGTGCGATGGCCCCCAGGCCCTTTAACCCGGTCCCCCGGACCATCCGTAAAAGTACCGTTTCGGTATTGTCATCCGCCGTGTGGGCCGTGGCGATCTTCCCAGGCAGGGTGCGAAAAAAAGCATACCTTGCCTCCCGGGCCGCGGCTTCCAGGCCCTTTTCCCCGGGCTGCACCCAGGCTTCTCCCACAGTCAAGGGAATATCGTACCGGTCGCAGAGCTTCCGGACGAACTCCGCATCCCTTTGGGATTCTTCCCCCCGGAGGTGATGGTTGAAGTGGGCCGCTTCCAGGGTGATGGACCACTCGTCCTTGAGAAGATACAGGGCAAACAGCAATGCCACGGAGTCCTTTCCCCCGGACAGGGCGACTGTGACCCGGTCCCCGGGAGAAAACAGATGGTACCGGGCAGCAAAGGAACGGAGTTTATTCAGCATGCTTCCACTCCAAATCGCCAAACATCTGGTACTGACCGATCCACTGCAGCTTTACCGCCCCGGTCTCTCCGTGACGGTTCTTGGCCACGATGCACTCGGCAACGCCCTTTTCCTCTGTATTCTCATTATAATATTCGTCTCGGTAGAGGAACATGACAGAGTCCGCGTCCTGCTCGATGGCGCCGGATTCCCGGAGGTCCGACAAAATAGGCCGCTTGTCCGTCCGGCTTTCCACCGCACGGGATAGCTGACTCAGGCACACCACCGGCACATTCAGTTCCTTTGCCATGATTTTTAACGACCGGGAAATCTCGCCAACCACAACCACACGGTTTTCGTTGTTCTTTCCGTAGCCGGAGCCCTGCATCAGCTGCAGGTAGTCGATGATGATGAGGCCCAGGTTGTCCAGCCTTCGGCACTTGGCGTTGATATCCGCCACGGTAACGGAAGGGTTATCGTCGATGCGAATATCCGTCTGGCTCAGAGCAGAGCCTGCCTGGCAGATCTTGATCCACTCCTCATCCGTAAGCTTGCCGGTGGTCAGCTTTTGCAGCTCCACCATGCTTTCGTTGGCCAATAGACGCATGGCCAGCTGTTCCCGAGACATTTCCAGGTTGAAGATCGCCACGGTTTTTTTGTATTTCTTGGCCACATTTACCCCGATGTTCAGGGCAAAGGCGGATTTACCCATGGCAGGACGGGCGGCCACCAGCAAAAGGTCGGACTTATTGAGGCCGTTGATCTTTGGGTCCAGGTCCCGCAGGCCTGTAGAAAGGCCAGGAATTGCGGAATCGGACATGGCCAGCTCGTTCAGCCGGTCGAACACCCGGTGCATGGTGGTACCGATGTGCTCCAGGCTGTCTCCCCGTTCCCCCTTGCGGATGGCGTAGATCTTCTTCTCCGCCGATTCCAGGATATCGGCAGGGGTGCCCATCTGGTCGTAGACCATGTCGGAGATCTCCCCCGCCGCCTGGCCCAGGCCGCGAAGCATGGACTTCTCCTGGACGATATTCGCGTACCTTACCACATTGGCCGCCGTGGGCGTGATCTCCATGAGCTAGGACACATAATCCCGGGAATTGTCGCGGTAATAGCCCAGCTCCTTCAGCTTATCCAGAACGGTGACCGGGTCGATGGTCTGGGAGAAATTGAACATCGTATAGATGGCTTCGTAGATCTCCCGGTTCTGTTCCAGGTAAAAGTCCTCCGGCTTCAGGATGCCGATGACATCGGATACGCACTGGCTATCGATGAGAATGGAGCCGAGAACGGCCTGCTCCGCCTCCAGAGACTGGGGCTGCTGGCGGGCAATCAATTCTTCATCCATAGGCTCCCTCCTTTATATTTGGTGGATTTCTCAGCCTTCCTCGATCTTGACGGTCAGGGGGGCGGTGATCTCGTAGCCCAGCTTGCAGGTAACGGTATAGGTGCCTACATTCTTGATGGCATCGGAAATAACGATCTTCCGCTTGTCCAAAGCAATGCCGGTTTTTGCCTTCAGGGCGTCGGCAATTTCCTGGTTGGTGATGGAGCCAAACAGCCGGCCGTTTCCGCCGCCCTTGGCAGTGACGGTAACGGTCATTTCCCGCAGCTTCTTGGCGGTGTCCATGGCCTCTGCCTTTTCCCGGGCGATCCGCTCCTGGGTGGCCTTGTCGTTCATGCGCATGGTGTTTACCGCGTCGGCGGTAGCCTCAATGGCCATCTTTCTGGGCAGCATATAGTTCCGGGCGTAGCCGTCGGAAACCTCCAGCATCTGGCCCTTCTTGCCCTTGCCTCTTACATCTTGCAGCAAAATAACTTTCATGTTTCTCAATCTCCTTATTCTTCATAGAAAGCGTCGATAGACGCGATCAGTTTATCCAGGGCTTCCTTTACATCCACGCCCTTCATCTGGGCACCGGCGGTAGCCGCATTGCCGCCGCCGCCCAGGGGCTCCAGGATCACCTGCACGTTGGCAGAACCGATGCTTCTGGCAGAAATGATCACCTGCCCCTCATCGGGGTAGAGCACAAAGGAAGCGGTAATACCGGAAATATTCAGCAGCTCGTCTGCCGCCTGGGCCGCCAGGATCCGATTGGTAGGCTGTTCCAAAGCGGCAATAGCCAATTCGTCCCGGTAAAGCTTGGCCTCTTTGATGATCTGGTATTTTTCCAGGGTATCGTGGAAGTCGTTCTGCAGCAGCAGCTTCACTTCTGTTGTATCCGCACCCATCCGGCGCAGGACGGCGGCCGCCTCAAAGGTCCGCTCACCGGAACGGACGTTAAAGAACTTGGTATCCAGGCAGATACCGGCCATCAGGCTCTTGGCCTCGATAGGCAGCACGTCCCGGCTTTCTACCGCATAGGTGATCATTTCCGTTACCAGCTCCGAAGCGGAGGAAGCGTAGGTTTCGTGAAGGTTGACCACCACAGGATTGATATAGTCCGCCGCTCTTCTATGGTGATCCACCACGCAGACCTTGGAAATGGATTCCAGTAACGGCTTAAACTCCACCTGATCCGGCCGGTTGGTATCCACCACCACCAGAATGCTCCGGTTGTCGCACATCAAAAGCGCATCCTGGCCGGAAACAAATACATCCCGGTATTCCGGGAACCGCTGCAGCTCCTCCAGAAGGCGCCCGGCGGCATTGTGCTCCAGGTCGACGACGATGCTGGCTTTTTTCCCTTTCTTCCGGCACAGGCAGTTGATGCCCACCGCGGCGCCCAGAGAATCCAGGTCCGCATTCCGGTGGCCCATGATAAAGACGTGGTCGCTTTGGGCGATGAGCTCCATCAGGGAGTTGGCCGTGACACGGGACCGGACCTTGCTCTTATAATCCGTCTCCTTGCTGCGGCCGCCATAGAAATCAAAATTGAACCGATCCTTGATCACCGCCTGGTCGCCGCCACGGCTCAGGGCCATTTCGATGCCCAGGGAGGCAAAGCGGTACCCTTCCTCAAAGTCCACGCTGTCTACACCCAGGCCAATGGAAATGGAGGCAGCCAGGCCGGAGGGGCTGACCACTTTATGAATATCGTCCAAGAGGGAAAACTTATCCTCCTTGGCCCGTTCCAGGTCCCGCTTTTCAAAAATAAACAGGAAACGGTTCCGTTCCAGCCGACGGAGCAGGCCGTGATAGTCTTCCGTCCATTGGGTAATGGCATCATTCAGGTTGGCATTCAGCTTGGAGGTGGCACCCTCCGTCAGGTTCTGGGTCATTTCCTCGTAGTTATCAATGAGGATAATGGCCGTTACCGGACGGGAGCGGATATACTCATCCCGCACCTGGTAAAGTTCTGTCAGGTCGCTGAAATACAGCACCCCCAGGCGGCTGTCGGAACCACGAAGAAGAGTCCCGTATACCCGGTAGCGTCTGCCGCCCAGGGTCACATCCTGGGGCGATTCATTTTTGCCGGTGGCCAAAAAGTCCAGAGAAAAGTCCGGGAAGACCGAATCCAGCTTTTCATCTACCACATTCTTTGCATTGTTGGAAAGCTCCGAAAAGCGGAAGTTTTCCCATACGATGCTGCCGTCCTCCATCCGGACCATCACTGCCGGAAGGGGGCCATCCCCTTTGGAGATCCCCTCCAGGGTCTCCTGCTCGGACTGGATATACTGCTGCAGCATCCGCCTGCGGTGCTGCCGGTCCACCAGATAGTAGGCACAGGTGAGAATACTGACCACCGCTTCCGCAGTACCAAGCCAATAGTGGCCGGCAAGGAAGGCCATAGCGCAGAAGCCAAAAAGAATCACGATGTAAAGCCCTTTTCCGGGCCTGACAAACCGTTCCAGTTTTTTATCCATAAAGCTATCTCCTTCTTCCCGGTACAAAACACAGATGTACAAACAAGCTATCTTATTATAGCAAAGGTTCCCGCATCCTGCAACCATCTTTTTTATATTCCCCGGCTGCTTTGGCAAAATGATCGCATTTTTTCTTCTTTTTGGGGCACCCTTTATTCATCTCCACAAATTCCTAAAAAGCGGCACAAAACAATTGACAAGTGCATTCCGATTCATTATAATCTTATCGATAAATAAATACGAATATGTTCAGGAGGATCATGCTATGAAAGTTGCTTTTTTTGATACCAAGCCCTATGATGTACCGGGCTTTGACCATTATGCCGCCGATTCCGAGCTGGAGATCAAGTATTTTGAGACCCGGCTGAATGAGGATACCGTTTCCCTGGCCGCGGGCTACGATGCCGTGTGTGTATTCGTCAACGATACGGTCAATGCCAATGTGGTCCGGAAGCTGCACGAGCTGGGCGTCAAGGTGATCGCCCTGCGGTGCGCCGGATTCAATAATGTAGACATTAAGGCCTGCCAGGGCCGTCTGCCTGTTTACCGGGTCCCTGCCTATTCCCCCTATGCCGTGGCCGAGCACGCCATGGCGCTGCTGCTGACCATCAACCGCCGGACCCACAAGGCCTATATCCGCACCCGGGACTTTAACTTCAGTCTTCAGGGTCTTGCCGGATTTGATCTTCACGGCAAGACCGTGGGCATCATCGGCACCGGCAAGATCGGCCGGGTCTTTGCGGATATCTGCAAGGGCTTTGGCATGGAGATCCTGGCCTATGATAAGTACCCCGCCCAGAATAGCGGGCTCCACTATGTAGACCTGCCGGAGCTCTTTGCCAAGTCGGACATTATTTCCCTCCACTGCCCCCTGACCGAGGACACCAAGCATATCATTGACGCCGCCTCCATCGCCCAGATGAAGAAGGGCGTGACCATTCTGAATACCTCCCGGGGCGGCCTCATCAACACCGAGGACCTGATCACCGGCATCAAGGAGAAGAAGGTGGGTGCCGCCTGCCTGGACGTTTACGAGGAAGAGGGGGACTTTTTCTATGAGGATTACTCCGGCCACATCGTCCAGGACGACAAGCTGGTGCGCCTGATTGCCATGCCCAACGTGATCGTCACCTCTCACCAGGCCTTCCTGACCCAGGAGGCGCTGGACAGCATCGCCTCCACCACTGTGGATAACCTCCGCGCCTTCTTTGCCGGCCGCCCCAACGAAAGCACGGAAGTACGCTACAGCGCCCAGTAACGAATTTTTCGATTCGACACATTCCCCTTGCATAAATGCCGCCATATCGGGTAATCTGTCTGTTGGCAGATCATTCCCCCGGAACGCGCGACTTTTCTGCCAGAATGCCGCCTCGGCTCTCCCCCGAGGCGGTATTTTTTGTGCAAAATCAACTTCCCTACAAAAATACTAGGCAGCTAGGAAAATAATGCTTGACAAATCCGGGATCATGGTGTATGATGTCGTCAGTTAGCAAAGGCTAACCAATACTTCAGGAGGTTTTGGATATGGATATTATAAAGAATGCTCCCTCTTGTGTTTCACTGCTTCTCATCGCTTTGATTCTTTTCGGTTCCATTCATGTCCGGAATCTACTGATGTCCGCTCTCTTCCGCACCCGGGAGGGCCGCCATGTCTGAGGAACTGATCGTTCGCCAGTGTGCGCCCACCTTGGCGAACCTGAAAACCGGCAGCCTGTTTGTGTGCCCCATCACAGACAAGCCTTCCTTTTACGGTTCTCTGCGCAGGCTCAACGGGATCTTGGTGCCCAAGGGCCTGCGGGCCCTCCCCCTGCGGATGAGAGAACATTCCGCGCTCATTTATCTCTATCGGCCTTCCAGGCTGAGTAAGGATTTGGAAGACCCTACAGCAATTCAAATTTTGAAGGAACGGGGCTATACAGGGAAGCAGCAATGCCTGCCCCGGCTCATGGAACGGATCCGGGAGGCGGAGGAATTCCCCCACGAGATCGGCCTCTTTTTGGGCTATCCGCCGGAGGACGTACTGGGCTTTCTGGAAAAGCGGCCCTGCAAATGCACCGGCTGCTGGAAGGTATACGGGGACCCCACCCAGGCAGAGAAGACCTTTGCCACCTTTAAAAAATGCCAGCGGGTATACTGCCAGCAGCTGGCCCATGGCACCGATATTGAGCGGCTCACCGTAGCCGGTTGATATACCACAAACGCAGAAAGGAATTATGTCTATGTCTAAAATTGCAGTTGTTTATTGGAGCAGCACCGGAAATACCGAGGCCATGGCCTCTGCCGTAGCCGAAGGCGCCAAGCAGGCCGGTGCGGAATGCAGCCTGTTTACCGCCTCTGAGTTCTCCGGCCGCCAGGTACCGGATTTTGACGCCATCGCTTTTGGCTGCCCTGCCATGGGTGCCGAAGAGCTGGAAGACAGCGAATTTTTGCCCATGTTCCAGGATTGCGAAAGCGCCCTTTCCGGGAAAAAGATCGCCCTGTTCGGCTCTTACGGCTGGGGCGACGGCGAATGGATGCGCACCTGGGAGGATACCTGCCGGGATGACGGCGCGGTTCTCGCCTGCGAAAGCGTCATCTGCCAGGAGCAGCCCGATGATAGCGCCCTGGAGCAGTGCCGCACCCTTGGCGCGCAGCTAGCTTGAGTGTACCCCCCCTGGAAGCGTTCTAAAAACTGAAAACTCCTCCTAACTTTTCACGCTTTTCTTGCCATCCTTATCTGAACGCTTCTTAAAATGGGTCCTATAGAGCAAAAGGGAAATTGCCTTGCCTTCTGCTCCCCCACTGTGCTTGGCGCTAAGTTTTGCAGCGCCCATTGCATGGATGCGAAAACCCGCAGCACCCCCGGAAGATTGCCACTCCGGCCGCTGCGGGCTTTTTGCGCACAACAGGGATCCTGGCAAAAGCAGCGGCTTTTTTCTGCAAGTTTTTTGAGCATATTGACAAATTATAAAAAATGGATTATATTGTAGTTGTCAAATTTGCAAAAATGCAATTGAAAGTTACCATAAGTAAGGATAGGTGAATGAAATGTATTTGGATGATTACAAACGTTGGTCTGAGGCGGAGCTGGAAGACCCGGCACTGACCAAGGAGCTCCAGGAGATCCAGGGCGACGACCTGCAGATCAAGGAGCGCTTTGCCGTGGCCCTGAAGTTCGGTACCGCCGGCCTGCGGGGTGTTCTGGGCGCCGGTACCAACCGGATGAATATCTACGTAGTCCGCCAGGCTACCCAGGGCCTTGCCAACTGGGTAAAGACCCAGGGTGGCAATCAGCTGGTCGCCATTTCCTACGACAGCCGTATCAACTCCGATGTGTTTGCCAAAGAGGCCGCTAAGGTTCTGGCTGCCAACGGGGTCCACGTGCGGATCTACGACGCCCTGATGCCTGTTCCCGCCCTGAGCTTTGCCACCCGGTACTACGGTGCCAACGCGGGCATTATGATCACCGCCTCCCACAACCCCGCCAAGTACAACGGCTACAAGGCCTACGGCCCCGACGGCTGCCAGATGACCGACGATGCCGCCGCTGTGGTCTACGCCGAGATCCAGAAGACCGATGTGCTCACCGGTGCTAAGCTCGTTTCCTTTGAAGAGGGTCTGGCCTCCGGCATGATCCAGTATGTAGAGGATGCCTGCAAGGAAGCCCTGTACGACGCCATCAAGGCCCGTTCCGTCCGGCCCGGCCTGTGCAAGACCGCGGGGCTGAAGCTGGTGTACTCCCCCCTGAACGGCTCCGGCCTGGTGCCCGTGACCCGGGTGCTCCATGACATCGGTATTACCGATATTACCATCGTCCCCGAGCAGCAGTTCCCCGACGGCAATTTCCCCACCTGTCCTTATCCCAATCCCGAAATTTTTGAAGCCCTGCGTTTGGGCCTGGAACTGGCCAAGAAGTCCGGTGCGGATCTGATGCTGGCCACCGACCCGGACGCCGACCGGGTGGGCATCGCCATCCGCTGCCCCGACGGAAGCTACGAGTTGGTATCCGGCAACGAAGTGGGCGTCCTGCTGCTGGACTACATCTGCCAGGGCCGGATTGAAAACGGCACCATGCCCAAGGATCCCGTGGCTGTCAAGTCCATCGTCTCTACCCCCCTGGCCGATGCGGTGGCCAAGAGCTACGGCGTAGAAATGCGCAACGTGCTGACGGGCTTTAAGTGGATCGGCGACCAGATCGCCCAGCTGGAAAAGGCCGGCGAAGTGGACCGGTTCATCTTTGGCTTTGAGGAGAGCTACGGCTATCTGGCCGGCCCCTATGTCCGGGATAAGGATGCCATCATCGGCTCCATGCTGATCTGCGAAATGGCCGCCTACTATCGCTCCATCGGCTCCTCCATCAAGGAGCGGCTGGAAGCCATCTACGCAAAGTTCGGCCGCTACCTGAACAAGGTGGATTCCTTCGAGTTCCCCGGCCTGTCCGGCATGGACAAGATGGCCGCCATTATGGACTCCCTGCGGCAAAATCCTCCCACGGAGATCGGCGGCTATAAGGTCCTCAAGGCTACCGACTACAAGAAGAGCGAAGAAACCGGCCTGCCTGCTGCCAACGTTCTGATCTACGCCCTGGAAGGCGGCGCCACCGTGGTGGTCCGTCCCTCCGGCACCGAGCCCAAGATCAAGACCTACTTCACCACCCTGGGTAAGGACCTGGCCGAAGCGCAGGCCCAGAAGGACAAGCTGGCGGAAGCGCTGAAGCCCATCCTGGCCTAATTACATACTCTGCTCCCCTTTGGTTTTGCACCAAGGGGGAGCTAAATTATCGAAAAATCCCTTACGGGCTTTTCCGACAAAATTTGCAGTCTGCCGCGCGCACTCCTTGTTCGCCTATGGCGAACAACTCGCACACTTGCAGCCTGAGATGTATTTTCTGTCAGGTACACGCCCCGACAGAAAATGATTTGACTTTATTCGCCGACTTTTGTCGGCGAACTCTGCGAGGCTTTTTGACAAGCTCTGCTCCCCTTTGGTTTTGCACCAAGGGGGAGTTTTTCCCTTGACAAATTGGTCTATCTATGATAGACTTGTGTTGGGTCGATTGACAATAGACCTCATAGAAAGGATGATAAAGCATGGATGAACGAAAGCTGGGCACCGTAGAAATGCGCTTTGCGGAGATCGTTTGGGCAAACGCCCCCATTTCCTCCGGTGAGCTGGTAAAGCTGTGCGCCCGGGAGCTGGAATGGAAAAAATCCACCACCTATACCGTACTCAAAAAGCTGTGTAGCCAAGGCATTTTTGAAAACAACGGCGGCACCGTTACCGTCCTTGTGACCAAGCAGCAATATCTCTCCGCTCAAAGCAGGCAGTTTGTAGACGATTCCTTTTCCGGGTCCCTGCCCGCCTTTCTGGCGGCCTTCTCCCAGGGCAGCCCCCTGAACGCCAAGGACATTGCCGAGATCCGTCAGCTCATCGAATCTTACGAACAGGAGGGAAACGCATGACTTCGCTGTTTCTTCGCCTTCTGAACCACAGTTTTCAGGCCAGCGCCTTGATTTTGGCTGTGATGCTGCTGCGGCTTCTCTTCCGGAAGCTGCCAAAAAGCCCACAGTGCCTATTGTGG
This sequence comes from Faecousia sp., assembly GCA_050872865.1. Taxonomy (GTDB): domain Bacteria; phylum Bacillota; class Clostridia; order Oscillospirales; family Oscillospiraceae; genus Faecousia. Next base: position 29,274 of record JBNMHR010000001.1, on the reverse strand, counting down.
GCGGTGGTGGCCCTGCGGCTGGCCCTCCCCTTCTCCCTGGAAAGCGCCTGGAGCCTGCTTCCAACGGCAGAGCCCATCCCGGCGGAGGTAGTTTTTTCCGCCCCCGTTCCGGAAGCTCCCGTTGAAACCATGCCCGCCTTGGAAGCGGCTTCCAAAGACATACTGCCCGAAGCCCCTATCCAGGTGCAGCCTGCCACAGATCCTTGGAAAATTGCTTCCTATGTCTGGGCGGCAGGTGTAGCTGTAATGATGGCGATGGGCCTGGTCTCCTACCTGCGCTTGAAGAAAACCCTACGGGTCTCCATTCGGCTTACAGAGAATATCTTCCTCTGTGACAGCATCCCGGGACCCTTTGTGCTGGGGCTGGTGCATCCAAAAATCTATCTGCCCTCCGGCCTGGATGAATTCAGCCGCGGCTTCGTTCTGGCCCACGAGGAGGCCCACTTAAAGCACCGGGACCCCTGGTGGAAGCTAGTGGGCTACATTCTTCTGTGCGTCTACTGGTTCCAGCCCACGGTGTGGGTGGGCTGGTGGCTCTTCTGCCGGGACCTGGAAATGGGCTGCGACGAGCGGGCGGTGGCCGGAATGACCTCTATCCAGAAGAAAACCTACGCCTGCACCCTGCTGCGCTGCGCCGCCCCCAAGGGATTGCAATACCTGTGCCCGGTGGCCTTTGGGCAGAACAGCGTGAAAAGCCGGATCAAGAATGTGTTGACGGATAAGAAAACCAAGCTGTGGCTGCTGGGCGGTGCGGCGGTGCTGGCTGTTATTGTTTGTTCTCTGTTCCTGACCACACAAAAGAGTACGAAAAATGGAGATCCCCTTCCAATCGTCCTGCCAGAAGGCTATACCCTTTATCAGGAGGAACCGTGGAAACTCGATTTATTGGACGATCAAATGGAACCGGTCGGCGGCGTACAAGGCACTCTGCTGCGCGAAAGCAGCTCCGTCCCTCCCCAGGCCATTTTTGATATGCTTGGTATGAATATGAGTACTTCCGAATGGATCGGTGGCGGCACGGAGTGGACCATCCGGGAAAACGGCGGTGAAGAATGCTATCATTCTCTGGTTTCTCTTTCTGACCGGGTATTTGATATTTGGTTCAAATCGGACTTTTCCCTTCAAAACGATGGGGCCTACGCCTCTATCAAAGGATCCATTCAAGCTTATCTGCAAAATAACCCGGATATTCTGGATCTGGCCCTCCGCCCTATCGCGCAGCGGATCAGCGCGCAAGGCGCAGCGGTCTATGACCTTTCAACCGGCGAAACGCTGTTTGCGAAAAACGAAACCTTGAAGGTCTGGCCCGGGCGGTGGAATCGGGTCGCCTTTGTAGCGGCCATTCTGGAGCAGGCGCCTGACCTTGATTCCACGTTATCGATCATCGGCCTGCAAAATGCGGATGATTATCGATTCTTTACCGTTCGTGACCATTTGTACAATTTCCTGTTTCAGCCATATGATACGTTCTCTCCCCAGGTGCTTATCCGCTGCCTGAGCACCCGAGGAGACGAAGAAGCCCTGGCTCTGACGAATCAGTGGCTCCGGGCCGCCGGATGTACGGACACCTACTTTGACAGCGTTTCCGAATGCAGCTCCATGCAAGCCCATACCACTGTACAGGATATTGGCAGGATCCTGGCCGCGGCCCTGAAAAACGACACCTTCCGGGAGATTTGGAGCACTGCGGTGTATGATCTGCCCTACCGGGACATTCCCCTGTACAACAACAATTTTCTGCTGCCGGACTCTCCTTTAAGACCGGAAGCGGCAGACTCCCGCGTCACCGGTGGCCTGGCATATATGACAAGCTTTGCGGACCTGGCCTGCACCGTCGGGCAGAATGATCGATACCTGTGCATCGTACAGAATGCCGACCGGGTTTATGAAGAGGATGGCTGGACCGTAAGCTGCTGGGGCAATATAGAGGAAGCAAAACTGATATTGGACACCTTCATTGGATAAAGCGAAGCCCCGGAGCCTGTACGGCTCCGGGGACATTTTTTAGGGCGTTACCACATTTTCCATCAAAAGCTCCACCGCTGCCTGGAGCTGGGCATCCTTTTCCTGGTCCAGGGTGCCATAGTAGAGGGCGGCGTTGTCTTCGTCGCTCAGGTCTACGCTGACGTCCGGGGTCAGGCCGATGCCTTCCAGGTTTTCGCCCTTGGAGGTAAAGTACCGGCCCACGGACAGGTCCACCGCGGAGCCGTCGTCCAGCTGGAACAGGTTCTGATAGTAGCCCTTGCCCACCGTTTTGGTACCGACGGTTTTCGCCGCGCCGTACTCGCTGAGGACTGCCGCAAAGAGCTCCGCGGCGGAATAGCTATCCTCATTGATGAGCACTGCCATTGGCATATCCAGGTGGCTTTCATCGGAAGTGAATACCTCTTCCTTCCCCTGCTTATCGCGGTTACTCAGCAGCGTTCCCTCCGGCAGCAGGTAGTCCAGAATGTCGATTAGCTCGTTTTCGTAGCCGCCGGAATTGAAGCGGACATCAAACAGGAGCATGGTCGCCCCCTGGGAAATCAGGTTTTCAATGGTGGCAATGGTCTCCGAAGCGCTGCGGGAAACAAAATTCTCGATGCGCACATAGCCGATGGTCCCGTTAATGAGGTTCCCCTTGGCAACCACCGTATCCACCTTGTTCCGGGTGACATACAGAGACATTTGCTCCCCCTGGCGCATGACCGTGACGGTCACCTGGGTACCGGCTTCGCCCTTAATGAGGGAAGAGATGTCGTTGAGGGTCATGTCCTCCACGCTTTCCCCGTCCACCTGGACGATCACATCCTCCGGCAGCATCCCCGCCTGGTCCGCAGGGCCGCCCTCTACAACAGACTGAACTACAAAAGTGCCCTGCTGGGGATTGGACAGGCTGATGCCGATGCCCACGTAGCTGTTGGCCATGGACTCTTCCAATGCCCCGTATTCGCTGGCGGGAACATAATAGCTCCACCGGTCCCCCGCGGCGTTCACCATGGCATCCGCCGCGGCGTCTTCAATAGCCGCCTGGTCCACGTCCCCCGGGAAACGCTCCAGGATCAGGTTTTCCAGGGCAACCAGCTTGGTGGAGGGGATCTGTCGCATAGTCAGGCCCAAGGTCAGGGTGCAGGACAGGGCCGCTACCAGCACGTAGGACAACCCGATCAGAATTTTCTTTTTCATAAATAACTCCCTTCAAAAAAGGGGCCGTCTCGAAATTGAGGCAGCCCCCGAAATGGTTACAGAGATACGTATTGGCAGGGATTGACGTAGGCACCATTGTATGCAATGCCGAAGTGCAGATGGTTGCCGGTGGCGATACCGGTTTTACCGACGTATCCGATCAGCTGCCCGGCCGACACGGCCGTACCGGCGGAAACCACATAATTGGTCATATGCATGTAGATGGAGGAAAAGCCATCGCCATGGTTGATGGTTACGTAGTATCCGGCACTGTTGGAATAGGTCGCCGATGTGACCACACCGCCCCGGCTGGCGTAGATAGGCGTTCCCGCAGGGGCCGCCAGGTCAACACCCTGGTGATAGGTAGAGGCGCCGGTGGTGGGAGACTGCCGCAGGCCAAAGGGGCTGGACATGTAGGTGTAGCTGCAGGGCCGGAGCCAATTGCCGCCGGAGGATGGGGTGCTGCTACCGTTGTTGGTACTGCCGTTGACACCGGTAGGAGTGGGAGCCGTAGTTGCCGGAGGCACCGTGGTGTAAGTCGCCATATAGGCCAGCCATTCCTGGTGCTTGGCAGTATTGTATTCCTTTTCCTTCTGGGCGATCTGCTTGAGGAGGTCGTCATCCTCCTCTTCCAGCTGCTGCTTCAGGCTGTCGATCTCCTCGCCTTTGGCAACCAGCTCTTTGATGACCTCGTCGGCTTCCGCCCGTTTGTCATCCAGCTCGGCCTGGGTGGCATCCAGCTCCTGCCGGGTAGTCTCCAGGTCCGCCTTCTCGGTGGTCAGCTCGGACTGGGCGGTTTCCACCGCCTTGGTGGCCTCGTCCAGTTCCTTCAGGCGGCGGTTATCGGAGGCGGCGATCTCCCCCACCATATTCAGCCGGTCCAGAAGGTCCGAAAAGCTGTTGGCCTTGAAGAGAACCTCCCAGTAGGTAAGGCTCCCCTCTTCCTCCATGGTGCGGATACGGGTCTTATAGGCCTCGTTCAGATCATCGTAGTGCTGCTGGGCATTGTCCAGCTCGTCCTGCTTGTCCGCGATCAGCACGCCATAGGCGGTGATCTGGTCGTTGATGTTGTCGATCTGGGCATGCAGGTTGCCGATCTCCTGATCGATCAGATTCTTTTTCGAAACGATGTCCGAAATATCATCCTTATTGGCAGAATACTGCTCCTGCAGATCTTTGATCTGGCTCTGAAGCTCGCTTTTCTGGTCCTTCAGTTTGTTGATCTGCTTCTGGATCTCGCTGGAGGAAGCCGCATAGGCCTTTGTAGGGATCAGGCTCAAAATCAAGGTCAGCAGCATAATTGCCGCCATGATCCCGGCCAGGATGGATACCAGCTTTTTCCGTTTTTTCATATTGCCTCCTTTTGTACGTTCCAATACAGGAAACGCCTATCGGCGAATTACTTTTTTATAGCTTCGGGGCTGCGTTCCGGCTTTGGCCGGTCCACAACCCCGGTGGCCTTATTTTTTACGGGCGCTTACACATCCATGAATTTCCGGATGGAGGTCCAGCTGCCCACGATGCCGACAAACAAACCGGCGGCACCAAATACGATGAGCATGGGGATCAGCAGGCTTTCAAAGGGAACGAAGGTAAAGAGCTTCAGGGAGTCCACATGGGAAACCTTGTCTACCAGCGCATCGTAGCCCACCCATTCCAGGCCGAAGGCCAGAACGGCACCCATCATACCCAGGGTAAAGCCCTCTACAATAAAGGGGAGCCGGATAAAACCGTTGGTCGCGCCCACCATCTTCATGATGAAGATCTCATCCCGCCGGTCGTACATGGCCAGCTTGACCGTATTGGAAATGATCAGCAGGGAGATGACCAGCAGCACCGCGATCATGGCCACGGAGGCGATGTGCAGCACCTGCTGGATGGTGGTAAAGCCCTGGGCCAGCTCGTAGGCCGCATTGGTTTTTGCCACGCCGGGGATCTGCTGGAGCTGGGCATCCGTCTGGTCCATCAGGGTATTGTCTTCCAGGGTCACCTCGTAGCGGTGCCGCAGGTCGCTGGCCTGAACGCCATTGAAGGCGGAGTCGCCGTTGTGGTCCTCCACAAACTTTTCCAGGGCCTCTTCCCGGGAAATAAATTTGGCCTGAAGTACATTGCTCAGGGCATTAATTTTGGTACCGATGCTCCTGGCTTCCGCGTCGGAAAGGTCGGAGTCGATATATACGAGGATCTCACTGGTCTGGTTCAGGTCCCGGACCATCACATCCAGGTTGTAAGCCAGAATGGAAAAGCTGCCCACAATGATCAGGCAGGCCACCGTAACGCACACGGCGGCGAAGGACATAAAGCCATGAAGGAAAATTCCCCGGACGCCTTCTTTTAACAGGTATCCAATGTTATTAAGTTTCATTGCCGTAATACCCCTCTCTGCCGTCGCTGACAACATAGCCATCGTCGATGGCGATGACCCGCTTGGCGAACAGCTCCACCAGGTTTTTCTCGTGGGTAACGACCAGCACGGTGGTGCCCAGATTGTTGATCTCCTGCAGCAGGGACATGATCTCAAAAGATCTGGCCGGGTCCAGGTTGCCGGTAGGCTCGTCGGCAATGATGGTAGACGGATTGTTTACCAGAGCCCGGGCAATGGCCAGACGCTGCTGCTCACCGCCGGACATTTCGCCGGGGTGCCGGTTTGCCTTGTTCTCCAGGCCTACCAGCTCCAGCACGTAGGGCACCCGCTCCCGGATCTCCCGTTCCCGGGCACCGATGACCCGCATGGCAAAGGCCACGTTGTCGTAAACCGTCATGTTGTTGATGAGCCGGAAGTCCTGGAACACAACGCCGACGGTACGGCGCAGGTACGGGATCTCCCGTTTCCGGATCCGCTCCAGATAATAGGCATTCACATGGACGGAACCGGAGGTGGGCTTCAGCTCACCGGTGATCAGCTTGATAATGGTAGACTTTCCGGAGCCGGAGGGGCCCACCAGAAAGCAAAACTCTCCATCGTCGATCCGCATGGAAACGCCGTTCAAGGCTTTGTTGCCCTGCTCGTAGCATTTCACAACATCCACAAATTCAATCATTCGCATCTATCTCCAGTCGAAGTTCCTTGAGGCCCGGGCAGTCCCCGGGCCCAAATGCAATGTACCCGAATTGTAACACAAAGAGCGCAAAAAGTCAATGCTACGCCAGGATTGTCGGGCATATTTCATATTTTTTAACAAAAAATTCTAATTTCATTCCTCATTTTGCATCGTTGCAGCGCTGTTTGTTCCCGCAATCCCCGGGGTAAACTATGCAATGAAGTATACATAATACTTGCCGAATATCTGTACTTCTCTCCAAACGCAGAAAAACCCGGCACCGAAAGGAAGCGGTGCCGGGGCAAAAACAATTTTATCTTGCTTCTCTGGAGGAGAGATACTTCCGGACCATCAGTGCCACCTTAAAGACAATGGCATGGTCGAACTGGCGCAGGTCCAGGCCGGTGAGCTTTTTGATCTTTTCCAAACGGTAGACCAGGGTATTCCGGTGGACGAACAGCTTCCGGGAGGTCTCGGAAACGTTCAGGTTGTTCTCAAAGAACTTGTTGATGGTAAACAGCGTCTCCTGATCCAGGCAGTCGATGGAAGACTTCTTGAAAATTTCACTCAGGAAGATCTCGCACAGGGTGGTAGGCAGCTGATAGATCAGACGGCCGATGCCCAGGTTTTCGTAGCGCATGATGCTCTTTTCCGTATCGAAAACCTTGCCCACCTCAATAGCGGTCTGGGCCTCCTTATAGGAATCGGCCAGCTCCCGCAGGTGCTCGGCAATGGTACCGATGCCGATGGAGGTCTTGATCCGGAGCTCGTTTTTCAGGGTGTTCTCGATATTGACAGCGATCTTTTCCAGTTCCTCGCTGGGAGTGGTGGCAGTGATCTGCTTGACCACGGCAATATCGGACTCGTTGATGCTCAGGACAAAATCCTGCATCTTATCCGGGAACATACCGGACAAAATATCTACGGTGGCCACATCGCTGCGGCCCACCTGGCGGATCAGGAACACCGCTCTGGGGGCATCGGTGGCGAAATGCAGCTCCTTGGCCCGGATATAAATATCACCGGGAAGGATATTGTCCATAATGATATTTTTAACAAAGGTGCCCCGGTCGTGCTTCTCCTCGTAGAAGACCTTGGCATCGTTCAGGGCAATATAGGCCATGGAGCAGAACGCCTTGGCTGTCTCGTCGTCGCCGGAGCAGAATACAGCATATTCAAAGAAATTGGAACTGCCGACAATGGCTTTGAAGCACTTCTGCCCGAAGGTGACCACGCCTTCCGCGTTCCCCAGGCGCAGCGCCGCATCGGGCCACCGCTCGCCGAGAAGGGATACATCGGTACTGGATACAACGCAACCTTCCGTGTCGATGACTCCAAACGTTCTGTCGGAAATATCCTTTAATTGAACGATCACACTCTGAAACACGCTGTTGGACATATTGCCGCTCCTCCTTAGAATGTTGCATAGATACGCATTCCACAAAATTGCACTGTCATTATACACAAGTTTTGCGCAGTTTGCAAGTACCTTTTGACATTTTATTGCAAATTCCGGGGTCGTTTTTAGATATTCTTCCTAGTATGACAAATTAGCATCGGCTAATTTCCCTATTTTTGGCAGCATTTTGCCGATACAGCAACAAATCAGTCTGCTTCGTCTTCCAGTTCCGCAATTTCGGCATCCGACAAAAGGCGGCAGGCCCCTCTGGGCAGATTTTCCAGGGAAAGAGGCCCCTCCTGAATGCGTTCCAGATAGGTGACCGTCATGCCCCGGGATGCCATCATGCGCCTTACCTGGTGGTATTTTCCTTCCCGGACGGTAATGCGGCTCTCCCCCGGACCCATGGGCTCCAGCAAAGCCGGCAGGCACTCGGTACCGTCCCGCAGGGTCAGGCCTTCCCGGAAGGCCGCAGTGTCCTCCTCCCCTGCCGTTCCTTCGTGGCGTGCATAGTAGACCTTGGGGACCTCCTTTTTGGGAGAGATCAGCCGGTGCAAAAGGTTTCCATCGTTGGTAAAAAGCAGCAGTCCTTCCGTCGCTTTGTCCAGGCGGCCCACAGGCTTCAGATCCAGATGCTTCAGCTCTTCCGGAAGCAAGTCCATGACCGTAGGCTCCCGGTCCTCTGTGGCGGTGACATAACCCTAGGGCTTGTTCATCATGATGGCTGCCCGACGCTTTCCCCCCAGAGCGGTCCCATCCAGCATGATCTCGCAGGTTTCCGGGTCCACCTTCCGGCTGCCGTCCTTTTCCGGCTTCCCGTCTACGGTGACTCTGCCCGCTTTCAGGATACCCTTTACCTGGGACCGGGTACCGGCGCCGCTGTCACACAAAAATTTATCCAAACGAACCATGGTTTCCTCCGTTCTATCCCCTGCCAAGCGCGAATAGGCTGAACCAGAAACGCTTCGGGAGGGATCTTCTATGGTAGTTATGACCGCAAAGGTCAATTTAAAACGCATTCTGATGCTCTTGGGGCTGGCCGCTGCCGTGCTAATGGTACTCATCTATCTTCTTGGGGGCAGCCAGGAAACGCTGGCCCCGGCAACGGAAAAGGTGCCGGACAACGACAGCCGGGTAGCGTTCTTAAAAAGCTTCGGCTGGGAGGTGGTCAACTCCCCCAAGGAATCCGGCCAGGTTCTGATCCCCCAGGAGACGAACCCGGTGTTTGAGCGGTACAATGCCCTGCAGAAGTGCCAGGGATACGACCTGAGTAAATTTGCCGGGAAGAAGGTCATGCGCTATGTCTACACCGTAGAAAACTACCCCGGGGCCACCGAGCCGGTATACGCTACCCTCTTGGTTTTCAAAAACAAGGTCATCGGCGGGGACGTTACGGATACCGCTCCCGGCGGAAAGATCGGTCCCTTCGAGATGCCAAAATCTGCCAAGGCAAAGCAGACACCCCAGGCAGCTGCGGAAGCCACCACTGTCCCCACGGGGCCCACCGTAACGGAAGCCCCCGGCCAGAAGCAATAAGCACTCCCCTTTTTCCGCCTCAGTATACCACAAAAATTCCTGCTTGACAAGAAAGCATCTTCGTGCTATGCTTGCGTCAACTGAATAGCGAAGGTCTTCAGGGCGGGGTGTGATTCCCCACCGGCGGTAAAGTCCGCGAACGCGCAAGCGCCGAATCGGTGAGATTCCGATACCGACAGTATAGTCTGGATGGAAGAAGATACGCAGAGTTTGCGTTTTTTCACGCCCTGAGTGTATGCTCAGGGCGTATTTTTTACCTACGAGGTGTATGAAAAATGGAAAAGCTATTGGTTCAGCTCCAGCAAAATGCCGTGTTCGTACTGGTTACGGCGGCGATCATTGTAGCCGTAGGGCTACTATGCCACTTGGTAGAAAAGAAGCTCCCCCATCTGCGCAGCGTGACCACTGCCCGGCGGGTGAGCATCATCGGCATCTGCTCTGCCATTGCGGTGGTGCTCCATGTACTGGACTTCCCCCTGCTGTTTCTGGCTCCGGAATTCTACAAGCTGGATTTCTCCGAAGTGCCCGTGCTTCTGGGCGGCTTCTTCCTTGGACCCAGCGCCGCCGTGGCTATTGAGGGCGTAAAGATCCTGTTGAAGCTGCTGTTTAAGGGAACTTCTACCGCCTTTGTTGGAGATTTTGCCAACTTCTTTGTAGGCTGCTGCTTTGTGATCCCCGCCACCGTCTGGTATCACACCCACAAGAATAAGCACGGCGCCGTGGTCGGCCTGGTCCTGGGGACCGTTGTAATGACCGTAGCAGGTACAGCCTTCAATGCCGTGTACCTGCTCCCCAAGTTTGCCCAGCTCTACGGCATTCCCATGGATGTACTGATCGGCATGGGCACCGCCGTCCATAGCGGCGTCAAGGGCGTGTATTCCTTCGTGGCCCTGTGCGTCGCCCCCCTGAATCTGGTAAAAGGTACGGTGGTATCTGTCCTGACGCTGCTTCTATATAAGCGGGTGGCCGGTCCCCTGTTCCGCATTCACGAATAACACTCATTCCACGCCTTACCCGGGCGTGGAATTTTTTTGCCCTTTTCTCTTTATTTGGAAGGAAAGATATTGTATAATGACGGTATCTTTTTTGGGAGGCGAAGCGTGTGCGTATTGTGATCAAGGTAGGCACCACCACATTGACCCATCCCAGCGGGCACCTGAATATCCGGCGGGTAGCCCAGCTGTGCCAGGTCATCAGTGATATTAAAAACGCGGGGCACCAGGTGATTTTGGTCTCCTCCGGTGCCATCGGCATGGGAGTTGGAAAGCTGGGGCTTTTGCAGCGGCCTACAGACATCCCCGGCAAGCAGGCCGCGGCGGCAGTGGGCCAGTGTGAGCTGATGTACATCTATGATAAGCTCTTTGGGGAATACCACCACACCGTGGCCCAGCTGCTGATCACCGGTGAGGACGTGGAAAACGAAAAGCGGCACCGGAACTTTGAAAACACCCTTTGCAGGCTCCTGGAAATGAACGCCCTGCCGGTCATCAACGAAAACGACACCGTGGCTACAGAGGAGATCGTCATCGGCGACAACGACACCCTGGCCGCCATCGTAGCAAAAAGCATTCAGGCGGATCTATTGGTACTGCTGTCGGATATCGATGGGCTTTATACCGCCGACCCCCATACTCATAAGGACGCAAAGCGGATCCCCCTGGTGGAAGAGCTGGACGATTCCATCCTGGCCCTTGGCGGCGGCAGCAGCTCCAGCCAGGGCACCGGCGGCATGGGCACCAAGCTCCAGGCGGCCAAGATCTGCATGGACTGCGGCTGCGAAATGGTGATCGCCAACGGCGCAGACCCGGAAAACCTGTACGGTATTTTGGAAGGGAAAGACATCGGCACCCGATTCAGGAGGAATGCAACATGAAAGCACTTTTGGAAGAAGCCAGGCAGGCAAAGAAAACCGTTTCCCGGCTAACAAGCGAAGAAAAAAACAAAGGCCTTCTGGCCATGGCCCAGGCCTTGGAGGATAACAGCAAAGAAATTCTGGAAGCCAATGCCCTGGACCTGCAAAATGCCCAGGGGCATATCTCCCCCGTCATGCTGGACAGGCTCCGGCTGACACCGGAACGGATCCGGGACATGGCCGAGGGCATCCGGGCTGTGGTCCGGCTGCCGGACCCGGTGGGGCAGGTCCTGGAGGAGCACACCCGGCCGGACGGGCTACGCATTCAAAAGGTATCCGTCCCCATGGGCGTCATCGCCATCATCTACGAAAGCCGCCCCAATGTGACCAGTGATGCGGCGGCCCTGGCCCTGAAAAGCGGAAACGTATGCATCCTGCGCAGCGGCAAGGAGGCCTTCCGCAGCGCCAAGGCCATTGTAGAAGCCATGCAAAAGGGGATGGAAAGCGCAGGGCTGCCGAAAGAGGCGGTTCTTCTGGTCCAGGATCCCTCCCATGAAAAAGCAAAAGAGCTGATGACCGCCAACGGGTACGTGGACCTGTTGATCCCCCGGGGCGGGGCCGGGCTCATCAACGCCTGCCTACGCACGGCAACGGTACCCTGCATTGCCACCGGCACCGGCATCTGCCACGTATATGTAGAAAAGACTGCCGACCAGGACATGGCCCTTTCTATCATCGAAAACGCCAAGACCAGCCGCCCCAGCGTCTGCAACGCGGAAGAGGTGCTATTGGTAGATGAGGCCATTGCCCCGGAATTCCTGCCGAAGCTCCGGGCCCGGCTGACCCGGAATACGGCCCACCCGGTGGAACTGCGGTTGGACCCCAAGGCTGCTGCCATCATCCCCGGCACCCCGGCAGAAGACAAAGACTTTGATACGGAATTCCTGGATTATATTCTGGCCGTAAAGGTTGTCAGCGGACTGCAGGAGGCCATAGACCACATTGCTGCCCATTCTACGGGGCACAGCGAAGCAATCGTTACATCCGATCCGGCCGCCGCGGAGGAATTTGCCCAAAGCGTAGACAGTGCTGCCGTATACGTAAACGCCTCCACCCGGTTTACGGACGGCGGGGAGTTCGGCCTGGGCTGCGAAATGGGCATTTCCACCCAGAAGCTCCACGCCCGAGGCCCTATGGGGCTGCGGGAACTGACCACCTACCACTACTGCATCCACGGAAACGGACATATTCGATAAGGAGGCCCATATGACATACGGATTTTTAGGCTGCGGCAACATGGGCGGCGCCATCGCCCGGGCCGTCAGCAAAGTGACAAAGGACGTACTTTTGACGGACCGCAGCGGCCGGGGAAAGGCCCTGGCCCAGGAGCTGGGCGTCCAATATACGGATGCCGCAGAAATTGCCCGGAGCTGTGACCGGATCTTTCTGGCCGTAAAGCCCCAGATGATGGAAGCAGCCCTCTCCCCGATCCGGGATACCCTGCAGGAACAAAAGCCGCTGCTCATCACCATGGCGGCGGGGCTAACCATGGACAAAATCGAGACGATGGCCGGTGGGAACCTGCCGGTGATCCGCATCATGCCCAACACCCCGGCCATGATCGGCGCCGGGATGACCCAATATTGCTGCAACAGCCGGGTCACGCCGGAAATGGAGCAGGAATTCTTATCCGTTATGCGCTTTACCGGGCATTTGGACAAGCTGGAGGAGCATCTGATCGATGCGGCCAGCGCCCTGTCCGGCTGCGGGCCCGCCTACATGTACCTGTTTTTAGAGGGCCTGGCCGACGGGGCCGTGGCCTGCGGCATCCCCAGAGCCAAGGCCTATGAATACGCCGCCGCCACCATGGAGGGGGCCGCCAGGCTGGTACTGGAAACCGGCAGCCACCCGGGGCAGCTGAAGGACGCTGTCTGCTCCCCGGCGGGCAGCACCATCCAAGGGGTCCGGGTGTTGGAAGAAAAGGGCATTCGGGCCGCCGCTATGGACTGCGTCATCGCGGCCTTTGAAAAAAACAGAAAACTGGGAGGATAAAGAATATGGAATATCGCACTTTGGGAAAAACCGGATTGAAGGTCTCCCGGTTAGGCTGCGGCGGCATCCCCATTCAGCGTATTGACGCGGAAGGCACCAAAAAGCTGGTACAGCGGCTTCTTGAGGAAGGGGTCAATTACATCGATACCGCCCGGGGCTACTCCGTCAGCGAAGAATACCTGGGCTACGCCCTGGAAGGAGTCCGGGAAAAGTTTATTCTGGCTACCAAGAGCCACGGCCTGACAAGGGAAGAAATGGAGCAGGACGTAAAGACCAGCCTGAAAAATTTACGGACGGACTACATTGACCTGTACCAGTTCCACAACCCCACAGCACAGGAGCTGGAGACCATCCAGGCTCCCGGCGGGGCGCTGGAATACCTGCAGGAGGCAAAGGAAAAAGGCATCATCCGCCACATTGGCCTGACCCTTCACTCTGCGGACCTGTTCCGGCAGGCCCTGGACTTCCCCTGGGTGGAGACCATCATGTTCCCCTATAACATTGTAGAGTCCCAGGGCACGGAGATGATCCGGGGCTGCACGGAACGGAACATCGGCTTTATCTGTATGAAGCCCCTGGCCGGGGGAGCCATTGAGGACGCGACCTTGGCCATGCGCTACATTGTCCAAAATCCGGATGTGACTGTCGTCATTCCCGGCATGGCATCCCAGCAGGAGCTGGAGCAGAACCTGACCGCCGCTCAGGACACCTCTCCCCTGACGGCCCTGGAGCAGGAAAAGATCCAAACCATCCGGGATACCCTGGGCACCCAGTTCTGCCGCCGGTGCAACTACTGCGCCCCCTGTACCGCTGGCATTGCCATCCCCCAGGTTTTCACTTTGGAAGGGTATCTGTCCCGGTACGGCCTGAAGGACTGGGCCATGGGCCGATACGAAGCCATGACCGCAAAAACGGCCGACTGCGTAGAATGCGGGCTGTGCGAGACCAGGTGCCCCTACCACCTGCCCATTCGGGAAATGCTGAAAAAGGCGGGAAAGGCCTTTTCGGACGCAAAATAAGGAAACAAAAATGGCAGGCATTCCAAAAGTGGAACGCCTGCCTGTTTTGCTGTATGATCAGATCACTTAATGACCCGCACCCGCAGAACGCCGTCGATGCTCTTCAGGCCCTCTACCACCTTCTGGGAGGGGTGATGGTCCAAGTCCAGCATGGTATAGGCGTATTCCCCCCGGCTCTTGTTCATCAGGCCGGCGATGTTCACATTCTCCGCGGCCATGGCAGTGGTGAACCGACCCAAGGAGTTGGGGATGTTTTTATGCAGGATGCAGATCCTCCCCTGACTGGTGCAGACGCCCATATCGCAGTTGGGGAAATTGACGGAATTGACGATGTTGCCGTTTTCCAGATAGTTCATCACCTGGGTAACGGCCATTTTGGCGCAGTTGTCTTCGGATTCCTCGGTGGAGGCACCCAGGTGGGGAATGGCGATGCAGCCGGGCATGGAGGCGGTCTTCTCGTTGGGGAAGTCGGTGATATAACGCTTGACCTTTCCGGAGGCCAGGGCTTCGGCCATAGCGTCGTCGTCTACCAGCAGGTCCCGGGCAAAGTTCAGGATGATCACGCCGTCCTTCATCTTGGCAATGGTCTCCCGGTTGATCATCTTCTTGGTATCCTCCAGCAGAGGCGTATGGAGGGAGATAATATCACAGGTGGCGAAGACCTCCTCCCGGCTGTTGACCTTGTGGATCTGGCTGTCCAGGTGCCAGGCAGCGTCAATGGAGATAAAGGGGTCGCAGCCGTATACCTGCATGCCCAGCTTCCGGGCGGCGTTGGCGAAGGGACCGCCTACGGCGCCCAGGCCTACCACGCCCAGGGACTTGCCCAGCATTTCGTGTCCGGCGAACTGGCTCTTACCCTTTTCTACCTTCTTGGCCACATCCGACTCCCCGGCGATGGACTTGACCCAGTTGATGCCGCCTACCACATCCCGGCAGCCCAGCAGCAGGCCGCAAAGGGTCAGCTCCATCACGCTGCGGGCATTGGCGCCGGGGGTATTGAAGACCACGATGCCCTTTTCGGCGCAACGGTCCAGGGGGATGTTGTTGACACCGGCACCGGCTCTGGCCACTGCAAGGAGATTGTCGGAAAAGTCAAAATCATGCATGGCGGCGCTGCGGACCACCAGAGCATCCGCTTCCGCAACGGTCTCGGATTGTTTGTAGTTTTCCGTCCAAAGGGCCGTGCCCTTGGAGGAAATTTTATTAAGATAGTTTACCTGAAACATAGGGGTCCCCTCTTTTCTCTGAACTGTTAGAGCTTCTTTTCAAAGGCTTCCATGAACTGGGTCAGCTTTTTGACCCCTTCGATGGGCATGGCGTTGTAGATGCTGGCCCGCATACCGCCTACGGAACGGTGGCCCTTCAGGTTCACAAAGCCTGCCTCTGCTGCCTCTGCCACAAACCGGGCATCCAGCTCCGGGTCCCCGGTGACGAAGGTAGCGTTCATCAGGGAGCGGTCCTTCTTGACCACCTGATTGTGGAAGACCTTGCTGGAATCCAGATAGTCGTAGAGGATCCCGGCCTTTTCCACGTTCCGGCGCTGCATCTCTTCCAACCCGCCCATTTCCAGCAGCCACTTGAAGACCTTGCCGCAGATGTAAATGCCGTAGGTAGGGGGCGTATTGTACATGGACCCGGCATCCGCATGGGTCTTGTAGCGCAGCATGGTGGGGGTGCCGGGAAGCACGTCCTCCCGGATCAAGTCCTCCCGGATGATGGCAATGACCACGCCGGCAGGGCCTACGTTCTTCTGGGCGCCGCCGTAGAGCATCCCGTAATCCGTGACCTTCACCGGCTCGGACAGGAAGCAGGAGGACACATCGGAAACCAGAGGCTTGCCCTTGGTATTGGGCAGGGTATGGAACTTGGTGCCGTAGATGGTATTGTTCTCGCAGATGTATACGTAGTCGCTGTTCTCCGCAATGGGCAGGTCGGAACAATCTGGAATGTAGGTAAAGTTCTTATCCGCGGAGGAGGCCACGGCGTTGGCGGTGCCAAAGAGCTGGGCTTCCTTCCAGGCCTTTTTAGAGAACTGGCCGGTGATGATGTAGTCGGCCACCTTATTGCGCATCAGGTTCATAGGCACCATGGCAAACTGCTGGCTGGCGCCGCCCTGCAGAAAAAGGACCTTATAGTTATCCGGGATCCCCATGAGCTTCCGCAGGTCCGCTTCGGCCTCGTCGATGATCTTCTGGTAGGGCTTTGAGCGGTGGCTCATTTCCATAACGGACATGCCGGTGCCTTTGTAATCCAGCATTTCGGCGGCGGCTTCTTTTAGAACAGGCTCCGGCAGAACGGCAGGGCCTGCGGAAAAATTATAAACACGATCCATTTTTGTTCCCTCTTTCATTTTGCAATCAGGCGGTCGATAAGCTTGTAGCCGTTGGGCTCAAAGTCTCCGGTGGCGGCGGCTTCCGCCTCGGTGTAATGGGCCAGCTTCTTTTCCTCCCGGGTGCTGTCGTACAGCAGGTAGGGCACCGGGTCTCCGGTGTGGGTGCGGACCCGGATGGGAGTAGGATGGTCCGGCAAAATCAGCATCCGGTAGGCTTCCCCGGAGTCGTCCATTGCTTTCTTCACCAGAGCAATGAGCCGCTGGTCCAGGTACTCGATGGACTTGACCTTTTCGGGGACCAGGCCCTGGTGGCCCATTTCATCCGGGGCCTCTACGTGGATATAGACAAAGTCGTTCCCATCCTCTAATAGGGCCTTGACGGCTGCCTGAGCCTTGCCCTCATAGTTGGTATCCAGGGAGCCTGTAGCGCCGGGGACCTGGTATACCTGCATCCCGGCCCCCACAGCGATGCCCTTTAAAAGGTCCACCGCAGAGATCATGGCACCCTTCAGGCCGGTCTTTTCCGTGAAATTCTGCAGGCTGGGCTTGGTACCGGCCCCCCAGAACCAAAGGGAATTGGCCTTATGCTTTCCTTCCGCAGCCCGGGCCCGGTTCAAAGGATGGTCGTTGAGAAGATCGTAGCTTCTCTCCATCATTTCCTTCAGCATGGGCTCCTTGGGAAGCCAGGGGCCGATCCGGGTGCCCAGATGGTCGTGGGGCGGCTCCAGGGGGACCACCTTTCCGTGCTTCCATACCATAATATGCCGGTAGCTGGTGCCGGTATAAAACTGGACCGTATCGGAGTTGAAGGCGGCCCGGATGGAATCCATCAGGACATCCGCATCCTTGGTGGCAATTTCCCCGGAGCTGTGGTCCAGGATGGTCTTCTCTTCGTAGGGCTCCCCTTCCGTCAGGGTGACAATGTTGGAGCGGAAGATCACGTCATCCGGCTCCATGTTCACACCAACGCTCAGCGCCTCCAAGGGAGATCGGCCTGAGTAAGATCGTGCGGGATCGTAGCCCAATACAGAAAGGTTGGCTACATCCGATCCGGGGGCCATTCCGGCGGGCACGTTCTGCACCAGGCCCATATGTCCCTTCCCTGCCAAAGAATCCATACAAGGGGTATGGGCGTACTCCAGCGGAGTCTTCCCACCCAGGGCCTCGATGGGCTCATCGGCCATTCCATCTCCCAAGACGACAATATACTTCAAGGTTTTCCTCTCCCTTCGTCCGCCTATCTAAATCTTTCAGCGGATATATGGAATATCATACCACCAAGGGAGAAAGAATACAATATGAAATTTTGTCGGAATCGGGTTTCATTTTTCAGCTTCTTATGTGCATATTGCAAGATAGGCTGTAGCAAATTCAATTGTCCCGCTTTCGATATTCCTGTATTTATTTCATTTTTAGAGAAAAGAATCCGGCAAAAGCGTCAAAAACAGGTACAAAAAATCCCCTTCACCAGACGATGAAGAGGAAATTTTCTGGAGCGGGTGACGAGGCTCGAACTCGCTACCTCCACCTTGGCAAGGTGGCGCTCTACCGGATGAGCTACACCCGCATATCCATGCGTTATTTTTTAGGAGATTCCCATGAAGCGCAAGACTTCATGGGAATGGTCCGAGTGACTGGATTCGAACCAGCGGCCTCTTGAACCCCATTCAAGCGCGATACCAAACTTCGCCACACCCGGATATTTTTGTTTGCTGTTCCCTGACAGCTTGGATATTATAGCACGGCTTTCCAGAAAATGCAAGTACTTTTTTCAAAAAATTTTAATTTTTTATTTTTGAAACTTTTAGATGTCAAAAAGCAGCAAATATGCTATAAAAATCTCTATTTTATAATATTCCCCGTTCTTGTCAACTGTAGGGGCGGCTATCAGCCGCCCGCCACGTGGTTGTTTCTATCGCACTCCATTGAATGGGAAACCACCGGGTTTATCCCATTCAACGTACCATCTCCTTACCAATAGGTTTCGGGCGGCTGGTAGCCGCCCCTACAAAATTTATTCTCAGCGGAAACTCTTTACCCAATTCAGGAGGGAATCCCGGTAGACGTTTTCCGCCACGTCCCGGTACATCCGGTCTGTCAGGGGTCCGTTGTTGGCCATTTTCTGGAGGATGGCCTGCTGCAGCTCCTCTACGGTCATTTCCTCATAGGGCTTTTGGGCCATTTTCGGCTCCAGCCTCTGTGTCTCCTCCTGCTGTTTGGCGGCATCCGGTTCTGTTTTTTGGGGCGCAGGTTCATAATGGACCTTTACAGGCTCCGGCATGGTGAGATCCAGGCCCTCCGGCAGCCAGACTTCTCCCCCGTGGGGCGGCAGGGTGACCCGGAGGCTCCCGTATTGGCTTTGGCACCGCTCCCCTGTCAGCCAGCCGACGTAAGCCCCATCCGGCAGGCCGGATACGGTGATTTCCCCAGGCTCGTTGGCATTATTCACGGTCACCAGGGCCGTTACGCCATCCAGGCTCCTGGTAAAGGCATAGGTCTTGTTGGTCAGTTGTCTTTGCTCGTATTCCCCGTAGGCAAAGGCAGGGACACAGGCCCGGAGCTTTCCAAGAGAGGCAATGAGGGCCGCCCGGTCATTTCCCCGGAAATCTTCCAGGTGCAGTTCCGGCCGCAGGGAATCGTCGGACCAGCGTTCCTTTTTGCCCTCGATGCCGAACTCGGACCCATAGTAGATAGAGGGAATGCCGGGCAAGGTATACAGCAGCACATGGACCGGCAGAAAAGCAGACTTTGCATTCAGCTTGGAAACGATCCTGGCCACATCGTGGTTGTCTACAAAGTTATAGAGCTTCCATTTCAGGTTGGTCTCCCGGACGGTATGGGCGATCTCAAAATAGTTGTGGTCATTGTGGCCGGAGTACAGGGCCTTGTGGAGCCGGTAGTTGGTGACGCTGTGGAGCATCCCCGCGTCCAGCCAGCGGCCGTAATCCCCGTGGATCACCTCGCCCATGAGCCAGAAGTCTGCCTTGACCGTGTCCGCGGTCCGCCGCAGGTCCCGCATGAAATCAAAATCCAGTACATCCGCCGCATCCAGCCGGATGCCGTCGATGTCGAATTCCGACACCCAGAAACGGACCGTATCGCACAGATATTCCCGGACCTCCGCACTTCCCTGGTTCAGCTTGGCCAGAAGATTGTAGCCGCCCCAGTTTTCGTAGGAGAAGCCGTCGTGGTACTCCGTATCTCCGTAAAAATTCACATTGCAGTACCAGTCCCGATAGCGGGAGCTTTCCCGGTTCTGCTGCAGGTCCCGGAAGGCAAAGAAATCCCGGCCGGTGTGGTTGAACACGCCGTCCAGCACCACCCGGATCCCTTTTTCATGGCAGTATTCTACAAAAGCTTTCAGGTCCTCGTTGGTGCCCAGGCGGCTGTCCAGCTTCCGGTAATCGGTGGTCTCGTAGCCATGGCCCACGGATTCAAACAAGGGGCCAATGTACAGGGCATTGCAGTGCAGTGCCGCAATGTGGTCCACCCAGGGAAACAGCGTATTCAGCCTGTGCTGGGGGGCGCCATAATCGTTTTGCTTCGGCGCCCCGGTGAGCCCTAAGGGGTAAATGTGATAAAATACCGCTTCATCGTACCATGCCATCGTTCTTTTTCTCCTCTCCCAAAATAGAGGCTCTGCGTTTTCTCTCCGCAGCGTCCATAGCAGCCCCCAGGCAGGCGGCCACGGCCATCCCGGCGCACATGCCGAAGACAGGCCGCTTCATCAGCACGCCCAAGGCTAAGCCGATGGACATACCGAAGCAGAGATATACCGTCAGCCAGCTGAGTACCGGCTTTTCTCTGCGGAACCGGGGGCCCTCTTCTCCCTGGCCGCAGGGGACAAATTTGTGCTTTTCCAAGATCCGCTGGGAGGCCGGATTGTCCGGGGCCGTCTCCGCCTCTACGGCATATACGTTCTCCTGGGCAAAGGCCCAGTCCAGCATGGCGCCTACCGCCTCGGTCATGAGCCCTTGACCCTCGTATTCCTTTCCCAGGCCGTAGCCCAGCTCTACCGTTCCCTTTTTGGGGGCGCCCTTGAAGCACAGGTCCCCAATGGGGGTTTGACCGGACTTTAAAATCATCTCCCAGGGAATGGCCCAAAGGTCATTTTCCGGGTCCTTCCGGCAAAGGTCCCGCATTTCTCCGTAGGCCTTCCGCATTTCAGGGTCCGGATCCTCCTGGATCTTCCGTTCCAGCCGCTCCATGGGCATTGGCCGCAGGAGCAGGCGCTTTGTTTTGAGTGTGATCTCTTTTTTCACGGTCACTCACCTACCATTTCCGTGATTTTCCCCAATAAGGGTTCAAATTTGACACCGTAGCGTCTTGCCGGGTCCTTGGCCGTCTCCCGGACGCATTTCCCTGTAAAGGAAGCTGCAAAGGCGGCGGCATCCAGCAGGGGCTCCCCCCGGAGGAAGGCCCCGGTAAAGCAGGCGGCATACAGGTCTCCGGTGCCGCTGAAAGCACCGGGGACCTTTTCATGGCGGAAGAAGGTGATCTTCTCCCCTTCTTTAACGGCTACACCGGTGACACCCGGTTCCTGAACAGCACCGGTAAGCACCACCTTTTCGTTGGGTAAGGCCTGCAAAAGGCGGATGGCAGCTTCCTCCGTCATCGCTTCCGGCATAGGCTGCCCCGTGAGGATGGCCGCCTCCGTTACATTGGGAAGCAGGATATCCGCTTTGCGGCAAAGGCTTTTCATCGCCTCCACATAGCCTGCATCCAGGCCCTTGTACAGCCGCCCGTGGTCTGCCATGGCAGGGTCTACGATGCAAACGCCGCCTAAGTCCATCAGGTCACAGACGTTTTGAACGTCCGCTTTGCTTCCCAGGTAGCCTGTAAGGATCCCGTCAAACCGGATGCCCTGGCCGCGCCAATGGTCCGCAATCGGGGAAGTGGCGTCCGTCAGGTGGCGGATATAGGGGTCCGGGAAGCCGGTATGGGTAGACAGCAGGGCCGTGGGCAAAAGACAGGTCTCGTGGCCCCAGGCGGAGAGCACCGGCAGGGCCACCGCCCCGGAGCAATGGCCCAGGCAGGACAGGTCCTGCACCGTCAAAATGCGCTTGTACATAGCTTTAATCCGGCACGTCCATGTCCAGCCCTAACTCTCTGGGCAGGAACCGGGGGCACACATTTTCCAGGGTAGCGATGACGGAGGCCGCCAGATGGGTGCCGATTTCGCAGGCCTGGGCCAGGTTCTTGCCGTAGGTCAGGCCCACCGCCACACCGGCGCAGAAGGAATCTCCGGCGCCGGTGGTGTCCTTTACCTCCACCTGCCGGGCAGGACACAATCCCTTATCGCCGTTCATATCGGCGTACACGGCGCCCTCATCGCCCATGGTGACAATGAGACGGGGGATCTGGGCCTGGATCACCTTTTCGGAAACGATGTCCACCATTTCCTCCGGGGTATTCTCCGAGAAGTCCATGCAGAACAGGAGTCCCGCCTCCTGCTTGTTGCAGACAAAGGCAGACAGCTGCTTTAAAAAGTCCCGGCGCTCCAGGCCGATGCTCATATTGGCCACCACGCCGAAAACAGGTTTGTGGTACTTTTCCGCCAATGCCAGAGTCTTTTTGAAAATGGCCTTGTCGATATCCACTTCCAGAACGATGCTGTCCGCATCCCGGAAGATCTCATCCCCGGATTCCTCCAGGGTATCCAGGATGGGCATCAGGTCCGGGCGCTTGGAAATGGAGGCCACTACGTCTCCATCGTTGTTGAACACCGCCAGCCAGGTACCCATGCCATCCGGTACCCGCCGGATATACTGGGTGTTGACCTTGTGGTTGTTCAGCTGCCGCACCACATCCTCTCCGGTAGGCGTATCGTCCACCAGGCTGATGTAAGTCGGGCGAAGCTCACAGTTGGCAATGTCCTCCGTTACGTTCCGGGATACGCCGCCGTAGATCTGCTCCACCTTGCCCGCGTTTCGGCCGCCGGGAATATAATTGGCCTTGGGATACCCCTTGATGTCCACAAAGACCGCTCCGATCACAACAATACCCATATCTTTCTTTCCTTTCCTGTTCCCCTGCCCCTTTCGGGTGCAGAGAAATGATAGACTCTATTATACAAAAGGAAACGGTATTTTTCAATCATTTCCGTATCTACACAGAAAATTCAGAAAGGGTTTTTCCTTTCGTGTGGACAAAAGGGCCAAAATGTGATATATTCTATTGGATTATTGATTCCCGATCAATGGAAGGACAGAAATATGGGTAAACTGATCGTAATTGAAGGCACGGATGGGTCCGGGAAGTCCACCCAGTTCCGCCTTTTGACAGAGCATTTGCAAAATGACCGGATCGCATTCCAGAAGCTGGTGTTCCCCCAGTACCAGGAGCCCAGCTCCGCCCTCATCCGGATGTACTTAGGCGGCGAATTCGGATCCCACCCCAGCGATGTAAACGCCTACGCCGCCTCTACCTTTTACGCCGTAGACCGGTACGCCTCGTATAAGAAGGTTTGGGGCAAATGGTACGAAGAAGGGGGGCTGGTGGTCTCCGACCGGTACACCACCTCCAACGCCGTCCACCAGGCCGGAAAGGAACCGGAGGAGAAACGGAAGGATTTCCTGAAGTGGCTGTACGAGCTGGAATACGACCACATGGGGCTGCCGAAGCCGGACCTGGTGCTCTACCTGGATGTACCCACCGACTTTACGGAAATGCTCCTGCGTTCCCGGGAGGCCGCCACCGGCACCCACGCGGACATCCACGAGGCGGATACCGCCTACCTGCAGGAAAGCCGCCGGATGGGCCGGGCCGCCGCCGAATACTACGGCTGGACTCTTGTTTCCTGCGTAAAGGACGGGAAAATGCGCAGCATCGAAGATATTCACAGCGAAATCTACCACTATGTGATGAATTGCTTGGAGGATTAAAATATGGTATACGTATTGCTTGGAACCGGCTTTGAAGAGGTGGAGGCCATTGCCCCCGTAGACCTGATGCGCCGGGCCGGAATCGAAGTACAGACCGTGGGCATCACGGGAAAGACCGTTTTGGGCAGCCATAAAATTGGTGTAGAAGCCGACATTCTGCCAGAGGACATGGACCTGGAAAACATGGAAATGATCGTTCTCCCCGGCGGCCTTGGAGGCGTTGCCAGCGCCAGAGCCAGTCAGGCCGCCCTGGATGCCCTGCGTTACGGCTGGGAGCATGACAAATTTGTTGCCGCCATCTGCGCCGGACCCACCGTCTTGGCAGACTTGGGCATCCCTGATGGGAAAAACGCCACCTGCTATCCCGGCTGCGAAGGCGGCATGGGGAAGGCCAACATGGTGCCCGGCGTGGCCGCCGTTCGGGACGGGAAGCTGATCACCGGCACCTCTGCCGGCTGCGCCATTCCCTTCGCCCTGGAGCTCATCAAAGCCCTGCGGGGGCCGGAGGCCGCTGAGAAGGTGGCCCAGCAGATCGTCATCCGCTGAGGAAAGGAGACCATATGAGCGATACACCTTCCCGTGAGCCGGGCAGCCCTAAATTCCTGGCCAAGGAGGATGCCCAGCAGCCCGGAGAAAACAAGGGTTACCAGGGCCGATTTCTGAACCGCCAGCCGGAGGAGCCACCCCAGGAACCGGAAAATACCGACTGGCTCCCCTTGGACGAAACCCTTTTTTCGGAGGGATCCCAGCCCCAGGAGCCTGCAGACCCGGACTTTGCCGGGGCAGAAACGCCCTTGGACGAAGGCTTTACCCTGCCGGAAACGCCGGAAGAACCTGCTGCCCCCGCCGAACCGGCGGCCTCCGAAGCTCCGGAAAAACCGGAAGAACCGGAAACCGGGAGTTCTTCCGATGATTTCCTTTTAAACGACCCGGACCTGGCCTTTTTGAACGAGCCGGATCCGGCAGAAACCGCACAGGAACCCAAGGAATTGACCGAGGAGGACCAGGATTTCCAGGAGCTGTTTGATGCCCCCAAAAAGGAGGAGGCGGCGGCACCCTTAAAGCCCCACCCTGCCAAAAAGGGGCGGCCGAAAAACAAGACCGGCGAAGGCCTATGGGGCATTCCCAATATCCTGGTCACCGTCGTATGGATCGCCATTACCGTGGCCATTGGCGTGACCCTGGGCAGAATGGCCTGGGTCTGCGCGGCGGATGTACTGGCCTTTGGCCGGGAGGACAACCCCGTGACCCTGACCATTACCGCTGCCGATGACATTGATTCCATCGCTGACAAGCTCCAGCGGGCGGGGCTCATCCGGTATCCCGGCCTTTTTAAGCTCTATTGCAGCTTTGCCGTGGATGACGGGGAAATTCAGCCCGGTATCTGGGAGCTGAATTCCCTGTATGACTACCACGCCCTGGTGAACATGATGTCCCCCAGCTCTCAGCGTACTGTGGTAACGGTCATGATCCCCGAAGGCTACAGCTGCCGCCAGATTTTTGAGCTGCTGCAGCAGAAGCGGGTATGCACCGTGGAATCCCTGGCCGATTATGCCGCCAACGGAGAACTGGGCGACTACTGGTTCCTGGAAGGGCTGACCCGGGGCGACAAATACTGCCTGGAAGGCTACCTCTTCCCGGATACCTACGAGTTCTATACCAATGATACCCCCGCAAATGTTCTGGGCAAAATGCTCAGTAACTTCGACAAGCGGGTAGATGAGAGCCTGCGGGAGGAACTGGTAACTCTGAACGAGCACATCAGCGAAATGATGCGCAAGGACGGACGGGGTGCAGACTATATTGCCCAGCACCAGATGACCATGGCCGATGTGATCACCGTGGCCTCTCTGATTGAAAAGGAAACTGCCAGCGCCGAGGAAGGCTACACCGTGGCTTCCGTTATCTACAACCGTCTGTTTGCCTGGGGCACAACTCCCGCCTACCTGAACATCGACGCCGCCATTGTCTACGCCCTGGACGGCAAGACCGACCTGACCCAGGCGGACCTGCAGATCGACAGCCCCTACAACACCTACACGAACACCGGCCTGACCCCGGACCCCATTGCCAACCCGGGCCTGAACAGCATCAAGGCTGCTCTGGAGCCCCAGGATACGGATTACTACTACTATGTACTGGATCCGGATACCGGCGTTCACCACTTCTCCCGGACGCTGCAGGAGCACGAAGCCTTCCGGGCCTCCATTGGGTGATGATATGAAAAAAATAGAACTACTGTCTCCTGCCGGGGATATGGAACAATTAAATATGTCTATCCTCTACGGTGCCGATGCCGTATACCTGGCCGGTACCAGCTTTGGGATGCGGAGCTTCGCGGGGAATTTTTCCCCGGAGGCCCTGCCCCAGGCCGTCCGCTTTGCTCATGACCACGGGGTCAAGGTCCATGTGACGGTAAACACCATGCCCCGGAACAATGAAGTGGCCGCTCTGCCGGAATACCTGGAGCAGCTGGATGCCGCCGGGGTGGATGCCCTGATCCTGGCGGACCTTGGTGCCTTTACCCTGGCCGGAAAATATGCCCCCCACTGCCAAAGGCACGTTTCTACCCAGCAGTCCATTGCCAACTACGAATGCGCCCAGGCCTGGTTCGACCTGGGCGCCCAGCGGGTGGTTCTGGCCCGGGAGCTGAGCCTGGAGGAAATTCGCACCATCCGGCAAAAGGTCTCCCCGGAGCTGGAAATCGAGACCTTTGGCCACGGGGCTATGTGTGTCAGCTACTCCGGCCGGTGCCTGCTGAGCAACTACATGACGGGCCGGGACTCCAACCGAGGGGCCTGCGCCCAGCCCTGCCGCTACCAGTACGCCCTGATGGAGGAAAAGCGGCCCGGGGAATACTTCCCGGTTTTTGAGGACGAAAAGGGTACCTACATTATGAACTCCCGGGATATGTGCATGATCGACCACCTGGACGATTTGCAAAATGCCGGTGTGGACTGCATCAAGCTGGAAGGAAGAGCCAAATCCGCCTACTACGCCGCCATCGTCACCGGTGCCTACCGGCACTGCATCGACGCTGTTGCCCAGGGGAAGCCTCTGGACCCCATTTGGCGGGATGAAGTGGAGCACATTTCCCACCGCATCTACTCCACCGGCTTCTACTACGGCCAGCCGGGGCAGTACACCGCCAACTCCCGGTACATCCGGGAATGGCAGATCGTGGCCATGGTGGAATCCTGCGATGAAAACGGCCTTGCCAGATGCAGCCTGCGGAACAAATTCTGCAAGGGAGATGCCCTGGAATGCGTGGGCCCGGACACCCGTCCCTTTGCCTTCCCCGCCGGGCAGATGCAAACCCCGGAGAGGGAACCTCTGGAAGAGCCCCGGACCCCCCAGATGGAATTTTTCATGCAGCTGCCCCAAAAGGTACCTGCCTACTCCATTTTAAGAAGAAGCGTAGACCTTTCTGCAAAGTAAATATAGGAGCCGCACCAGGAAAGCCCGGTGCGGCTCCTATTCTTTATGACAGGGTCAATCCTTCACTTCTTCCATCTGGGGTGGATCCATTCTGGAGATCTTCTCATCCAGGAACAGGGAGAAGATAAACAGCAGTTCCAGGAAGCAGGACAGGGCCATCCACAGCATTCCGGAGAAGCTGCTGGTGGCGGCGGTAAACACCATCATCATGAGGACAATAATCAGAATACAGGAAGCAAATACCTTTGTAAAAGTGGTCAGCCTGTTTTTCTTCCCCCAGAACAGGTAAAAGCCGCCTACGCCTGCCAAAATCTGAAGCAGCGAGATCGTACCCATAATGACCCCAACGGCGATCCGCAGGGCGCCGCTGATCCGCTCCCCATCCTGGAACAGGAACATCATTCCGTTGATGCCGGCGATCACAAAGCCGCTGCTGGAAACCAGCATACAGTCCCGGACGATCCGCTTGAGCTGGGCAGCCCAGTTGGTGTGGCGAAGGAGCTGCTCGTTGGATACCCGAAGAAGCACTTTCCCCTCCGGCCCAAGGAAGGTCAGCATTCCGATCCGCTTTTGGACCTCCGGATCCACGGCGGACTGCTCCGAGGAGTTCAGGAACACCAAAACGGCCGCCTCCCAGATGAGCACCGTTCCCAAGGTGTCTATACCCCGCTCCCACAAGTCGGAGGAAAGGCCCTCTCCAAACCAGCCCAGCTGCTCCCCGCAGAGCATCAGGGCCAGCACCAGGAACCCGGCGATCACAAAAATCGCCGACAGGAACTGCACTCTGCGGCCCTGGAGCCGGTTGGTATTCTGGGTCATTTCAATGGCGTCCCGAACCGTTCTGGCAAATTCTCTGGGGGTATGGCCGCCCCAATCCGTTACCGTGATCTCCGCATTCAGGCGATAGGGCTCCGGGAACTGAGAGATCACCTTCTTGCAGCTTTCAAAAAAGTCCTCTTTTAACCGGCCCCGCAGTCCCGGCGCGTCAGGCTCCTCCAGAAGCTCCACGATGCTGTCCGCGCGAATGGACGCCGTCACCAGCTTTTTCTGCCGGTCTACGGGGTAATAGGCGCTGAGTAAGTCCAGCTCCTGTTCGTTCTCTTCATGTTGTTTGATCCATTTTTTCCGCATGGGTCTCTCCCCTGTCTTCTTCCATCGTCATAAAAGGATGCGCCCGGTAAAGACGCATCCTTTTCATCTTATCGGGCTACAAAGCCAACCTTCTTATAAACCTTCCGCAGGGTCTTTTCGGCTACATAGGAGGCCTTTTCGGCGCCGTCTCTATATACCTTTTCCAGGTAGGCCTTGTCCTTCATGAGCCGGGTGGCCTCCTCCCGGATGGGCCGCAGGGTCTCTACCACGGCTTCGCCTACGGCGGGCTTAAAGGCACCGTAGCCCTTGCCGGCGAACTCGTCTTCAATTTCCTGGAAGCTCTTTCCGGTAACGGCAGAGTAAATGGTCATGAGGTTCGCCACACCGGGCTTGTTCTCTTTGTCGTAGCGGACGCAGTTTTCCGTATCGGAGTCCGTAATGGCCCGCTTGAACTGCCGCATGATGGTCTCCGGGGTATCCATCAGCAGGACCCGGCCGGTATCCTCGTTTTCGGACTTGCTCATCTTGGCGGTGGGGTTGGTCAGGCTCATGATCCGGGCGCCGACCTTGGGCACAAAGGGCTCCGGCATTTTGAACACATCGCCGTAAATGCCATTGAACCGGCGGGCAATGGTGTGGCACAGCTCCACGTGCTGCTTCTGATCCTCGCCTACGGGCACCAGGTCCGGCTGGTACAGCAGAATATCCGCCGCCATCAGGCTGGGGTAGCTGAACAGGCCGCCGTTGATGTTATCCGCGTTCTTGGCGGACTTGTCCTTGAACTGGGTCATGCGGCTCAGTTCGCCGAACATGGAGTAGCACTGCAGCACCCAGCCCAGCTCGGCATGCTGGTGCACATGGCTCTGGATGAACAGGGTATTCTTTTCCGGGTCCAGACCGCAGGCGATGTACTGGGCCAGCTGCTCCAGGGTCCGCCGCCGCAGGTCCGCCGGGTTCTGCCGGACGGTAATGGCATGGAGGTCCGCCATAAAGTAGAAGCAGTCATATTCCTCCGCCCGCTCGGCCCAGTTCTTTACGGCCCCCAGGTAGCTGCCCAGGGTCAGATCCCCGGAGGGCTTAATGCCGGAAAGCATGCGCTTTTTGGGAGTTTCCTGTATCGTTTCGCTCATAAATGTTACGCTTCCTTTGCTTATTGGTAGTAATACCTTATTCTACCATAGGTTCGCGCGTTAGGCAAGGAGATTTTCGCTGCCATCAAGACAATTGCACGAGTTAATAATCTGTGAATTGCGTTTCATTCTATGCTTGTCGGGAATCCGATTATTACAAACAGGTATCATCTCTGACAGGTGGCCGCCTCCGACGGTGGTTTTCTTGTTCCGGCAAGAAAATCAATAAGAAGCCGGCTCAAGGGGGGCATTGAAGTCTCGCTCCCACTCCAAGCCATCCCCCCTTGAGAATCCCCCCCGGCATACCATTCAACCTACATATCTAAAGCCTTTT